>JBHOGO010000005.1:0-111354 GCA_043421945.1 bacterium sp. HQB-150 | reverse complement strand
GTTTACTTTAAAAACAAGGCTGATTTCAGAGTCGCTGTAGAACGATTTTTTGAGGACACTTTGCCAAAAATCGCTGGTTCACTGGCGTCTCGAATAAATGATAATTTTCAGGTGCTCAAACACGCATCTTCAAGTTAATTGGGTATATTTCACTCATGATTTTCTACATGGACATCCTGAGCTGCTTACAATGTTCAATGCCCGTATAGAGGCTTGTCATTAATTGCATCATTTGGTTTGAACGTTATATCGAGCGTATTCATGACTGAACCAAGGTGTTGTACGCATAAAAAAGCCCCTTCCTAATCACTTAGAAAGGGGCTTACAACCTTATTGCTTGATTACTTTTTACCTAGCTCAACCGGTGTTGATTAGTCGAAAGTATATTCAAACACGACATAGCCGTGGTTATCATCAACACTGCCAGTTTCGTCAGTTGCTGTTACTTGCTCTAGGAACTCGTCTGCGAACTCAGCGGCAGCTTTATCAACTGATGATAGGAACTCACCCGTTACGCCAGCAGGGCCAGCAAGCTTGAAGTTATTCGCATTAGTGAATTCAATGATACCGCCATTGTTCTCATCAGCGTCTTCAGACAGGTCCATCAAGTAATCGTAAACAAGGTCACGGTTTGTTTCTGACTCATCTTCGTGTTCGATTCTCGCTTCAGAAACACCCGGCATCCAAGAGTTCGATGCGCGGTAGTTGTTTGTTACCACATACACCATTTGATTATCATCAACTTCTTCGCCGTCTAGGGTGAGGCTAGTAAGACGAGTCTCGCCAGTGCGGATAAAGTCAGCGTCGTCATCGTCACCTTCTTTAACTAGCTCGCCGCGATCATCGGTTTCGAAGTACGAGCCGTTAGACACATCGATAGTATATTGTAGTCGAGAGTTGCCTTCTTCATCGAAGCCACCATAGAACACGTCGAAGTTATAGCTACGGAAGTTTTGATGCATGATAGCATCGCCATCTTTTTCAACCGTTTTGTATTGCTGAGAAGCGGTAACTTCAATCCACTCTTTGATATCTGCAAAGGTAAGCTCTAGCACTGAAGGTGTGTTGTTATCGAAGACATAAAGGTCAGCAACACTTGCTCGAGTCAGTGGACCTACGGCAATGCTGGTGTAGTCGTCGTTACCACCACGGCCACCTTTAAACGGAGCGGATACAGAAAGCACTAGTTGGTCTGCATTTTCTAGCAGGCCATCTCGTTGCCACTGCTCACCGGCTAGCAATTGTGCTGCGTTAACTATTTGCACTGACATGTCAGAATAAACCGCAGAGAAGTAGCTGTTGATTGGCTCTTCAATTTCACCGATTTCTTCATTCATGAACTCTTTAGTACGCTCATGTTCATCGCTAACAAGGTAGGCGATGTTTTCATCTTGAAGGTGTGGGTTACTATCAAGGCCGCGAAGTGCTGCTTTACTGTTTGTAATACCCCAGCTCTCGTCTTCTTCGTCGTAAGCAAGATCTAAGTCGATGACGCCAACATGGTTCCCCCAGAAACCAGGCATAACGGCTGGAACGCCGAAGATTTTACCATTTTTAGCATCCACACCTTCCATGCCATCGTAGACATCACCATCGGTTGGGAAGTTGTTGTGGTCGTGGCCAAACATAATCGCATCAATGCCATCAACCTGAGCCAGTTTCCATGTTGCGTTGTCGTTGAAGTCACCGTCTTCATCGCTCTTTGAAATACCTGAGTGAGGTACAGCAACAATGATATCAGCCCCTTCCATCTTCATTAGTGGTACGTAGTGTTCAGCAGAGGCTTTAATATCTGCAATCATCACTTCACACTCTAGGTGACGTTTATCCCAGTTCATGATGTTTGGTGGTGTGAAGCCAATAACACCTACGTTGATTTCGTATTCTTCGCCATCATTAGCAACGAAATGACGCTCTAAGATGGTATAAGGCTTAAAGTAAGGCTGGTAATTATCAAAGAACTCTGTGCTATTGCCGACAAAGTGGTCGTTCGGCTCGAATGCACACTCTTCTTCATCAAAGGCAAATTCACCTGATAGCGCACGCTCATCGAATTCAAA
This sequence comes from bacterium sp. HQB-150, assembly GCA_043421945.1. GTDB lineage: Bacteria > Pseudomonadota > Gammaproteobacteria > Enterobacterales > Vibrionaceae > Thaumasiovibrio. The sequence goes on along the minus strand of JBHOGO010000005.1, from coordinate 109,294 downwards.
TACGTTTGCGTTAACGTATGGGAAGTTAGCACCTGCTGTTGCAGCATTCATGAACTCTAAACCGTAGTTGAATTCATGGTTACCGATATTGGCAGCATCGTACTCTAAGTAGTTCATTGCTTTGTAGACAGGGTGTGTGACGCGCTCTAGGTGGTCGGCACCTAAGCTCGCCATGTAGTCACCCATCGGGCTACCTTGGATCAAGTCACCGTTATCAAATAGCATTGAGTTGGTTACTTCACGGCGTGCTCTATCAATGATGATAGCAGTACGCGATAGACCGTAATCTGTTGGCGACTCTGCATTGGTTGCTTCAGAAGCAAAGTAGTTATACGGCACCATGTTGTTATGTAAGTCTGTGGTTTCCATCAGACGAACTTTCATTCTGAGTGTGTCGTCAACAACAACGTCATCATCACTGCTGTTACAGCCAGCTAAGACAAGCGCAATAGATGCTGCGAGTAATGCTTTACCGCTATGTAGAGTTTTCATTTGTCACCAAAAGTCAATGAATTGGAAATTACGCGAGTAATCTAGAATGACTTTGTGACATTTTTGTTTCACTGCTCGTCATTGAGGCTGAACGCATATAAAGTGCAATCCTTTACATTTGGGCTATTCAGGGGTGTAATCAATTACATTAAGTTTTTATGTATTTTGGGTTTTATGTCATGCTTTTTGTTGTTTGGGTGAAATTTTTTGCTATGTATGGGGGATTATCTTAGCTTTTTGTCTGGAATCGTAATATGAGAAGTGCTCGATATAAAAATGCCCACTGACTGAAAACAGTCCATGGGCATATCGCATGGGTATTGTAACTAGGCGTACCTAAATGCTGTTATTCTATGTTTTGGATCTGTTCTCGCATCTGCTCGATAAGGACTTTCAACTCGACTGCTGAGGCAGTGATGTCGGCATTGATCGACTTTGAAGCCAGTGTGTTTGATTCGCGGTTGAACTCTTGCATCATGAAGTCTAAACGACGACCACATGCGCCACCTTTCTTCATGATTTTCTTCGTTTCAGATACGTGTGACGCTAGGCGATCAAGCTCTTCAGCAACATCGACTTTTTGAGCCAGTAGAATCATCTCTTGCTCAACGCGTGTTGCTTCCAGCTCAACGTTGGCTTCTTCAAAGCGAGTGAGTAGGCGATCACGTTGCCACTTGAGTACTTCTGGCATGTGCTCAGTCACTTTCGCGGCTTCAACTTCAATGCCGTCGAGACGTTGCTCGATCAGCGCTTTCATGTTTTCGCCTTCGCTAGCGCGTGCGCTAATAAAGTCGTTAAGTGTCTCATCAAAGCCTGCAAGAAGTGCTTTATTAATGGTATCGAGATCTTGCTCTGGTGTTTCCATTACACCGGGCCAGTTTAATACTTGGAATGGACCAATGTTGCCTTCACCTGAGGTCTCTTTTACCCACTTAGCTGCGTTGATCACTTGCTTTGCTAAGGTCTCATTGATCTTCAGATCCGTATTCGCTGCCGGGTTAGCTTCAAAGCGTAGGTTACATTCAACCTTACCGCGTGCTAGGCGTTTACGGAATCGCTCACGCAGCACAGGCTCGATAGCACGAAATTGCTCAGGTAAGCGGAAGTAGGTCTCTAGATAACGTTGATTAACAGAGCGGATTTCCCAGATAGCGGTACCCCAATCGCCTTTAACTTCGCGACGGGCATAGGCGGTCATACTATAGATCATTAATTGGTGCCTTGTGTGTGGGCGGATAATTAGGGTGAATTATACCTAGTGGATTGTCGATAATGAAAGCGGTCGTCACTTTTTTCCTTTCTTGTATCGCAATTCGGTTAGCGCTTCTTAGGTCTAGTCGGTATAATCGCCGGTTAACATCTCATGTTCAAAGGTAGATCACCATGCGTCCAAACGGTAGAACCGCACAGCAAGTCCGTCCTATTACTATTACTCGTAACTTTACGGCTCATGCAGAAGGCTCTGTGTTGGTGGAGTTTGGCGATACAAAAGTGATTTGTACCGCAAGCGTTGAAGAAAACGTGCCTCGTTGGCTGAAAGGCAAAGGGAAAGGTTGGGTAACCGCTGAGTACGGTATGCTGCCGCGTGCTACGCATACGCGTAACCGTCGTGAAGCCGCTAGCGGTAAGCAGGGTGGTCGTACAATGGAGATTCAACGTCTTATCGCGCGTAGCCTACGTGCCGCTGTTGACCTAGAAGCACTCGGTGAGCAGATGATTACTGTCGATTGTGATGTTATCCAAGCTGACGGTGGTACTCGTACTGCCTCTATTACCGGTGCATGTGTTGCGTTGCATGATGCGATTACTTATATGCTTGAAAAGGGACTTCTAAAAAAGAACCCAATGAAAGGCATGGTTGCTGCCGTTTCTGTTGGTATTCACAAGGGTGAAGCGATTTGTGACCTTGAGTACGTTGAAGACTCAGCAGCAGAGACAGACATGAACGTGGTGATGATGGAAGATGGTCGCATGATCGAGGTGCAAGGCACTGCAGAGGGTGAACCATTCTCTCATGAAGAATTATTAGCAATGCTTGAGCTGGCGAAGCAAGGCATTAGCGATATTGTTGAGCAGCAAAAAACAGTGCTCAACATTGACGCCGTGGCGTCATAATCAAACTTTTTAAGAAGCGGCTAATTAGCCGCTTTTTTTGAGCCTTAATTTGGCTCTGAAAGAGAATTACACAGTAATACCGATAATTAACATCCTTAAGGAGAACCCATGAAAGCTTATCAGCGTCAGTTCATTGAATTTGCTCTTGAGAAAGAAGTTTTGAAGTTTGGTGAATTCACTCTGAAGTCAGGCCGTAAGAGCCCGTACTTTTTCAATGCTGGTCTATTCAACACCGGTCGTGATTTAGCTCGCTTAGGTCGTTTTTACGCAGAAGCTTTAGTGGATGCAGGTATCGACTATGATGTGCTATTTGGCCCTGCGTACAAAGGGATTCCAATTGCAACGACAACAGCCGTCGCACTGGCCGATCACCATAACGTGGACACGCCATACTGTTTTAACCGTAAAGAAGCAAAAACACACGGTGAAGGTGGCAGCTTAGTCGGTAGCCCATTGGAAGGTCGCATCATGTTAGTTGATGACGTGATCACTGCGGGTACAGCAATTCGTGAGTCGATGGAAATCATCAAGGCTTGTGGTGCCGATCTAGCGGGTGTATTGGTGGCTATCGACCGTCAAGAGAAAGGTAAAGGCGAGCTGTCTGCGATTCAAGAAGTGGAACGCGACTTCGGCTGTGCAGTGATCTCTATTGTTTCTCTGGGCGACCTGATTACTTACCTAGAAGAAAAGGGTGACGCAACTGAGCACCTAGAAGCAGTAAAAGCGTACCGTGCCGAATACGGTATCTAAGCGCTAAAAGTAAGCTTGTAAATAAACGCCAGCGAATTCGCTGGCGTTTTTTGTTATTTAATCTGTGTGGAAAGCAGTTCCCAATAGGCCTCGAAGTCTTCCGTAGGCTGGTACTTGAAGTTGGATCGAACAAAGCGGTTGAAGCTGCCTTCAACTTGGCCGAGTAGCTGCGCTGCTAAAATACGCTCATCAACTGGGAAGCCTTTTCCTTCTCGCAATTGGCGCTCGCGCAATACCTGACGAAGCATCAACTCGATGCGCTCAAACATCTGATTGATACGCGACTGCAGGCGATCTTGCTCAAACATCAGTGCGTGACCCGTCATGATGCGGGTGAGGCCTGGATTACGTTCGGCAAAAGCAAGTAGCAATCTTAAAATGAGGTAGATACGACGTAAAGTATCTTTTTCGTCCTCAGTAATGCGGTTAATGCGTTCAAAGAGAGACTCTTCGATGAACTCGATAAGTCCTTCAAACATCTTCGCTTTACTAGGAAAGTGACGGTAAAGCGCAGCTTCTGAAACGCCCACTTCTGCAGCCAGTTTAGCGGTTGTTATTCTTTGACTACCTTGAGTTGATTCCAGCATGCCCGCAAGGCACTGCAAGATTTGTTCACGGCGGTTAGTCTTTTTTGTGCCTGCCATGGGTGACATATCCTTTCTTTACTACGTGATAGCGATAGGCGCCAAACTCGGCGCCAAATAAGAGATTTAGGCGATGCTGAGTCGTCTGTTTATGTTTGCTTTCGTGTTGTTCTCGTGTGGTTTTCGAGTTGCTTACTGGCGACCAGAGTGACCGAATCCACCCTCACCACGATCAGATGTATCAAACTCTTCCACGATATTAAATGCAGCTTGAACAACGGGAACAAAAACAAGTTGTGCGATACGGTCACCGGGTTCGATAACAAAGGTATCTTGACCACGGTTCCATACAGAGACCATGAGTTGACCTTGATAATCAGAATCGATAAGACCTACAAGATTACCTAATACAATGCCATGTTTATGACCAAGCCCAGAGCGAGGCAAAATCGTTGCCGCTAGGCTCGGGTCACCGATATGAATCGCTAAGCCTGTAGGTACAAGGTGGGTTTGCCCAGGCTCGACAGTTAGCGCTTCATCTAAACATGCGCGTAGGTCTAAACCTGCCGACCCTTCTGTTGCGTAGGCCGGTAGTGGGAACTGTTTCCCCACTCTTGGGTCAAGGATTTTTAAGTCAATTTTATTCATCGTTATCTCAAGTAACTGTTGTCTCAAATCTGGGGTTTTACTGACTGCTGGCTGGTGTAGTTTGCCACGATGTCGGTAATCAATTGCTGACCCAGTTGGGATTTTTGTGCCAATGGAAGTGATTTATCTCCTCCCTTCCAGTAGAGATGCAGTGCATTGGTGTCACTATTAAAGCCTTGCCCTGCGACCGAGACGTCATTCGCACAGATTAAATCGAGATTCTTACGAGAAAGTTTATCCTGAGCATATTTTGCGACGTCTTGTGTTTCTGCTGCAAAGCCGACGGTAAATGGACGCTGCTCGCTTAGGCTCGCGACAGAAGCAACGATATCTGGGTTTTTGATTAACGTCAGCGTTAGTTCATCGCTGTTGGCTTGCTTTTTCATCTTCTGTGACTGCACATCTGCTGAGCGATAATCGGCAACGGCCGCGCAGGCGATAAAGATATCGTGCTGCTGAGCATGCGCCATGACGGTCTTATGCATCTCTTGCGCGCTGGTAACATCGATACGATTAATGCCTTTTGGTGTTTGAAGAGTGACGGGGCCTGAGACTAATGTGACTGTCGCGCCTTGTTGAGCTGCCGCTTCAGCAATTGAAAATCCCATTTTTCCTGAGCTGTGATTACTGATGTAGCGAACAGGATCGAGTGCTTCTTGCGTAGGCCCGGCGGTCAGCAATATACGCAAGCCGTTCAATGAGTCTGATGACGTCTCAGTTTGCGGTGTAAAAAACGCTTCAGCTTTAGCGACGAGCTGCATAGGCTCAAGCATTCGCCCAGGACCAATATCACCACAGGCTTGTTCGCCACTGCCTGGGCCCCAAATGTGATAACCAAAGCCAGTCAGTGTTTCAATGTTTCTCTGGGTGGCTGGGTGGCGATACATTTGTTGGTTCATCGCAGGTGCGACAGCAATGGGAGACTCACTAGCGAGCACAAGAGTTGAAAGTAGGTCATTACCCATACCAGCAGCACAGCGTGCTATCAGGTCGGCGGTAGCGGGGGCGAGTAGAATAAGATCAGCCCACTTTGCTAGCTCAATATGCCCCATAGAAGCTTCTGCGGCAGGGTCGAAGAGGCTATCGGAAACGGGATGGCCAGAGACAGCCTGCATGGTAAGAGGGGTAATGAATTCCTGAGCGGCTTTGGTCATGACGACACGGACTTTAGCCCCACGCTCTGCGAGTCGACGTGTTAGCTCCGCGCACTTATAAGCTGCGATGCCACCACTCATCCCAAGAAGTATCTTTTTACCTGCCAACGTTTGCATCTGTATCCTCTTCGCTTAGCGCTGCGCCTTTCTTTAACTTGCTAATTTTGTTACCTGTGTTCAGAAAAAGGCATTATTCGGTAGAAACTCGCGACAAGATAGCACGAATTTGACAATCGATTAAGCCGAGCTGTTTCAAGGATTCGATGAATGCGTGGCTTGTCAATTTCTCTCTGCCTTGTGTGAACTCACGAACTATTCATTTACTCAATGAATGCTCTGTGCGTCGTTATTAACGGGTGCTTTTATCTCGTCTTCCAGCATTGATATTGATGCTGTGACCAAGAAGTGGCTATCGAGAAGGTATATAAGGAGAGGTGGTGAGCATTAAATTGATGCCAGAAGCGTCACGTCCACGTGAAAAGCTGCTCAATCGGGGAGCAGATGCACTCACTGACGCCGAATTATTGGCAATTTTTTTACGCACAGGTATTAGCGGGATGAACGCAATTGAGCTTGCCGATCATCTTTTATCTGAATTTGGCTCACTGAGAGCATTACTAAAAGCGGACAAAAAGACCTTTTGTGGTCATAAAGGGTTGGGACCTGCGAAATTCGCACTTTTACAAGCAATGCTTGAAATGCAGCAGCGATATTGGATGGAAGTGATTGAAAAAGAAGATGCTTTGACAAGCCCTGATCATACGCGGCGCTATCTATCGAGTGTTTTACGGGATAAATGCCGAGAAAATTTTTTAATTTTATTTTTAGATAATCAACATCGGGTACTCAGTAGTGAAATAATGTTTGAGGGAACCATTGACGCTGCCAGTGTGTATCCGCGAGAAGTCGTAAAAAGATCGCTAGAAATTAATGCAGCCGCGTTAATTTTAGCGCATAATCACCCGTCTGGCGTGGCTGAACCTAGTCAGGCAGATCGCAGAATAACTCGTAGAATCTGTGATGCATTAGCATTAGTGGATATTCGAGTGTTAGACCATTTCGTCGTCGGTGATGGCGATATCATTTCCTTTTCTGAGCGTGGTTGGATGTAATTTCGACAGAAATTGATCAAAAAACGCAGAAAGGATCTGCTCGGGACTTGAGCAACTGCTTCTGACTTAGTATAATGCGCGACCTTTGATAGCCCTAGTTAGGTTCTAACTGATGTTAGTTCAGAGATAACTAGGGTTGATATCGAGCTGAAACGATTTGGAGAAGACAGCAATGTCCCGAGTATGCCAAGTAACTGGCAAGCGTCCTGTAACGGGTAACAACCGTTCACACGCGCGTAATGCCACCAAGCGTCGTTTTCTGCCGAACCTGCAAACTCATCGTTTCTGGGTAGAAAGCGAAAAACGCTTCGTTAAACTTCGTCTTACCGCTAAGGGTATGCGTATTATCGATAAGAAAGGCATCGATGCCGTTCTTGCTGAAATGCGTACCCGTGGTGAGAACGTTTAAGAGGATTCTGAACCATGGCTAAAGGCATTCGTGAGAAGATTCGCTTAGTATCATCTGCTGGTACTGGTCACTTCTACACTACCGACAAAAACAAGCGTAACATGCCGGGCAAATTTGAGATCAAGAAATTTGATCCAGTTGTTCGTAAGCACGTTATGTACAAAGAAGCTAAAATCAAGTAATTGATTTTTCTGATTTGTTGAAAAAAACCCGGTTTATCCGGGTTTTTTTATACCTAAAATTTGGTGCAGGTCGTCTTACTCTAGCGAGTGGCACCAATTGTATAAGCGCAGTTACCTTCAGTGGCTGCGTTTTTTGTTACTATAATTCGTGAGAAGCAACTAAAAGCATCTCGCATGTAGTGATTCAATACCGTATTTTACTATTGCCCAGGTTGAGTACTGACGTTAAGTCTTTAAATTGAGTATCTCGATTCAGTCTCTACGTTCAGCATCTAAGGAGAGAGGATGAGGCTATCACGGCGTGGCTGGAATAATGTGATGATTATTGGTGCGCTGCTATTTATGGCCATCGTACAGCTTCCAGAGCTGATTAAAGAGAGGAATCGCCAAGCAAGTGTTGAAACACCTGCAGGATTAGAACGTCTTCTTCCTGAGCTGCTAGAGATTGAAAAGGTTGTTTACCCTCAACGAGTTATTGAACGCTTAGAGACAGGTCAGTGGGAGGTCGATTCTCCTTTACCCTATTCGGCAGACGTACTTGTTGACCGTTGGCAGAATTTGCTGGGCACTCGAATTGATGACGATACGCGTCAATTGCTTAGACCGCAGCTTGTGAATCCGTTGACCGTTGAAGTATGGTTTGAAGGGATAGAAGAGCCAGTGCGATTAACGATTTATGAAATGCCGCAATTTTGGTTAATGCAGAATTGGCAGGCACAATGGATTGCTGTTTCGGTCGAAAAATCTTACCTCTTCCCCTAGTCCTAATGAGTTAATAGCTACCTATGCCTGAATTACCAGAAGTTGAAGTGAGCCGATTAGGTATCACTCCCCACCTAAAAGAGCAGACTGTCGAAAAGATTATCATTCGGCAGCGTCAATTGCGTTGGCTCATCCCTGATGAACTGATGCAAATGGAGGGGCTCGTGATTGATCAGATTACTCGTCGTGCGAAGTATTTGCTCTTACATACGGCAAAGGGTGAAGCCATTATCCATCTAGGGATGTCAGGGAGTTTACGGGTATTACCGGCATCTTCACCGCCAGACAAGCATGACCATGTAGACTTAATCTTATCGAATGGGCAGATGTTGCGTTATAACGACCCTCGTCGTTTTGGGGCTTGGCTATGGCAGCCGCTAGGTGAGCAGCATGAGTCTTTGTCTCATCTCGGCCCTGAGCCGTTAGACGAAGCCTTTCATGCCGACTATCTGTTCGAACGAGCAAAGCAAAAACGTGTCAGCATCAAAGTGTTTATCATGACAAATCAGCATGTTGTTGGTGTGGGCAATATCTATGCGAACGAAGCGCTGTTTATGGCAAGAATAGACCCTCGACGCCCCGCAGGCAGCGTAACTTTCGAAGAGATGACACTACTCGTGGATGTGATTAAGCGCGTTCTCGCTCAAGCGATTGAGCAGGGGGGGACGACGTTGAAAGACTTTCAGCAAGCGGATGGCAAGCCGGGCTACTTTGCACAAGAGCTGCAAGTTTACGGTAAGAAAGGTCAACCATGCCCGGTCTGTGAGGAGATACTTGAAGAGGTTAAGCTAGGCCAGAGAGCAACGACATTTTGCTCTCAGTGCCAGCGGTGAGGTCATCAGCCTGAAAGCATATACCTCACCATTCATCATCACTTCCCTAGTTTTTTAAGGAGTGCTGTGACGATTTTAGGGTGTACGAACTGGCTGACATCACCGTTGTGTAAGGCAACCTCTTTAACAATGGTCGAAGAGATAAATGAATTCTCTTCGGCTGGGGTAAGAAAGACCGTTTCAAGCTCGGGCATCAGGCGGCGGTTCATGTTCGCAAGCTGAAATTCGTACTCAAAATCAGATACCGCTCTTAACCCTCTCACGAGTACATTAGCATGATGTTGCTTCGCAAAATCGACGAGTAGACCAGAGAAGCCTACGATTTCAACATTGTTAAGATGCCCCGTTACTGACTCAGCAAGTGCAACGCGTTCATTGAGGTCAAAGAGGGGTTTCTTACTTGGGCTATTCGCAATGCCAACAACAACATGATCAAACATCGCGGCAGCACGCTCTATGAGGTCTGTGTGACCATTAGTGATAGGGTCAAAGGTACCAGGATAGATTACTCGCGTTGTCATGCTTTTGTTCCGTTTAAGATAGTCTGATAGATATTATGGTAGTCTTGGCTCGTCTTTTCTATATCAAAGTTTTGCAGGTGTTGATTCGCCTTTTCACGAAAACGCTGTGTTAATTCAGCATCATCAATAACGTTGAGAATATACTCTGTGAGCTGACGACTGTTACCGGGCTCAATAAGCAGCCCGTTAGTGCTATGAGTGATAATGTCAGGTATTCCTCCACAGCGTGACGCGATGACAGGTAGCCCTGCGTTCATGCCTTCGAGGATAACCGAGCCTAACCCTTCACTATAAGAGGGGTGAATTTGAAGGTGCGCTGCCTCAAACCAATCCCCCATGTTGTGTTGTTTTCCTTCAAAGCTGATATTTTCTAGCCCCGTGGTGAGTGCTTGAAGTGCGTCCATTTCTGGCCCATCGCCTAATAAAGCGATATGGATATCGGGACGTACTTTAGTCAGCTCTTTTGCGGCCTTGATGGTGACGTCGAAGCCTTTATGACTCAGCATCTTTCCTGCTTGGATAACAAGTTTCTTGCCCTTGAATCTCTCTTTCAGTGCAGCAACAGATTCACCGTCAATAGGGTAGGTGACGGGAGAGCTGGGTATCAGTGCGACAGAGTAGGCGCGACAGCCCCGTTTGATTTGCTGCACAATCTCTGTGCTTAGTCCCACTACCGTAGAGGCTCGATGGTAGCCAAGACGTAATAGTTTACGTTTTTTCATTGGGTTATCTATTCTACGCGTGACGATGTAGGGGGTGCCACGCAGTAGATTTTCGGTTAATGCCCAATAAAGTGCCTTACCTTCATGCACATGGATGACAGCGTTTTTGGCATGGTTTGAGCGATGCCCACGTAGAAAGTGACTTGTCGTAACCACCTTGCAGCCTAAAACCTTCACCTCTTCGGTAAAGCGGCTTTTGGGGTTTGCAACAACCGTAAGCTGATAGCCAAGTGAAATCTGTTGGCGGATTAAGGCTAATGTTTGGTTTTCTCCCCCGCTATAACCACTGGCGAGATTAACATGGCAGATATGCATTTTATTTTCTTAGCTTTGAGTGCTTGACGTAATCGCGAACCCATAGGTCTGCGTAGCGAATGAATACTGTTTGAGCACTTAGCACTGCAAGTAAGAAGCCATGCTTACCGTCAAGAAAGCCTCTTTTAATTACGTACATTTTTAGGAATCGTGCTAAAGAGTGGGTACAGGCAGCCATTAAAGAAGCGGGCTTTTTGCCTTCTCTTTGATCTGCCCAGAGCTGTGCGTATTGCTGGGTTTTTCTTGTGTATTTTGGTAATGAATCAAAAGTGTAGTGAAGTAAGCGGCCTTTTAATCTAGAAACTTGCATTTCTTTAGATATAACAACACTCTCATGCACTAATGAGTCGTTGTACTTTGTTAGGCTGGTTGGGTAAAGTCGAGTGACCCAGTCTGGAGACCAACCAGAATGCTCGATAAATTTCCCAAAAGCAGTTGTTCTACGGTTGAATGCATAGCATGTTTGCGGTTTATTCTCACCGACTGCGAATAATATATCTTGCTTTAGTTCATCAGTAACACGCTCATCAGCGTCAAGCCATAGTACGTAATCTGATTCAACGTAGCTCTGGGCTAGTTGACGCTGAGGTCCAAAGCCAGGCCAATTTTCCGAAATATAAAATTTATCAGTATATTGGCGGGCGATAGCTTCAGTTTCATCAGTACTACCTGAATCTAAAATGATGATTTCATCTACCCACTCAAAAACAGTCTCTAGGCATTCCTTTAGATGCTTAGACTCATTTTTGACAATCAATGCAGCTGCAATCGTTTTTCGTTTGGGTGTACTCATTGAGGTTCCTCATATGCTATGTAGAGTCGTAAGACTATTTGTTTGTTTCACTGACGATTCTATTAAACATATTGATTGTATCTTTTACGTGGATATGGCCCATTGCTAATGGATCTTTCACTCGGCTGCGCCAAGGTAGCGAGTGAGCAGGTTTTCCTGTTTCTTTTTCTATGCATTTATCATAACAGCTGACGACATAGTTGAGGTAATTGTACGGGCCTGTTCTCATCGGATTATGGTGAGCATAAAGACCAAGAACGGGCGTGGCGACAGCGTTTGCCATATGGGCTGGACCTGTATCTGGAGAGACGACAATATCAGCCAATTTTAGCAGGGCAAATAGCTGATCTAGGCTGGTTTTCCCTACGAGGTTTGTGACTTCAGGGACGCTGTGCACTATCTCTGCTGCCAACTCTATTTCTGACGGCGCGGGGCTACCAGCAAGAATAACACGGTAGTTTTGGTTCAATATGTGCTGGGACAGCCCAATATAGCCTTCAGGTGTCCAGTTTTTATAGGTCTTACTAGCACCAGGGACAATGATAACCGTGGGCTCTTTCGTTAATGTTGCTGCCCATTCAATGTCAGCTTCGCTATGAGGAATATGCCACGTAGGGGTAAACTCGGGGATACCTAAGGTGGTGGCAAATGCCTTTAAGCCATCTAAAACATGGGGCTTTTCTGGGGAGGGTACCTTAACATTGGTAAATAGATGCTGTAGATCTTGGCTACGTTTTGCATCAAAGCCAAGCGTGTAATCGGCTTTAATACCTAAGGTTAGGAAGCTGGCGCGAATGGCCGTCTGCATATGAAGTAATGCGCTAAAGCGGCGACCTTTAAGCTGTCTCCAAGTGGCTAAGTAGCCAGCGGCCCCTTTTTTTTTATCAAAGGTAATGACCTCTATTCCTTCACTGGCTCCTTTGAGCAGCTGTGCTTCAAGTGTACTCGCAATCCAAGTTATCTTTGTTGATGGCCATTGTGTTTGAATCGCTTGCACGACAGATAACGTGTTGCAAACATCACCAATGGCAGAAAGACGTAAGATACAGACAGAGGCTGGTGCTTCTCTAAACAGTGACATAGCAAGGTACCAGAAAATTGAGACGTTGAGGATTATGCAGCTGGGTAAGATGATTGTAAACTAGAGCTTTCAGTCGTTATGCCAATGAGTAAACCGTGATGATAGAGTACCGCCGCAAAGGTTCATGTCACTATAAATTTGATAGTGAGCTTTTGGAAGATGAGCTTCAGTCGAGCTTTTCGGTCAGTTACTGGCAGCGTAAAGAAGCGATAATAGGAAGCGCAGTCGGTCGAGGAACAACGTGGTTTATTCGCTCTCAAACCTTGGATATGGCTTTGCGCCATTATCGCCGAGGGGGACTGTTTGGACGAGTAGTCAAAGATGGTTACCTTTTTTGGGGTGTTAAGCATAGCCGTAGCTTTGCGGAGTTTGAACTGCTGCATCACTTATCCCAATTATCAGTGAATGTGCCTCGTCCCGTTGCTGCTTGCGTTGTTCGCCGAGGCTTATTTTATCGTGCTGATTTATTGAGTGAGAAGATTCCTCATTCGCATGATTTGATTGATGCCTTACAACATGGGCCATTGGCTGAAGAAATTTATCGAGCTATCGGGGAGCAGGTAAGGCGCATGCATGATGCCCAAGTATGTCATACCGATTTAAACATAAAGAACATCCTTATCGATAAAGACAGTAAAGTTTGGATCATTGACTTTGACAAGTGCGGTATCAAAGCTGGGGAACGCTGGAAACAGGCTAATATTGAGAGATTGAAGCGCTCTGTCATTAAAGAGCGCGCTCGTCATGGTATTTACTGGGATGATGCGATGTGGCGCCAATTTGAGAAAGGCTACTGGGCAAAATAAATGGCCGATTGCTCTGCATCCATTATTGCTTCGCCCTAGAAGGCACTCCTCGCTGGTGGTGACTTTTGAGCTTGCTTACGGTGACTATCGTGTTCGCTGGGTATTGTTGATATTTTCTACAATAGTATCTAATGCACCTTGATTTTTCTTAACGACATTTTGTGCCGCAAGCCCCATTTTCTTCTGCTTGTTAGGCGTTGTATGAATTGCCACTACGGCCTCAGAGAGAGTTTCGCTATCTTTAATCACTTCAGTTGCGCCTGCTGCCACGAGCTGGTGGGTGATATCGGTAAAGTTGTAAAAACTTGGACCGGTGAGACTTGGAATACCAACGACTGCTGGCTCTAGCAGGTTATGCCCCCCTACTTTATCCCCAATCAGGCTACCACCTACGAAGGAGATATCACTGGCTGCGAGCAGTGTCATCATCTCTCCCATGGTGTCAGCTAGATAGACTTGTGTTGACGCATCCATCTCTTCATTTTGGATGCTGCGTCTTGTCGTTTTGAACTGGGTGCTAGCTATCTGGAAGACATTGTTAAAACGTTCAGGGTGCCGAGGAACAAGTATTAATAGGCTATTTGGTTGTTGCTGTAAAATCTGCTGATGTGCGGCAAGCACTTGTTCATCTTCACCCTCGTGCGTACTCGCAGCAATCCATACTAGACGATCCGTTTTGGGGTCAAGGGTCTGGCGGAGTGTCTCTGCGCGACATTTCGTGGTGTCATCGAGATGAATATCATACTTAATTGTACCGGTTACAATCGCTTTACTCGGGCAAACACCTAGGCGGTTAAATCTGTCCGCATCGTCTTGGTGCTGGCAGTAAAAGACAGCAACCTTGGTCAAAATGGGCTTTATAAATCGTTCAATTTTACGGTAGCGTTGAAATGAGCGCTCGGAAAGTCTGGCGTTAACGATAGCTGTTGGTATGTTACGTCGGCTTAGGCTCTGTAGGAGGTTGGGCCAAAGCTCTGTTTCCATGATCAGCACTTGTTGAGGCTTTACTGTATTAAGAAATCGGTTAACAAAAGGGGGAAGGTCAAAAGGCAGATAGGCATGCTCAACCCCAAGTTTACAAGCTTGCGCTGCACCTGTTGGCGTCGTGGTAGTGACGAGTATTTGAGTGTCAGGGTATTGAAGCTGTAATCGCTTAATTAAAGAGCTCGCAGCGATCACTTCACCGACAGAGACAGCATGAACCCAAATTGGACGTTGGAAACGTTGTGTTTCTTGGTACCCGAAATATTCACGCCAGCGTGCACCCACGCTTGGTTTATCAGTATGCTTTTTGAGTAGCTTATACAGATAGAACGGGGAAGCTAAGCCAATAACGATGTTATAGATAAGTTTGAAAATCATAGGGTTATATTTGCCCGGATAGACGGAAGTACTTTTCAAGAACGAGCAGTGATATAAGCTCTTCCCGCTCTTTATTCATAAATTGCTCTGTATAAGCATTCGCATTGGCGATGATCGTCTTCGCCTCTTCGGTATGCTGGCTATAGTATTGGATGACTGATTCTAGGTTACTATAGTCTTCTTCTAGCTCAATATAATGGGTGCCGGCTTCTAGTCGACCTTCCATAAACCATGTTTCGAATTTTGGTTTTGTCATCATGCAGAGTGAGTTAGATGACATTGCCCACTTTAAGTTTGTTGCAACGTCATTGCCTTCAATACAGAGGATGAATTTATATTTTAGTTGCTCGCTAATACTCAATGGGGGAGTTTGCCACGGTACGTCTTCCGCTGGTTTGTTCGTTTGCCCAATATTGCAAAATGGTTTGTCCCAAAATTGGCGAATGAACTCTCTTCGATGGGGGTGATATGCCGCACCTCGCCAAATAAGCATGTTTTTCTTATCTTCAAAGGCATTGGGATCGTTAATGAAATTAAAGTGGCGAACTTTGTTGAGCTTCATCAGGACAGCATTTTGGTTGTCGTCTCCGACAGGGCGTGCTTTAACGATATTTTTATAAGATGTGAGTGTTGTGTCGTCACCGAACCTAAAGTCGATCCGCATCTGTTTGGAGTAACAGCGCAGGTGCTCTTTGAGGTCATAGTAGTATGCTGCACTATGACCTTTTTTATGGAAGTCCGCGATTTTGGTTGCAGAGTCTGAAGGAGAGAAAATATCTTCCCCTTTTAGGTAGTAATTGACCCGGCTTGCGATAGCTTCTTGGTCATAACGACTTAGGCTATTGAGCAGTTTGCTTTTTCGACCTTTCATTACCCAAAGAGGGAGTAGGTCTTGAAAGCCATTGCTTGCATAGAATGCGAGTTTATTGAGTTTCATTTCTCCCTTCCCTTTAGCTTTTTGGCATCTGTTTGATAACGTCTAAAGCAGAAATTTCTGTTAAACATTTCATATGGCCGTAAGGGCACTCACGTTTAAAGCAAGGGCGACAACTGATTTCAGTATTCACAATCGTGAGTTTGTCAGTTAAAGGAGGAGTGTAGGTTGGAGATGTGGATCCATAGATGGCAACGATGTGGCATCCCACTGACGCAGCAATATGCATCAAACCAGAATCATTGCAGACAATCGTTTGGCAAAGTGCGAGAAGGTCAATAGCTTCTGTAATGCTGGTTTTCCCCGTTAGCAAATGGCAGTGCTTGGCTTGCGTTGTATCTAAACCCGCCTTAATACTTTCAGCAACGGCGAGATCCTTTTCTGAACCAAAGATCCATACTTGCTTACCTTGTTCAATCAGATGCGCGGCAAGTTGTGCATAGTGCTGTTCTGGCCAGCGCTTAGCCGGACCAAACTCGGCACCAGGACACATACCCACGATCTCTCGCTCCTTGCTGATATTCAGCGTGGTTAAGAGGCGTTGTTGGTCTTCGCTATTGACCGTTAACTTGGGATACGGAATGTCTTCTATACTGCCGCTGCCAGTCATCTGCTGTTTAGGGTAGGCGAGTGCGCAATAGCGTTCTACCATTAATTCGAAAACGCGTTTGTCTGGACGTAAGTCGTTAAGTAACCCATAGCGCATCTCTCCTTTCCAGCCAATGCGGTGAGGGATTCTCGCAACCCATGGAATCAGTGCTGACTTGGCAGAGTTAGGTAAGATATACGCATGGGTATAGGCTTCTTTTTTAAGTGACAAGCCCAACTGGTAACGGGTACCTAAAGCGAGGTCGCCATGTCCTAGTGGCATCTTAACGACGTTATCGACCTCTGGCATACGAGCGAGTAAATCTTTGCACCATGCAGGGGCCATCACATCGATCTGTGCATTAGGGTGTTGTTTTTTAAGGGTCATGTATAGTGACTGAGACATGACCATATCGCCGATCCAAGAAGGTCCAATGATTAGAGTTTTCATCTACTTGCCATCGCTTTAGTATTGGGTTTGCTAAGAGATATAAATAAGGTGACAAATGTTAGGTAAAAAAGGATACCTGACATATGGTTAAGGTAATTTTGTGTTAAGCAGTACCCAGCAACAGCAATAATGTGAACGATACCGAGCAGAGCCGCTGTTTTTTGTAGTTCGTTTTGCGATTGAAGGTAATGCCTACGAAATAGAAGCATGGGGATCATGAAAAAAGCACCTAGCGTGGCTAAGCCGATAGTACCTTTTGTCGCGGCCTCTTCAAAATACTGACTGTGGGCGCGAGCATAGTTTAATATGATAGGGTTAGAAATTCCTTCTTGCACTTGTTGAGCTTTGTGCTCATCTCGACCATTAAAGCCTTGGCCCATAATAGGCTTATCTAAAAAGCTAATCACAGAACTTTTCCAAAGGGAAATTCTGACCCCAGAGGATGAGTTCATATTTTTTTCTTGGTATTGAATATAGTCATTATGGAAAGCGGACAAGCGGACTTTTATCAGTGGTGCTGAAAAATATGTCACTAAACATAGGCTAGCGATAATGGATATAAGTAGCTTCCTCTTCACCATTTTTCGATAGTGCCAGCAGATAGTGAAAATAATTAGTGGTGCTAAGACCCAGCCCCCCCTAGCTCCAGATAATAGAGCTGAAAGGACTCCACCTACAAAACCTAACGCAGAAATGGTCGTATAGAGCTGTTGTTGGCGTGAGTAAAAGTAGAAAAATACAATTAATGAAAAAAGCCCCAGTGACATCGCCATGCTACCAGATTGAATCGTCATGTATCCTTTTGCCGCTCTTTCTGAAAGCGCAACTTCACCAAGAATAAACGTATGGTAAAGTGATATTAATGCAGTGATGATTGCACCTAAAGGCAAAGCAATTAATACATGTTTGGGTATTGGGCGATAATAAGTAAATAGAAGGGTTGCAGGGACGAAAAGTAAGGCTCTGCTTGGAGCGTCGAGTTCACTCCCCCTTCCACCCAAGATAAGAATAGAAAGTAATACAACGAAGAAATAGCCACCAAATGAGATAAATAGCCATTGGTGCTCTTTATCCCAATTAGTTTTGGTTTTAGGTAGTAAAATTAGTCCTAATAGCATCATTATAACTGGGGTGTAGCTATAACTTTTTCCTGTCACAAGTAACAGTATAGGGCAAAGACAAGCGATTACATTAATCAGGTTGTTGATATTTGTCTTAGGTAAATGTAGTTGCATGGTTTACTTTCTTAGCCCCATTTTTTTTTCCATTTCAAAGTAAGGCCTACCGCCTTCTGGACGAGTTTCTAAAAGCTTAAGGATCCACATATACTGCTCAGGGTGCTTTGAGATCAAAGATTCTAAGTTACTAGAGAGTGTATTTGCATCTTGCTGGGAACTTCCCGTGCCGATGGTATCCAACTCAGGATAAATATGGATTTCAAATTTTCCATTCTCAGAGTTATATATGGGTAACATGGGAAGCACGGCGGCATTGGTGATGCGAGCAATTTTCCCCAGGCCATTAAAGGTGGCTTTTTCTGTCGCAAAAAAAGGAGAAAAGTGGCTCTGCTCACGGCCGAAATCTTCATCAGGCAAATAATAGCCTAAATACCCTTCTTTGATTGACCTAATGTAGGGTTTGATGCCTGCACTTCGTGGGTGACAGCGCCCCCCGTATTGCAAGCGTTGACGACTCATAAACCAATCCATGACGGGTTGTCGATGCTGAGGTTTGATGAGACCGACCATTGGAATATTTTGAGATGCCCAGTATATAGCTGGATAGTCGATCGCCCAGCAGTGCGGAACTAAGATGATGGTGTTCTTTTTAGATTCAATAGCAGCATCGAGATACTCTTTGCCAAAGACAACCGTGCGCTCTTCTAAGTGACGACGACTACGAAGGGTTAGCTCTCCCATTGCGAGCATAACTTGTGCGGCAACGGCAAAGTTACGGTCTATAAGGTGCTGGTGTTCTTCGCTGGTCATATCAGGAAAGCAAAGTTGTAAGTTAACGAGTGAGCGACTGCGCGCTTTTTTCGCAAAATGTCCGACTTTTACACCTAGCCACCCTGCGACTTTATCTCTAATTCGCCAAGGTAGAAGGGCTACCAAGCCGAGTAGAAGTATCGTGAACCATGATCCCCAGTGCTTAGGTTGTAAAAAGTGCGCCTTAAATTTAGGGAGATAGTTATTTGAAGTTGTTGATGTCATATCCAACTCTAAAAGGGTAGCCATTCGAAATAAAAGAGTGCAAAAGCACTCTTTTATTACTATTTCTTTATCATTAATGATAAAGATTAGTTAATAAGGTCTAGATACAGCGCCGTACCTTCAGCAACTGTCTTAAACTCAACATCACAGCCAGCAGCACGTAGTTTGGTGTGGTCGGCTTGTGTATAGGTTTGATAAGCGCCCTTCAGGTGCTCAGGGAAAGGAATGGTTTCAATCTCGCCTTTACCGTGATGCTTGATGACTGCTTCTGCAACCGCCTCAAAGGTTTCTGCACGGCCGGTACCACAGTTGAAGATACCGGAGACACCGTTCTCTAGGAACCATAGGTTTACCGCACACACATCGCCTACATAAACGAAGTCACGTTTAAATTCAGTGCTACCCGCAAACAGTTTTGGGTTCTCACCGTTGTTCATCTGCGTGTTGAGGTGGAATGCTACTGATGCCATGCTTCCTTTGTGATCTTCACGTGGACCATAGACATTGAAGTAGCGGAAGCCGGTTACTTGGCTGAGTGTTTCGCCATGCGCTTCAGCATCAGCCCATAGGCGGCGAACATAATTGTCAAATTGCTGCTTAGAGTAGCCGTAAACGTTCAGTGCCCCTTCGTACTCGCGCTCTTCGATAAAGTCTTTATCACGACCGCCATAGGTGGCTGCAGATGACGCGTAAAGGAACGGGATTTCACGGTCTAAACAGAAATGAAGTAGCTCTTTTGAATACTCATAGTTGTTGAGCATCATGTATTTGCCATCCCATTCAGTGGTTGCAGAGCACGCACCTTCATGAAAAATAGCTTCGATAGGACCAAAGTCATCACCGGCCATGATTTGGGCAATGAAATCTTCTTTGTCCATATAGTCGGTGATATCTAGATCGACTAGGTTTTTGAATTTTTTGCCATTCTTTAAGTTATCAACGACTAGAATATCATTGTGACCTTGTTCGTTGAGCGCTTTTACGATGTTGCTGCCAATCATGCCAGCACCGCCGGTGACTATAATCATGGGGCTATCCTGAGTTCTTCAATCAAATCATTATCCTGTTTCTATGATAACATCAAACTATCTGATAATGCTGCATAGAGTCCGAGATAGCGATGAAAACCCGCGACCGTATCATCCATGGTGCACTGGAGTTGTTTAATCAACACGGAGAGCCCAACATTACGACGAATCATATCGCCGCCCACCTTGAGATCAGTCCAGGTAACCTCTATTACCACTTTCGTAATAAAGAGCAGATTATCGATTGTATCTTTGATCACTACGCCAGTGATCTAAAGCACAGCTTTACGCCTAAACCAAATTATAGCTCAGAAGAGCTTCTAACCTATCTTGATAGTGTCTTTATGCTGATGTGGCAGTATCGCTTCTTCTATGCCAACTTGCCCGACATCCTGAGTCGTGACGAACGATTGCAAGAGAAGTACCTTACTGCGCAAGACTCGCTACATCAGAATATAATGACATTATTAGAAAGTTTCCGTCAGACAGGGCTATTGTCACTGGGTGATAAAGAGATGCTTGGTCTTGCCAATACGTTGAAGCTTGTTAGTTCGAGTTGGGTAGCTTATCAAACCGCGCAGGCACCAAAGGCAAAGATCACTAAAGCGGTGGTCTACCAAGGCGTGCTTCAGGTGCTGTCGATTATTAAGCCCCTCACAACGGGACTAGGAAAGCAGCGTGTGATGGAACTTGAGTCACATTATAGCGATCAGGTTCAACAGATTTAGTCTGTGTGTCACTTTTATACAAGACATACTCCTGATAGCTAGTGACAATGACTGCATTAAACCGCTAATGCGGTATGACTGTCTAAGTGTGTCGGTAATTAACCGACTATTCTATCGGGAGTGCTCATGTCAGCTTCATTCTATCAACAAATTCAGCAGCAAATTGAAGAAGTAAAGGCCGATGGTCTTTACAAAAGTGAGCGTGTTATCACTAGCTCACAAAAGGCCTTAGTTGATGTTTCAACCGGCGATCAAGTTCTTAATTTCTGTGCGAATAACTACCTTGGTTTAGCGAACCATCCCGCTTTGATCGAAGCAGCGCAAAAAGGCATGGATGAACACGGCTTTGGAATGGCCTCTGTACGCTTTATCTGCGGTACACAAGATATCCATAAAGCACTAGAGCAAAAGCTTTCTGATTTCTTGGGTATGGAAGATACGATTCTTTACTCTTCATGTTTTGATGCCAATGCAGGTCTTTTCGAAACTATCTTAGGTGCCGAAGATGTGATTATTTCTGACGCACTAAACCACGCTTCAATCATCGATGGTGTTCGCCTTTGTAAGGCGATGCGTTTCCGTTATGCGAATAACGACATGGCACAACTTGAAGCGCAATTGATCGCAGCAAAAGAGAAAGGTGCGCGTCACACGCTTATCGTGACTGATGGTGTTTTCTCTATGGATGGTGTGGTTGCTAACCTACCTGCAATCTGTGATCTTGCTGACAAGTACGGCGCCCTCGTGATGGTTGATGACTCTCATGCTGTTGGCTTCATGGGTGACAACGGTCGCGGTACGCACGAATACCATGATGTCATCGACCGTATCGATATCATTACTGGTACGTTAGGCAAGGCGATGGGCGGTGCATCGGGTGGTTACACCGCAGGTAAAAAAGAGGTGGTTGACTGGCTACGTCAACGTTCACGCCCTTACTTATTCTCTAACTCTCTTGCGCCAGCGATCGTCTCTGCGTCTATTCGTGTGATCGATTTGCTGAAAGAGAGTGGCTCTCTACGTGATCAATTATGGGAAAATGCGGCGCACTTCCGTACTCGCATGGAAGGGGCAGGTTTTACCATGGGTGGAGCAGATCACGCTATTATCCCTATTATGCTTGGTGATGCCAAAGTAGCAGCTGAATTTGCAGAGCGAGCACTCGCTCGTGGCATTTATGTCGTTGGCTTCTCTTTCCCTGTCGTACCAAAAGGCCAAGCTCGTATTCGTACGCAAATGTCTGCCGCTCATAGCCGCGAGCAACTTGATGCGGCGATTGATGCCTTTATTGAGATTGGTAAAGAGATGGAGCTAATCAAATGAAAGCGCTAGCCAAGTTAAAAGCAGAACCGGGTATCTGGATGACTGAGGTTGAAAAACCTGAGATGGGTCATAACGATCTGCTTATTCGTATCAAGAAAACAGCGATATGCGGTACAGACGTTCATATCTACAACTGGGATGAGTGGTCGCAAAATACCATTCCCGTTCCAATGGTTGTTGGTCATGAATACGTGGGTGAAGTGGTCGGTATCGGTCAAGAAGTTCGCGGTTTTGCGATTGGCGATCGCGTTTCTGGCGAAGGGCACATTACGTGTGGCCACTGCCGTAACTGTCGTGCAGGTCGTACCCATTTGTGCCGTAATACCATCGGTGTCGGTGTAAACCGTGAAGGCGCATTTGCGGAATACCTTGTTATCCCAGCCTTTAATGCCTTTAAGATCCCTGCAGAAATTTCTGATGATCTCGCGTCGATTTTCGACCCGTTTGGCAACGCTGTACACACAGCATTGTCGTTTGACCTTGTGGGTGAAGATGTATTGATCACGGGTGCAGGCCCAATCGGTATCATGGCTGCAGCGGTAGCTAAGCATGTTGGTGCGCGTCACGTTGTGATCACGGATATCAATGAGTACCGTTTGGATCTCGCTCGTAAAATGGGTGTCACTCGTGCTGTTAACGTGGCAACCACGAATCTTGATGATGTCGTTAAAGAGCTTGGAATGACTGAAGGCTTCGATGTCGGTCTTGAAATGTCAGGTGTACCAGCGGCGTTTAACGCAATGCTTGAGAACATGAATCATGGCGGCAAAGTGGCGTTACTTGGTATCCCACCATCACACATGGGCATTGATTGGAATCAGGTGATCTTTAAGGGCTTAGTCATTAAAGGTATCTACGGTCGTGAGATGTTTGAAACGTGGTACAAGATGGCCAGCTTGATTCAATCAGGTCTCGACCTTACGCCAATTATTACCCATCATTTCAGTGTTGATGACTTCCAAGCAGGCTTTGACATGATGCGTTCAGGCATGTCGGGTAAAGTGATCCTTGATTGGGAAAAGTAATTTTCACTCGATGTGAAGAGGTAAAAACCGCAGCTTAGTCTGCGGTTTTTTGTTTTTGAGCCTGCCAGAATCAACGGTTACTGATGATTGGCTAAGTTTGCTTCGTATTGCCACAGCTCGGATAACTTGACCAGTGTGACATCCAAGTGGGGGAGCTCACTCTCTAGTACAGAGAAGGTCAAAGCGTGCGGATGTGCGATCGCTATCGCATAGCGGTGCTGTCTGGCGGTCTCGGCAGCGAGTACTAACTGTTTTTGAATGAAATCGGCATCTTGCAAGTGATCGAGAAAAATATGACGACGCACGGTTGGGATTGAGTGCTCACGTGCAATATCACGCGCCACGGTATCGACGGTGGTAACGCTGTCTAAAAAGGCAAGCCCATGCATCGACAAGACTTCCATCACCCAGTGCATCTTCTCAGGTTTTGCTGTGAGTGATGACCCCATATGGTTATTCATTCCAATCGCTTGAGGCAGTCTTGTTAAGGCGTTGAGCAGTGTCTCTTGGAACGCTGTTTTATCCATGGTGTCGAGCAGTGTACTTGGCTCTAGTGGGGCATTTCCCACGGGTTCCATCGGCATATGGATGATGACATCCCTGCCTTGACGAGCACCTTCTTCAGCAACGGATTGAGCGTGAGGCGTATCAGGCAAAATCGCGAGGTTAATTTGAATCGGAAGGTTATCTAGCCCTGCAGGGTAGCGGCGGTAGCCCAAATCATCAATAACAATCGCAAGTAAACCTGATGGTGCGCTGTGGGCTTCAGTCAGCGGCGCTGCACTCACGAGCGTGGTTGTGTTTTGTTGGCTCTCGTTAGCGTAAAGAAAAGATGAAAATAGGGGAGAGAGAAACAAATAACTGAGGAATAAAAGGCGGCAGAAAAGATGCGGCTGATAGCGCTGCAGAGTTAGCGTAGTAGGGAACCTGAATCTTAACTTCCGCATCGATATCTCCATGCCGTGCGATCTCACTATAGACGATGAAATGAGGGCTCTTTATACGGCGTCATTATTTCATTTATAACGTTTTGCTGGTGATTTATCGCGTATGACCTTATTTCAGCCAAGGTTGCGGATTAATCGGCTGGCCTTTCTCTCGAATTTGGAAGTAGAGGCTACTTTGCCTCTGCCCGCCGCTGTCTCCAACGAGCGCAATGGTTTCACCGGTTCGCACCGTATCCCCAACATTTTTCAGTAAACTTTGGTTGTAGCCGTACAGTGTCATGGTGTCTTTACCATGATCAACCATCAAGAGAAGCCCGTAGCCTCGCAGCCAGTCAGCAAAGACGACTTCACCATCTTGAACGGCATGAACTTCGGTGCCGCTTGGGCTGGCAATGACCATCCCTTTCCACTTTAGTTGCCCAGTTTGAGTACTGTTGAAACGGTGTAGTACCCTGCCTTCAACAGGCCAAGGTAATTTGCCTTTGTTGGTGTGTAAGCCAATCATTGATACTTGCTGTGCGGCGAGTCGTGCAGCTTCTTCCGCTCTTGCTAACTCCTCAGCGCGAGCTCGCTCTTCGGCTTCGGCTATTTCACGTAGGAGACGGTTTTGGTTTGTCTCTAACTCATTGAGGTAGGTTTTACTGCCTTTCAGCTGCTGCTGAATTTTGGCTACCGTTGCTTGCTGATTCTTCTGTTCAGCGAGCAACGAGGATTGTTTTTCTTCTAGATCGGCAATCAGCGCAGTGTGTGTTTGGCGCTCTTGGTTTAAGCGGTGTCGAGCTAGACTAAATTCGGTTTCTGTCGCGGCTAATTGAGCCAAAGCGTTTGTTCGAGCGAGGCTGAGATAGCTGGCATACATCTGCATGCGGTCTTGGGTTTGCTTATCATCAGGGTTTAGCAGATCAGCAAGAGGCTGTTGCTTAGGTTGTCGATACTGATGACGTAAAATCTCTTGGATGAGTGCCTGCTGCTCAATTTGTTGCTGCTCGAGTGCCTTTAGTTCGTTATTTAAGTTCGCAATCTCTTTCTCACCCGCTTGCGCCGCTTGCTGTGCAGAACGAATTCGTTGGCTAAAACCTGAAATGCGTTTGTCTTGCTGCTGAAGTTCAGCTTGCAGTGCCGTGAGCTGTTTTTGCTGTTGTGAGACTTGTTGGTTTTGGCGTCGAATCTCTTCTTTTACGCCTGATAACTGTTGTTCTGACGCCGAGAGGCTTGTGCTCCCAACTGACAGGCATAACAAAACGCCAGAGCAAAAAGCTCTGGCGTGAATGGATTGTTTAATCGTAGAAATCACATTCCGCATGGGAAAGATTATTTCAGATCAAACAGCGCCTTACCAGTCATCTCTGCAGGGACGTCCATCTCTGTGAGTGATAGCATAGTTGGCGCGATATCCGATAGGCTACCACCTTCAACAACAGCAACATCTTTGCTACCCACGTATACCAAAGGAACAGGTAGGTTTGTGTGTGCAGTGTGAATGCCGCCAGTTTCTGGGTTAACCATCATTTCAGCGTTACCGTGGTCGGCAGTGATCAGTAATTGACCATCCACAGATTCGATAGCTTCAACAACTTGGCCGATACAGTTATCCAGTGCTTCACACGCCTGAACCGCTGCATCATATACGCCAGTGTGACCAACCATATCACCATTCGGGTAGTTACAGATGATGTAGTCGTACTCGCCGCCTTTGATTGCTGCAACCAGTTTTTCTGTTAGCTCTTCTGAGCTCATTTCTGGTTGAAGATCGTAAGTCGCTACTTTTGGAGAGTTAACAAGAGAGCGAACTTCACCGTCGAACTCGTCTTCTTTACCACCGTTGAAGAAGAACGTAACGTGCGCGTATTTCTCTGTTTCAGAGATGCGTAGTTGTTTCTTATCATGCTTGGCTAGCCACTCACCTAGGGTGTTGTCTAGTGATGCTGGTGGGAATGCGATGCTTGCTGGGATATCAGCAGCATATTGCGTTAGCATTAGGAAGTCAGCAAGCTGAGGGAAAGATTTACGCTCGAAGCCTGCGAAATCGGCCATGAAAGTACGTGTGATTTGACGCGCACGGTCAGCACGGTAGTTCATGAAGATAACGGCGTCACCGTCAACAATAGCTGATGAAGGTTGGCCTTCCGCTTGAATGACAGTTGCTTTAACGAATTCATCGTTCTCGTCACGAGCATAAGCAGCTTCAAGACCTTCTACAGCGTTTGGTGCTGTGAACTCACCATTTGCAGCCGTGATTAGGTCATAAGCGACTTCAACGCGATCCCAGTTGTTATCACGATCCATCGCATAGTAACGACCCACTAGAGAGGCAACGCGGCCTTTACCTAGTTTATCGAACAGTGCAGTGAAACGAGCAAGAGAGCCTTCAGCGCTGCGTGGCGGTGTATCACGACCGTCAAGGAAGCAGTGTAGGTAAATATTTTCAGCACCACGCTGAGCAGCCATTTCAATCGCTGCTGCAATGTGGTCTTCATGACTATGAACGCCGCCTGGTGACATTAGGCCCATTAGGTGAACTGCTTTGCCTGCTGCGATCGCTTTATCCATCGCTGCAACAAGTGCTTCGTTTTCAAAGAAGTCGCCATCAGCAATTGATTTTGTGATTCGAGTAAGGTCTTGGTATACCACTCGACCCGCACCGATGTTGGTGTGACCAACTTCAGAGTTACCCATTTGACCTTCAGGTAAGCCTACGTCCATCCCTGATGCAGAAATCAGAGTGTTGGCACGTGATGCCATAAGTTGATCCATCACTGGGGTGTTTGCATTCGCAATTGCATTGCTTTGCGCGTCTTCACGGTAACCCCAACCATCTAGAATTACCAAAGCCATTGGCTTTTTCGCAGACATAACCTGTCCTCTCTAATCAAAAGTAAATTAAAACTAAATTTGGCCAACGACGCGAAGAAGAGGTGACTGATTGTCAGTTTCGTCTTGTTCCGCAGACCTAAAAGTGCGCTAGTCGCGTAATTTTACTACATTCTTCATGCCGACCTGTAGGAGAAGATCAAACATTCGCCGTGATCAGCGATAACGATTACGTAAAATATATTCATTTTGATTACAAAGTGTAAGGGGTAGGGCGTTTTTTTTCTGTCGCATTCCCTTGCTAGAATAGAGAAATGAGAGAGCCATAAGGCGAATTCGGGGTGAGCGCTAACGCGCTTTTATCTGTGCACACTGTACAACATCGACAGCACAGGTATACTCGATCGCCTTATTCGTTTCGTAACACAGAGCCAATATCAAGATGCAATCATATATCGATTTTCTAATGAACAACCCAATGCTTTCGTTAGTATGGTTAGGTTTGTTCGTCGCGCTAATTACGTCAATTGTTAAACAAAAAACAGCCGCTTACACCATTGTTGATGCTCAGGGCGCTACCCTGCTGATTAACCGTGAAGAGGGTGTCGTGGTCGATATTCGTAGTAAAGATGAGTATAACTCAGGCCATATTGTCGACGCGATTCACGTTTTACCAAGTCAAATTAAAGATGAAAACACTTCTTCGCTTGAAAAGCATAAATCAGCCCCAATCATCGTAGTATGCAAAACAGGGCAAACTGCACAGGAAAGTGCAAACTTGTTAGCGAAGGGTGGTTTTGAACGTGTTTACTTGCTTAAAGATGGCTTAATTGGCTGGAACGAAGCCAAAATGCCACTGGTTAGCGGTAAAAAAACGAAAAAGAAGTAACCCGATTTTTTCGTGCGGATGCATTTTTCATCCGCACACTCTATTTAGATTGAATATACCTAAAGGAATTTCCCCATGGCTGAAGCAGCGCAACCAACTCAAGAGCAACAAAACTTTCAAATCCAACGTGTTTTCCTAAAAGATGTCTCTTTTGAAGCGCCAAACTCTCCAGATATGTTTCAAAAAGAGTGGCAGCCAGACGTAAAATTGGATCTTGATACGCAAAGCCGTCAGCTTGCAGAAGGCGTATATGAAGTTATTCTTCGTCTAACGGTAACGGTTAAAAACGCAGAAGAGACAGCGTTCCTTTGTGAAGTACAGCAAGGCGGTATCTTCTCTGTTGATGGTATGGAAGCACCACAACTAGCACATTGCCTAGGTGCATTCTGCCCGAACATCCTATTCCCTTACGCACGTGAAACAATTTCTAGCTTGGTTGTTAAGGGTACTTTCCCACAACTTAACCTTGCGCCAGTGAACTTTGATGCATTGTTCATGAACTACCTGCAAAAGCAAGCGGGTGAGCAAGGTAAAGACAACGCAGAAGCGTAATTGACTATGAGTGAGATGACTAACAGCACGATTACCATGGCGGTACTTGGTGCTGGCTCCTACGGCACCGCCTTAGCTATCTCGTTAGCGCGAGATGGTGCGAACGTAGTGTTGTGGGGACATGAGCCTGAACATATGGCCCAGCTGGAAATTGACCGCCGTAATGAGGCATTTTTGCCTGGTGTCGATTTTCCTGAGTCGTTGATTGTGACGAGCGATCTTGAGCAGGCAGTACAGTCTAGCCGTGACCTTTTGTTGGTTGTGCCTAGTCATGTCTTTGGTTTGGTTCTTGGCCAAGTGAAGCCGCATTTGCGTGATAATTCACGCTTATGCTGGGCGACAAAAGGCCTTGAGCCCGAAACCGGACGCTTATTGCAAGATGTCGCTTTCGAGCAGCTGGGTGATAGTACGCCGTTGGCGGTATTGTCTGGTCCTACGTTTGCTAAAGAGTTAGCGTCAGGTATGCCGACGGCTATTTCTGTCGCTTCGACAAACGCTGAGTTTGTTACCGATCTGCAAGAGACCATTCACTGTAGCAAAACGTTCCGCGTTTATAGCAATAGTGATTTCATTGGGATGCAGCTAGGTGGTGCCGTGAAGAATGTTATCGCTATTGGCGCTGGCATGTCAGATGGCATTGGCTTTGGTGCGAATGCTCGAACGGCGTTAATCACTCGTGGTTTAGCTGAAATGTGCCGTCTTGGTGCTGCACTGGGTGCACAACAAGAAACCTTTATGGGGATGGCTGGATTGGGCGACCTTGTTTTGACCTGTACTGATAACCAATCACGAAATCGTCGTTTTGGTTTGGGTTTAGGTCAAGGTGGTGATGTTCACAGCGTACAAGACGATATTGGTCAGGTTGTGGAAGGTTATCGCAACACCAAGGAAGTATGGGCATTGGCTCAGCGCCACGGTGTTGAAATGCCGATTGTTGATCAAATTTATCAGGTCTTATACCAAGGTAAAGATGCCCGACAAGCTGCAAAAGATCTTTTAGCTCGCGATAAAAAGGGTGAATCTTAATTCGCTTTATCGTTGGTTTAAGTCATCTCATCGAAAACGCGCCTTCATGGCGCGTTTTTTTGTGTCATTTTTTGGATCTTCTCATGCCATTTTGCTGTTAAGGGCAGTGATTAAGCGAGTTCCGTTGTAATTTTTGACCAGTTGGTTACAGTTACTCTAAAGCGATCACAATAGGTAATGACGTCACAATGGAATGCCATAAGCATCAAGTGTGGGAGTTAGTTCGTCAAGAGGCGAAGCAGCAAGCTGAACAAGAGCCAATGCTGGCGAGCTTTTATCATGCGACGATTCTCAATCACGATAATCTTCAGGGTGCCCTGAGCTTTATTCTCGCCAATAAGTTGGCAACGCCTTCTATGCAGGCGATGGCTGTCCGAGAAGTTGTGGAGCAAGCTTTTCAAAGTGACTGTGAGCTGTCAGAAGCGGCAGCGTATGATATCAAAGCGATTGTCGAGCGAGACCCTGCGGTTGAAATGTGCTCTATTCCGTTGCTATATCTCAAGGGTTACCATGCGCTACAAGGCTATCGTGTGGCGAATTGGCTTTGGAAGCAAGGCCGTATTGCATTAGCGGTATACCTTCAAAACCAAATTTCGGTGGTCTGTCAGGTCGATATTCACCCCGCGGCGCGTATCGGGCGCGGTATTATGCTCGATCATGCAACAGGGATTGTTGTCGGTGAAACCGCTGTGATTGAGAATGACGTTTCTATTTTGCAAGACGTGACGCTCGGCGGTACGGGTAAAGCGGGTGGCGATCGTCATCCGAAAATTCGCGAAGGTGTGATGATAGGTGCTGGCGCTAAAGTGTTGGGTAACATTGAAGTCGGTCGAGGTGCCAAGATTGGGTCTGGTTCAGTGGTATTAAACGCCGTACCGGATCACACGACCGTGGCAGGTGTGCCTGCGAAGGTCGTGGGGCGGCCAATGTCAGATATGCCATCGATGGACATGGATCAGCAGTTCAATGGTCACAGTAAGACGTTTATTGGTGGCGATGGGATTTAGCGGCTAACGGGTCTGTTTGTTGCGTTATATCTTCTCATGTAGCGATGGTTGCACAATCAGACCCGATAAAGAGAGGCGGTGTTAAATGCCGCCTTCAAAATCAAACTGACGCCACGCCTCGTAAGCAATCACAGCGACTGAATTTGATAGGTTAAGACTACGGCTATCAGGTTGCATTGGAATGCGAAGACGCTGAGCGAGCGGCAGGCTTTCAATAAAGTCAGCGGGTAAACCACGAGTCTCCGGACCAAATAGCAACACATCACCCTGCTCGAATTTAGCATTGGTATGGAAGTTGGTGGTTTTGGTGGTACAAGCAAATAACCGACGGCCTTCCATCGCTTTTAGGAAATTCTCAAAATTAGCGTGACGTTGGATATGGGTTAAGTCGCGATAATCGAGCCCGGCACGGCGAAGCTTTTTCTCTTCTAAGTCAAACCCGAGCGGTTCGATTAGGTGTAACTGTCCACCAGTGTTAGCGGTAAGGCGGATAATATTGCCGGTATTCGGGGCAATCTCGGGTTCGTATAGCGCAATATCAAACATGGTTGCGACACTCAGTAAAGGAAAACGCATATTGTACGCAGGCGAGCAGTGCTTGCAACGGCATCTTCTTCATCACACCGTATTGAATGACGTCGTCAATATGCTCATCAACGACGTATCCAATGATTTATCAATCTAAGCGTCAATGGCGCAAGGGTAGCTTTACGACTACTCGCAACCCACCTTCAGGGCTCTCTGAAGCTTGAATGGACCCACTGTGTTGGCGAATCGCACTTTCAGTAATCGAAAGGCCTAATCCAGTACCACCACTATCACGGTCGCGAGCTGTTGAAACTCGATAGAAAGGCCTAAAGATATCTTCACGCTCATTTTCAGGCACGCCTGGGCCGTCGTCATCGACAGTGACAATGATGTACTGGTCGACAATTTCAAAGTGCACACTCACGGTTTGTTGGCTGTATTTGATGGCGTTACGCACGATATTTTCGATGGCAGAGCAGAGCAGTGCTGGGTGACCATGAAGCGGCCAATTATCGACGTGAGTCCAGTGCAAAGCCTTGCCGTATTGTTCAGCTTCGAAGCGGGCGTCTTTTAACATCTCTAACCAGACAGATTCCGCATCGGTGTTTTGATACTCACAGTGAGTGTTCACCTGCATGCGCGATAGTTCCAGTAATTCACCAATCATTTTTTCGAGTCGATCCGCTTCGGTATCAATGCGCGTGAGCTCTGCGCTTTCCCCTTGTTTGCGAGTGGCTAAAGCCGATGCCATACGAAGGCGTGTTAAGGGGGATCGTAGTTCATGCGAGATATCAGACAATAGTCGTTGCTGCCCTGAGATCATTTGATTGAGCGCTCGAACCATGTGGTTGAAACTCCGGCCTGTATTGACGAACTCTATCGGCCCTTTTTCTAGCTTAGGGTCGACCTCAAGTTGACCGCGACTCACTTTCTCAGCGGCATACTGTAACCGTCGTGCTGGCAAGGTCACAGCCCATGCTAGCCACAGCAGAAGGGGAGTACTGATCAGCATCGTGATAAACAGCAGTTGAAACGGTTTATCGAGTAGGGTTAAAAACCACGGTGGTGGCTCGCGCCACTTTCGTAACAGGTACATATAAGCTGAGCCATCGCTCGCTTCGAGAACGAAGGGGCCTGAAGCCATCCAACCGCCATAGAGCTTTTGTTGAGGATGTTCTGGGTCATAAGATAGCGATATGAAGTTATTCAGTGCCCTACTATTATTGACACTGCTGCTTAGTGCTTCTCCTTCAGGGGTACTGAAGTAAGCTCGGAAGTCATGCTCCTTTTGGCGCCGACGGATCATTCGAATCTTGTCTTCCAGTGACATCGGTAGCTCGGACATCTTTGTCATCGAGCTTTGCACTTCATTGAGGTGCTCGACAGGGATTCGGTGCTCTGCGCGTGGATCGAGTTTGGGAATGAGCAATAGCCCAAGAACAACGATAAGCAGTGTGAACCAAAATGTCGCGAAGATGCGACCATATAAACTCGAGATACGGGGGAGGTTCATTAGCCTTCCTCAACTAATAGGTAGCCTTTGCCACGCAGTGTTTTTAAGCGAGGTTTACCGTCAGCGCGTTCGGGGAGTTTTTTTCGAAGGTTAGATACATGCATATCAATGGCGCGATCGAAGGGAGACAAGCGTTTCCCCAGTACCTCTAAGCTTAAATCTGACTTGGAAACCACTTTACCTGGCGACTGAATAAAATAACTCAGTAATGCGAGTTCAGTCCCGGTCATCTCTATCTGTTGTTCTTGGCAAATAACCTCTTGGCGGCCAGGGTATACGACAATATCTTGAAAGGTCAGGTAGTCAGGTTGTGATTTTTGACTTCCTTGTGTTCTGCGTAAGATTGCACGCATTCTCGCCAGTAGCTCTCGATCACTAAACGGCTTCGGTAAGTAGTCATCAGCCCCGAGCTCTAAGCCCAAGACGCGGTCGATCTCATCACCCTTGGCTGTCAGCATTAATACGGGTGTCTCATAGTTTTCTCGAAGACGACGGAGCATATCAGTGCCATTCATGTGAGGCATCATGACATCGAGTAAGACAAGGTCAACATTGCTGGATAGTTTCTCTAGCCCTTCCTGCCCATTGCTGGCTTGCAGTACTTCAAAGCCTTCCATGGTGAGGATATCGCTAAGAAGATCACGAAGCTCTTTATCATCATCGACTAACAAAATGGTATTCATATTTTATCCTCAGCAAGGTAAAGGTTGGCAGGTTTTATCACCGAGTGGTGCCACTGAGTTGGCTAACCGGATGACAAAACAAGTTGGCACAACTTCCATGGCAGAATAGTGGGTGGTGTTTTCGATATTCTATCGTTAATGCTTAGTATCCATGAAAGGTGAATTGTTTGCCAAGACGCAATGACTTAGCTTTACCCATCTTTACGTTGGTTAGACTTTTGTTTACATCCCAGTGGTTATTCTAAACCTGTCGAGAGAAAACAGATATTCAAAACTAGATTACCCCTGAGAACTTGGAGAGATAAACATGAAAAAGACAACGATTATTGCCACTGCTATCGTACTTCCTCTACTCGCTACTTCTGCTAGCGCATTTGCGTTTGGTGGTGGACAGGGTAATAAAGGTCATCACGGTGACAAAGGTGGTCGTGGTAGCTGTGAAGTGAGCACTCAAAAACTGCTGCGTAAACTAGACCTAACTGATGAGCAAAAAGCTGAACTTAAGACGTTGCGCGAATCTCAGCGTGAAGTCATGAAAACGGATCGTGCTGAAAACAAAGACACTCGTAAAGCACACCGTGAAGCGGTAGAAGCGTTGATGCTGTCAGCTGATTTTGATGAAGCCGCAGCGCAAGCCTTAGCTGAAGAAATGACAGAGCAACAGCAGCAACGTCACCTGAATCGTCTAGAGCAAGGCCATGCTGTGATGAGTGTACTGACGGAAGAGCAAAAAGCTGAATTACAGACTCTGAAAGCTGAGCGCATGGAGCGCTGTGAGCAAAAAGCAGAAGAGCGTCGTAGCCGCCCAAAAAGCTAATTTTTCCTCACTGAAAGATTGAAATAAAAACGTCAGGTTAGCCTGACGTTTTTGGCTTTCTCTCTGCCACAGTGTGTGTATACTTGGTCACCATCTATTGAAGATGATGGACTATCTATGACTTCTCAATACGCACGCCTGGTTCAAACAGCCGCATGGTTGGCTTCCGGGGTCGCGACGTTATTGATGTTGGTTAAACTAGTGACGTGGTGGCACACCGGCTCCGTGACTATGCTAGCCTCATTGGTTGACTCTGTGCTTGATATGGCCGCGTCAATTACTAACCTCATCGTGGTGCGTTATGCACTGCAACCTGCCGATAAAGAACACTCCTTTGGCCATGGCAAGGCTGAGTCTTTAGCTGCCCTCGCACAAGCCATGTTTATCAGTGGTTCGGCATGCTTTCTTGTCTTAAGTGGTATCGAACGCTTATTCCGCCCCCAAGATCTTATTGAACCGGCCTATGGTGTGTTGGTCAGTGGCTTTGCCATTATTGTGACCTTTGCTTTGGTGAGCTTCCAGAAATGGGTGGTTAAGAAAACCGGTAGCCAAGCCATTGCCGCTGACTCTCTGCATTACCAATCTGATCTCTACATGAATGTCGCCATTATGATTGCACTTGGACTGAGCTGGTGGGGATGGGGGCAGTCAGATGCTATTTTTGCTATTGGTATCGGTATATACATCGTTAAAGGGGCGCTAGAGATGGGGTACCAAGCGGTGCAGACATTACTCGATCGCCAGTTACCGCCTGAAGAGGTCGATAAAATCTACAAAATTGCTCGTAGCATTTCTCGAGTCCAAGGGGTTCATCAGCTACGTACGCGTCAATCTGGTCCCGTTAAGTTCATCCAGTTGCATTTAGAGCTCAATGATGAGCTCAAGCTTGTCGACGCCCATCGTATAGCCGATCAAGTTGAAGACTTGATCGAAGTCGCATTTCCTGGCGCGGATATTATGATTCACCAAGATCCTGTCTCTGCCGTAGGAACAAAACGAGAGCACAAAAGGGATATTTGCTAACATTTTGGTAGCAAATGAAAGTCAAACAATGGGATAATTACAGTTCATTCCCGAAAGTCGGGTTTGATTGTGATGTGAATCAACAAAAATATTTATCAAAATTGTAATACTTCTACATTAGTAAGAAAGTTACAGTTTATCAGCGGATCAGGGCTTGTTTCTGTTGACTAGGAAGGGGAACCCTAGTCGTCCGTGAAAGGAATTTTTTCAATTCCCAACGTCAGAGGGTAACCATGATTAAGAAGATTGGTGTATTGACCAGCGGTGGTGACGCACCGGGTATGAATGCGGCAGTACGCGGTGTTGTTCGCTCAGCATTGTCTGAAGGTTTAGAAGTTTACGGTATCTATGACGGCTATCTCGGCCTTCATCAAAACCGTATTGAGAAGCTGAATCGCAATAGCGTATCAGATGTGATCAATAAGGGTGGTACATTCCTTGGTTCTGCACGTTTTCCTGAGTTTAAAGATGAAAAAGTGCGCGCCCAAGCGATTGAAAACCTTAAGATGCACGGTATTGATGCGCTAGTTGTGATCGGTGGTGATGGCTCCTATATGGGTGCTAAGAAGTTGACTGAGATGGGCTTCCCATGTATCGGTATTCCTGGCACGATCGATAATGATGTTGCTGGAACTGATTATACAATCGGATACTTGACGGCACTGAATACGGTTATTGATGCCATTGACCGCTTACGTGATACCTCATCTTCCCATCAGCGTATTTCTATTGTTGAAGTGATGGGGCGCCACTGTGGCGATCTTACTTTGATGGCCTCGATTGCGGGTGGCTGTGAATACATCATCACGCCAGAGGTTGGCCTGAACAAGGAAGAGCTGCTTTCGAAAGTAAAAGAAGGCATCTACAAAGGTAAGAAGCATGCAATCATCGCCATTACAGAGCTGATGACTGATGCTAACGAGCTTGCCAAGTATATTGAAACCGAAACGGGACGTGAGACAAGAGCTACGATTCTTGGTCACATTCAACGTGGTGGCCAGCCAACGGCGTTTGACCGTGTTCTAGCTTCGCGCATGGGCGCTTTCTCTGTAGAACTATTGCTACAGGGTGAAGGCGGCCGTTGTGTCGGTATTCAAGAAGAGAAGATGGTTCATCACGATATCATCGACGCTATTGAAAATATGCGCCGTCCATTTAGAAAAGATATGTACGATCTCGCGAATAAACTTTTCTAATAGTGATTTAGAGACAGCACGCTTGTCTAATAAAGCGCAGGTTTCCGATAAGGGCCTGCGTTTTTTTGTGTCTCGTCATCAACATAAAGCCGTATTTGAAGCGCTCTCTGCTATGGGTGTTTTCAGAGCGGGAATGTGGTCAAAGATTTGATTATCAATAAAAAAACGCGCCATTAGGCGCGTCATTACTCAAGTGCGAACTCGATGAGTACTTTATTAAGCTTTAGCTTCTGCGGCAGCTTTTGCAATAGCAGCAAAGCTAGCAGCGTCTAGTGAAGCGCCGCCAACAAGAGCACCGTCGATATCCGGCTGTGCGAAGTAAGCAGCAGCGTTTTCAGGTTTAACAGAGCCACCGTATTGAATCACAACGTTCTTAGCGACTTCTTCGCTTTGATCGGCAATGTGAGTACGGATCGCTGCGTGAATACGCTGAGCGTCATCAGCAGTTGCTGCTTTACCAGTACCGATTGCCCAGATTGGTTCGTAGGCAATGATGGCACCGTTTAGCGCGTCAACACCCAGTGCGTTGATAACGGCGTCAATTTGACGTGCACATACGGCTTCAGTTTCGCCAGCTTCGTTCTGTGCTTCAGACTCACCAATACAAAGAACAGGTGTTAGACCGTGCTCTTTAAGGAAACCAAATTTCTTCGCGACGAACTCATCTGACTCTGCGTGGTATTCACGACGCTCTGAGTGACCGATAATAATGTGGCTAGCACCAAATTCTTTCAGCATTACTGGCGATGTGTCACCAGTGAACGCGCCGCTTGCGTTAACATCAACGTTTTGAGCACCTAGAATGATGTTGCTCTCAGCAAGTAGTTGCTCTGCTTGAGCTAAGTAAAGCGCTGGTGGTGCAATCGCAACATCAACACCTGATACACCGTTAAGTTCTGCATTCAGACCTGTGATCAACTCCTTGACCATCTCCTTGCTACCATTTAGCTTCCAGTTACCCATAACTACAGGATGACGCATAGCTTTTCTCCAAATTAAATTAATGTAAAAAATTACTGGTTATAAAGCACTATACCAGCTGATTCTGAAATTTTACTGCTTAAAATCATTATTGGCTCTGGTTGTACCTTTGCTTGCTGCAAAAGTAAACGGATCGCGTAAAAAATGATAAAAGTAATACAATATGAGTATTTTAAGTGAGCTTTTGTCGGGATGGCTAGACAGCGGATGTGATGCGTTTTTGCACCGTGCACCTCTTTTCGGTACTCTGCTTGTTGGGTATTTGTTGGGGAAAGGAAAGTAAAGATGCCGAATCTTGTCATGGAGCACTCTGAGTCTGTCGCTGAGCAAGTTAACATTCCAGCGCTTTTGGATGACTTACATCAGGTCTGTTTGGAGAGTGATATCTTTGCGGTGGATGATGTGAAGTCACGTTCATACCCCTGCCACCAGTGGCAGATTGGCCGCCAAGAGGATAATGTCGATTTTATCCATATTACCTTTACGCTTCTTAGTGGTCGGGAAACCGATGTCAAGCAGTCGCTTGGAGAGCAGTTGATGGGAGTACTACGCCACCACGCAAGCGGTGTTTATAGTTTGACGATTGAAATGCGGGATATGGAGAGGGAAACGTTTACCAAAGTTCTGCAGTAATACGCCACATTAAAAAAGGTATGCCTAATACGACATACCTCTCTTCATTTCCTTCTCTTCAATGATAATGCCTGATTGGGGTGTTGTATCACCACGTACCACCTGATGGTTGAAATGCTATCTTGCCGAGTGTTGATACCGCTACTATGGGCAACAGTCTGTGATGCTTTGCCTCTGGGGAATAGAGGACGAAAATGAGCATAAGCTAGCTGCCAATAAACGTGTTGACGAGAATACTAGGATTGTAGGCGCATCTCATACACTTCAGCCTTGTGCTCCCGAAGTTGGGCGGGGTCATTGAGTGCCAGACTGAATTTGTGTAGCTGTGTTTGCAGTTCACTCATTAAGAGTATGTTGGCATGGTTAGGGTTCTTACTGTAATGAATGACACGCCGTATGTGGCTCATTTGAGCGCGCAGGCGTGGTTTCATTGTCTCATTTGCTCGGTCTATTACCTCATCACTTAACTTGGTTCTGAGTGCTTCGAGTTGATCTGGGTGATGCTCTGCCATATGCATCATTTCGTCGAAAGAAGGCAACTTCTGCATAATTCACTCCTTCTGCCTCTTCGTCTCTGCTTAGGTACAGATTTGCTGTTGATACTTTTCAGATTAGGAGTGTCTGACGAGACGGGCAAATGAGACCCCGCCTCATTACTGAGAAATGGCAGGGTGATCGCAAACAGGGGTACGGTAAGTTATTGCTATGGAAGGGAAGTCATAAAAAAACGATTATGAATTAATTGCCGGGCTCCCTACCAATAATGCTCCATTGTGATTTGACCAGGTGTACGTCGAAGGTTTTTTACTAAGCCACGAGACTCTAGCTGCTCTCTGGTTGCCTTGACCATTTCTGGGTTACCACACAACATAACATGGCTATTATCGGCACTGAGTTGGACACCTGCCATTCGCTCTAATAAGCCATCCGCGATAGCGTGAGGGATTCGTCCATTGAGGGCACCAGGAACAGGTTCTCGACTCACAAAAGGTTGAACAATCAGTTGGTCAGGATACTGTGCTTTCAATTCGTTGATTTCGCCTTGATAGCTGAGATCTGCAGAAAATCGTACCGCATGGACGAGGACAACTTTTCTAAAGCGCTTCCATACCTTTTCATCGCGTAATATGGAGAGGTAAGGGCCTAAGGCCGTCCCTGTCGCCATCATCCATAACGCTGGTGCATCGGGGATCTCATCAAGCGTGAAAAAGCCGTTGGCGCGTGCAGTAATCAAAACTTCATCACCAGCTTCCAATGCGTGAAGACGAGGGGAGAGTAACCCATCGGCGACACGTGTCGCATAGATTTCGGCACGGTTTTGTTGTGGTGCGTTGACAAACGAGTAGGCGCGTT
Organism: bacterium sp. HQB-150; assembly: GCA_043421945.1. Classification (GTDB taxonomy): domain Bacteria; phylum Pseudomonadota; class Gammaproteobacteria; order Enterobacterales; family Vibrionaceae; genus Thaumasiovibrio. The sequence continues at coordinate 70,404 of JBHOGO010000005.1, read as the reverse complement.
GGACACGTTTACCATCAATATCTAGAGCCAGTTTCGTAAATTGCCCCGCCTTGAAAGGCTCTATATTGGCTTCCAGCGTGAGGCTAAATAAATTATTGTTCCAGTGTCGATTGTCGATGACGGTTGCAGGGATCCAGTCAGCCATACGTACTCCTTAGTCGTTGATGATTATACGGTAAGCGCAGCGGCGTTGACCCGCGATGATATGTTCTGTTCGGTCGACCGTGCAGTTTGAACCCAAAAGGCGTTGAAAAATGTGGAGCTCAGATTGACATAAAGCCTGAGTTTTCTTTGCTGCATGGCAAATAGGGCAGTGGTTTTCAACCAGCAAATACTCGTTATTATCTGCGTCTATTAATTCAGCCATGTATCCGTCTTTCTCTCTAAGTGTAGTCAGACTTTCGAGTTTTTCTTTGATTGTCTTGCACTGAGAGAGTGTGCGATTGTAGTACTGGAAGCTGTTCTCTTCGCGTGCAGCTAAAATGGTGTTCATCGCGTCGCTTCCGAGTGTATTTTCTACCGCATCAATAAGTTGGATAGAGAGGTCACTGTGTTTATCAGCAAAGTGTTGATGGCCTCTTGCTGAGAGTCTCCAGTGGCGAGTGGGGCGGCCAACTTTAACTCGCTCATCAAAGAATGCGATATACCCTTCTTGCTCGAGCGCCTGCAAATGCTGTCGTGCACCCATGGTTGTCATTGATAACTCATCGGCAAGTTGCTTTGCGGTAGCACTGCCGCTACGTTTAAGGCGCTGTAGTATTTTGTCGACAGTTTTCATATTCCGCGTCCGATCTTCAATGAAGCCCTACCTAGTAAAGAAATAACTTTATAAATTAATCCTAGCTAACAGAGGGTGGTGACGGCAAGCATTGAAGGAAAATAAATTTATAGCAACGGTGGTATAAGGTGGGTCGTGTGTAAGTGCTGAGAGAAGGTATTGTGGAAAGTGTCGCGCTGAGGATAGAAAGGACTGGGCTTGTGGTGCTGGTTAGGGGAGAGGTTTCGATAGAAGAGCGGGAAACTTCCCGCTCCAATCACGATAAAGCGGGGGTTTAAAGAACGAGCTCTTTAACACCATCGTCTTTACGATTCAGGTAGTGTGTTGATTTAATACGACGAATCGTACGGCACTTACCACGAATAAGAAGAGTTTCTGTTGTTGCCATATCACCTTGACGCGTAATACCTTCTAACAGGTCGCCTTTGGTAATACCGGTACCGGCAAAGACAACGTTATCGCTACGTGCCATATCGTTAAGGGCTAAAACAAGGTTGGTTTCAATCCCCATCTCTTTACAGCGAGCGATTTCTTCTTCACCCCAGCGACGGTTTTCTTCGTTGTCACCTTTCACTTCGTGACGAGGAAGTAGACGGCCCTGCATGTCGCCACCTAGCGCACGGATAGCAGCTGCAGAAACAACACCTTCAGGTGCGCCACCGATGCAGTACATGATATCCACTTCACTGTCTGGCATGCACGTTAGGATAGAGGCCGCTACATCGCCATCTGGCACAGCGTAAACGCGTACACCCATTGCTTGCATCTCAGCAATCATTTTGTCGTGACGTGGCTTGGCAAGAGTCGTCACAACCAACTCTTGTAAAGACTTACCTAGGGCAGCAGCAATGTTGTTAAGATTTTCTGCAAGTGATTTGTTCAGATCAATATGACCAGCAGCTCCTGGACCAACAACCAGTTTTTCCATGTACATGTCAGGGGCTTTTAAGAATGAATCTTTTTCGCCAGCGGCAAGTACAGCAAGTGCGTTATTTTGACCCATTGCTGTCATGCGTGTCCCTTCAATTGGGTCAACAGCAATATCAACGGCATCGCCACCTTTACCTACTTTTTCACCGATATATAGCATTGGTGCTTCATCGATCTCACCTTCACCGATCACAATCTCGCCATTGATTTCAGTCTTGTTCAGTAGAATACGCATTACTTCTACCGCAGCCTGATCAGCAGCATTTTTGTCGCCTCGGCCAAGCCATTTGTAGCCTGCTAGTGCAGCGCCTTCAGTGACACGGGAAAAAGCCATCGCTAGGTCGCGTTTCATGTTTACTCCGAAAGATATTAAGTATGGGCTCAAAACTCGGCGGGGATTCTAGCACAGCTAGGGAAACGTTTGCGTCATTTACGCTTGGCTTTACCATATTTTTTACTGAATTTGGTGCAGGTTATTGATGTTTACATCGTATGCAGCGATATGCTCAAGTGGAGGCTCTGTTAGTTTCCGGTCATAACTGGCGTAAAATCAAACATTCACACTGGAAAATTGACGATATGGCTAGCCCTCTATCACAAGCTGGTTACAATAGGGTTCTCTGCCATCAGGGCAGCATTATTATCGACGCTTGGGATAGCCCGGCAATTGAAGGTGAAGAGATTATGTCAATTGAGATTCTTGAGAAGCTAGAAGCCAAAGTACAGATGGCCGTAGATACTATCTCGTTACTGCAAATGGAAATTGAAGAGTTAAAAGATAAAAACGTTCAGCTTGAGCAAGAGTCTAACGTATTGCGCGAAGGTCGCGGTAAATTGGAAGAAGAGAACAGTCAGCTGCGTGAAGACCATCAGCAGTGGCAAGCTCGCATCCGTGCCCTTCTTGGCAAAATGGATGACGTTGAGTAATTTGTACTCACCTAATCACTCATTGATTAGGCCTTTGGAAAATAGGCACCGAATATTCGCGATATGACATTGAGTCTCAATGTATCGGTGCTTATCGCCACGGCGTACCGTTAGCCAACTTTTGACGGACTAACAGTTTTTTTCGTCACCGACGAATTTGCGCCGTGTGCTATTTAAGTCGCATGTTTTTACGCGAATAGGTTGGATTTTCTGCCCCGCTATCACAACAGGGCTGGCACCTTCATTCAACGTAAAGTGACTCAGCGTTACTCTTCTTCCGCTAGCTCATCATCTTCTTCGACTTCAAGTGCTTCTGGCGAGAGGATAACGCCTGTCAGGTCGGCATACAGATAATCTTCAGGCAAAAAGCTGACGCCACCGAAGTTGACGGGGATATCGACATCACCGATGCCTTTATTATCGGCTCCGACGGGAATAGACGCGAGGGCATGAATGCCAATATCTAGTGCTTCTAATTCTTCAACATGGCGGACGCAGCCATAAACAACTAACCCTTCCCAGCCATTTTCTACAGCCAGTTGAGCAATATCGATATCGATCAATGCTCGACGGAGCGAACCGCCGCCATCGATCAATAGGACGCGACCTTCACCGGGTTGGTTAAGAGTGTCTTGGATCAGACGATTATCCTCAAAGCACTTTATTGTGGTGATTTGGCCACTAAAGCCACCTCGTCCACCAAAAGCACCGAACATTGGTTCAACAACATCCACCTGTTCAAGGAAAATATCACACAGTTCAGAAGTATTGTATTCCATAAGCTAACGTCTTGCCGCCGTTAAAGAAAAGGGTGTAATCCAGTATAACGACCTACTGGGGCTTTGCAATCTGAACACAATGTATCCGTTTAACGTTATGTCAGTATGACACCTGCAGCAAAGAGTAAGTTAGTGAGCAGTGCACATTTCACCATGACCCCCATCATTGGGCGTAAAGCGGCACCATCTTGAGAGCGCCACACAGCGTGACCATGCTTAAATAACAGTGGGACGGCGAGTAAAAATAGCCAACCAAACCCCGACTTCAGTTCGAATGTGGCAAAAAGTGCTAAACAGAGCACGGCGCAGGAAAGTAAGACAAGGTGATAGGTTCGCCCCCATGTAGGGCCCATTCGAACCACAAGTGTCATTTTGCCGCAGGCTTTATCATTATCGATATCACGAAGGTTATTGATGTTGAGGACACCGACAGCGAGCAAGCCGCATGCTGTTGCTGGGAGGAAGACTAAAGATTCAATACTCCCTGTTTGCAAGTAATAGGTTCCCGCAACGCCCAGCCAACCAAAAAAGATAAGCACGGAGAAATCACCAAGTCCACGGTAGCCATAAGGCTTATTGCCCACGGTATATGCAATCGAGGCAATGATAGCCATGGCACCGAGCAAAACAAAGCTTAATAAGTCTTGGGTGCTATTCGTGGCAAGTAGAATGAGGCTAAGACCACTGATCATGGTAAGAATGATATTGAAAATCATTGCTCGCTTCATCGCTCTAGGGGTGACGGCACCGGACTGTATTGCCCGTTGTGGTCCCAATCTATCAGCGTTATCGGTCCCTTTGACGGCATCACCATAATCGTTTGCTAGATTAGAGAGGGTTTGAAGTAGCAGTGCAGTGAGTAAGGCTAGGCTGGCAATTAACCATGAAAAAGGGTTCTCAATAGCGGCGACAGCACTACCACAAACAATAGAGGCTATAGCAAGGGGTAATGTTTTAGGGCGTGCGGCATCAAGCCAAATAGCAAAAGAAGATGTTGGCATGGGAATCTTTAACGACGAGTAACATGCGCTAATGATAATCTAAATTGGTGTCTCTGTGACAAAAAATAGTCAATAAGCCACCCAGCAGCATTGAGCCGAAGGGGGCTTATTGTGTTAAGTTGCTGGCTAAAACATGTCGATTATAAAATAAAGCGACTAAGGTCTTCGTCAGCCACAAGCTCACCGAGGTGGAGCTTCACATAGTCTGCATTCACGGTCAGTTGCTCGCCGGCTTTGTCTGTCGCATCGTATGAAATTTCTTCCATCAAACGCTCCATCACGGTATGCAAACGACGAGCGCCAATGTTCTCTGTAGTCTCATTGACTTGCCAAGCGGCTTCAGCAATCTGTGTAATACCATCTTCGGTAAATTCTACGTCGACTTCTTCTGTTTTCAGCAGCGCCGTGTATTGCTCGGTTAATGAGGCTTTAGGCTCTGTGAGGATACGTTTGAAATCGTTGCTGCTCAGCGCTTCTAGTTCGACACGGATCGGTAGTCGACCTTGTAGCTCTGGAATCAGGTCAGAAGGCTTAGCCACTTGGAAAGCGCCAGACGCGACAAACAAGATGTGATCGGTTTTGACCATGCCATGTTTGGTTGATACGGTACTGCCTTCAATTAGAGGTAGTAGGTCACGCTGAACACCTTCGCGAGAAACGTCAGGGCCTGATACTTCACCACGCTTACAGATCTTATCTATCTCATCGATAAAGACGATGCCATTGTTTTCTACGGCGTGGATAGCTTGCTCTTTGAGCTCTTCAGCGTTGACGAGTTTTGCTGCTTCTTCTTCTGTCGCAAGCTTAAGGGATTCCTTAATTTTCATCTTGCGGCTTTTCTTCTCGGTATTACCGGAAAGGTTCTGAAATAAGCCTTGCAGCTGATTCGTCATCTCTTCCATGCCTGGAGGCGCCATGATTTCAACGCCAACTTGCGGTGCCGCGACATCAATCTCGATCTCTTTATCATCGAGTTTGCCTTCGCGAAGCTTCTTGCGGAAAGACTGGCGTGTGCTCGAATTCGTGTCACTCTCTTCGTTTTTACCCCATGCATCGCGTGCTGGTGGTAATAGGGCATCAAGAATACGTTCTTCTGCTTGCTCTTCAGCACGGAAACGTACTTTTTCCGTCGCCTGCTGGTGGGTCATCTTGATTGCAACATCAGTCAGGTCACGAATGATGGTTTCAACTTCTTTGCCTACGTAGCCAACTTCCGTAAATTTGGTCGCTTCCACTTTGATAAATGGCGCATTGGCTAGGCGAGCAAGACGACGAGCAATTTCCGTCTTACCTACACCCGTTGGACCAATCATCAGAATGTTTTTAGGTGTCACTTCTGGACGTAGCTCATCGTTCAGTTGCATTCGGCGCCAGCGGTTACGCAGCGCGATCGCGACAGCACGTTTCGCTTTGTCTTGACCGATGATGTGACGATCAAGCTCGTGGACAATCTCGCGTGGGGTCATTTCAGACATGGGGCTTCCTGTTATTCAGTGTCGAGTTCTTCAACGGTGTGGCTGTGGTTGGTAAACACACAGATGTCACCCGCGATAGTCAGTGCTTTTTCCGCAATGGTACGGGCATCGAGTTCAGTATTTTCGAGCAGAGCTGTCGCTGCTGCTTGCGCAAAGTTGCCACCTGAGCCAATTGCAATTAAGTCGTGCTCTGGTTGAACGACATCGCCGTTACCAGTAATAATCAGTGATGCTGTTTCATCAGCGACAGCAAGCAGTGCTTCTAAGCGACGTAGAGAGCGATCAGTTCGCCAGTCTTTCGCCAGTTCGACAGCGGCCTTGGTGAGGTGGCCTTGGTGCATTTCTAATTTACGCTCAAAACGTTCAAACAGTGTGAATGCATCAGCAGTACCGCCAGCAAATCCTGCTAGTACTTTATTGTTGTAGAGTCGGCGAACTTTACGGGCATTACCCTTCATTACGGTGTTGCCTAGAGAGACCTGACCATCTCCAGCGATAACGACTTTATTGCCGCGGCGTACGGATACGATAGTTGTCATGGTAAACCTCAATTAATGTGCTGGCAGTGTTGCCAGAAAAGCCATGTTTACTACTTGGGGATGAAGTGAGGGCTTTTCAAGCATAAAAAAGGCAGCCTTAGGCTGCCTTTAGAGGAATAGGGTGGTTAAAGTCGCTTTACACCGACTCATCGCACTTAAGAGCTAGTCCCAAAACCAGATAGCGCAAGGCTCTATACCTGCTCGGCGAAGTTGGTTACGTTCTCGCTCTGCATCACGTTTGCCATCATAGGGGCCCAGTACCACACGATGCCATTCGCCTTTCTCTCCTTCACTCACGCGTATTTCAGCGACGAGGCCTTGGAAAGCGATCATTGCCTTACGTTCTTCTGCTTGGGCTGCACTTCGGTAAGCACCGCATTGCATTAAATAAGGGCGAGATGGTGCGCTTTGCTGCTTTTCGTTCACTTCAATGGTTTTGTTCTCAAGAATATCTTTGTATTGCCACTCTTCTTGAGGCTTTGGTGGTAACTCCACAGCAGGTTTTGTCGTCGGTTTAGGGTCAGGCTTCGGAGCTGGCTTGACTACCTCTGGTTGAGCTGCTGGTTTTGTCACTGCTTTTGACGGCGTCGGCTTGGGTGTTGATTTTACCGGTGTCGGCGAATTGTCTGGTGCCGGCGTGGTCGATAGAAAATACAACCCATAGCCAAGCGCACCGACAAGCACGAACGCAATTAGAGCCCATTTTAGTGGAAAGGCGTTATTGGTTGATGGTTGACGACGAGTCTGTCGTGCTGTTTTTTTCTTTGCGCTGCCTCGGCCGCGTTTGACGTAATCTCGAGTTGCCACGTTAACTTATTCATGATTGCTAAGGAGTCTATAGTACAAACTTGCTCCAGTACTGGCTAGCACAGGAGCAAGTTTACGGTCTCATTTATTGAGCGGGAGGCGCGGCACTCTCACGGATGACCAACTTGGCATCCAGTAGTCGCGATCCTGCTTGAACTTCTGAGCCTCTCAGTAGTTCCAGAAGCATCAGCATTGCTTGGCGTCCAATCTCGTATCGAGGCTGAGATACCGTGGTGAGTGGTGGATCACAGTACTCGGCAAATTGAATGTCATCAAAACCAACAATAGAGAGTTCCTGTGGAACTCTTACGCCAAGACGCTTAGCTTGCTGCATGGCACCAATCGCAATGACGTCGGTATGACAGAATATGGCTGTTGGTGGCTCTGGTAATGATAATAGAGTAGTGACGGCACGCGCACCCGCAGCAAAAGAGAAGTCACTCTGCACGGTGTAGGCTGGGTTTAATGGTACGCCTGCTCGGCGCAAAGCCTGCTGGTAACCTTGAGAGCGGAACTCGCAGAGAGCAGCTTCGTCAGGACCAGTAATTTGCGCGACTTGCTTATGACCCATTTGTGTGAGGTAGTTAACCGCTTCAAATGCAGAGGTCAAGTTATCAATGTGAACCGTTGGCAGCTCAAGCTCTGGCGCGTATTCACAGGCCATCACTAGAGGCGGTAGGTTTTTCTGCTCGGGTTTGCTGACATCAAAAGGTAGCTGGGTTCCGAGAAGCAACATACCATCAGCTTGCTTCGTGAACACGAGGTTAACAAAGGAGCTTTCACGCTGCTGCTGTTGTCCACTGTCACCAAGTAAGACGAGATAGCCATACTCCATCGCGGCTTCTTCAATACCACGGATGATTTCAGTGTAATAAGGGTCACAGATATCAGGGATGATCGCTACGATCGTTTTGGACTCATTGCGGCGCAGATTCCGTGCCAATGAGTTTGGTGAGTACCCGGCTTCCATGACTGCTTGTTCAACCTTTTTTCGGGTTGATGCTGACACTTTTTCCGGGTTCATCAACGCGCGTGATACGGTTGCGGTTGATACGCCGGCAAGCTGGGCAACATCCTTCATTGTCGCCATAGGGTTATAACCTCGCTATTTTCTTCTCTCAATAAGTGTCAGCCGGATCGCTCAAAGAAAGCGATCAGCCTACGCTGACAAACGTATGTATTGAATATAATTAAAACTACTTACCTATTCTATGCGCTTGCATGATTATTAAACACACTCCATTCATTACTTTTTTCACTGGAATAGAGATATGGCTCACAGTTCTTTTAACTATTTGGTGATGCTAACCCCCTACCTTTGCGATATTTTTATCAATAAGGGGTCTTTAGGTCTCATGATTGTGTCTAATTTGTTGTACTTTGCATGCGAGGAAGTTTGTAAAATCAACATAGAGTGTGCGGTTTAAATCACACTCTATGCAGTTTTAACCCTCTTATTAAGCTTGAATAGGAGGGGGACTAAAGGTTGGTCAGTGTCGTCAATGCTTAAGCAAGCTCTTGTGGCTCGACATCAAGCGTCCATCTTACGCGTTTGGCATCAGGCAATAGACCGATAGCAGGACGTGCAATGGTGAGCAACTGTTGCAATGTACGACGCTGGGTCGTTTGAACAAGGAGTTGCCAGCGGAATCGCCCAGCTCGTTTAGCGAGAGGGGCAGGGTTGGGGCCCAGTATTTCAACGTCCGGAGAAAACACAGGGCTTGCCTGTAAGGTTTGGCGAACTTGGTGTAAAAAACTCGCCGTGGTTTCAGCGTTGTTACCCTCAGCTCGGATCATGGCAAGGAAGCGATACGGAGGCAGCGCTGTTTGGCGACGCTCTTCAAGGGCCGTTTGTGAAAACTGACTATATCCATCATGCAATAGTGAGCGCAGTAACGGATGCTCAGGGTGATGAGTTTGGAGTAACACTTCCCCTGGTTTACTGGCTCGTCCTGCTCGTCCAGCAACTTGAATCAGCAGCTGAGCAAGGCGCTCAGGTGCACGAAAATCACTACTAAAGAGCGCACTATCGATATCAAGGAGTGCAACTAAGGTGACATTTGGAAAGTGATGCCCTTTTGCTAGCATCTGTGTGCCGATCAATATTTGATACTCACCTGCTTGAATCTCTTCAAGGTACTGCTCAAGGCTACCTTTGCGTCGCGTACTGTCGCGGTCGATACGGATAGTCTTTTGCTCAGGAAAGAGTGTCTCGAGTTGTTGTTCAAGCTGTTCTGTTCCGACACCGGCAGTGATCAGCTGGGTTGACCCACATGATTGGCACTGATGAGGCAGTGGACGTTGTGTGGCGCAATGGTGGCAGCGGAGCTCGTTGCTATGAGCATGGTACGTATAGTGGACGTCACAGCGTGGACAATCGGCAATCCAACCACATTCGTGACACATCAGAACAGGAGCAAAGCCACGTCGATTCAAAAAGAGTAAAACTTGATTGCCTGCATTGATATGTTTTCGCATTTCAGCAATGAGTTGAGCTGAGAGCCCTCCTTCTAAATACTGCCCCTTAATATCGAGAATACCATGTCGCGCTGCAACAGCACTTCCAGCCCTTTTTGATAAGGTTAGGTGGTGGTATTTCCCTTGCTTAGCGTTATAGAGAGACTCTAGAGAGGGAGTTGCAGACCCTAAAACGATCGGAATACTCTCTTTTGCGGCACGCATGACGGCAAGATCCCGAGCGTGGTAACGCAGGGTATCGTGTTGTTTATAGCTGCCATCGTGCTCTTCATCGATGATGATCATTCCAAGTGATTGAAACGGGGTAAAAAGCGCAGAGCGGGTACCAATAATGATGCCTGCTTGGTTATCGCGCCCTGCTAACCAAGCTGCTAGGCGCTCGGTATCATTCAGCCCTGAATGCACAACAGAGAGCGGTACGCCTTTAAAGCGACGCTGGAAACGGCCAATAGTTTGAGGGGTTAAGCCAATCTCTGGCACAAGAATAAGTACCTGTTTCCCCTGAGCCAGCACAGGCTCAATGATATTGAGGTAAACCTCTGTCTTTCCTGAGCCTGTTACGCCATCTAGAAGGTAGCAGCCGTAATCGATACCTGCATTGATCGTCGCGACGGCCAGTGACTGCTCCATATTGAGGCTTGGCTTTTCTTCCGTCGTTTCGGTTAGCCAGGTGGTGGTTTGCGGTAGTTGCTCTTTACTTTCTATCCACGCTTTTTCTTGCAGCGCTTTGAGTGTTGCACCGCTAATATCTTCTGCAAGTAACTCGCTATGAGAGCGGCTACCAGGGATGAGCTGCGCCAGTACTTGTGCTTGCTTTGGTGCTCGCTTGGCCACTAATGTTGGATTCTGCTCTTGCCCTTTCTCAGTGAGTATCCAGCGCTTGATTGGCTTATGGGTCGCTGGTTCGCCTTTGCGTAGCAAGCCGGGCAGTGCGATGCTGAGAGTATCGCCTAATGGGTATTGATAGTACTGGCTCGCCCAGCGAATTAATGAGAATAGCGTGGGAGGTAATACTGGCTCGCTATCGAGCACGGCCTTCACTGCTTTGAGTTTTTTAAACTCAGAGTGATCGCTAATTTCCATCACAATGCCAACAAGTTCACGGCGTTGAAAAGGGACGATGACGCGAGCGCCCACCATTGGATGTTGATCATCGAGTAACTGATAATCAAATGAGCGGTCTAAGGGTACAGGTAAGGCAACACGCGCAATGCGAGGAGGGATCATAGTTGGGCTCCGTAAATCAACCGCCCTAGTTTACTGGTAGCGAAAGGTCAGCGCAAAGTGAGTGAAAAATCAACACGCCAGTTGACCTATTGGAGACGATTGATTACTATACGCCGCCTGAATTCATTGATCGCTATTGCAGCTTTTGGTGAGCATTTATTAACGACGTGTGGTGCCCGGCTTTGGATCGGGAGAGCGACGCGGACTTCAATTTGAGGTTATCCCCATGAAACAAGGTATTCACCCAGAATACAAAGCCGTAAATGCAAAATGTTCTTGCGGCAACACTTTCGTTTTTAACTCTACTTTGGGTAAAGGCGATATCAACCTAGACGTGTGTGACAAATGTCACCCATTCTACACTGGTAAGCAACGTGTTGTTGATACTGGCGGTCGTGTTGACAAGTTCAAGAAGCGTTTCGGTGCACTTTCAAGCAAGTAATTGCTGCACAGATTCGAAGAAAAGGTTGCCTCGGCAGCCTTTTTTTATACCCGCCAGATACATACATCGCAGATTGAAACATGTAAAAAGTGACGAAGAGGTCGTGCCTGTAGCACGAGTTCTAGGTTTTTCTGCTGTGATGACTTATGATTTCAGTCTGTTCTGACCCCCCGAACCACATTCAGGAAAATAACAATCATGTCTGAAGATTTCCGCCAACAGGCGCTGCATTACCACGCATACCCGACTCCAGGAAAAATTGCTGTTGAGCTGACAAAGCCAGCTGATAGCGCTAAAGATCTCGCGTTGGCGTATAGCCCTGGTGTCGCAGAGCCTGTACGTGAAATTGCGCAGGATAGCGACAATGTTTATAAATATACGGCCAAGGGAAATATGGTCGCAGTTATCTCAAATGGCACTGCTATTTTGGGTCTTGGTAACCTTGGCCCGCTTGCTTCTAAGCCGGTAATGGAAGGTAAAGCACTACTGTTTAAACGTTTTGCTGGACTGGATTCTATCGATATCGAAGTGAAGCACCGTACGATTGATGAGTTTGTCGATACTGTTGCCAACATTGCTGACACCTTTGGCGGTATTAACTTGGAAGATATTAAAGCACCAGATTGCTTTGAGATTGAGCGTCGCTTGATTGAGCGCTGCCAAGTGCCAGTGTTCCATGATGATCAGCATGGTACCGCTATCGTCACTGCAGCGGGTATGCTTAACGCGTTAGAGCTTCAAGGTAAAAACATCAAAGAAGCACGTATTGTCTGCCTAGGCGCAGGTGCTGCAGCCGTTGCATGTATGGAGCTGTTGATTAAGTGTGGCGCACAACGTGAGCGTATTTATATGCTGGATCGTAAAGGTGTGATTCATACTCGTCGTGACGATTTGAATGAATATAAGCAGTTATTCGCGAACAATACCGATAAACGCACATTAGAAGATGTGATCGAAGGCGCGGATATCTTTGTGGGTGTTTCTGGTCCAGATCTTCTGCCACCTGAAGCGCTTAAGCTAATGGCTGATAAGCCAGTTGTCTTTGCTTGTTCAAACCCAGATCCTGAGATCAAACCTGAGCTTGCACATCAAGTTCGTGATGACCTCATCATGGGAACAGGACGTTCTGACTACCCGAATCAGGTAAACAATGTGCTTTGTTTCCCGTTCATTTTCCGTGGTGCACTTGATGTACGTGCAAGCGTCATTAATGACGACATGAAGTTGGCAGCGGTCGACGCGATTCGTGAGCTGGCGAAAGAGCCTGTTCCTGCTGAAGTTCTGTCTGCTGCAGGTGTTGATCAATTGACGTTTGGTACAGACTACATTCTTCCAAAACCAATGGATTCACGTTTATTACCACGTGTTGCTCGTGCCGTTGCTGTTGCTGCTGTTGAGTCTGGTGTCGCTCGTATTGAGCTGCCAATCGGTTACATGGAAAGCTAACGACAAGATGAGTGCGACTAAGCACTGTGGTATGAATTAACCGCTTGTTATGAAGCCTAGCCATGATGTGGTTAGGCTTTTTTTAGGCTTGGTGATTGGATAATTCGAGGAGTGTTAGTTATTGCAGCGAGGGGAAAGTGCTCATTCGTCAATGGATCGCGAGTTATCATCGCTGAGGTATCGGTTGAGATATATCGGTGAGATAACGATGCCAGCAGGTTATCGCTGGCACTCTTGGTCGTGTGATAAGCGCACTTTCGTTTGGGAGGGCTTTAAGCATTTAAATTGAAAATATAGAGCTGTTACTCTGCGAAATCTTCAATTTCAATACCAAGTGCTTCCATTAGCTTTTTTGCTTCAGCTGGGATCTCGTCTGGACGGTCTTTTCGAATATCTTCATCAGTAGGTAAGGGCTGACCTGTATAAGCGTGTAGAAAAGCCTCACACAGTAGCTCACTATTTGTTGCATGACGCAAGTTATTCACCTGACGGCGTGTACGCTCATCAGTCAGAATCTTTAGTACTTTTAATGGAATAGAAACGGTAATCTTTTTAACTTGCTCATTTTTCTTACCATGCTCCGCATATGGGCTGATGTATTCACCATTCCACTTTGTCATTGTGCACCTACTTTGCCAGTCATATTAAAATTGTTGAGTGATTCTTATAGCGAATTTTAGCGGCTTTTACTGCCATAAGCAAAGACATATAGACGTCTAGAAGTGTTGACGTCCTATTTTTGAGGCGGTAAGGTATAAGTTATGACATGGCCAAACACGGCTATAGCCAGCGGATTGGCATTCTTATCATCACCGTCAATGAAGATGCACTGACGACGGAAAGCCTTTTCGCCAGCCAGACTTCAATCTACTCTACGCGCGTGCTTACGCGTGCGAAAAAGAGGACGGGGCGATGCTCCAAAACAAGGAATGGGTTATGAGCGACAAACAACTTGCCACTATTGCAGTACGTACTGGTATTGAAACGGACTCCCAGCATCATGCGGTTGTTCCTCCTATTTATCTTACCACCAATTATAGTTTTCCCAATTTTGGGGATGTACCAGAGTATGACTACTCGCGTGGTGGAAACCCAACTCGCTCACTTGTTGCTGAGGCCATTGCCGAGCTCGAAGGTGGACACGGCGCCGTCGTAACCAGCTGCGGTACGTCTGCTATTAATCTCCTCATTAGTGCTTTGCTGGGTCCAGACGATCTTATTGTTGCACCGCATGATTGCTACGGCGGCACTTATCGCTTGTTTAATACACGCGCTAACAAAGGTGATTTTAACGTTGATTTTGTTGATCAATATGGCAGTGATGCTCTTGATGCGGCGCTAGCCAATAAGCCGAAACTCATTTGGATTGAAACCCCTTCTAATCCATTGTTACGTGTCTTGGACATTGCGGAAGTCTGCGAGAAAGCAGCAAAAATCGGTGCATTGGTTGCGGTTGATAATACCTTCTTAAGTCCTGTATGGCAGCTGCCTTTGGCTCTTGGCGCTGACTTTGTTGTGCACTCGACGACTAAATATCTTAATGGCCACTCAGATGTGATTGCCGGTGTGTTGGTGGCGAAGACTCAAGCGCACACCGAGGAGTTGTTGTGGTGGGGAAACTGTATTGGTGCGACGGGGTCGGCGTTTGATGCATATTTGACGCTTCGTGGACTGCGAACTTTAGTCCCTCGCATGCGCATGCATGAAGAAAATAGCGCTGCTGTGCTAGAAGCATTGCAAGGTCAGCCAAGAATTAAAGCGCTTTATCACCCAAGCCTTGTGGATCACCCAGGTCATGAGATTGCGAAAAAGCAGCAATCTGGCTTTGGTGCGATGATTAGTTTCGAATTCGACGGCAGTATCGATGAGCTCAAAGTGTTCCTTAAAGCGTTGAAGCATTTCTCTCTGGCGGAGTCGTTAGGAGGGGTTGAGTCACTGATTTGTCACCCAGGCAGTATGACGCACCGTGCGATGTCCGATGAAGCCCAGCTAGCTGCAGGTATTGCTCCTGGTTTACTTCGCCTTTCTGTTGGCTTGGAAGATAGCCGCGACCTTGTTGCTGATCTACTGAATGCGTTTGCGGCGGTTGGGGAGAAAGCATCATGAGTCATCGTCAACTGCATAAATTTGGGGGTAGTAGCCTTGCTGATATCTCATGTTTTAAACGCGTCGTTGATATTTTGGGTAAGTACTCTCAAGAAGATGACTTAGTCGTTGTGTCTGCAGCGGGTTCAACAACTAACCAGCTCATAGAGTTTGTTAGTCATTGCGGGAAAGATGGCAGATTGACTCATGAAACCTTGATGGAACTGCGTCAGTTTCAACAAGGGCTTATTGAGGGGCTGATTTCAGAACCTGATGATTTGGTGACGGCACTGCATAATGACTGCCGCACTATTGCGAAGTGGGGTGAAGAAGCAGAGCTTGATGATGCTCGCCGTGGACAAATTCAAGGATTTGGTGAAGTGTGGTCAGCACGACTGCTTGCCGCACTGCTAAATCAACAATCGTTACCGGCGGTAGCGATTGATTCTCGACGTTTACTACGTGCAGAGCGAGCGGCGCAACCAGAGGTTGATAGCGGTAAATCATGGCCACTGGTGCAGCAAGAATTGGTACAACATGCCCATCATCGGGTGGTCATCACCGGCTTTATGGCCCAAAATGAGGCCGGAGAGACGGTGCTATTAGGTCGAAATGGCTCTGACTACTCAGCGACAATGCTTGGGGCGCTAGCAGAAGTTGATCGAGTGACTATTTGGAGTGATGTGGCAGGTGTTTACAGCGCTGACCCGCGTAAGGTCAGCGATGCGTGCTTACTGCCTCTATTGCGTCTTGATGAAGCGAGTGAGCTTGCTCGCCTCGCCGCTCCCGTCTTGCACACCCGTACCTTGCAGCCCGTGTCACAAAGCGCACTTGATTTGAATCTACGCTGTAGTCTCCAACCTGAGTCTGGCTCTACACGTGTAGAGCGTGTACTGGCATCAGGGCGAGGCGCTAAGATTGTTACATCACTGCCCGATGTCTCTCTTCTTGAGCTAACGATTGGTCGCTCTCACGACTTTGCATTGGCTTGGCATGAAGTCGAAAGTTACCTTCAGCGTCATCAGCTTCAACCTTTAGCAAGTTTCGCGAGTGAAGATAAATACCTCATTCAACTTGCTTACACTGATGAGGTTGTTAGTAGTGTGATGACGGCACTAGGGCAGGCTTCACTCAGCGCAGAGATACGTTTGCGTGAGGGCTTTAGCTTGGTGGCAGCAGTCGGTGCAGGGGTGATTAACAACCCAGTACATTGCCATGGATTTATGCAGCAGCTTAAATCGTTACCTGTTGAGTTTATTACTGAGTCTGATCTGGCACTGAGCCTGTCTGCGGTGGTACGCGGGGAGTTGCCAGATGAATTGTTGAGTGATCTGCATGCAACCCTGTTCCAAGCACAGAAACGAGTAGGCGTGGTTTTATGTGGTAACGGTAATATCGGCTCTCGTTGGCTGGAGCTATTTAGCCGCCAGCAAGATATTTTGTCACGTCGACATGGAAAGCGCTTCACTCTTGTTGCTGTTATCGATAGCAAGTTGGCATGGATTGATGGCGAGGGGATCAATCCTGCAGAAGCAACGACACGATTTGGTGAAGAAGCACAGCACTATCAACCACGAACACTGTTTACTGACCTATCAGAATTGAATTATGACGAAATCATCGTCCTCGATGTAACAGCAAGTAGTGTGCTAGCGAGTCGTTATACAGAGATCGCTGAGCAGGGAATGCATTTGATTTCGGCCAATAAAGTGGCAGGTTCAGCACCACAAGCAACCTATCACGCTGTGCAAGATGCCTTTACGAAAACAGGGCGCCACTGGCTATACAATGCCACGGTAGGCGCAGGGCTACCCATCAACCATACCGTACGAGATCTGATTGATAGTGGTGACCGTATCATTACCTTGTCAGGTATCTTCTCTGGGACGCTGTCTTGGTTGTTTGAACAGTTTGATGGTAGCGTGCCCTTCACTGAGCTGGTGGAGTTAGCATGGCAACAAGGTCTTACGGAGCCCGATCCTCGTGCGGATTTAGATGGCAGTGATGTGATGCGAAAATTGGTCATTTTGGCGCGAGAAGCTGGTTTGGATCTTGAGCCAGAGCATGTCAAAGTTGAGTCCTTGGTACCCCAAGCACTACAAGACGTACACATTGATAACTTCTTTGAGTCTGGTGAGGCGTTGAACTGCGAGCTCGCTGAACGTTTAGAGCGTGCTAAGCGCGATGGTAATGTATTGCGTTATGTCGCACGCCTAAGTAAAGACGGTAAAGCGCGTGTTGGCGTCGAAGCCCTGAGTGAGCATGATGCATTGGCTAACTTATTACCGTGCGATAACATCTTTGCTATTGAGAGTGATTGGTATAAAGATAATCCGTTGGTGATTCGTGGTCCTGGGGCAGGGCGTGATGTAACCGCAGGGGCGCTTCAGTCTGATTTGAATCGCTTGGCGGCACTCCTTTAGCCTGCGAACATCGGCAAGTTGCAAATAAATGAGGCATGTTTAATGCCTCATTTTTTTTGCCGATTTCTTCGTTATTCGCTGCGTCATTTAGCTTCTCGCTTTTGCTAGTAGCGGTAGCATTAGTACTGGCTGTTAAATCGGTTGATTTGGAAAATTCACCTTATGTTACTAAGGTTTTTGAGCTGGAGGTTATCGATAAAACGAGATCTGCTTCTGTCTATCCAAGGCTGTCCTATATCAATAACTACTACTGCCTAAATTTGTAGTTAATCATAATATTACCGTTCGATTTACTTTAATTCCATTCAACATCATCATGAGAAAAATTCATAGTTATAGCGTTGACATCGTATCTATTTCAAGACATTCTGTGGACATATAGACGTCTAAACGTATATTTGGATTTGACACCGCGCACGCCAAGCAGGGTTTGCAGCGCCACAGTAAAGGATTTCATCATGGGTTACACACACGCAAGCCAACTTGACGCACTTAATCAAAACATTGCTGATCTTGATGGACGTATTAACGTCTCATTTGAGTTTTTCCCACCGAGCAGTGAGAAGATGGAAGAGACGTTGTGGAACTCGATCCATCGCTTAAAAAGTCTGAAGCCTAAATTTGTGTCGGTGACTTACGGCGCAAACTCTGGCGAGCGTGATCGCACTCACTCCATTATCAAAGAGATTAAAGATCAAACCGGTTTAGAGGCAGCGCCACATTTAACCTGTATTGATGCTAGCCGTGATGAGCTACGTGGCATCGCTCGTGATTATTGGGCGAATGGTATTCGTCATATTGTCGCGCTGCGTGGTGATTTACCTGAAGCAGGGGTAAAGCCAGATATGTATGCGGCTGACTTGGTGTCGCTGCTAAAAGAAGAAGCTGACTTTGATATCTCTGTCGCTGCTTATCCTGAAGTTCACCCAGAGGCGAAAAGTGCCCAAGCTGATCTTATCAACTTGAAGCGTAAAATTGATGCAGGTGCAAGCCGAGCAATTACACAGTTCTTCTTTGATATTGAAAGCTATCTACGCTTTCGTGACCGCTGTGTGGCAGCAGGTATTGATGCTGAAATCGTTCCTGGCATTTTGCCAGTGTCTAACATGGCGCAGGCCAAGCGATTCGCGGATTTAAATAATGTCAAAATCCCAACTTGGATGGCAAAACA
The DNA here is from genome assembly GCA_043421945.1 of bacterium sp. HQB-150. GTDB lineage: Bacteria > Pseudomonadota > Gammaproteobacteria > Enterobacterales > Vibrionaceae > Thaumasiovibrio. Next base: position 51,896 of record JBHOGO010000005.1, on the reverse strand, counting down.
ATATGAAGGTCTGGAAAATGACCTAGTGACGCGCCAGTTGGTTGGTGCCAGTAATGCGATTGATATGGTTCGAGTGTTGAGCCGTGAAGGGGTTAAGGATTTTCACTTTTACACACTGAATCGCTCAGAGATGACTTATGCACTCTGCCATACTTTAGGGGTTCGTGAGGGCGTGTAATATAGCTGATGAATATTGACTGAATAGCCGATGGTTAGTCTGTCGGTGTATCGAGATAAAAGAAAAGGGTATCACTGAGTGATACCCTTTTTGTTTGTGAGCAGCAGCGTCTTAGCCTAGCAAATCAGTGCGCTGCGTACTGTTATCAAAGCGAGATGTTGCTTTGATCACTGTCCATTGCGTTAAGCTCAATAACGACTTCTTCAGCCCATACAACCCACGCTTCGCTATTGATAATACAACGGCGGAGTGTCAGTCGATCTAAGCGCTCTTGGCGCTCTAGCGTTTCAGGATTTGAGAAATGTTGACGCTCTAGTTCACGGTAGTGACTAATTAGCGTTTGAGTTTCTTCAATAAGTCCCTGAATATGCTCTTGCATTGGTGCTGAATTATGAACGCTACAAACCAGCAATTTTGCTGATAGCTCGTCACGAACAGTGGGATTGCGCACAGGCTCTTGGAACCACTCAAATAGTGATTCGCGGCCCAACTCTGTAATTGAGTATACCTTACGATCAGGTTTGCCTTCTTGTGGTTGTAATACGCAGGTAACCAAATCGTTGGTCGCCATTTTATTCAACTCACGGTAGACCTGCTGATGACTGGCCTTCCAAAAGTAACCGATGCTGTGAGAAAACTCTTTTGTTATATCGTACCCCGTTGCGTCGCGATTGCTTAGCACGGTTAAGATAACGTGTGGTAATGACATCTTATTCTATCCGTTTCAAGAACTACAAACACTCATTCAGGGTGGACATTACCCATCGCTCTATCGGCGTTTATCAGTATCCTAGTTGCACTGCCTGAATGAAGTGCCGTAGCATAGCATCAAAATCATCAATAACGATACATCGACGACGCAAATCGCAATAATTAGCACTTATCATGACTAATTATCCATACTTGAAAGTCTTGGGTGTCGTTCACGCTTTGTGTGATTTGTATCAAAATCAACCCATTTGCATGCAAAGTTAGGCGGTGTGGTCGCTTTTAAGGCATTGCCCAGCTTGTTTGCTTTATTAGTAAAGCGCATTTTTAAGTGAGATAGGTGTCATATAAGTGATACATAATCAAAAAGGCTGCATCGCTGCAGCCTTCTTTATTATTGTGGCGTTTCGGTGGTTGGTTAGCCGGTGTTACGCATGCCCGCTGCAATACCTGCAATAGTCACCATTAAGGCTTCTTCCATTTCAGGTGCCAGAGACTCTTGCTGACGAGTACGGTAAAGTAATTCTGCTTGAAGCATGTTGAGTGGCTCTACATAGATATTACGTAAACGAATGGCTTCTTTACCCCACGGGTTCTCTTCCATTAGGTTGTCGCTATTCTCTACCGCAAGCACCGCTTTGATATCACTTTCTAGCTGGCTACGAAGGCTCTTACCAAGAGGCCAAAGCGTTGGGTCTACGAGGCGTTGATCGTAATACTCACTGATTTCTGTATTGGTTTTGGTGTAAACCATTTCCAACATACCTAAGCGAGTCGAGAAGAAAGGCCATTCACGACACATCTCTTCAAGTTCAGATTGTGCACCTTTGGCAACAGAAGCTTGGATGGCTTGTCCAGCCCCTAACCATGCAGGTAACACGAGACGGTTTTGGCTCCATGCGAAGATCCAAGGGATTGCACGTAAGCTTTCAACTCCTCCGTTCGGGTTACGCTTCGATGGACGAGAACCTAGAGGCAGCTTGCCAAGCTCTAATTCTGGGGTCGTTGAGCGGAAGTATGGTACGAATTGGTCGTGACCACGAACGACGCTGCGGTACGCTTCGCAAGAGACTTCCGATAACGTGTCCATTTGGTCACGCCATGCTTGTTGTGGTGCAGGTGGTGGCAGTAAGTTTGCTTCTAGAATCGCGCTGGCATATAGGCTGAAGCTGTTAACGGCAACATCAGGTAAACCAAGCTTAAAGCGTATCATCTCACCTTGTTCGGTAACGCGCAGGCCACCTTTGAGGCTTTTTGGTGGCTGAGAAAGCAGTGCGGCATGCGCTGGTGCGCCGCCACGTCCGACTGTACCGCCACGACCGTGGAACAGTGTCAGCTCAACACCGGCGTTTTCACAGACTTTAACGAGTGACTCCATGGCAGTGTATTGAGCCCAGCCTGCTGCCATAACGCCTGCATCTTTAGCGGAATCAGAATAACCGATCATCACCATTTGATGGTTTTGAATGTAGCCACGATACCAATCGATATTCATCAATTGGGTCATGACTGCTTCTGAGTTATTCAGATCATCAAGGGTTTCGAATAATGGGCAGACATCAAGTAGGAAAGGACAGCCCGCTTCTTGAAGAATAAGGTGCACAGCAAGAATATCAGAGGCTGTTCGTGCCATAGAGATGACATAAGCACCTAATGCTTGACGCGGTTGTTGTGCAACAACACGACAAGTATCAATGACTTCTTGAACTTCAGCGCTCGGCTTCCAGTTATGTGGAAGGAGTGGTCGCTTCGAGGCAAGTTCTTTAACGAGGAAAGCGACTTTATCTTGTTCACTCCATTGGTTGTAATCACCAAGGCCAAGGTAGCGAGTCAGTTCAGAAATGACATCTGAATGACGAGTACTTTCTTGACGAATATCTAAGCGGACAAGGTGGACACCAAAACACTTGATACGGCGCAACACATCTAGAAGGTGGCCGTCGGCGATAATACCCATGCCACATTCGTGAAGAGACTCATAACAAGCGTGCAGTGGATCCCACAGCTCTGCTTCGTCTTCTAAGATGTCACCATTCGGTGGCGTCTCTCCTTTCATACGCGCATCCATGACATCACGCGTATTAATCAATTTAGTACGTAACCCTTTTAAAATGGCACGGTATGCTTCGTGCTCATCGCCTGCAAGTTCACGAACCTTGGCATTGCATTTGACCATCGAGAGTTCGCTAACCAGCTCTTGGATATCATTCAAGAACAGATCTGCCGCCTTCCAGCGAGAAAGGAGCAATACTTCACGAGTGATCTCTGAGGTAACGAATGGGTTGCCGTCTCTATCGCCGCCCATCCATGATGAGAATAAGACGGGTGCAGCGTCGATGGGTAGACCTTCGCCAAGGTGGCGGTGTAGTTGCTCGTCAAACTGGCGAAGAAACTCAGGTACGGCATGCCATGCTGAATTCTCGATAACGGCAAAGCCCCATTTGGCTTCATCGAGCGGCGTCGGGCGCTGTTGTCGGATAACATCGGAGTGCCACATCTGAGCGATAAGTTGCTCTAAGCGGGTTTCTGTTTTCGCGCGCTCACTTGGTGAAAGTTCAGAAAGCTCAAGTTTAGACAAGCACTTATTAATCTGTACGAGCTTGTGAATCATGGTACGGCGCGCGATTTCAGTTGGGTGGGCCGTTAGAACAAGCTCAATCTTTAAATCACGAACAGCCTGAATACTGTCAAATTTGCTGACATCTTGGCTATTTAATTTACCGAATAAGGCATCGATTGAGTCAGGACTACACACGTGCTCATCACAGTGACGAGAAATCGTGTGGAATTGCTCAGCGATGTTGGTGAGGTTAAGAAATTGGCTAAAAGCGCGAGCAACTGGAAGTAGTTGGTCGTCAGGTAAATTTTGCAATTCATTGATTAATTGTTGGCGGTCTTCTTCTTTGCCGGCACGAGCAGACTTCGACAGCTTTCGAATGACCTCTACCTTTTCAAGGAGGTCTTCGCCGTGAGCTTCTTTAATCGTATTACCCAGCAAATGACCAAGCATGCTGACGTTGCTTTTTAACGCACTGTATTTCTCATTCATAACGCATCCATCTCGTAATTTTATTACAAACTTAATCGTAAATTCCTGCCCATAATCTAGCCACGATCGCACTATAAGGTCAAATGGAGTTGGAGTTGTTCGTAAAAAAACGACACAACATTGACCTCTATCATTCTATTGTTCTGCAAATCGACGGATTTATCGTCGAATATGCGGTGAATATGAAACTGAATCCCCTAAAAAAGTGGGAAATTCACGTGTTAGATTCAAATTTCAAATTTATGGGTTTTTATGCAGTTATTTGTTAATAATTTAATGCCAATCACATCTTGACATAGTACTCGTTACCAAGTAAAAATAACAATTCAGGAATAGTGAATAAATATTACACTTAGGTGTCTTTAGAAAAGGTGTTTTCAATGAATCAGACAAGTATTTATAGAGGTCGCCTCACTGAACGACGACGTCGATAATCTATTGTCTGGTGCTCTCGCACTATGCTGGTTCTCAGCAGTAATAACCCAACAGATATCCATTTATTAATCAAAAGATACCCATTTAGGCTGGAAATAGTTATGCAAAGTGTGTTGCAGGAAAATACGACATTAAAGACCATCATTGTGGGGGCAAGCGGCTACACAGGCGCAGAGCTTGCTGCAATGGTGACTCGTCACCCTTATCTCAGCCTGAGTGCTGTTTATGTATCTGCGAATAGTGTAGATGCAGGTAAGCCGATGGCAGAGCTACACGGGCAGTTAAATGGCGTTGTCGATATCGCTGTTCAGCCTCTGCAAGACGTGCCGAGTAGTGCTCAGGGTATTGATGTGGTTTTTTTAGCAACAGCACACGAGGTTAGCCACGATATGGCTACTCACTATGTTGAGGCTGGCTGTAAGGTTTTCGACTTGTCTGGAGCGTTCCGTGTTCCGAAAGCGGACTTCTTTACTGAATATTATGGCTTTGAGCATCAATATAAAGCGCTGCTTGATTCAGCTGTTTATGGCTTAGCGGAATGGCAGACTGAAAAAATTGCGAAAGCCGACCTAGTTGCAGTACCAGGCTGTTACCCAACAGCTTCGCAGCTGGCATTAAAGCCGCTTTTAGATAAGCAGTTATTAGATGTTAGTCAATGGCCTGTGATCAATGCGGTGAGCGGGGTATCGGGCGCAGGCAGAAAAGCGTCTATGACAAACAGTTTCTGCGAAGTCAGTTTGCATGCCTATGGCGTTTTTACCCATCGCCATCAACCAGAAATCAGCCACCACTTATCTCAACCTGTCATTTTTACGCCACACCTTGGTAATTTTAAACGCGGTATTTTAGCCACAGTGACGGCGAAACTGGCCGAAGGCGTGACAGAAAGTGATGTGGAGACCGCCATGCAAGCGGCTTATGCCAGCAAGCCATTGGTGAGATTACTCAAAGGTGCCACAGCTTCGATTAAAAATGTCGAGAAAACGCCATTTTGCGATGTTGGTTGGGCGGTATCGGGTCAGCACATCGTACTGACATCAGCGATTGATAACTTGCTGAAAGGCGCTTCAAGCCAAGCAATGCAGTGCCTAAATATTCGTTTTGGTTTTGACGAAACAACGGCACTAATTTAGGAGTGATGATATGAGCCAACAATCTACCTCGACTTCAGCCTCTCAGCCATTGGTTATAAAACTCGGCGGAGCAGTGCTGTCTTGCTCTGAGACGCTACAACAACTTTTTGATGCTGTGGGTGCGTATCAAGCTAAATCTTCACGGCCACTGGTGATCGTTCATGGCGGCGGTTACTTAGTGGATGAGTTAATGGAAAAGCTGCAGCTACCGACAGTCAAAAAGGAAGGGCTTCGAGTGACACCTCTTGAGCAGATTCCTTATATTGCTGGTGCGCTAGCGGGTACAGCCAACAAGCTTCTTCAAGGGCAAGCGATTAGGTCTGGTGTAAAAGCTGTAGGGCTCAGCTTAGCTGATGGTGGTTTATGCGCTGTCACTCAATTGGATGAAGCGTTAGGTGCGGTTGGGAAAGCGCAAGCGGGTGACGCCGAGCTCGTCAACGTGATTACAGCCCAAGGGGTTGTGCCGATCATTAGCTCTATAGGACTTAATGCTCAAGGCGAATTGATGAATGTGAATGCTGACCAGGCAGCTGTTGCTGTGGCTTCTGCACTTGATGCTGACCTTGTCCTTCTTTCTGATGTGAGTGGTGTATTGGATGGTAAGGGGCAGCTGCTACCGGCATTGACGCAGGTAGATGCTGAGCACTTGATTGAGACCGGCGTGATCAGTGATGGCATGGTCGTAAAGGTGCGTGCAGCTTTTGATGCAGCGAATGAATTAGGTCGCTCGATTGAAGTGGCGACATGGCGCTACCCAGAAAAACTCGCCGCGTTATTTGACGGTGAGAGTATTGGCACTCGCTTCGCGCTATAGACAGAACAGCTATTAATAATTGAAACGGTTAGCTTAAAACATCACAAGCTGGCTTAAGTAACAAACAACAAATTTAACGCCGTCACGGATCGACCGCCGCACGGCAATCTATGGAGAAGAAACAATGAGCAAGATATCAAAAGTCGTATTGGCCTACTCTGGCGGTCTAGATACATCAGCAATCATCCCTTGGCTAAAAGAGAACTATGACTGTGAAGTTGTCGCTTTCGTTGCTGATGTTGGTCAGGGCGAAGCAGAACTTGAAGGCATTGAAGAGAAGGCTATCGCGTCTGGTGCATCTTCTTGTTATATCGCTGACCTCAAAGAAGAGATGGTCTCTGAGTACATTTACCCGACGCTAAAAACGGGCGCTATCTATGAGGGTAAATACCTGCTTGGTACATCAATGGCACGTCCGATTATCGCGAAGGCGCAAGTTGAATGTGCGCTAGAAGTCGGTGCCGATGCACTTTGTCACGGTTGTACTGGTAAAGGTAACGACCAAGTTCGTTTTGAAAGCTGCTTTGCCGCACTCGCTCCACAGCTGAAAGTGATTGCACCGTGGCGTGAGTGGGAAATGCGTAGCCGTGAAGATCTCCTTAACTATTTGGCTGAGCGTCAAATCCCTTGTAGTGCGTCGTTAGAAAAAATCTACTCTCGTGATGCGAATGCATGGCATATCTCTACAGAGGGTGGCGTACTTGAAGAGACGTGGAACCAACCTAATGAGCATTGTTGGGCTTGGACAAAAGATCCTGAGCAAGCGCCAGATCAAGCAGAGCTTGTGACAGTGAAGGTTGTGAAGGGTGAAATCGTTGAAGTCGACGGTGAAGCCATGTCGCCTTATAAGGTATTAACTTACCTGAATGAGAAAGGTATTGAGCATGGTGTTGGTCGTATCGACATTGTTGAAAACCGTATGGTGGGCATGAAGTCTCGTGGTTGTTATGAAACGCCAGGAGGCACCATCATGATGGAAGCCCTTCGTGCTGTTGAGCAGTTAGTGCTTGATAAAGAGTGTTTCGATTTCCGTCAAACTCTAGGACTAAAGTTCTCTCATCTTGTTTATGATGGTCGTTGGTTCACACCGCTTTGTAAATCTGTGGTAGCTGCTGCTGATGCGATTGCAGAAGACGTTAACGGCGAAGTGGTGTTGAAGCTTTACAAGGGGCAGGTGACCGCTGTTCAGAAGCGTTCTGAAAATAGTCTTTACTCTGAAGAGTTTGCGACATTTGGTGAAGATGAAGTTTATGACCAAAGTCATGCTGAAGGCTTCATTCGTTTGTACTCTCTATCTAGCCGTATTCGTGCTTTCAATAAGCAGAAATAAAGACCACTATTATAAGAGCTGGCGTAGAACCAGCTCATTTTGCTGACACATCGTTAAGCAAAGTCGTAAGAGCAATCGCAAGTTGAGCATGTAGGAGAGAGACAATGGCATTATGGGGTGGACGTTTTAGTCAGGCGGCGGATACGCGGTTTAAGCAGTTTAATGATTCGCTGCGTTTCGACTACCGATTGGCAGAGCAAGATATTGTTGGTTCTATTGCCTGGTCTAAAGCCCTACGCAGTGTCGACGTGCTAAATGAAGATGAGCAACAAGCATTAGAGCTGGCACTCAACGAACTAAAACTGGCGGTAATGGAAGACCCAGAGCAGATTTTACGTTCAGATGCTGAAGATATTCACAGCTGGGTTGAGCAGCAGCTTATCGCGAAAGTTGGCGATCTGGGTAAAAAGCTTCACACGGGGCGTTCGCGTAATGATCAAGTTGCTACCGACTTGAAATTATGGTGCCGTCAGCAGGGGCAACAGTTATTGTTGATGCTCGATAAGCTACAGAACACTTTAGTGGATGTTGCTCGTGCTCACCAATCAACGGTTTTACCTGGCTACACTCACTTGCAACGTGCTCAACCTGTCACATTTGCGCATTGGTGCCTCGCTTATGTTGAAATGTTCGAGCGTGATTACTCACGTTTGTATGATGCGATGCAGCGTTTTGATACTTGTCCATTAGGAAGCGGAGCGTTAGCAGGAACAGCATACCCGATTGATCGTGAGACACTCGCGCATACTCTTGGGTTCCAGCGCGCGACGCGCAACAGCTTAGACTCGGTCTCTGACAGAGACCATGTGATGGAGCTCATGTCGGTTGCGTCTATCTCGATGTTGCACCTCTCACGTATGGCTGAAGACCTGATTTTCTACAACTCTGGTGAGTCTAATTTCATTGAGCTAGCAGATACTGTGACGTCTGGTTCATCGCTAATGCCGCAGAAAAAAAATCCTGACGCGCTGGAACTCATTAGAGGTAAGGTTGGCCGTGTCTACGGTGCAATGTCAGCGATGATGATGACGGTTAAAGCGTTGCCACTCGCGTACAACAAAGATATGCAGGAAGACAAAGAAGGCCTTTTTGATGCATTAGACTCATGGGCAGACTGCATGGAAATGGCAGCACTTTGTTTTGAGGGTATTAAAGTGAATGCCGATAGAACACTTGAAGCGGCGATGCAGGGCTACTCGAATGCCACTGAACTTGCTGATTACTTAGTGGCTAAAGGTATCCCGTTCCGTGAAGCTCACCATATCGTTGGTGTTGCGGTTGTCGTTGCGATTGAAAAAGGTTGTGCACTTGAAGAGCTTAGCCTCGAAGAGATGCAGAGCTTCTCGCCGGTGATTGAAGATGATGTTTACCCAATCCTAACGATTGAATCGTGTTTAGAGAAGCGTTGTGCATTGGGTGGTGTAGCGCCAAATCAAGTGGATTACGCCATTGAAAGCGCAGAAAAACGCCTGGAGAAACGTTATTCACCTGCTGTGAAAGTACGTGGTGCGCGCTTAACAGACCTTGATGCAATTGAAGGTATGGTGGCTTATTGGTCTGGGCTTGGTGAGAATTTACCACGTAAACGAAATGAACTGGTTCGAGATATTGGCTCATTCGCGGTCACTGAACACCAAGGGATAGTAACTGGGTGTGCATCACTTTATGTCTACGACTCTGGACTTGCAGAGGTTCGCTCTCTTGGTATTGAGGCGGGTTGGCAAGGTCAAGGCCAGGGGAGTGCAGTGGTTGAGCACTTGATTGAAAAAGCGCGTCAGATGGCGATCAAGAAGGTCTTTGTGCTAACACGTGTCCCTGAGTTCTTTATGAAGCAGAACTTTGTCCCGACGTCGAAAACGTTACTGCCTGAAAAAGTCATGAAAGATTGTGAACGTTGTCCGCGTCAGCATGCCTGTGATGAGGTTGCGTTAGAAGTGAATTTAGATGACCAGTTAATCGCAAAAATGCAAGTGGTCTAATAGCATGTGATGTTCATACGCTATAAGAATGCACTACTAGTTGAATATTGATACATATCAAAGCCAGCCTAACTCGCTGGCTTTTTTATTGTTACTTTGTACGCTTTGTAAGCGATTTGTCATCTCTTATCCGCAGGATGGGTATCGGCTATAGGGTATAGCCGCCATCTTTTGTTTGTATATCGGATTTTAAAGGGACAAATCGTGAATAAGATTCTATGCATTTCCTCAGCAGTATTTCTAGCAACGACTACGCACAGTGTTAGCGCTGCTGACCATGCAAAAGCTCAACTGCAGACGCAAGATAGTTGGTATCAAGCTGGGCAAGTTACGCTCGATATGGCTAAAAAGTTGAAGCCAATCGATAGCAAGGCGAAGAATATTATTCTCTTTGTTGGTGATGGCATGAGCGTGGGCACGATAACAGCAGCGCGTATTTATGCGGGTCAGCAAGCTGGACAGCCAGGCGAAGAGAATGCATTGGTGATGGAATCACTTCCTCATGTCGCGATGTCTAAAACCTATAATACCAATATGCAAACGCCAGATTCTGCGGGAACAGCAACAGCAATGGTTGCTGGTGTTAAAACAAAGTCGGGTGTCATCAGCGTTAATGACAACGTTCAGCGTGGTTTTTGTAATACTGTGCACGGTAATGAAGCGAAGACTATTTTTCAGGTGGCAGCAGAAAAAGGTAAGTCGTTGGGTGTGGTAACAACAGCACGTTTAACCCATGCTACGCCTGCTGTGACTTTTGCCAACAGCGCTGATAGGGACTGGGAAAATGATAGCATGATGACCAATATCGCCAAGGATCAAGGCTGTAAAGATATTGCTCAGCAGTTTGTTGATTTTGATTGGGGGGAAGGCTTCCAAGTGGCGTTGGGCGGTGGACTCCGTGAGTTTATGCCTGCAGAACAAAAAGGTAAGCGTAAAGATGGCCAAGACCTCACCTCAGTGTGGCAGCAGCGTTATCCACAAGGTGAGTTTGTAACAGATCGCGACGGCTTGATGGGCGTCGATGTTAAATCGACAGAACGTGTGTTTGGTTTGTTTGGGGCAAGTCATATGGATTATGAACTCGACCGCAACGATAGCCAGCCTTCATTAGCTGAAATGACGGATAGCGCCATTAATATGCTTGAGAAAAACCAAGAAGGGTACATCTTAATGGTTGAAGCTGGACGCATTGACCATGGCCACCATGCCGGAAACGCAAAGCGTGCGTTGGAAGATACTGTCGCATTTGATGACGCGATAAAAGTTGCTCTTGATAAAACCAATTTAGAAGATACCTTGGTGATTGTTACCGCTGACCACGCGCATACGTTGATCATGAACGGGTATGCAGATCGTGGTAATGATATCTTGGGTTTAGCAATGACGAATAAGCAACAGGCTAAGGCAGCGGATAACAAAGCTTACACCACGCTGGCGTATGGAAATGGGCCGGGAGCAATCAGTGGTGAACGTCCTGAGCCAGATGCTAAAGCAGTGTTAGGTGATGATTACTTGCAACAAGCACTAATTCCTTTGGGAAGTGAAACGCACTCTGGTGAAGATGTTGCGATTTTAGCGCGTGGCCCTAAAGCTTGGCTGTTCCAAGGAGTGGTTGAGCAAAACTACATTTTCCATGTAATGAATGAAGCATTCTAAATAAACTGAAGCGTACCAATATATAAATGGAGCGTACCTTAACTTAAGGTGCGCTTTTTTGTTTTACTGCGCGTATGGCGATTATGATGCGCTTTTTCTTCGGATTGATTTTAGAGCTAGGTAGGCGGCGACAATCAGATGTAACAGCAACAATAGTGAGAATGCGCAAGAAAAGAAGAGCAGTGCTATCGACTCAACGCTGAGTGGCGTCACTGCAAATTGCCAGTACCACCAAACCCAACAGACCAAGCTCAGTACCAGAAGCTGTATCATACAGCGTTGGCAGCGACCTATCTTTTGTTTGAAGACTGAGTCCGAGCATCCTTTACATGCCATTGTACACCTTAACGAGCATTTGGAACGTCATAGGGCAAAAGCTTATCATACGGTTGCTCTCTAAACGCCAAATAGACAAAAAGAAAACCTCTCCAGTGACTCTCTACAGCATTCGAGGAGGCTTTCTTTTCGTCTGAACGATTAGCTTACTTTGCTAAGAATGACTCTAGCTCTTCGCTGCCGCCAATGTGTTTACCGCCGATAAATACCTGTGGCACAGTACCGCGCCCAGTAATTGCACGCAGGCTCACTGTTGTTGCATCTTTTCCTAGTACAACTTCTTCGTATTGAAGGCCGCTATCGATAAGGCTTTGCTTTGCCTTAGCGCAGAATGAACAGCCCGGCTTGGTGAATACAGTGATTGATTCTTGAACTTTGTGCTCTGGTGCAAGGTAACCCAGCATTGTGTCAGCATCAGAGACTTTGAATGGGTCACCTGGCTCGTTTGGTTCGATGAACATCTTTTCAACCACACCATTTTTCACCAGCATGCTGTAACGCCATGAACGGTCGCCAAAGCCGATATCACTCTTGCTGGTTAGCATGCCCATGCCTTTCGTGAATTCGCCATTACCATCCGGGATAAAGGTAATGTTTTCTGCTTCTTGGTCATCTTTCCAAGCGTTCATCACAAACGTATCGTTGACAGAAACACAGAGAATGCGATCAACCCCTTTTTCTGCAAAAACTGGAGCTAGTTCGTTATAACGTGGTAGGTGAGTCGATGAGCATGTCGGTGTGAAAGCACCCGGCAGGCTAAATACGATGACGGTTTTATTCGCAAACAGCTCGTCAGTTGTCACATTAACCCATTGATCGCCTTGACGAGTAGGGAATGTAACAGCTGGAACTGGTTGGCCTTCTTTTGAAGTAAACATAATCATTTCCTTATATTCGTTATTCGTAACGGCTACAGCTTAAAGGTTTGTGCGCTGTGTTGATATGAGGATTATGCGATTTTTAATGTGATAGTTCTAATCACTTGTTATGATTATATTAATCGGTATAACCTATCAAGTGGTAAGGTAGAAGATGAATATTAGAGATCTGGAATACTTAGTCGCGTTGGCAGATCATCAGCATTTTCGACGAGCAGCTGAAGCTTGTCATGTGAGTCAGCCGACCCTTAGTGGTCAGATTCGTAAATTGGAAGATGAGCTAGGCGTTGCTTTACTTGAGCGAACGAGTCGCAAAGTACTCTTCACCGACGCGGGATTAAGACTCGTTGAGCAGGCGCAGAAAGTGCTTTTGGAAGTGAAAATTCTAACGGAAATGGCAAGTGGGCAAGGGGAAAGTATGGCTGGCCCCATCCACATTGGCTTGATCCCGACGGTAGGTCCTTATCTGTTGCCGCATATTGTCCCGCTACTGCGAGAGACTTATCCAGAGCTAGAGCTGTTCTTGCATGAAGGGCAAACGCACCAGCTTGTTGAGCAACTTGAGACTGGTAAGCTTGATTGTCTTATCTTGGCATCAGTGAAAGAAACCGAGCATTTTATCGAGTTACCGCTCTATGATGAGCCGATGGTACTTGCGCTACCTGAAGCGCATGATTGGTCGCAGCAAAACGAGTTTTCGTTGTCGCAATTAAACGGTGAAACGTTACTGATGCTTGGTGATGGGCACTGTTTACGCGATCAAGCGATGGGTTTCTGTTTTGCTGCAGGGGCGAATGAAGATGGGCGTTTCAAAGCGACAAGTTTAGAGACGTTACGGAATATGATTGTCGCTGGCGCAGGTATTACACTGCTTCCTCATCTAGCGACGCCAACGAGAGGCGTTCGAGATGGCGTATGCTATTTGCCTGTCGTTGAGCCTAAGCCAACACGCCGTGTTGCACTCGCGTATCGCCCAGGGTCTCCACTTCGACCTCGTTATGAGCGGTTGGCTAAGGCGATTCAGGCGCATGTTGACGAGAGTGGTTGTCTGCTGGACTAAGAACCACAGGACACGAGAAACAAAAAGGGACGGCATGCCGTCCCTTTATTTATAGAATGGTTTTCTGCTTTAGAAGAGCTCTTCACTCGGTGCTTCAGCATCTAGTTCAAAGATACTACCACCGCGTTCAACGACCTCTGTAGGCTCTGTCCCTTTAACAAAGTATTCAAACGTTGTGGTGTGATCACTTTTTGTTGTCAGTAAGCCTGATTCGCGGTCGATGCGCACTCGGACGATATTACTTGGGATCTGCTTTTGTGTTACCGGGGTATCGGCAAGCGCAATTTGCATGAAATCAACCCAAGGCGGTTGAGCGGTATTGGCACCTGCGGCACCACCAACGATCTGCCCGTCGCCTAGATTAGCATTTCGGCTTGTACGTCCTAAGCTACGGCTATGGTTGTCGAATCCTACCCAAGAGGTAGCAACAACACCCGGCCCATAACCTGAGTACCATGTATCTTTCGAGTCATTTGTGGTTCCGGTTTTACCGCCAGTATCACGTCGTTTTAAGGCTTGTGCTCGCCAGCCTGTACCATTCCAACCAGTATCATGACGCCAGTCACCGCCACCCCAAATGTTACTCTCGAGCATTTCTCGCATGATAAATGCCGTTTGCTCGCTGATCACTTGCGGTGCATAGCGTGGTGTTAGCTGACTTTGGCTCATGCCATTACCGTCGAAAGCGGCTGAAGGTGTATCCAGTAGGTTTTCTTCGACACCTGCGATATCAAAGATACGTTGGCTCTCTTCGTCAACGGTCTCATTCGTCACGTCATTCGCTTTAGGATCAACGAATGCTGGGCAGTCATGCTGACAAATGGATAGCGGCTCAGCTTGAAATAGCACTTCGCCAAACGGGTCTTCAACACGCTCGATAAAGTAGGGTTCAACATAGTAGCCACCATTTGCAAAGACCGCATAGCCCTGAGCGACTTCAAGAGGTGTTAAGCTACCTGCGCCCAATGCTAGTGCCTCTGCTCTTGGAAGGTCTTCACGTTTGAAGCCAAAGCGAGTGAGGTAATCGATGGTTTCATCAAGTCCGACACGTTGTAGTACACGTACCGCCATCACATTTTTTGACTGTGCCAAGCCAATGCGTGAGCGAGTCGGGCCGTCATAAGTCGCTGGGCTGTTTTTTGGTCGCCATGCAATTCCCATGCTTTGATCCCAACGACTGATCGGTGCATCGTTGATGATTGTCGCGAGTGACATGCCATCACTTACCGCTGCGGCATATAGGAAAGGCTTGATACCAGAGCCAACTTGGCGAATAGACTGTAGTGCGCGATTAAACTTACTATGAACAAAATTGAATCCGCCAACCATCGCTAATACCGCACCATCGTTTGGCGACAATGCTGTAAACGCAGTATTGGCTGCTGGGATTTGGCTAAGTAACCAGGTCAGTTCAGGTTCGCTGTCGTTTTCTACGGTCTCACTCTGCGTTGAGCTAATATAGACAAGGTCACCAGCCGTTAAGATCTCTTCTGCACTTTTAGGTGCGGGTCCTTGACGCTCATCGTTGATGAATCGACGGGCCCACTTCATGCCATCCCATTCAATGGTGATAGCATCCCCTCCTTTTCGTATCAACGAGGCTTGCTGATCATGAACTTCCGTGACGACAGCAGGATAAAGGTCCCCATAAGTCGGGTGTTTTCTCAACTCACTGGTGATAGCTTCTGTAGAATGAGCGGGCTCGTCTTCTTGCCATAGTGTCGCAATAGCCCCACGGTAGCCATGACGTTGGTCGTAAGCGATCAGGTTATTAACGGCGGCGTCTTGGGCTGCTTGCTGGAGTTTACTATCAGCGGTTGTGAATACTCTGAAGCCAGAGGTATAAGCATCTTCCCCATAACGCTCTATCATCCAAGCACGTGCGTATTCAGAAAAGTACGATGCTCTTAATTCAATATCAGTACTGTGGTAGCGAGCGACCACTTCTTCTTCTCGGGCTTGTTCAAATTCGAACTGGTTAATAAAGCCTTCGTCGAGCATACGGCGAAGAACAACATTACGGCGAGCTGTTGCACGAGAAACAGAATAGAGAGGATTGACGGTAGAAGGCGCTTTAGGCAAACCAGCAAGGGTTGCCATCTCACTTAATGTTAATTGATCTAAGGTTTTCCCATAATAAACTTGTGCCGCTGCGCCAATACCATAGGAGCGGTGACCCAAATAAATTTTGTTGAAATAAAGCTCTAGGATTTCGTCTTTTGTTAATAATTGCTCGATATGAATAGCGATAAAAATTTCTTTAATTTTACGCATGATTTTTTTCTCATTACTGAGAAAGAAGTTTCGAGCTAATTGTTGCGTAATGGTACTGGCGCCTTGTTTGGCTGAGCCAGAAGCCGCCACAACTAGTGCAGCACGGCCAATACCAATGGGATCTATCCCATAGTGGGTGTAGAACCGCGTATCTTCTGTCGCCAATAAGGCGTCGATGAGAGGCTGAGGAATTTCTTCCAGCGTGACAGGAATGCGACGCTTCTCACCAAACTGCGCCATTAGTTTCCCGTCTTTACTGTACACCTGCATAGGTGTTTGCAGCTCTACGTTACGAAGTGTTGCAACATCAGGGAGTTCCGGCTTCACGTAGATGTAGAAACCAAAGATTGTACCAACTCCAAGAAAAATGCAAAACACTGCAAACCATATCAATCGCTTTATGAACTTCACTTGAGAATTCCTGTTACGCCTTTGTTCGTGGGTTAATAACCTGTAAGACCATAGTATAAAGATTACTCGAACAAAAAATAATAAATAAATTCACACCATTAGATGGAGTGGAAGGAAAAGAGTTCGTTTTTTATATCGCGAACAAAGGAGTCGTTCCCGACATGTTTTTAAATCCGCTCAGCATTGGCTTAGATATTGGTAATTTCAGTATAAAGCTTGTGGTGATTGAATTACGCAAACGCCAACCCGTGTTGCTGGCATTTGAAGAACGCGTGCTTTCTTCACCGATACTTAACGACCAGCATAGCGTTGACAGTGAAGCGCTGTTGTCAGAAATGCGTCAATTTCGTCGCTCAATCCCTAAACGGGCCCGTAAAGTAAGCATGGCGTTGCCCGATAGTGCAGTTATTAGCAAGGTTGTTCATTTAGACCAACAGCTGTCTGATCAGGAAAAACATTTCGCTGTACACCAAGCGTTGGCGACGTCTTCACCTTTCCCTGTCGAGGAGCTGCAACTCGATTATTTCGCCGTTAATCTTGGCGAAAAAGCGGCTGCCGCGTCGACGGTTGCACACCAAGTGTATGCCTGTCGAAAACAGACAATAGCAGGACGAATTAGCGCACTCAACAAAGCGCGCTTTCGTCCTTCGGTTTTAGAATTGAAGTCTCACGGCCTGATATGGCTGGGAGAGGCTCAGCAATCCGCGCTTCCTACTAAGCAGAACTGGGCTGTTGTTGATATCGGTATGAAACAGAGCGATTTTTGTGTTGGTGTAAGTCCGAGCCAATTTTATCGTCGGGAAATGCCCATATCGGTTTCTCAAATCGCATTATCAAATCCAAAGTTTGATTGGCTTCACCCTGACGTAATGGCATGCCAGCACTTCATACAGCAAGTGGTTGAGCAGGTACGCCGTCAAATCCAACTTTATAATTCGACACATCCCAAAAGGCCATTGAATGGTATCTGGTTATGTGGTGGTGCTTCATCGTTAATTGATAGTGACAGCATAGCTCGAGCCCTATCCATGCCCGTACAGTGGTCGGATCCTTTTGCGGTGCTAAACCGTGCCGATAAGCTTGCCAATTTTCATCCAGAGCAGGATTACAGTCGGTTTGGCCTCGCCACAGGCTTAGCGCTGCGAGGTGCACAGTCATGATTCAGATTAATCTACTCCCTTGGCGTGAATGGCAACAGCATAACCATCAACAGCGTTTTAAGGCCTTGTTACTTGGTGCGGTGATGGTGAGTGCGGGGGGGCTTTACGGAGTGGTGAACTATGCAGAAACCCAGCAGCGAATACAAACGCAGCGCAATCAGGCCTTTGAAGAGCAGATCCGTATGCTTGATTCCCAGTTGGTGAAGGTCCCTGCATTAAATCAACAACGCAGTGAGTTACTTCGTCGAGTGAAAGTCATTAATAATATTCAGCTTCAACGAAATCAGGTAACAGCACTGTTGAACCTATTTCCTGAGCTCGTACCTGAAGGGGTTTATTTAGACCAACTCTCTGTTAACGGGAAGCGTATTGAACTGAGGGGGCAAGCTGATGGCAATGCACAATTAGCAAGGTTTTTAGCCAATGGTGAGTCTAACCCGAATATGAAAAATGTGATTATGCATTCGATCATTACGGAAAAGCAGACGGTAGCTTCTCAGCAGATCGCATTTCGAAGTTCATTTGAGTGGGTAAATGTTGACGGGGAGGCTCAGTAATGGGGGATTTAGACCTTGATGAAATTATGCAATGGCCGCTTGTTGCCCAATTAGTTGTTGTGGTGCTGCTCAGTGTGCTGCTCTGTTTTGGTGGCTTTTTCTATTTTGTGAAGCCAGAAATGTCGGATCTAGACAGCCTTAAACAGCATGAATTGACATTGCACAGAGAGCTGCGAACCAAGAGTAATCAAGTTGCTGCTATTTCTATTTTAGAGGAGCAGGTTGAGTTACTTCAAGAGCGATACCAAAGGGTACTGACGCAATTGCCCGCGGAGCAAGAGCTTGCCTCACTCGTTTCGAGTGTCAATGAGATTGGTGTTGAGTATGGTCTTGCATTCCATCGTATTGATTGGGCTAACCGAGTACATCGAGATGATTACGAAGAGATCCCTTTGAGTTTGTCGATCTCTGGTGGGTATAACCAAGTGGGTGGGTTCAGTGCTGCGATAGCCTCTATGCCACGCTTAGTGAGCTTGCATGATTTTAGCTTAGGGCGTAGTGGTGAGGAGCTTCGTATGCAAGTTTCTGCGAAAACGTACCGATTCTTATCGGAGGTCGAACGTGTTAAGTAGCTGGAAGGTCGTCTTTATATTCATCTGTATCGCCTTGGTTGGCTGTCGAGCCAACGATGAGCCCATAGCCCCTTTACTTAAAGATATTCGTGCGAAGTCGACAGCAAAAGTCGATGCACTGCCTGATGAATTTCTTTATTCCCCATTGCCCTTTCAAATTACGCACAAACGGCAACCATTTTCACGTCCTCAGCCGACTCGTGTTGTTGCGGCGGCACAAACTAACGATTGCTGGCAACCCGACTTGAGTCGTAGTCCGCAATCACTAGAGCAGTTCCCGCTCGATACATTAGCAGTAAAAGGGGTGATCGGTGATAGCAATGCGCGTTGGGCGTTAGTACAGACCCCTGAAGGGCAACTTGAAAAAATTAGAGCGGGTCAATTTATCGGGCTTAATCGGGGACGAGTGCGACAGGTTTCTTCTTTTGGCATTGAAGTACAGGAAAGCCTTCCTGATGGTTTAGGTTGTTGGCAGCAGCGCTCACTGAAGTTAGCCGTTAATCAGCCAGTGAGTGTCACGCAATGATGGACAGTGTGAGTATGCAAATGAATAAAGGTAAAAATAACGATATGGATATCACTCAGCGCCACTCATTAAGTGCCGCGATCCTTAAACAACTCAGCTGTATTGCTGTTGCACTGACACTATTTGCAACCTCATTGTGGTCGAGTCAAGTATGGTCTAGCCAAGTGGTGCCCGCATTAAGCGGAGAGACAGTAGCATCTGAAGGCAGCTCGCGCATTGAAATGCCGAACACAAACAGTGTTGAGAATATAGATTTTCGTCGCGACGCTGATGGCAATGGTATTTTACTTGTTGAGTTCGCTAACCCTCAGGCGATCGTCAACGTCGAACGACGTAAGCAAGCTTTACAGGTCGATATTCTCAATACTGCGTTGCCAAATGAGTTGCTCTATATCTTAGACGTGAATGATTTTGCCACTGCAGTGAGCGATGTTGAGACTTTCTTGCTTGAAGAAGGGGCTCGAATTGTACTTAGCGCGAAAAATGATTATGAGTATGACTACCAGTTAGATGGAAGGCGTTTAAAGGTCGTGATGAAGCAGCCTCCAGTTGTTGCTCAAACAGCAGTGCAGCAACAGGAGCTAGTGAAATATACAGGCGAACCGATTTCGATTAACTTTCAAGATATCCCTGTGCGAAATGTGTTGCAGCTAGTGGCGGATTACAACGACTTTAACTTAGTGGTTTCCGACAGTGTGCAAGGGAATGTGACGTTACGTTTGGATGGCGTGCCATGGGAGCAAGTGCTCGACTTAATCTTACAAGTGCGTGGCTTAGATAAGCGTGTGGACGGTAACGTGGTATTGGTGGCCCCTAAAGCCGAACTGGCGAAAAATGAGCGTGAAGCCTTGGAGGCACAGCGTGCCAGCGAAGTATTACAGGCGCTAGAAACCAAACTCTATACCGTGAATTATGCCAATGCCACAGATGTAGCAGCATTGCTTGTCGGTACCGGTGATGGGATCAGTCTTCTCTCGGAGCGCGGTGCGGTCAGTATCGATGATCGTACCAACTCTATTATTGTTCGCGATATTGCGACTCAGCATGAGATTATTGCTGAGCTAATGAAAGATTTGGATATTGCCATCAAGCAGGTACAGATAGAGGCTCGCATCGTGACGGTGGATGAAGGGGACCTTTCGGAGCTCGGTGTACGCTGGGGGTTCAGCAATACCAACGGTGCCTTTACTGCTGGGGGAAGTTTAGAGAGTAATATAGGCTTTAGCCCTGGTCGAGAAATGGAAGGTAGTGAAGGGGCTGTTCCTCTTGATGACTACCTCAATGTGAACCTAGGTCTTGCTGACCCGCGAGCATCAAGTATTGCGTTTACGGTCGCAAAACTTGGGAAAGACCTCTTTTTAGATTTAGAGCTATCCGCGCTGCAAGCAGAAAACAAGGCAGAGATTGTCTCTAGCCCACGCTTAATGACCGCAAATAAAACGCCAGCCTATATTGAGCAGGGTACAGAGATTCCTTATTTAGAGTCTGCCTCGAGTGGTGCAGCGACCATTGCGTTTCAAAAAGCGGTGTTGAGTTTACGGGTAGTACCGCAAATTACCCCTGATGGACGTTTGATTCTTGACCTTGAAGTGACCCAAGATAGCCCTGGTGATACTGTCGATACTGGTTTTGGTAAGGCTGTTTCTATCAATACCCGCCGGATTGAGACCCAAGTTATGGTCGACAACGGCGAAACGGTTGTTCTGGGCGGTATTTTCCAGCATGCGGTGACCAAAGCTGTCGATAAAGTCCCTCTTTTAGGCGATTTACCTGCTTTAGGCATGCTTTTTCGTCGAGATTCTGAAAGTATTCAGAAGCGTGAGATGCTGATATTCGTAACACCACAGATAGTAGAACAGTAACTTTCTTCATCTGAGATGAACTAGCTATTGCAATATGCCCTCGACACCTGAGATAATTCGCGGTCTGATCACGAATTTACTGTGAGGAAATGGTGTCTGGGGCTTCTTTATAGCCTACGGGCAGACTTGTTTGATTTTAACTGCACGTATATTTGCTAACATGGCTGAAAAAAGAAATATTTTCCTGGTAGGTCCAATGGGTGCTGGAAAGAGCACTATTGGTAGACATTTGGCGCAACAATTACATATGGAGTTTTTAGACTCAGATACCGTAATTGAAGAGCGCACTGGCGCTGACATCAGCTGGGTTTTTGATGTTGAAGGTGAAGACGGTTTCCGCGTTCGAGAAGAAGGCGTAATCGATGATCTGACTCAAGAACAAGGTATTGTGTTGGCAACGGGTGGCGGCTCTGTAAAGAGCAAAGAAAACCGTAACCGCCTGTCAGCTCGTGGTGTGGTTGTTTATCTCGAAACCACTATCGAAAAACAACTGGCACGCACACAACGTGATAAGAAGCGTCCGCTTCTGCAAACTGACCAACCTCGTAGCGTACTTGAAGCATTGGCAGATGAGCGTAACCCACTTTATGAAGAAGTGGCAGATTATGTGATTCGCACTGATGAGCAAAGCGCAAAAGTTGTTGCTAATCAAATCATTAAAATGCTCGAAGAGCGTTAATCTACGACCTGAAGGGGCAGACCATGGAAAGGTTAAATGTCAGCCTTGCTGAACGAAGTTATCCTATATCAATTGATGCAGGGTTATTTGAAGATGTTTCGTTATTTGAAATCGCGGCAAATCGCCAAGTGGTTATCATCAGCAATGAAACAGTCGCCCCTCTCTACGCGGATAAACTGATGGCAACTTTGGAGTCTAGCGCTAAGGCGCTCCACCTCCTAAGTTTGCCTGATGGAGAGCAATATAAGTCTCTCGATACATTCAATAATATTATGACGTTTCTGCTTGAGCGAAATTTAGGACGCGATGTTCTATTGGTTGCGCTTGGCGGAGGTGTTGTTGGTGATTTAGTCGGTTTTGCGGCCTCCAGCTTCCACCGTGGTGTGGATTTTGTGCAAGTGCCAACCACACTATTATCCCAAGTTGACTCGTCTGTTGGCGGGAAGACCGCGGTTAATCACCCCCTCGGAAAAAATATGATAGGCGCGTTCTATCAACCTCAAAGTGTGATCATTGATACCGATTGCCTAAAAACACTGCCTGAGCGTGAATTTGCAGCAGGAATGGCAGAGGTGATCAAATATGGTGTGATTGTTGATCATGACTTCTTTGTATGGCTTGAAGAGAATATCGATGCCCTTGTTGCACAAGAGCACGATGCGCTTTGCTATGCGATCCATCGTTGTTGCCAAATCAAAGCCGATGTTGTCGCCCAAGATGAGCGAGAATCAGGCATTCGAGCTTTACTGAACTTAGGTCATACCTTTGGCCATGCTATCGAAGCTGAAATGGGCTACGGTAATTGGTTACACGGTGAAGCAGTCGCAACAGGTATTGTCTTAGCCGCTGAAACGTCACGTAAATTAGGCATGATGTCTGATGAACTTGTGGAGCGTGTCCGACAATTACTACTCAGTGCTAAACTACCAGTATCGAAACCTGATACGATGTCTTTTGATGCTTTCATGCGGCATATGGCTCGTGATAAGAAAGTATTAGCGGGACAGCTGCGGTTTATCTTACCTACCGGCATCGGTAGTGCAGAGGTAGTCGCAGGTGTAGAGGAAAGCATTCTGCGTCAGGTTATTGATGCAAACTAGGTAGCATAGCTATGAGTTCAGCGGTCAGCTTGCCAGTGATTGAACTGGAAAGTCAGATTCATGTCTTAAATCGGCTGCAGTTTCTTACTCGTTTTAGTTCGAACCTCATTCAAATTACCGGCCCAGAAGGAGCCGGTAAGTCATTTCTTGCCCAGCAATACCTGAGCCAATGGGCTCAAGAGTCCTATCAAGCCTATTTGATCTGCCATACTCAACAACAAGATACCCAGCACCGTGAAATCTTGCTAGGGCAGCTCTTTCGAGATGCTGTTTTTAATGAGCAAGATAGCCTTTCACAGAGTGTGCAGCATCTGTTGGGAGAGCATTCGGGTAAAGTACTGATCGTTATTGATGATGCCCATATGCTTTCGCCATCCCTGATTGGTGAGTTGTGGGGCTTAGTACAAGATGCGACACGCACTCGTCACCTGCAAGTCAACGTCCTGCTTTTTTCTATGGAAGGGCGGCTCGACAATTATTTAAGCAAGGTGTCACACGGGCAAGGTAGTGCGCCACTTGAGGTTGAGTTAGATCCTTTGCGTGATGCTGAGGTGCAACAATTTGTCGATATACTGATCGCTCACCTGCATTTAGATGCCAATCAGCGCCGAGAAATGAAGGCGCAGTTAGAATTAACGCCACCATTGCCGGGTGCTTTGGCTGCGTTACACCATCAAGAGGTTGATGACATGGCCAAAAAATCAAATCGCTCTATTTCTCTATTAGTTTCATTATTCGTTGCTTTATTACTTGTCGGTGCTGGCCTTATTTTCATGTTCTTGCCAGCAAACAAAAACGCTGAACCTTCAGTGATTTCAGTGATCGACGAGGATGGGCCTATCATTGTTGACGCGGTAACCACGCCCCCCGGTATGGAGGTTGAATTACCCAGTATCGAAACTGGACCGTATGAGCCCTCGCAAGGCAATGAGAGTGGCGACGAGATGTTGACTGGTGTAGATGGCGTTCTAGATGACCAGAAACGATTACCACCAGATGTGATTGCCGATGGCATGACGGTTGGACGCTTGGATGACCGTGATCGTGTTGTCGTACCTGGGGATATTGTCGATTCAATGATTGACGAACAGATGGCCGGTGGTGATGGTTCAGTGGCCATGAGTGAACAGCAAGACGTCTTAGAAGCGGTTGGTGTGGTACTTGGTGGTGAAACTGCTGATATTGACCTTGTTGATGAGGTTGATACTAATATGATTGGTAGTGAAGGCTTGACGATAGAGTCTAATGTTGGTGTCGAACTATCAGAAGCCGTAAGCGATATCGTGTTGCCTGAACCTGCAGATACTATTCCTTTAGAGGCTGAGTCTACAGAGACAGAAGCCGAGCAGCCTGATGAAGCCGCTGTTGTTACTGGAACTGTCGTTACTGAACCTGTTGTTGCAACGCCGCCAATATCACAGCCCCGTACTGTGCTTGGCGATGAATTAAAGCAAGTAAGCGCTAACCGTTACGCATTACAATTAGCGGCTTTACGTTCACTCCCTGCAGCACAACAATTTGTTGCTGATATCGATATGACGAACCAAGCAACGATTTACCAAACAGTGAGAAGCGGTGCTGATTGGTATATTGTCGTCAGTGGTAGCTTTGCTTCTATAGAGGCAGCACGCCGTGGTGAATTTACCCTACCAGCAAAGGCACAAGCGGTTGAGCCTTGGGTGAAATCCTACCGTCAAATTCACCTAGAAATAGATCGTGTAAATTAACGCTGAGAGATGTTTAAAAATAAGGTACAATCCGCAACCTTTCGTGTTTTGATGGTAGTGGAAAAGCTTAAATGAAGAAGCATCGCGCATTCCTGAAGTGGGCCGGCGGCAAGTATTCGCTGGTGGAGGATATTAAGCGCCACTTACCTGAGTCACGTAAGCTCATTGAACCTTTTGTTGGTGCCGGTTCAGTATTTCTTAATACTGAATTTGATAGCTATCTGCTTGCAGATATCAATCCAGACCTTATTAATCTCTACAACATCATGAAGACAGAGCCGCAGCGCTTTATCGACGATGCGAGAGGGATGTTCAATCCTGAGCACAATCAAAAGCCTATCTATTTAGGAATTCGTGATGAGTTTAATCAAACCACGGATCCGTATGTTCGCTCACTCTACTTTTTGTATATGAACCGCCACGGCTTCAATGGCTTGTGTCGTTATAACAAAAAGGGAGGCTTCAACGTTCCTTTCGGTTCATATAAAAAGCCTTATTTCCCACAAGCGGAAATGGAGTATTTTGCTGAAAAGGCAAAAAAAGCGACGTTTGTGTGTGAAGGCTATGTCGATACCTTCAAAAAGGCGAGGAAAGGGAGTGTTATCTACTGTGATCCTCCTTATGCGCCTCTCTCTACGACCGCTAATTTCACCTCTTATTCAGGTAATGGCTTTAGTTTAGATGACCAAGCTATGCTCGCTGATTGCGCAGAGCATGCAGCGCAAAACAAGCAGATTCCAGTACTTATCTCTAACCATGATACGGCATTAACTCGCCGCCTCTATCACGGTGCCGATTTGTCGGTGGTGAAAGTTCGTCGCACTATTAGCCGTAATGGTGGTGGTCGAAATAAAGTTGATGAGCTACTCGCGCTGTTTAAAACATCGTAGACTTTTTACGCCGTTATCACCTTAATAGCGCTTTACAGTTAATCGCTGCCTCTTCTATCCAAGAGTTTGCCGTAGCTTTTTAATAACTACGGCTGCACCTATCTCATGCTCATCGGAAACTATTTTGTGTCACTGAGTCTGTTTATCGACAAACAGTGACCAATGTTATCGAAGTCACTAACCTGCCGTAATCCCCTGTACCAGAGTAACTAGTCCCAATACCAAGAATGCGATCATGACGATTCCGACTAAGATAAATGGGATTGGACTGCGTCGTTTAAAGTCATGATGACGGTTCTCATCTGACTGCACACCAAACAGTGCCGACAAGACACTGATCAGAATTTGCCACGTTGATGTTGTTTTACGGCGAGAGTGATGTGTCACAGGCTATCCTTTTACTTACGTTATCGGGTAGAATTGCGCCACTATTCGACATGCCATAAGAGAACTGACATGAAAGACTTTCTGATTGCTCCATCGATCCTATCTGCCGATTTTGCCCGTCTGGGTGAAGACGTTGAAAAAGTACTCGCTGCTGGCGCAGACGTGGTTCACTTTGATGTGATGGATAATCACTATGTACCTAACCTAACCTTTGGTGCCCCAATCTGTAAAGCACTTCGTGATTACGGAATTACTGCACCAATCGATGTTCATTTAATGGTTAAGCCTGTTGATCGTATCATTCCTGACTTTGCGAAGGCGGGTGCAAGCATGATTACTTTCCACGTAGAAGCGTCAGAGCACGTAGACCGTTCTTTACAACTGATTAAAGAACATGGCTGTCAAGCTGGTCTTGTTTTCAACCCTGCAACGCCACTTCACGTGTTAGATCATGTCATGGATAAAGTCGATTTAATTCTTCTTATGTCAGTTAACCCAGGCTTTGGTGGTCAGTCGTTCATTCCGGGTACACTTGATAAGCTACGTGAAGTTCGTCGTCGTATTGATGCATCTGGCCGTGATATCCGTCTAGAGATTGATGGTGGTGTAAAAGTGGAAAACATCCGCGAAATTGCAGAAGCAGGCGCAGATATGTTTGTTGCTGGCTCTGCTATCTTCAGCCAACCAGACTACAAAGCCGTGATCGATGAGATGCGTGCTGAGCTTGCGAAAGTAAAAGGATAATTGAATGCATATTGAAGGGATTCGCCTAATTGCATTTGATCTAGACGGCACGCTACTGGATAGCGTGCCCGACCTTGCTGTTGGTTTAGATAAGGCGCTGCGTGCGTTTTCGATGACCGGAGCGAGTGTTGATCAAGTTAAAGAGTGGATTGGCAACGGTGCTGATGTGCTTGTTGCGCGTGGTATGAGTCAGTCATTGACGCCAGCGGCAGATATTGACCAAGTGCTACACGCTAAGGTTCGCGAGAAGTTTGATGCAGAGTATGAAGCAACAGGCCATACGGGTAGCACGCTTTATGCGGATGTGAAGGCGACACTGCAGCATCTGCACGATAGCGGTTTTACTATTGCACTCGTGACGAATAAGCCATCGCAGTTCGTGCCGCATGTCTTGGCGCAGCAAGGTATTGATCACTTCTTTAGTGATGTTATTGGCGGTGATACCTTTCCAGAGAAAAAACCCAATCCAATGGCGCTGAATTGGCTTCTCGAAAAGCATCAGCTATCGCCAGAGCAGTTGTTGATGGTGGGTGACTCGAAGAATGATGTATTAGCGGCTAAAAATGCTGGCTGTCCTGTGGTTGGATTGACGTATGGTTACAATCATGGCGAGCCAATTGCGATTAGTGAACCAAATATTGTTTTAGAACACTTTAGTCAGCTGCGTGATGTCGTTAAACTAGATCACGAGTACTGCTAGGGCATAGTGCCCTCCATAGAAAGATAAGCAAAATAGACGAGATAGGAACTTGCATGACTAAACCCATTGTTTTAAGTGGCGTACAGCCTTCTGGTGAATTAAGTATTGGTAACTATTTGGGTGCGTTGCGTCAATGGGAGCAGATGCAGGATGATTTCGATTGTCAGTATTGTGTCGTTGACCTTCACGCGATCACCGTTCGCCAAGACCCAAAAGCACTTCATGAAGCGACACTCGATGCACTAGCTATCTGTTTAGCGGTTGGCGTGACACCAGAAAAAAGCACGTTGTTTGTACAGTCTCATGTACCAGAGCACGCGCAGCTAGGTTGGTTGCTAAACTGCTACACCCAAATGGGTGAGCTAAACCGTATGACTCAGTTTAAAGACAAATCAGCGCGTTTCGCGAACGATGTCAACGTGGGTCTGCATGGCTACCCAGTGCTGATGGCGGCGGATATTCTACTTTATGGCGCGAACCAAGTGCCAGTTGGTAGCGATCAGAAGCAGCACCTTGAATTAGCACGTGATATTGCAACTCGCTTCAACAATGTATACGGCGATACCTTTGTGGTACCAGAACCGTACATTCCAGAAGTGAATGCACGCGTTATGAGCTTGCAAGATGCGACGAAGAAGATGTCTAAGTCAGATGATAACCGTAAGAACGTGATCACCTTGCTAGAAGACCCTAAGTCTATTTTGAAGAAAATTAACAAAGCGCAAACGGACGCGGAAACACCACCACGTATCGCTTACGACGTTGAAAACAAAGCGGGTATTGCAAACCTTATGGGGCTTTACTCAGCAGCAACAGGCAAAAGCTTTGCAGAAATTGAAGCGCAATATGCTGGTGTTGAAATGTACGGTCCATTTAAGAAGGATCTTGGCGAAGCCATGGTCGCAATGCTTGAACCTGTACAAGCTGAATATCAGCGTGTGCGTAGCGATCGTGCATACCTTGATGCTGTTATGAAGTCAGGTGCAGAGAAAGCATCAGCTCGTGCAGCGGTAACCTTGAAGAAGGCTTATGAGGCGGTAGGCTTTGTTGCTCGCCCATAGCACGCTGATTAGAGCGCTAGTTGGCGCCTAATATGGCATATGCCACTCTCTAAAAGCCACGCATTGCGTGGCTTTTTGTTTTTCTGGGGATTATTTACGCCACAGCTTGCCTTTCTGTTCGGAGTCGGCACAATAGGCGCTTCTTTTTTGGGACTGGCATTGTGGTGAGTATGCTGCTGATTATCGATAACTATGATTCATTTACGTACAACTTGTACCAATACTTTTGTGAGTTAGGGGCAGAAGTGCAGGTCATTCGTAATGATGAAATCGATGTTGCCGGCATAAAGGCGCTATCACCTTCTCATCTCGTGATCTCTCCGGGACCTTGTACACCGAACGAAGCAGGAGTTTCTCTTGCCGCAATTGCTCACTTTGCCGGAAAGCTACCCATTTTAGGTGTCTGTTTGGGGCATCAGTCGATAGCACAAGTTTATGGCGCAAAAGTGGTACGTGCTAAAGAGCCGATGCACGGTAAAACCTCTCCTGTTTACCACGGTAATCAGTCTCTATTTACTGACCTCAATTTACCGTTGCAAGTGACTCGCTATCACTCTCTTGTTGTAGAGTCGCTGCCGAATTGCTTTGATGTCACAGCGTGGACCTGCGATGCTCAGGGGGAGCCAGATATTATTATGGGATTTGAGCATAAAACATTGCCACTTTATGGGGTGCAGTTCCATCCAGAGAGTATCCTCACTGAGCAAGGTCACGAGCTTCTCGCTAACTTTCTTTCCCGTTAACATCGATCCCCATCACTAAACGCAACATTTCTTATCGGTAGGGCGGAAACCCTACCTGACGATATTTTATTCACTTCTTTGTTCGCCCATTTATTTGTCATTTCCTGTTCGGAAAGAGTTTCTTACCGAAGTGTAGCTTAATAACACCTTTAAAAAGTTGCATAACTATGTCATGCGTCCCAATAGATAGCTTGGCACATTAGCCAGAAAACAATATTCTGCTATTGAATTGGTTAATAAATTGTAAATACTGTCAGAAAGTCACTGCACAGTGGAAGGAGTGAGTTAAATGGAAAAGTCGGTCGATAGAACACTATTTGATGATGTGATGGTTCCTTGTTATGCGCCGATGGAAATGGTGCCCGTAAGAGGTGAAGGTTCGACGCTGTGGGATCAGGCTGGCAACGCTTATCTCGATTTTGCTGGAGGAATAGCGGTTAGCTGCTTAGGGCACTGCCATCCTGCCATGGTTAATGCGCTGACTGAGCAAGGCAACAAACTGTGGCATCTCAGTAATGTCATGACCAATGAGCCTGCATTAACGCTGGCGCAGCGTCTTATCGACGCGAGTTTTGCCGAAAAAGTATTCTTTGCCAATTCGGGTGCAGAAGCTAACGAAGCGGCACTGAAACTTGCTCGTCGTGTTGCGGTAGAGCAATACGGGGAAGAGAAGTCTGAAATCATCGCCTTTACTCAAGGCTTTCATGGTCGAACGTTTTTTACCGTGACCGTTGGCGGGCAAAGTAGCTATTCTGACGGATTTGGCCCTAAGCCCCAAGATATTACCCACCTTCCTTACAACGACTTAGCGGCTTTTGAAGCGCAGATCTCTGATAAAACCTGTGCTGTCATGATGGAACCATTACAAGGCGAGGGCGGCATTATCACGCCAACCGATGAATTTGTTCAAGGTGTCCGCGCTCTGTGCGATAAGCACAATGCGCTGCTTATTTTTGATGAGGTACAGACCGGTAATGGTCGTACTGGTCACTTTTATGCTTATCAAGAACTTGGTGTGACCCCTGACATTTTAACGACGGCAAAATCTCTGGGTGGAGGCTTCCCGATTGGAGCAATGCTGACCACGACAGCATTGGCTGCTTCGATGAAGGTGGGAACACATGGGTCAACCTATGGAGGTAACCCGTTAGCGTGTGCGGTCGCCAATGCAGTGATCGATACCATTAATACGCCTGAAGTGTTAGACGGAGTCAAAGTGCGTGAAGGCTGGTTCCGTGATGGGCTCGCTCGTATTAATGATAAGTACTCTCTATTTAGTGAAGTTCGTGGCAAAGGGTTATTGATTGGTGCAGTACTGAATGATGAGTGGCAAGGCAGGGCGAGAGATATCCTCGTTGCTGCGGGTCAACAAGGTTTATTAGTGCTTGTTGCTGGTCCTAACGTGGTGCGCTTTACGCCATCGCTCGTGATCTCACAGCAAGATGTGGATCTGGGTTTAGAGAAGCTGGAACGTGCGATTGCCAGTTTGACCGACTGAAATTAACGCTGAGGCGCCCAAGGATGGAGGGCGCTAACTACACTTGTGTAGACACTGATGTGGATGAGGAGGGATGCGATGCTTGTCATACGGCCAATTAAAACAACGGACTATGAGGCTTTGTTGCTGTGCGCTAAAGAATCTGGTCATGGTTTTACCTCACTGCCAGTGAGTGAGACGCTGCTAAAAAAACGTATAGCCCATTCTGAAGAAAGCTTTTCTAAAGCGGTGACAGAGCCTGGTAATGAAGGCTACCTGATGGTGGCAGAAGATACCGAAACCGGTGAGGTGGTGGGAACGACCGCCATTGAGGCAGCCATCGGATTAGATGTTCCTTTCTATAGTTATCACTTGTCTAAAGTTGTTCACTCCTCACCGAAACTCGGCGTCCATAACATTGTTGAAGTACTTGCTTTAGGTAATCACTACACCGGTAGCACCGAAATTTGTACGTTATTTTTGCGACCAGAGTGGCGGCAGGGCTTGAATGGTAAGTTGATGTCTAAATGCCGCTTTCTCATGCTTGCAGAGCATGAGTCTCGATTCTCGGAAACCGTCTTTGCTGAAATGAGAGGTGTTTCTGACACTGACGGCAATTCTCCTTTTTGGGCTTGGCTGAAAGAGCACTTTTTCTCGATTGATTTCACCCTTGCAGACCACCTTACAGGGATAGGAAAAAAAGGCTTTATCGCCGATCTTATGCCTAAGCATCCCATCTACGTCAGTTTACTCAGTAAAGAAGCGCAAGCGGTCATTGGTAAGGTGCATGACAACACCCGTCCTGCTTTACGTTTGCTCGAAAAAGAAGGTTTTTCATGCCGCGGCTATGTCGATATTTTTGATGGCGGGCCGACGGTAGAGTGTGAACGACGACATATAGAATCGGTTCGTCACTCAATCAATGCCGAAGTGATAATCGGTCATGTCGAAACATCGAGCCAAGAGATTTTGTTGAGTAATACCTCATTCGAAGAATTCAGGGCAACGGCTTGTCGTGCCAGTGTTGATATCCAAAACAATACCGTGATGATTCCTGCTGATGTTGCTCAGGTGCTGTGCGTTAGTGAGGGAGAGCAAGTGCGGTTATTGACGATGGATAAGGAGCAGTGATGACAACTCAGTGGATTAATGGTCAATGGCGGGTAGGGCAAGGCCACAATATAGTGTCGAAAAACCCCTATAGCACTGACGTGGTTTGGGAAGGTATCAGTGCGACGGATGAACAAGTTGAACTGGCAGTCTCAGCAGCACGAGAAGCGCTGTCTGAATGGCGTCTGAGTTCGCTGGCTTCACGTTTAGACGTTGTGGAACGTTTTGCTGAGCTGCTTGCAGAGAATAGTGAGAATATTGCTGTTGCGATAGCGAATGAAACGGGTAAGCCACTGTGGGAAACACGCACTGAAGCAGGGGCAATGAAAGGAAAAATTGCTATTTCGCTGCGTGCCTATGAAGAGAGAACCGGTGAGCGACGCCGAATGGTTGCCGATACCGAAGCCGTATTACGTCATCGACCGTTAGGTGTTCTTGCCGTCTTTGGCCCCTACAATTTTCCTGGGCACTTGCCTAATGGCCATATTGTTCCAGCGCTATTAGCGGGTAACACCGTCGTCTTCAAACCGTCAGAGCTCACTCCGCATGTTGGTGAAATTGCCATGAAACTATGGGAAGAGGCTGGGCTACCGAAGGGAGTCATTAACCTCGTCCAAGGCGCAAAGGAGACCGGACAGGCACTGGCGTCGAATAAAGGCATTGATGGCCTTTTATTTACAGGCAGTGCGGCGACAGGTCAGTTACTCCATCGTCAGTTTGCAGGGCAACCCGGAAAAATGCTGGCGCTAGAGATGGGAGGGAATAACCCACTGGTTGTTTCTAAGGCCTGCGGTGATATTGATGCCACCGTTTATACCATTATCCAGTCTGCTTTTATTAGTGCAGGGCAACGCTGTACGTGTGCACGCCGACTTTACTTGCCGGAGGGGATTGAGGGTGATGATATCGCAGAACGCCTAGTTCAGGCGACGAAGGCCATTCGCATTGGTGGTCCGTTTGATGATCCTGCACCGTTTATGGGGCCACAAATCTCTGAGAGCGCCGCTGATGGTATTATCTCTGCTCAACAGCAACTACTGGCGAAGGGAGGGAAAGCCCTGAAATTAGCCTCTAGAGGGCAAGGAGCGATAGTTACGCCAGGCATTATTGATGTCACCGCGATCGTCGACCTTCCTGATGAGGAATATTTCGGTCCACTACTGCAAGTCATACGTTATCGCACATTGACTGACGCGGTCAGGCTAGCGAATGATACTCGCTTTGGGCTATCGGCTGGTCTTATTTCCACAGAGGATGATGAGTGGGATTACTTTCTTGCTCATATACGAGCGGGGATCGTCAATCGTAATCGGCAGCTAACAGGGGCAAGTGGCGATGCGCCGTTTGGTGGCCCTGGTGATTCAGGAAATCTGCGTCCAAGTGCCTATTATGCCGCTGACTATTGTGCCTACCCGATGGCATCAATGGAGGGAGAGGCGCCAATACTGCCAGAGCAACGTTCACCGGGTCTGTAGTCAATGGTTAAACGAGAAGCGTTTTATTTGAATATCTTTGTATGTATGCATCGTCTTATCGCTGACTACCCGTTTGTTTAGGGGGTTGGTAGATAGGCGATAAACACGGGGAGGGGATATGTATACACGGTTGTTCGAACAGTTGTGGCAAGACTATACAGCGAGGCTTTGCCCATCAGCGAAGCGCGTTCATCACCTACTGAGTGAAGGAGAGCCCTTAGATAACGATCATATTGCACTGCGTACTTTCAATCTACCGGATGTTGGTCTAGATGTGCTTGCGGCCCCTTTCATTGCTGCCGGGTATCGCCGTCAGGGGGAGTATCGTTTTGAGCGTAAAAAGCTTTATGCAGAACATTTCGAACACCCAGACCCTTTAGCGCCCAAAGTGTTTATCAGTGAGTTGATGGTGGGGCAGTGCTCGCTGGACGTTCAGTTGGCGGTGCGTCATATGGTTGAACAGATATCGCGACCTTTGGACCAGCAAGGCGATTTCTTGTCGGCAGGGCGTCCATGGCGTGTCAGCCAGAAGACATATGACATGCTTGCAGCCGAGAGTGAGTATGCTGCTTGGGTGGCGGCTCATGGTTATGGTGCGAATCACTTTACGGTGAGTGTTAATCAACTTTCGACGTTTGAAGATGTCATTGAAGTAAACCGTTTCCTAAGAGCTCATGAGTTTTCTTTGAACGAGTCGGGTGGAGAGGTCAAAGGGAGTGCTGAAGTGATGTTAGAGCAGTCTTCGACGATGGCTGACGGTGTGCCTGTCTTATTTCAGGAGGGTGAGCGTATTATTCCCGGCGGTTTTTATGAGTTTGCTAAGCGTTATCCACAGCCGAGTGGTGAGCTTTACTCTGGGTTTGTTGAAGCGTCAGCAGACAAAATATTCGAGAGTACAGACAGCAAATAGCGTCTCTTGGGTATCTTTTTCTAAATGCTAAATGCTAAATGCTAAATGCTAAATGCTAAGAGTTAAGAGCTTAAGCTCGCTAAGAAGTGGAGCAGCTAGGTGACAGACAATAAAAAAGGGCTTGCCTCAGCAAGCCCTTTTGATTTTGATGCGCAGGCTTAACGAGTGCCGTAGACGACGATCGTTTTACCGTGTGCAGAAATTAGGTTTTGCTCTTCAAGCATCTTCAGGATACGGCCAACGGTTTCACGAGAACAACCGACGATTTGACCAATTTCTTGACGAGTAATCTTGATCTGCATGCCGTCTGGGTGCGTCATCGCATCCGGTTGGCGAGCTAGGTTAAGAAGTGTTTGCGCGATGCGGCCTGTAACGTCCAAGAAGGCAAGGTCGCCCACTTTCTGGCTCGTTACTTGAAGGCGGTTCGCCATTTGAGCAGAAAGACGCATTAAGATATCAGGGTTAACCTGAATCAATTGACGGAATTTCTTGTATGAAATTTCTGCTACTTCACAAGGCGTTTTAGCACGTACCCAAGCGGTACGTTCTTGGCCTTCTTCGAATAGGCCTAGTTCACCGATGAAATCACCTTGGTTAAGGTAAGACAAGATCATCTCTTTGCCTTCTTCATCTTTAATTAGAACGGCAACAGATCCCTTAACAATGTAGTACAGGGTCTCGCCCTTCTCGCCAGCATGGATCAGGGTACTCTTTGAAGGGTACTTATGAATGTGACAATGAGACAGGAACCACTCTAGAGTTGGATCAGTTTGAGGTTTACCTGGGACCATATAAATAACTTCCTCTGCATTTGTTGCCCAACAACGATATCCTTATAATTGAGCGATGGCTCAATGGTATTGGTGCGTTGTCTAGGATATGAAGTCCGCCGCGACGCTGCAAGCGTACTTGCTAAATTTATTCATGAGTTTACCGTGTTTTGGCGCCCTTTTCTTGATATAGATCGATGAGAAATGGGCATTTTTTACTCGTAAGTGTGCACATGATCACACACTGACGAGATACTTGGAGAGCGTTATGCAGTCAAGCGTCAAATGGGTGGAAGGAATGACCTTCTTGGGTCAATCAGATTCGGGTCACAGCGTTGTGATGGATGGGAATGGTGGCGCGGTGGCGCCAAGTCCTATGGAGCTAGTGTTAATGGCGGCTGGAGGTTGTAGCTCTGTTGATGTTGTCGATGGGTTAAAGAGTGCAGGTCAAACGATTACTGGCTGTGAAGCATCGCTTTCTTCTGAGCGTCGTGAGCAGGCCCCAAAATACTTTACGGCGGTTAATGTCCATTTTATCGTCACTGGCCATCAAGTTGACCACAAGATTGTTGAGCGTGTTGTTGCTGATTCATTAGAGAAGTACTGCTCAGTGTGTCTAATGCTCGGCAAAGGCGTTGAAATGACACACTCGTATGAGGTCATCGAAGCATAACGCTTAAATAGAGGCGATAGGACAATATACCAGCAGGCTAGGAACTACTTAGCCTTGCTGGATTATCGATGCGCGTTCTGGTTACGCTATCTTGCCGGTTTCGATGAGATTTTGGATCAGTGGACGCATGATAAGCTCCATCGCGAAACTCATTTTTCCACCCGGTACGACGAGGGTATTGTGGCGAGACATAAACGATCCCTGAATCATTGAGATAAGATACGGGAAGTCGACATTTTTGATGCCTCGAAAGCGGATAACAACAAAACTCTCATCGAGTGAGGGGATACCCTTTGCGTTGAGTGGGTTGGAGGTATCGACCGTAGGAACACGTTGAAAGTTAATGTGCGTGCGTGAAAACTGCGGCGTAATATAGTTGAGATAGTCATCCATAG
This sequence comes from bacterium sp. HQB-150, assembly GCA_043421945.1. Lineage (GTDB taxonomy): Bacteria > Pseudomonadota > Gammaproteobacteria > Enterobacterales > Vibrionaceae > Thaumasiovibrio. The sequence goes on along the minus strand of JBHOGO010000005.1, from coordinate 16,137 downwards.
AGCGCACGATAGAATCCGTTACAGCCTCCCTTGAGTGACCTCTGTCTCTGGTGTCACGAACGAATTTTTGAATCCATTCTAAGTTAACAATCGGTACCATGCCTATCAATAGGTCGACGTGTTGTGCCGCATTTGTATCCCCATCAACCACACCACCGTGCAATCCTTCATAAAAAAGAACATCGGTATTCTCTGGCAAATTTTGCCAAGGGGTAAAGGTACCGGGCATAAGGTTATACGGCACGGCTTCATCAAAGGTATGTAAGTAACGACGGAACTTCCCACTGCCATCGTCACCGTATTGCTTGAAAAACTGCTCTAAGGCTTCAAAGTCGTTAGCGGCTGGACCAAAGTAACTAATGTGTCGACCTTGCTCACGCGCTTTGCGTATCTCAACATCCATTTCTGGACGCGTGAAGCGATGGAAACTATCGCCCTCAAGCCAAGCAGCGTTGATACGCATCATGTTAAACATTTTTCGAAATGCTTCTGATGTCGTTGTAGTACCAGCACCGGAAGAACCCGTCACGGCGATAATGGGATGTTTTGCAGACATAAGCTACCTGAAATTAACGCGATTGAAGCATGTTATTAACAGGCATTTGCTTTTAAATCAAGTATCAACCGATGAAGTGAGATCACGGCGCAGTTTGATATCAACCGTTTCATGGAGTTGTGAAAAAACAATGACAGCTTCGCCACTTACAAGAAGATCCTTTAATTTTTGGACTTTTTCTTCTAGCGTTAATTCGCTCTCACCGTAGTCCGTACCTTCCCGAAGAACGACGCTCTCAGCTAAGTTATCTAATGTTTCGCGGTCTAGCTGCTGCCAAGGAATGATCATTTTAGTATCGCTGCCTGTAATTGAAGATAAATGCGATGTCAGCACTGTTGTCATGGCCGATCATGTTCTGGAGAGCAGAAACGCTATTGAACGGGGTGACCGCACAATAAACCGGTAGTCTAAGTCACTCTGAGCCCATTCGTGTAGGCTTGCTACCTCTTTCGCTCGTTCTTGATAGACCTGTCATTGAAAAGAGAGATGATGTCGCGTTGAGATGGATATTGATAACTTACACTAGTATGGAAGGTCAAGCGTTTTAGCCACTCGACACACTTCGTCCATTGAACTGACCTAACGCGACTCTACGTAGGCTCCATCAGCGAGTGCACCCTACTTTTGGTCGAGGGTTTGCTTCTGTATAAGGCAGCACTGTCTTATCAGCAGGAAAGAAACCAATTTGGGATGCTCTTTTCTAACCAAAATTGGGGGCGTGATAAAGAGCCGGTTAAGAAGCCGACATGTCCACCGTGAGGATAGAGGTCATACTGGATATTACTGGGAAGCTGTGACACATCAGGGATGACACTCTCGTCCATAAAGGGGTCATCAGCGGCATGGATAATACGGCAGGGGATCGATACCTGCTTCAAGTAAGACAGGCCGCTGCAGCGCTGGTAATAGTCACCAGCGCTACTAAAGCCATTGAGCGGTGCAGTGATGAGATCATCAAAATGCCACAGTGAAGGAATGGCTAAGATTTGCTCATCATGTAACTGAAAGGCTTCAGGGTGGCGTTGTTGCTTTTTGGCGGCATTGGCTTTGAGGCTGTTAAGTAGGTAGCGTTGATAGAGGCGTGAAAAGCCGATTTGAATACGCTTAGAGCAGCTCGCCAGATTGAGGGGCGCTGAGATAATTTGTGCCGCTTTGATCTTAGGGTCGTAATGGTATTGCGCTAAGTAGTTGACCAGCATGTTACCGCCAAGGGATATGCCGACAGCAATCAATGGGCGATTAGGGTAGTGGCGTTTTAGCCACTGAACAATAAAGCGGGCATCTTTAGTATGCCCCGAGTGATAACTGGCTGGTTTTCTGTTTAGTTCGCCGCTGCAGCCCCGAAAATGCATCATGACACCTAACCAGCCATGCTCCATGGCTGCATTCAGTAAGCCATTTGCGTAGGGGCTGTTAAAACTACCCTCTAAGCCGTGAAACAGCAAAAACAGTGGTGCGGTACTGGTTTTGTCGTGCTGAGTGGGAGAGGTTGTCCATGCGAGGTCTACAAAGTCACCATCTGGTGTTGTGAGACGTTGTGTGCATGGTGAAAAAAGGGGAGTACGACGTAGAAAGCGGGGCAGCACTGTTTGAACGTGGGGATTGCTGAGCCCTTTGATAGGTGTAAATTGTAAGTGGCTATCTTGTAAGTGACTATCCATCCACTCTCTCCTTCTCTGTTTTTCCATGCGCTCTAATTACATGCTATAGGCCATACAGCCCTTGTATTAGGGATTCAGCGTTGAGCTGTAAGCAGTAGTAGCTAAGGTTACCTGGTTGCGCGTCTGCATCATTTTGAACTAATGAGAACTCAGCCAATGTTGATATTAAGTCGTATTGTTGACGCTGCTCCAGCAGTAGTTCGAAATTGAGCAACTGCTGATAGCCTGTCGACTTGAGTTGTAACTTAAGATTACGTCTCATCTCCCTGTAGGGAGCAATCAGTCCTTGGCTACTCTCTAAGACCGTAATGAGCTGCTGAATTTGGTCTTCATTTAAGAATACTTTTTGCTTATCTAAATAGATCAACATCAGGGCAAGGTTGATATTGCCCTGATACTGGTTTTGCAGACACAGGCAGGCATGTTTGACTCCCTTACGCTGGTAATGGGTAATGCCAAACTGCCAAAATTGCTCAGTGGTTAGCTGCATGCCTGTTGGAACTCCTGCTCCTTTGTTTCAAGCTCTTCAGTGAGATCCATCCATGTCATCTCTGTTTCCTCGAGATGACGCTTTAGATCTGCTTGTCTTTGGAGTAAATCGGTAAGTTGTTGCTTGTTTTCAGCACTGTAGATAGCGTTGTCGCTGAGTTTTTCTTCGCAGTCTTCAAGTCCAGCTGTGAGCTTCTCTAGCTGGTCATCGAGTTTATTGAGCTGTTTACGAAGAGGTGCTGTCTTTTGACGAAACTCTGCTTCAATACGTTTTTGCTCTTTACGCGATAGTCCGACGGGTTTCTCTTCTACCGATTCATTTTGGTCTTTGAGCTCTTTTCTGTCCTGACGCTGTTGATCGGTGAGCCATTTATAGTAGTCGTCAAGATCACCATTGAAAGGTACAACTTGGCGATCGTGAACCAGGTAAAGGTCGTCAGTGGTTGCACGCAGTAAGTATCGGTCGTGGCTGACGATAACCATTGCGCCTTCGTATGACTGTAAGGCAAAGGTTAGTGCCTGACGCATATCAAGGTCCAAGTGGTTCGTCGGTTCATCGAGCAGGAGGAGGTTCGGTCGCTGCCAAACAATGAGTGCAAGCACTAAGCGTGCCTTCTCACCACCAGAAAATGGTCCGACAGGATCTAATGCTTTGTCACCATTAAAGCCAAATGCGCCTAAAAAGGTACGTAGCTCAGGTTCGCCTTTATCAGGTGCTAATCGACTTAAGTGTTGAACGGGTGTGTCGTCCATTCGAAGAGTTTCGACTTGGTGCTGTGCAAAGTAGCCGATTTTAACCCCTTGTGAATAGGTTAAGTCACCCGCCTGCTCTGGCAGATCACCTGAAAGCAGCTTGATAAGCGTTGATTTACCCGCACCATTTCGACCGAGTAAGCCGATACGGCTGCCAGGAACTAGGTTCAATCTAATCTGCTCTAAGATGGTGTTGTCACCATAACCTGCAGCAACGTCTTCCATCATCATAATAGGGTTTGGTAGGGCATTCGGTTCACGAAACTCAAAGCTGAACGGGTTATCAAATTGCGCGGGTAATACTTTCTCCATGCGCTCTAAGGCTTTTAAGCGGCTTTGTGCTTGGCGAGCTTTGCTGGCTTTGTAGCGAAAGCGGTCGATATACGACTGCATGTGCGACATTTGCTTTTGCTGCTTTTGGTACTGTGCTTGCTGCTGCATGAGACGCTCAGCACGCTGTGCCTCGAAAGAGGAGTAGTTGCCTGTGTACTCATTGAGCTGCTTTGCTTCCACATGGATGATTCGGTTGACGATAGGGTCAAGAAAGTCACGGTCATGGGAAATGAGGATAAGCGTCCCTGGGTACACTTGCAGCCAACGCTCTAGCCACATGACGGCATCAAGGTCGAGGTGGTTGGTTGGTTCATCAAGGAGCAGTAAATCAGAACGACAGATCAATGCTTGCGCCAAGTTTAAGCGCATACGCCACCCACCAGAGAATTGAGTCAGTTCCCAACTCATTTGTGGTTGAGAAAAACCAAGACCATTTAATAGTTCTGCGGCGCGTGAGCGAATCGTGTAACCACCAATGATATCAATCTTGCTATGCAGTTCAGCGGCTAGCGTTCCGTTGTCGTCTGCTTCCGCTTGTGCGAGCTGGCGCTCCAGTGCTCGGTACTCTCGGTCACCATCGATAACGTACTCAATCGCTTCTCTTGCTAACGCAGGGGTTTCTTGTGCTACCCATGCCAGTTCCCAGTTTGATGGATACTGGCAATTACCTGCATCAAGAGAAAGCTCATGCTTCAATAATCCAAATAGCGTGGATTTACCACAGCCATTTTTACCCACTAAACCGACTCGATCACCCGGATGAATGGTTGCTGAGGTTTGGTCAAGGAGTATGTTGCCGCCGCGCAGCAGTTGTATATCTGAGATGGTGATCATCGGGTGATTCGGCAAGCCGCTCCGTAAATTATAGATTCCGACCGCATATTATGTGTTGTCGCGTGAATTGTCGATAATAGCGCCGTTATATCCACCTTATTGGTCGATAAGAACGACTTAACAAGATATGAGAATTAAACGCTAGCAGTGAATAACGTCGAGTAACTTAGTGGAAGTTGAGTTAAAGTAGCCAAAAGGTTGCATTTTTTGAGGTTTTTAATGCGGGAAAATACTTTCTATCAGAATCGCAATGCTGCAGATGAGCGTGATGATGTGAATAAGAAAACACCAAGGGTGTTGATTATTTTCGTGCACCCCGATCCTCAGCAGTCACGTGCGAACCATAGCTTGTTGGAGTTCTCACGTTCACTTGCCAATGTGACAGTCCATGATCTCTATGCTTGTTACCCTGATTTCTTCATTGATGTGGAGAAGGAGCGGACTTTATTGGGTCAGCATGATGTGATTGTGTTTCAACATCCGCTTTATATGTATTCCTGCCCAGCACTGCTCAAAGAGTGGCTAGATAGGGTGCTCGCGAAGGATTATGCGCATGGTGAGGGCAATGCTTTAGCCGGTAAGCTGTGGCGTAGTGTGATAACGACGGGAGGAGCCGCTGAAGCGTACAGTGCAGAAGGTTATAACCGTTTTGATATCGAGACTCTTTTGCGCCCTTTTGAACTTGTAGCGGCACTTTGCCAGATGATCTGGGTACCTGCTCTTGTTGTTCACTGGGCGCGTCGATTGCCTATTGGGGAGTTAGAGCAGTTCGCGCTGGCATACCGCCAATGGTTAAGCTTGCCTAGCGAAAACATCAATGTAAAAAGTGATGAGGAGAGCACTGATGGCCGCTGATTTCTTACAAAGTAGTGTAGTGTTTTTAGCGGCCGCGGTGGTAACCGTACCGTTAGCACAGCGTTTTGGTTTAGGCTCAGTACTTGGTTACCTGATTGCGGGTGTCGCGATTGGTCCTTGGGGGTTAGGCTTAATCAGTGATGTGGAGGCGATCCTCCATTTTGCCGAGTTTGGGGTTGTTCTTTTACTCTTTTTGATTGGACTTGAGCTAAATCCCAAGAAATTATGGCAAATGCGGAAGCCGATTATCGGTTTTGGTGGTGGGCAACTCTTCTTTACCGCATTGGTATTGATGGTGGCGTTGATCGGTATGGGAAGCGAGCTCAATATCGCCATACTGATCGCTCTTGGGCTGGGACTCTCTTCAACCGCCGTTGCTCTCAAGTTGATCGAAGAGCAGAAATTATCAGGTACTGAAGCTGGACAGTCTGGCTTCGCGGTATTGCTATTTCAAGATATAGCGGTGATTCCTATCTTGGCTTTGCTTCCGCTTCTTGCGGGGAATAGCAGTGGTGATGGACTATCAGCTGTCTATATGGTGCTAGGAATTGCAGTGTTGCTTGTTGGTGGCCATTACTTATTACGCCCGCTTTTTCGCTGGGTGGTGATGAGTGGTGTACGTGAGCTGTTTAATGTTGCGGCTTTGCTGTTGGTTCTTGGTATCGCTTTATTAATGGAGTCGATGGGCTTATCGATGGCATTGGGGGCTTTTTTAGCTGGCGTGTTACTGGCGGAGAGCGAGTATCGCCATGAGCTTGAAATTGCCATTGAACCATTCAAAGGGCTACTGCTTGGTCTATTCTTCATCGCTGTGGGCATGACGGTCAATCTTGAGCTGTTATGGCAAAATCCACTCGCTATCTTGGGTGCTGTTGCTGGCCTTGTTGCGATTAAAATGTCGGTACTTTATGGCTTAAGCCATGTGATGAAACTGCCGTCCAGAACGCGAAGCCAAGTGTCGGTGATTCTGAGTCAAGGCGGCGAGTTTGCGTTTGTGATTTTTACTGCTGCGCGGGCTGAAGGGATGCTGAGTGCAGAACTCACGGCTTACTTGCTTGTGATTGTTAGTTTATCGATGGTTACGACGCCACTGTTGCTCATTATTCAAAAGCGCTGGTTTAAGCGCGGCTTCGCGAACCACCAAGACAGTCAGCCAAACCCGAGTGACATTCATCATGATAATCCTAGAGTGATTATTGCGGGATTTGGTCGTTTTGGGCAAGTGGTCGGGCGGCTACTCTTTGCAAACAAAATTGCCGTTACCGTATTGGAACGTGATCCTAGTCAGATTACCTTACTGAGAAAGTTTGGTTATCGGGTCTATTACGGTGATGCGACGCAGCTGAATCTTTTACGGGCGGCGGGTGCAGACCATGCGGAAGCGATTGTCATCTGTACGGATTCACCCGATGAGGTGATGGAAGTGGTCGAATTGTGCCGGCATTACTTCCCGAATTTGAAGGTGTTGGCTCGAGCGCGTAGCCGTGTTGAGGCTTATCAGTTGCTGAGCCTAGGGGTTGATAACTTCTCTCGGGAAACCTTCGATGGTGCACTCGATCTGGGAAGACAGGCTCTCATTGCTTTAGGAATGCATCCGTATCAAGCGCAGCGTGCAGAATCGCATTTTCGTAAGCTTGATCTCGCTGTACTGCGTGATCTATTGCCGCAACATAGCGAAGACGTTACGTTGGCAACACGGGCCAAAGAGGCACGGCAAGAGCTAGAAGAGATATTTGACCGAGAAATGCAGAGTGAGCGTGATGGTTACTATGATTGGGGTGAGCCGTCAGCCAGCTCTGTAAAGCCGAGAGAAGGGAATGATTAGAAAACGCTTTATCGCTGGTGCAAAGTGTCCAGCGTGCCAAACTCAGGATACACTGCGCTGGTGGATTGAGACCAATATCGAATATGTAGAGTGTGTCTCTTGTCATCATCAAGACCAGCGCTTACCTAAATCGATTGAAGGTGAGGGCTTACCCGAGAAGGGAGCTGTGATTGGGGTGTTTAAGCCTGAATAGATTGGTTATTTGTCTAATGACTATGCGAAAGAAATGCGATGCTTAATATTATCTTCTGAGGAGATTGAGGGCATGGCTCGCATCTGTGAGCAAGGTTGGTTATTATGCCCGCGTTAAAAAGGGCTATTGTGCTTTTTTGAAATTAATATCCTGGAGTCAGTATGAAAGTTGCAAAAGACACCGTTGTAAGCCTTGCTTACACCGTGAAGACGGAAGAAGGTGTAGTGGTTGATCAGTCAAGTGTAGAAGCGCCATTAGATTATTTGCATGGCCACAGCAACTTGATTGTTGGTTTAGAAAATGCCCTAGAAGACAAAGTTGCTGGCGACAGCTTCAGCGTGACTGTTGGTCCTGAAGAAGGTTACGGTGAGCACCATGATGGTCTTGTTCAGCGTGTTCCTGCTGATGTATTCCAAGGTGTTGATGAGATTACTGTTGGTATGCGTTTCCTTGCGGATACTGATCAAGGTCCAATCCCTGTAGAAGTGACTGAAGTCGATGGCGACCATGTTGTTGTTGATGGTAACCACATGCTTGCTGGTCAGACTTTAAGCTTTGATGTTGAAGTTGTTGCGGTACGTGAAGCGACAGCTGAAGAGGTTGAGCACGGTCATATTCACCAAGACGGCGGTTGTTGTGGCGGCGGTAGCTGCGGCGATAGCGAAGAAAAAGGTGATGACCACGAATGTTGTGGCGGCGGCGGTTGCGGCAGTCACTAATTAGTATTCTGTGAGTGTTAAAAAAGGTGCCGATTGGCACCTTTTTTTTGATCTACTGTTCCGTCCTGCGTATCTCTGAATTAACAGTGATATTAATAGTGCGGTGGCGGCGTCTCTTCTGATTCATCAGCAAGATTAGAAGTATCCGATGTTTTGACTTTTTCGACCAAAAACTTCATCTGCGTCACCATCTTATCAAGATTCATTTGGTGAGCGGTAATGGCTTCATTGAGTTCATCAATGGTCTGCTCTTGAAAAGCTTGCTTCATTTCTAGCTCATCAATACGCGCTACTAGTTTATCGATTTCTTGTTGTGTCATTTTAGATCTGTCTGCCAAGCTTGGACGATACCCGCTGATGTTGCGGAGATAACTCGATTATCTGAATCGAGGGTCACATCATACACGACTGCGCTAGGTGGGCGAGCATTCTCTAGCGCTTTGGTTTGCCAACGGTTGAGTTTCTTGCCATCAGCGGTTCGCCAAAGTTCAACATATCGTCCTGGGGTACCAGTGATAAGCCATTGGCCATCTTCTGAAAAACGGGCTGCACTAAAGTTTTGTTGGCGCACAGAGATAGAGAGTTCAGCGTGCTTTTCTCCGGTCGTTAAGTCCCATATATATCCATTACCTTCGCCGTCAGCGGTAAAAGCCAGTTTGCCATCACGCTGTAAGGCTACTTGGCGTACGCGCGCGCGGTGCGGAAAATGAAAAAGTACTTGGCCGGACTGGGTGTCCCAGAAGTAAGCATTTTTGTCATTGCCACCAGAAACGGCGTATCGTCCATTTGGAGAAAGTGCCACGGAATTAACTTTTTCTTGGTGTGCAAGGAACTCTAAGCGTCGTCCAGTGCCCAAGTTGACGTAGATGGCTTTGCCATTGGTTAAACCGAGTAAAACTTGTTCACCGTTCGATGCTAAATCGGCATCGATAATAGCGCCGTCAGAGATGGACCAAAGTCCTTCAGCCTGACCCCATGCCAGATCCCAAACAGCAAAGTTATGCTGAGTCGCGGTGAGGGCATAGCGAGGGTTATCGGCGATAACGGCACTAACAACGGCACTGTCGAAAGGGTCTTGAGCACCAAAACGCGCTAGGGCTTGATTGCTATTAAGATCCCAGAGGACGATGTCTTGCTCAAGTGAATAAAAAAGCGCAAATTGCCCATCTCGGCTCAGCGCAATACTCGGCGCGCCTTCTGGGGCAAGTGTCCAACGTTGAAGTTCGGTTTGCCAAAACTCACACCCAATAAGCGTGAGCAATGTCCAAAACAACAAAATAAATCGACGGGCGAATACCATTAAGTTTTTGTTCCGCTATGTTATGTTGCTATTGAGACTAGTATATTGATTATTACAAGCTTTAGTACTGCCTGCGACCCAACAGGCAGATAAAAAAGGGGCCTCTGCCCTCACTATGATGGAGAAATTATGAAACCTGTTCTAAAAATGACAGCGATTGCTGCCACTGTTTTACTTGCTGTTGGCTGCCAAGGTGAGTCTGTTGCAGATACAAACACCCCAGAAGCAGCTGTTGAGCAAGTAATGGAAGCTGCTGCTGTTGATTTCGCGAATGAAGATGCTCAAGCAGCTTATGCGATTGGTGCGTCTCTGGGTCAATATCTAGCGACTAATTTGGAACAACAGTCTGAACTAGGCCTTGAGCTAAACAGTCAAGATGTTCTAGCTGGTGTACAAGATGCGTTTTCTGGTGAAAGCAAAATGTCTCCAGAAGAGATGCAAGCTGCCCTTCAGTCACTGGACCAGCGTGTTTCTGAGCTCGTAATGGCGAAGATGGAAGCTGAATCAAAAGCGACAATTGAAGCGGGTAATGCATTCCGTGCCGAATTCGCAGAGCAAGAAGGTAGTGTTCAAACTGAGACTGGACTTATCTACCAAGTGATGACGGAAGCTAAGGGTGATAAGCCTTCAGAAATGGATACGGTTGAAGTTCACTATCGTGGTACGTTGATTGATGGTACTGAGTTTGATAGCTCGTATTCACGTAATCAAACCACTTCATTCCCATTGAATCAAGTTATCCCTGGTTGGACAGAGGGTCTACAGCTAATGCCTGTCGGTTCTAAGTTTAAGTTTGTTATTCCACCTGAGCTAGCATACGGTGAACAGAATACGCCAACAATCCCAGCGAACTCGACCTTAGTGTTTGAAGTTGAGTTGTTGAGCATCCCATCTCAGCAAGCAGAAGAAGTTACCCAGTAAAATTTACTTTACTTGCTATAGATCATGTTTTGGACCTCGCATTTGCGGGGTCTTTTCGTTTGAGCATGTTAAAAATCTGATAAACTTACCAGAATAATTTGATTTTACATGTGCAGGGCATTGCTGTGATGACAACGGATGAAAACCTTGTTCAGGATGTGGTTGTGGATAGCGATTTAATTCAGGACCGTGCCTTTACCGAACAAGATTATACGCTGCTACGTTCTTACGAAGCAGTTGTTGATGGTTTAGCTGCTTTGATTGGCAGCTATTGTGAGATCGTATTGCACTCACTCGATAATTTGAATACATCAGCGGTAAAAATTGCCAATGGTGAGATTACAGGGCGTCAAGTTGGTTCTCCTATTACTGATTTAGCCTTAAGAATGCTGAGAGACATCGAAGGTTCTGAACGCAACTTTTCGCGCGCGTATTTTACACGGGCAAAGGGTGGGGTATTGATGAAGTCGATTACGATTGCTATCCGTAATGGTGACGATCGTGTGATAGGCCTTCTTTGTATCAACATCAATATTGATGCTCCATTCTCTGAAATTCTTCAAGCATTTATGCCGAATGAAGAAGCGAAACAAGTGGCGTCATCGGTAAACTTTGCGAGTGATGTCGATGAACTTGTTGATCAGACGGTTGAACGAACGATTGAAGAGATCAACGCTGATAAAGACGTTTCAAACAATGCCAAAAATCGACAGATTGTGATGGCGTTGTATGACAAGGGCATTTTCGATATCAAAGACGCGATTAATCGTGTGGCTGACCGCTTAAATATCTCTAAACATACGGTTTATCTTTATATCCGTCAGCGTAAAACTGAGGATGGCGAAAAGTGAGTTTGAAATATGCGCTAGTTGTTAATGGACCGGCGTATGGAACTCAGGCCGCACGTTCAGCGTATGTCTTTGCGCAGAGCTTGCTGGCCGAAGGGCACGTTCTATCACAAGTCTTTTTCTATCAAGATGGTGTGCACAATGCGAGCCGCTTAACGGCGCCAGCGTCTGATGAGTTTGATATCGTTGCTGCGTGGCAAGCATTGGCTGCCAAGCACGATATTGCCCTTCAAACCTGTATTGCAGCGGCATTGCGCCGTGGGATTGTTAGCTCGGTAGAGGCTGAACTCGAAGGGCTTGATGGCGATAATATCGCTGAAGGTTTTGTCCAGTCAGGGCTTGGTTCACTGGCTGAAGCACTGCTAACGGCAGATCGTGTGATGCAATTTTAGCATGCAGAAACGAGCTGTAATTCAAGTGAAATGAAGAGCGCTAACGTATGAAAACCTTAGGGTTTGTTTTTAAATCCGCGCCGCATGGGCTGACCGCGGGTCGTGAGGGAGTCGATGCCATCATGGCGACTGCCGCCTATTGCGAACAGATTAAAATCTTTTTTGTTGCGGATGGTGTTTTGCAATTGTTAAAAGCGCAGGAAACTGACGCTATCTTATCCCGCCCATACAGCCAGAGCTTCAAACTGTTCGATCTTTACGACATTGAGTCTGTCTATTTTTGTAATGACTCACTCCAAGAGCGTGCAATGACAATGGACGATTGCCTCATTGATGGTGAAGGACTCAGCCCGATGGATATTCGGGAACAGCTAGGCTCTTGTGACCAATTGATGGTGTTTTAACGATGTTGCATATAGTCACTACATCTCCGTTTTCCACTCAAAGCCTTGAAACCTGTCTACGCTATAGTAGTCATCAAGATGAAATACTCTTAATGCAGGATGCGGTATTTGCCGGTTTAGATAAAACGGCGTACGCAGAAATGCTGATGACGTGGCCAGGAAAGGTCTATTTATATGCACCAGATGTGTTAGCGCGTGGAGTGGGTAAAAAAGTAGAGAAATCTCTAAAATTGGCAAATAGTGCCGATTTTGTCGCTTTGACCGTGCGTCACCCGCAACAGATTAATTGGCAATAACCCTCCAACTTTCCCGAATTTAGGGGCTTGGACGGTTTTTGTGCAAAAAGATCCCGAAATGATCTTGTATAAATCTTGACACCTCTATGCTCGACGCCTAAAATTTCGCGTCCCTCCATAGCGAGGGACTAGATTTTTCACGTTTTTCGAATATTCAGGAGCTATTTAATGGCAACTATTAACCAGCTGGTACGTAAGCCACGTGTAAAGCAAGTTGCGAAAAGCAACGTGCCTGCACTAGCAGCGTGTCCGCAAAAACGTGGTGTATGTACTCGTGTATATACTACTACGCCTAAAAAACCTAACTCAGCATTACGTAAAGTATGTCGTGTACGTCTAACTAACGGTTTTGAAGTTACTTCATACATCGGTGGTGAAGGTCACAACCTACAAGAGCACAGTGTTGTTCTTATCCGTGGTGGTCGTGTTAAAGATTTACCAGGTGTGCGTTACCACACTGTTCGTGGTGCACTTGACTGTGCAGGCGTTAATGACCGTAAGAAAGGTCGTTCTAAGTACGGTGTGAAGCGTCCTAAGTCTTAATGGTATCCGTTAAGTAAGGCCAAACACTAAATATTTGTAATTTTGAAGAAACTGAAAAGTTTTGGATAACCTGAAGACACAACGGAGATACCTATGCCACGTCGTCGCGTAATTGGTCAGCGTAAGATCCTTCCAGATCCTAAGTTCAAATCTGAGCTGCTGGCAAAATTCGTCAACATCCTAATGGTTGACGGAAAGAAATCTACTGCAGAAAAAATTGTTTACACTGCACTAGAAACTATGGCTGAGCGTTCTGGTGAAGATCACTTATCTGTATTTGAAAAAGCTCTTGAAAACGTTCGCCCAGCGGTTGAGGTTAAATCTCGCCGTGTAGGTGGTTCAACTTACCAAGTACCTGTAGAAGTTCGTCCGGTTCGCCGTAACGCACTTGCTATGCGTTGGTTGGTTGAAGCTGCGCGTAAGCGTGGTGAAAAATCTATGGCTCAGCGCCTAGCAAACGAAATGCTAGATGCAGCTGACAACAAAGGTTCTGCTGTTAAGAAACGTGAAGACGTTCACCGCATGGCAGACGCAAACAAAGCGTTTGCTCATTACCGCTGGTAATACCTTTGCTGGCGCGGCAGCAATGCTGCTGCGCCTTTTCTACACTCTAAGGATTTCCTTAGTACGAGGATACAATTGTGGCTCGCAAAACGCCTATCGAGCGCTACCGTAATATCGGTATTGTTGCTCACGTTGACGCCGGTAAAACTACCACTACCGAGCGTGTCCTGTTCTACACAGGCTTATCTCATAAGATCGGTGAAGTTCACGACGGCGCTGCTACCATGGACTGGATGGAGCAGGAGCAAGAGCGTGGTATTACAATCACCTCTGCAGCAACCACCACGTTTTGGCGTGGTATGGAAGCACAATTCCCAGAACACCGCATCAATATCATTGACACTCCAGGACACGTAGACTTCACGATTGAAGTTGAACGTTCATTGCGTGTGCTCGATGGTGCAGTGGTTGTATTCTGTGGTTCTTCGGGCGTAGAGCCTCAATCTGAAACCGTATGGCGTCAGGCTGATAAATACGAAGTACCGCGTCTGGTTTTCGTTAACAAGATGGACCGTACTGGTGCTGACTTCCACCGTGTTGTTGACCAGATTAAAGATCGTCTTGGAGCAAACCCAGTGCCAATCCAGTTAAATATTGGTGCAGAAGAAGATTTTAAAGGCGTGATTGACCTTATCAAAATGAAGGCAATCAACTGGAGCGATGAAGACAACGGCATGACCTTCAACTATGAAGAGATTCCTGCCGACATGATGGATGATGCTGAAGAGTGGCGTCAACACATGGTTGAATCTGCTGCAGAAGCTAATGAAGAACTGATGGACAAGTACCTTGAAGAAGGTGAGCTATCAGAAGAAGACATTAAAGCCGGTCTGCGCATTAGAACCTTAAACAATGAAATTGTTTTAGCGACTTGCGGATCTGCATTTAAGAACAAAGGTGTACAAGCCGTACTTGACGCCGTTATCGATTTCCTTCCTTCACCAACAGAAGTAAAAGCTATCCGTGGTGAAGATGAGAATGGCGACGAAACAGAACGTCATTCAGATGATAACGAACCGTTCTCTGCGCTTGCATTTAAGATCGCTACGGACCCATTCGTGGGAACGTTGACCTTCATGCGTGTCTATTCAGGCGTCGTGAATTCAGGTGATAGCGTGTATAACTCGGTAAAGCAGAAACGTGAGCGTTTCGGCCGAATTGTACAAATGCATTCAAATAAGCGTGAAGAGTTAAAAGAAGTGCGTGCGGGTGACATCGCTGCTGCTATCGGCCTTAAAGATGTGACAACAGGTGATACGCTGTGTGACTCTAACCATAAAGTGGTTTTGGAGCGCATGGAATTCCCAGAGCCTGTTATCCAGATTGCCGTAGAGCCAAAATCTCAAGCAGACCAGGAGAAGATGGGCATTGCCCTGAGTAAACTGGCTGCAGAAGACCCATCATTCCGCGTTGAAACTGATGAAGAGTCGGGTCAAGTCCTGATCTCTGGTATGGGTGAGCTTCACCTGGACATTATCGTTGACCGTATGCGTCGCGAGTTCAGCGTGGAATGTAACGTCGGTAAACCTCAAGTTGCCTATCGTGAAACTATTCGCGGCAAGGCCGAGGTAGAAGGCAAGTTCGTTCGTCAGTCAGGTGGCCGTGGTCAATACGGTCATGTCTGGATGAAGATCGAACCTTCTGAGCCGGGCGAAGGTTTCGTCTTTGTTGACGAAATCGTTGGTGGTTCAGTACCGAAAGAGTATATCGGTGCTGTATCCAAGGGTGTAGAAGAGCAGATGAACAATGGTGTCTTGGCTGGTTTCCCAGTTCTAGACATTAAAGCGACTCTGTTTGACGGCTCTTACCACGATGTTGATTCGAACGAAATGGCGTTTAAAATCGCTGGTTCGATGGCTTTCAAGAAAGGTGCGCTCGAAGCGAGCCCAGTTATTCTTGAGCCGATGATGAAAGTGGAAGTAACCACACCTGAAGATTGGATGGGTGATGTAGTCGGTGACCTTAACCGCCGTCGTGGTATGATCGAAGGTATGGATGAGGGTCCAGCAGGACTCAAAATTATCCGTGCACAAGTACCATTGTCGGTGATGTTCGGTTACGCTACTGACCTCCGCTCTGCAACACAGGGTCGTGCGTCTTATTCTATGGAGTTTAGTGAATATGCTGAATTACCTAAGAACGTCGCTGATTCTATTATTGCTGAGCGTACTTAATCAAAATTTGGCGCTAACCTTCCGTTAGCGCTACATTGTTAAGACTTCTGAGCGTCATTACGACGGTGATGACGACAATTAACTAGGAAGGAACACGATCGTGTCTAAAGAAAAATTTGAACGTCTAAAACCGCATGTCAACGTTGGTACTATCGGCCACGTCGATCACGGTAAAACTACTCTAACAGCTGCTATCTGTACTACGCTTGCAAAAGTGTACGGTGGTGACGCTAAAGATTTCGCATCTATCGATAACGCTCCTGAAGAGCGCGAGCGTGGTATCACAATCTCTACTTCTCACGTAGAGTACGATACTCCTACTCGCCACTACGCACACGTAGACTGTCCTGGACACGCCGATTATGTTAAAAACATGATCACTGGTGCTGCTCAAATGGACGGTGGTATCCTAGTTGTTGCTGCGACTGATGGCCCTATGCCACAAACTCGTGAGCACATCCTTCTTGGTCGTCAAGT
>JBHOGO010000059.1:0-28839 GCA_043421945.1 bacterium sp. HQB-150 | reverse complement strand
ATCGCCTATCTGGAGCGGGTCATACTAGCTGGAATTAAGGGCTTGAACAAAAATTAAACACTCATGCTCTTGCCCTGCTGTTTTTCCTGCCATACATTCTTGCTGAAGTGGTTGCGGGAATGATTTGGAAGTTTATCTACGATGGTAATTATGGTGTCGTCGCCATGATTACTGACTTTCTGAATATGGACACTTTTTTTATACTCGGTAACAAGGAATGGGCGTTTGCAGCAGTATTACTTGTTATTGTTTGGAAATACTTTGGCTTCCATATGATGATTTTTATTGCTGCGTTACAAGGTATACCTAAAGACTTATTGGAAGCATCACGGATAGACGGTGCAAATCGTTGGCAAACCGTATTTTTGGTAAAAATTCCTCTTATCCGTCATGCCATCGTATTGTCCATGTTCTTTAGTATCCTCGGGGCACTTCAGTTGTTTGATTTAATCATGCCGCTGACTCAAGGCGGACCAAGCCACTCAAGTCACTCAATCGTTAGCTATCTCTATACATTTGGAATAAGTCGCATGCGCATAGGTTATGGAAGTGCAATCGGGGTAGTTCTATTTATTATCTGCGTTTTGTTCGCCTTCAGTTACCAAAATGCATTTATGAAAGACCGTAATAAGTAGGAGGGCAGGAATGAAAGGATTATTTAAGGATTGGCAAAGGTTGTGTTTTTTGATGTTGATATGTGGTTTTGTCCTTTTGCCAGTATGGGCTTCATTTTTAGGTGGTTTTAAAAGCCTAGGTGAGCTTCAAGTAAACCCTGTCGGCTTACCTATAACTTGGGAATGGAGTCACTATCAGAGTGTTATTGAGAATCCAAATTTTTGGCGGTCAATAAAAAACTCTTTGGTTATTTCGTTGCTAACGGTTGCGTTCACAATATTAGGTGGGGCAATGACGGCATACACGTTTTCACATATTAAATTCATGGGGCAACGCTATATATATAGTTACTTTCTACTTGGCATGATGTTTCCAATCGCGACTGGAATATTACCTCTATTTATAAAAATACGAGATATAGGATTACTTGACTCGTTTTATGGTGTGGTCATACCGCAAGTCGCTTTTGGTCTGGCAATGGCTATTTTATTGTTTAGGGCGTTTTTTGAACAGCTCCCTAAGGAGTTGTTCGAAGCGGCAAGAGTCGATGGTTGTGGTTATGCTCGTTTCTTTTTCTTCGTCGTCATGCCCTTATCCACACCAATTTTGGCCACTGTCGGGGTCTTTGTGCTTGTGAGTAGTTGGAACAATTACTTATTGCCTCTCGTTGTTTTGAATACTGACACAATGTACCCATGGACGCTGGGAATCATGCAATATCAAGGTGAGTACAGCATAGAGTGGAACAAAGTATTGGCGTATGTTTCGGTATCAGTGTTACCTGCATTGGCTTTTTTCGTCGTAGCTCAAAAATATATCGTTGCTGGTCTTACCGGCGGTGCAGTAAAAGGTTAGGAGGCATTATGGCTGCTGTAGAACTGAAAAAAGTGCACAAACATTATCCTGGAGTACATGTTGTAAAAGGGGTTGACCTAAAGATCGATAATGGTGAGTTCATCGTGTTACTTGGACCATCTGGTTGTGGAAAATCAACGACTTTACGTATGATCGCAGGGTTGGAAGATATCAGCGATGGCGACGTTTGTATTGGGAGCCGCATAGTCAATGATTTAGAGCCCAAAGAAAGAGACATCGCAATGGTCTTTCAAAGCTATGCTCTTTACCCCCACCTAAATGTATACAATAACATTGCATTTGGACTTCGCCTTGCCGGCACTGATAAATCAATCATTGACTCCAAAGTTCATGAAGTTGCCGAGATGCTAGAACTCACACCGCTTCTCAAGCGTAAACCTGCAGCGTTGTCGGGTGGTCAACGCCAACGCGTAGCGATGGGACGTGCAATGGTACGAACTCCGAAAGTGTTCTTATTCGATGAGCCATTATCAAATCTAGATGCCAAGCTTCGGCACTCCATGCGCACTGAAATACGAGACATGCACAATAAGATGCAAAAGACCACAGTGTATGTGACTCATGACCAAGTAGAAGCAATGACGCTCGCCGATCGAATTGTTGTGATGAATGACGGAAAAATAGAGCAAATAGGCACTCCAAAGGAGGTGTTCTTACGACCAGCGAATCGATTTGTGGCCAGTTTTATTGGCACACCAACAATGAACTTCATTGATGTTGAATTAACCCATGAAAAAGGCTGCCATGTTTTGCTGAATCAACAGGGGCTGCGCTTACCTGGGGCATTGTTTGGTGGGCATGACAGGGCAGTCTTAGGTATCCGCCCAAGTGATTTAACATTAACGACTTCGCCAAGTGATAAAAATAGTCACTTTGAGCTGCCGGGAGAGCTCATAAATTATGAGTTGCTAGGGTCTACCGCTTTATGTGCAGTATCTATTGGTTCATGCACACTGCAAGTTGAAGTCAGTGCAACAGTACCTCTTAACGTGGGAATGCAGTGTTGGATTACACCAGATATTAGCCAGATTCATCTTTTTGATCATGCGTCAGGTCAATCAATTTATGAACCCATAGGCTGATACGGAGGAGTAATCATATTAAAAAGCAGTTCTTTTATACCGTGAGACAAACATCTAATAACTGAAATATGGTGATTGTTACCATTGAATTTACAAAGGATTGAATATGAAATTAAGACAATTATGTACGCTACTCTGTCTCATTTCGGCTACCGGATACGCAAACACCGTTCCAGTATCGATACTCCACTCTATTAATGAAGTCGTTGTTAATGAAGCTTGGAATGAGCAAATAGAACGCTTCAATAAAAGCCATGATAAAATTGAGGTGAAACACGACTATTTATCAGGTGAACCTTTTAAGCAAAAATTGCAAACGATGTTGATGTCGCCCAACAAACCCGATCTTATCTTCACTTGGGGCGGAAGAGATTATGTCGACCGAGCGAATGCAGGTCTACTCGCTGATATGACGGATTATCTTCCAACGATTACAAAACAAATTCCTGAAAGTGCATTAGATACTTATCGTGTTGATGGAAAGCTATATGGTGTTCCTTGGGTAAGTAAGCCAACTATTTTATATTACAACGTTGAGTTACTAGAGCAGGCAGGGGTTGATCCTAGTGAACTTGATGAATGGGAAGGTTTCCTTGGCGCTGTGGAAAAGCTTAAGCAAGCGGGTATAACGCCACTTGCGCTAGGAGCGATGGAAAACTGGCCTTCGCATTTCTACTTTAGCTATTTAGCAATGCGGATAGGTGGTCCAGAAGTATTCAAAAAAGCCGTGGATGAAGGATTTGAAGATCCGGCCTTTCTTGAAGCCGCTAAACAGCTCAAACGACTTGCCGATTTAAAACCGTTTCAACCCGGTTATATGACTGCAGATACAGCGAATGCGTACGCATCATTTGGCAACAAACAAGTGGCTATGCAATTGCAAGGTGAGTGGCAATACAAATTACAAGCCGACGGTTCATTGAGCGGGACGGGGGTGCCAGGAGACTTGATCGGTCTTGGTCGTTTCCCTGCTGTAGAAGGTGGGAAGGGGCAGGTAACAGATATTATTTCAGGCGTTGATGGTTGGGCATTTACTAACTCTGCAAGTAAAGAATCAGCCGAGTTTGTCGACTTCTGGCTTAATGAAGAAAATATGGCTCAACTAGCAGCAGATGCGTTAATGTTGCCCGTTAACCCTGTGTCTGCAGAAGCGGTTTCTGAGCCTCTTATGCGTAGAATGGCAAGATTAGTACCAGAAAGTACCTATGTCCATGGTTTTGTTGACCAAATTTTAGGTGCTCACTTGGGAGGAGCCGTTAACGACATCTCTACTGAGTTAATGGGTGGTACAATTACTCCGGAAGATGCAATAGCGACATTGCAAGACGCTTACGATTTTCAATAGACTCTGATATCAAACAAAGATGGCTTTCATGCCATCTTTGTTGTTATTGGTTACCACATGTTCAAATTGTTTTTAGTATGAAAATCGTAGATCTTGATGGCATTTAAAGTGTGAGTTTACTTCTTTTACCGAAGGTATTTTTGGTCAATATAATTATTAAATGAATACCATGATAAGCCGTTGATGATTATATAAATCAAGGACGAAATAGATGAGCAGTGAAATTATTAATCCTATTTTGAAGGGGTTTAATCCTGATCCATCAATATGTCGAGTGGGTAATGAATATTACATAGCAACATCGACGTTTGAGTGGTTTCCAGGTGTTCAGATCCACCATTCAAACGATTTGAACAATTGGACATTAATTGCGCATCCGCTCAACAGAACCTCCCAGCTGGATATGCGAGGGATCGACGATTCGTGTGGCGTTTGGGCTCCGTGCTTAACTCATTGTGATGATAAATTTTATTTAATATACACCAACGTGAGAAATCTGGGGATGATCAAAGATACCCCAAACTATCTAGTGATGTGCGACAAGGTTACTGGCGACTGGAGTGATCCCGTCTATTTGAACTGTAGTGGTTTTGACCCGTCGTTGTTCCACGATGATGACGGCCGAAAATGGCTTGTCAATATGAAATGGAGCTCTGATTTTGGCAAGCACAATTTCGACGGGATTTTATTACAAGAATATAGTGAAGAAGAGCAAAAGCTTGTTGGGCCTATTTATAATATTTTTAAAGGGTCACTATTAAGATTAACAGAAGGTCCTCATATCTATAAGCATAACGGTTATTATTACCTGATGACCGCAGAAGGTGGCACAGGATATGAACATGCTGTGACCCTCGCACGTTCTAAAAGCCTGACGGGCCCGTATGAAATTCATCCTCAAAACCCAATATTGACATCAGTAGGGAGTGATACCCACGCAGTACTACAAAAGGCGGGTCATGGCTGCTTAGTCAATACTCCCGAAAATGAATGGTATTTAGCTCACCTTTGCGCGAGACCCGTTAGGCATACAAAGCGGTGTATATTGGGCCGTGAAACCGCTATACAAAGTGTTGAGTGGCGAGAAGATGGATGGCTTTATCTTACAGAAAGTCGGGATACAGATGCCAACTTCCCTCACACAAACATATCAGCTCCTCGGACAACCGGGGAAAATACAGCTGCTTGTAATCAAACAGAAATGCTGGAACACTTTGATAGTGAAATCATGAATATACACCTCAATACATTAAGGAGGCCACCTACGTCTGACATGCTTTCACTGACGGCAAGAAAAAGCTACTTGAGATTATTTGGTCAACAATCACCGGAATCAAAGTTTGACCAAAGTTTAATAGCAAGGCGTCAGCAAGGGTTTTGTTTTTCAGCTGAAACCTATATCGAATTCACTCCAACGTCTTGTCAGCATATGGCAGGGTTAATCTATTATTATAACACTGCTAACTTTTACTACCTTGCTATGAGTTATGATGATGACAGACAAGAAAATTATTTGAAGGTCATTGCGGCAAACAATAAAGACTATTGTCACTCAACACCTTACGAAAACAATATCTATATTGGTAGTTGCACTAACCTTTACATGAAGCTCATCGTAGACCTTGATATAGCACGCTTTATGTACAGCTTTAATGGTTCAGATTGGCTAACCGTTCCTATTGATCTTGATGCAACAGCGCTTTCTGATGATGCTGTCACTGGCACTGGATTTACAGGCGCATTTATAGGTTTGTGTTGTCAAGATTTAGCGTATGGTGGTCATCACGCTGACTTTGATTACCTACATTATATTGAGCACTAGCAATGAGCTTTATTTCAGATTCAGATCTCTTTTCAAAATGTTGAGTGAATAAAAAAACTGCCAATTTTCCCCAAAAATTCGTCACACATATTATTCCTGAAAGTACGCCGTTATTCATGAAGGGCTGACAATAGTAGCCGCGGGAAATTTAGCCCAAATCGCTATGTTACACGGTCTGTCGCCAACCAATAGGCTTGTGAAGGTCATCACAATAATATTTGTCTTATGTTAATAAAATATGAGTGTTATGGTCGTGCGTATCCGTACAAAAAAGCGAACGCCACAATGGAAGTAAGAAACATAATAATTTAACCGCTGTAATTTTACTTTCTTCACCACGGCACTAGTGGCAGGACAACATATGGCGCAAAGGCAAGGAAGGCAGGGCTATGAATTTACCGGAAATCATTTTTCTAGAATCAAATCGAGTGTGGCGCACCTATTTAGGTGGCGTGCAGCTCGACAAACTGGAGGGTAAAGCTGTCCAAGCCGATGGGCACTTCCCTGAAGATTGGATTGGCTCGACAACACCAGCGGTAAATAAAGGTCGAGAGCATATTTCCTATGAAGGGTTGTCTACCACGATTATAGAAGGTGAAAAATACTCCCTTTTGGATCTCTGTAAGCGATTTCCTGAAGAGGTGCTAGGTGCCGACCACTACGCTCGCTATGGGGCAAATATTCAATTCTTGGTGAAGTTCTTGGATTCGTCTATACGACTTCACATCCAGTGCCATCCAACGATTGAATTTGCGCAGAAGCACCTTAATAGCAATTCGGGTAAAACGGAGGCGTATCTGATCCTTGGTATACGTGAGGGTATTAAAGAACCATACATCTATGCTGGTTTTCAGAATCCACCGAGCAAAGAAGAGCTGAAGCAGACAATAGAGAAACAAGATACCACTAAGTTGCTGTCGTACTACGATAAGTTTCCAGTGTCTGTTGGTGATGTCTTTATCGTTCCCGGTGGTATGCCTCATGCGATAGGGGAAGGGATCTTCATGATAGAAATTATGGAGCCTACTGATTTCACGGTCAGGATTGAGTTTGAAAGAGGTGGGTATGAATTGCCTGAGTCTTCGAGATTCATGGATAGGGGGATTGACTTCTCATTGTCAATGTTCGATTTCAATCCAATATCCATAGAAAAATTTAAGCAGCAGCACTTCTGTTCTCCTCGTGTAAAAGGGCAGCAAAATAGCAGTGTGGAATACACATTAATCAATGCTGACGATACCGACCGCTTTTCAGCGAGTAAAATTGAGGTCAGAGATCACTATGATAAGTCGATTGACTCATTTTCTGTCTGTGTCATTACAGAGGGCGAAGGTGTCGTTGTCGTTGATGGGCACGCTTACGATGTCGCGAAAGGCTCTCGTTTTGTTATTCCTCATAAGACTGAATCACTGACATATAGAACAAATTCTAGTATGGATGTTTTGATGGTGTATCCACCTCAAACTTGAGCAGAAAACTAAACGATTGGTTATAGAGTTAACCAATGTATAGCAAGTGAAAAGTAACTTTTTCGATAATGCTTACTTTTCGTTGATATGACTTTTCCAATCTTAGATTAAGCCTAAGGTTGAAAAGTGGAATTTGTCAGTAATACTTATGAAGCCTAGAGGTCAGCTTAAACATTCAAGTTCGGGGGTGCTTCATATCTATGGCAATGATACAAAAGGTCACATTAGTCTCTACAGCTTTACTGTACCCGCTAGAAAGTAATGCCGATACTATAGACATCGCAGCATTAGATTTTTGCCCGTATGTATGCAGTGATTCACTAGACAATGAGCCACTAGGTTTTGTTTTTGAAATAGAAAAAATGATTTTTGAGCGTGCTGGGCATCAGGTTAATCTTCATGTTGTACCTTATGTACGCTCTCTGAAAGGAACAGAAAATGGTCAATATGATGCAGTTGCGATAAGTAATGATACGAGCTCAGAAGTCAATATTTGCTCGAATGAAACTATCGGACCGATGATTTATACCTTTTACGTCAAAAAAGGCAGCCCATGGCGCTATGATGGGGTGCAATCTTTGCATTCAATAACTTATGGCACTATTGCCGGGTATGACCACACATTGTTATCTCAGGATGTTCATAAATATTATCTGGCAAACAAGGGTAATAAAGAGCGCATTCAAATTCATCATGGGACAAACGATGTTCATTATCGCATGTTAAAACGAGTGAGTTTAGGCAGAATCGATACGTTTGCTGAAGCATCTTATGTCATGGATTATAGTTTACGCCTATACGGTTTGGAGAATGACTACCAAAAGGCAGGGCAATTTGAGAACACGCTGTGGGGGCGAATGTGTTTTTCTCCATTAAACCCTAAAGCAAATGAATATGTTGAGATTATTGATTCAGGCATGAAGGAATTAAGAGCTTCGGGTGAGCTTGAGAATATAATGAAAAAATATGGCCTAGAAGTATGGGACCCAGAAGTAAATTAATGGGGTAAGGTATTGAAGGATTTCAAAATCAGCCAACCATTGTTGATCTATTTACCTCGACCATCCTGTTTGCTTCATAATGAAAAAGGCTCAGTATGTGAAATGCTGAGCCTTTTCGATGCGCTGTATTTGAAATTAATATCAATACAAATCCTACTAGCAACGGTATTTAGCTAGAAGTTCAAAACCAGAAGTTAGCTGATTGGATTGACGATTTCAGGCATGTCAGATTCCATTGCACTTTCTAGTGCACACTGCCAACCCCAGTTGCGTTGTTTTTCAACAAACTCAGCAGCTTTTTCTTCACAGTAACCTTCTGTGTTAGCTGCACGCCAAAGTACTTCAGTACCTTCAGCTTTCGTGTAGCTAACTTCACAAGGAACAGCGGTACCTTTTGGATAAGAGATTTCGATGACTCGCTCGGCGCCAAGGTGCTCACAACGGTATGTGCTGTTTTCAGCAGCTAGTACAGGGGTTGTTGCAAGCATGCTCGCGATAATTAGATACTTTTTCATGGCGTTCTCCTTTAATTCAATCGTTGATAATTTAACGTCTGAATGTGTTTTTGCCTTAACAGTCTAATCAAAGGTGTGGGAGTAGTCTCACCTGCCTTAGAAAATTGACATAAGCCTGACACAGTTATCTTTCAATTTGTCGTTAGGGGGGGCAGAAATCGAATGAGGAACTCTATCAATCGGTTTCTTTTCGAGTTTCTGTGTGTTTTGAGTATCACATGTTTTGGGCTTTGGCATCTTTTGAATAGCACCTATGAATAACCACTGTTTAGGCTAACAATTGAACTATCTTTAAGGCTGTGAGGCGGAAAACTAGGCGTACATTTGCTGAATCCGACTGGATAATCGAAAAAATACGTTAACTAATGATTTTTCCTCGAGAATGCCTTGCACTCATACCGTGATGCCGTTAGTCTTGCGCGGTTTTTCTATTCTAAATAAAGGTATCTATCAGTGCTTACCACAGCAAATATTACACAGCAGTTCGGCTCAAAGCCGCTGTTCGAAAATATCTCCGTTAAATTTGGCGAAGGAAATCGTTACGGTTTAATTGGTGCGAACGGCTGCGGTAAGTCGACCTTTATGAAAATTCTAAGCGGTGAGCTTGAGCAAACCTCTGGTACGGTTTCTAAAGATCCTAATGAGCGCATTGCCAAGCTGAACCAGGACCAGTTTGCTTACGAAGAGTTCACCGTTGTTGATACCGTTATCATGGGTCACAAAGAGCTATGGGAAGTGAAACGCGAACGTGACCGCATTTACTCTTTACCAGAAATGAGTGAAGAAGAAGGCATGCGTGTTGCTGACCTAGAAACTGAATTCGCCGAGATGGACGGGTACACTGCTGAGTCACGCGCGGGTGAACTACTGCTATCTGTGGGTATCCCTCTAGAGCAACATTTTGGTCCAATGAGCGAAGTTGCTCCAGGTTGGAAACTACGAGTGCTATTGGCTCAAGTGCTTTTCGCTGACCCAGATATCATGTTACTCGACGAACCAACGAACAACTTGGATATCGATACTATCCGTTGGTTGGGTCAAACGCTGAACGAACGTAACTGTACGATGATCATCATCTCGCACGACCGTCACTTCTTAAACTCTGTATGTACTCACATGGCTGATTTGGATTATGGCGAACTTCGTCTGTACCCAGGTAACTACGATGAGTACATGATGGCAGCTTCTCAGGCGCGTGAGCGTCTACTGTCTGACAACGCTAAGAAGAAAGCACAGATTGCTGAGCTACAAACCTTCGTTGCTCGTTTCTCTGCAAACGCATCAAAAGCGAAGCAAGCAACATCACGTGCTAAGCAGATTGATAAGATCCAACTAGACGAAGTAAAAGCGTCTAGCCGTCAAAACCCATTTATTCGTTTCGAGCAATCAAAAGAGTTGTTCCGTAACGCTCTAGAAGTTCAAAACTTATCTCAAGGCTTTGAAGATACGCTTTGGTCTGATTTCGATGGCCTATTTGAAGTTGGTGAGCGTGTTGCGATTATCGGTCAGAATGGTGTGGGTAAGACAACGCTACTGAATACTCTTGCTGGTAAGCTTGCACCAAAAGGCGGTGAGTTTAAGTGGTCAGAAAATTCAAACATTGGTTACTATGCGCAAGATCATGCTGATGATTTCGCTGAAGAGTTAAACCTATTCGAGTGGATGTCTCAGTGGCGCCAAGAAGGTGATGACGAGCAAGTTGTTCGTAGCTTCCTAGGTCGCCTTCTTTTCTCTCAAGATGATATTGCGAAAAAGGTCGGTGTACTTTCTGGTGGTGAACAGGGTCGTATGCTGCTTGGTAAGTTGATGATGCATAAGCCAAACATGCTATTGATGGATGAACCAACGAACCACATGGATATGGAATCGATTGAGTCTCTCAACAGTGCGCTAGAGCTTTACAAAGGCACGTTGTTCTTCGTTTCTCACGACCGTGTGTTTGTTGACTCTATCGCAACACGTATCCTAGAAATCAATGATGGCAAAATTAACGATTTCCGTGGTACTTACAGCGAGTTCTTGAAGTCACGTGGTATCGAAGACTAACTCTTACACCTATTGGTGATTTAGAGAATATAAAAAAACCGCCTAAGGGCGGTTTTTTTGATCAAATCTTTTTGATAAGCAGGATACTTAGCACGATGATGCGGATAGCGCATGGTATGACGACTCGTGAGCTTGAGAGCTCATTAATGGTTCGTCTTATCTGTCTCTTCGCACACAGTATCTTCAGGCGTGTTATTCAGCATCAACGACTGTTACTGAAGCCTCGGCATTGTCAGCCACACTTGAATCGGCAGAAGCAGCCTCAGTCGCCATTTTTTCTCGTTCAGCCTTGGAGATGTACTTCGGTTTATTGCTCTTATGCAATTTTGACATCTTCTTTTTATGGGCTTTTTTTAGCGCTTCGTTAATTTTTTTCTTACGGTTCATTTTAGACCTCCAAACAGGGCAGGGCATTGTGCCAATCTGCACAAGAAGTGCAAGAAGTTTATCTATATAGCATGTACATGATGGATGTCTGAAGTTTAGAGTGGAATCTCTATGCAGAGTCGATGCCTTGTACATGTCAAAACACCTGTTCAGCATACGTCAGCTTGTTATTTAGCAAGTATGTTGTTAATTTACTGTTAACTATAGTGTTTGACAGTAGAGGTCAGTTTTGGATTCAGTCACACAAGCTGCGTTAGGTGCTGTTGTTGCCGGTGCAGTCGCTGGTAAAAAGTGTAACGGGCGGGTATTACTGGCAGGGGCGGCATTAGGTACGTTGCCAGATTTAGATGTGATTATTCGTTATGGTGACCCTGTCACTGATATGGTGAAACATCGTGGTTTCTCACATTCACTCTTTGTTCTGTTTCCATTTGCCTTAGTATTAGCCAAACTTGTCCACCCCATCTTGAAGGAGAGTTGGCACTATAAACACCTCGCTTTGTTAATTACCGCCGTTCTCATTACCCACCCATTACTCGATGCATTTACGACTTACGGAACACAACTATTTTGGCCCCTTTCTGGCTACTATGCCGTTTCAAGTATTTTCATTATTGACCCTCTTTATACTTTACCACTGCTGCTTTCGATCCTGATGGCATTATGGCAGCGAGATAAGGGGGCAAGGCGTTGCCAAGCGGCGCTGGTTATTTCATCACTCTATTTAGGTTGGAGTGTCTTCGCGATGAATTCGGTTGAAGACCGTGTGCGAGAGAGTTTGCCTGAGTGGGGAATAGAAAAAGAGGCCCCAATATTCATTACTCCAACGCCTTTTAATACTGTGTTATGGCGTACTGTTGTGCTTGATGGTGACCGCTACCTGGGAGGGTTAGCTTCATTGCTTGATGAAGATGATAAAGTTGATTTTATAGAGAAGGATCGCGGGCATTGGCCGTTTGCTCATCAGCCGGATACGTTGAAAGCACAGCGGGAATTTGCAGGTGACTATTTACGTTATCGTGAAGTCGACCAGCAGTTGGTCGTTTCTGATTTACGAATGGGTGTTTCTGAATTCCTGTCGTTTCAGTTCAGCTATGCATCACAAGATGAGTTGGAAAAGTGGGAGCTTCATTCGCCAGTAACAATAGACCGCCTCGAAGGGGCTGAGCTCTATTTACCAAAGCTTTTATTGCGTCTACTTGGTGACCAGTCGATCAATGCTGACATGTGCCGCGATTGTTAATGTTGAAAGTCTTTCCACTATTGACGGTCTATTTTTGATAGGTCACTTATATGAGCAGATTTGTCAAGAGGTTATATGAACGTTAATCGAAGCGGCTCCTTATTTCAATCCGCTATACAGGTTGCTCAACTTAACTCACCAAGAATAGCGTCATTGTGGGGAGCATTTTTTGTCGCGGCGTTAGTTACGACTGTTTTTCCGGCTAAGGCAGAAACTTTTACACCAGAACAGGTGTTGAGTTGGGAGGAGAAGGCATTTGGTTCATCGACGACCTATCAACATGTTTACACTAAAGCTGGGGAAAACGAAGACAATTCCCTTGATGCTAACGGCTCTAATTCGAACAGTGTTTATGCAAACAGTGAAGCCAGTGCGTCTGGGTTGTTTTTGGAGCAAAGGATTGACCTATTGCAGACGCCATATTTAACGTGGCGTTGGAGACCTGAGCACTTTCCTGATGTCGCCGATGAAAAGATAAAATCTGGAGATGACTTTGCACTCCGTGTCTATGTCGTTGCCAAATTAGGTTGGGGGCCATGGAAGACAAAAGCGATAAGCTATGTGTGGTCGCAAAATGAGTCAAAAGGTACGCATTGGAACAATCCGTTTACGGGCGATAAAGTGGTGATGTTAGCCCTACGAGGTGAGGACTCAGCAACGGGGTGGCAAAGAGAAAAAAGAAATATAAGGGCAGACTTTCAGCGATTTTTTAATGTCGATTTAGAAGGCGTAGATGCTATTGCCATTATGACAGATGCTGATAATAGCCAAAGTCAGTCATCAGGCTACTATGCCGATTTACAGCTGCTCTCAGAGTAGTGATAGTTACTTTAATTAAAAAAGCCGTGTATTCAGAACGATACACGGCTTTTAATAAAAGCAGTTAGACTAATGCGTTTAGGCTAACTTGGTTAGATAAATGAAGTGTGCCTTAATGGACGGCGACCTTTAATTGGGGTTGAATAGACTCAACCGCATCGACAAGTTGTTCAACTTGAACCTCGGTAGGTATCTCGACTTCGAGTTCAGCGAAAAACACCGTTTCTCCCGCTTCGGGGATCCCTAGGCGATGGTTCTCCATTCTAAGTGTTTGTATTCCCATATCATCGAGGCATTGAGTGATATCATGGATTAATCCAGGTCTATCTTTCGATTCAACTTTTAATATTGCTTGAGAGAACTCTATTTGAGCGGGACTAGGCTCATCAATAATTCGAACGTTGTAATCGTCAAATGCGAGCAGATCCTGTTTTAACTGGTCAGCGGCTATATTCGGTATATCAATGCGTATGATTCCGACAACCTGATTATCGAGCCGAGTGAGCTTGCTGACAAGCCATTTACCACCGAGTGAATGCGTGGTTGCAGCAAGCTGATTCATAAACTTAGGCTTATCGTGCCCGGCAATAGTAATCGTGAATTGAGTATTCATGGGCTACCTCTCTATCGATGCTCGATCTGTTTCGAACTTACGATAACATTAGCAAACCTTTTTACTTCCATCAGTGATGGGGTTCATATAAGAGCTTGATGTTACGTCGTTCATTGTGAGGAATAACGAGGCTTTTGGTGTAAACCCTTATGGATTAATCGATGCTAGGTATCCACATAAAGTGAATTAGTATAAAATTAAGGGTTTCCATCACGCATTAAAAAGGCAAGAAATATGTCTGCATTACCAAATTGCCCTGAGTGTAACTCAGAATACACTTACGAAGATCAAACTATGTATGTCTGCCCAGAATGTGCTCATGAGTGGGCACAAGATGGTTCAGATAGCGCTGAAGATGAGCGTGTCATTAAAGATTCAGTGGGCAACCTTCTACAGGACGGTGACACTGTCACTGTGATTAAAGATCTTAAAGTGAAAGGATCTTCTGCTGTTGTTAAGGTCGGTACAAAAGTTAAGAGCATACGTCTTGTTGACGGCGATCACGATATTGATTGCAAGATAGACGGCATTGGCTTCATGAAGTTGAAGTCTCAGTTCGTGAAAAAAGCTTAATTTTCGTAAAAGCTTGAGAGGCGGAGTTGTTACTCCGCCTTTTTTATGTGCCCTTCCCCTGAATGTGCAGTTTTCTCTGTAGTACACGAACACATTCATGCGCACCTGACTAAAACTTGGGTATATACTTTATAGACGTTTATTTAGTATGGGGGCGGTATGTCGAATATTCATTTGGTGTTGAAACTTGATGAAGCACTAAGGCAGAAAGCTGAAGAGGTCGCAAAGGATCGTGGGTTTGATCATGCTAGTGACTATCTAAAGATGCTTCTTGAAGCCGATATTGCACGTGTTGATACGACACAAAAAGAAGAGCAGTTAAAGGTATAATTGGATATGTAATACTTGCACTTTATAACCTTGGCTGATACCTTTCGCAGCAAGAAGTGACACAGTACGCATTAAACCGCCTAATGGCTAACTCGTTAGGTTGAGTTTCATAGAAATAATTTTGGAGGATAGAAGATGATTGTATTAATGACTAGCCAGAAAGTAGGAACACGTAACAGCTAACACCCGTTTGACATACTTGTCTTTACACCCTTCCTACTT
Organism: bacterium sp. HQB-150; assembly: GCA_043421945.1. Taxonomy (GTDB): domain Bacteria; phylum Pseudomonadota; class Gammaproteobacteria; order Enterobacterales; family Vibrionaceae; genus Thaumasiovibrio. The sequence goes on along the minus strand of JBHOGO010000059.1, from coordinate 13,881 downwards.
TTCCGGCCAAATAACGCCGGGGTCTTTCAATACCCCCTGAATGAAATATTCGTACATCAGCGTATACAATGATAAAGAAATACCGATGTGCAACAGGGAAATATCATGACAACACATTTAAACAGCCAACCCAACGCTATTACACTTCCTGTACTCGGTTGGAAGCCATGTTTTCAGCAACAGTTAACACTTGAAGATTATGATACGAGTGTTCAATGGCGAGTGATGGAGCATCACAGAGACGGCTACTTACTCTTTGGTGAGCAAGGTGAATTTAAGCTAAAAATCAAAGCATCATTGCCGAAAATGACTGTTGGAGATTGGGTTTTACTCGATCATGAACAGCGATTTGTCCGCTTGCTCGACCGTCGTGCGCTCTTTAAGCGTAAAGCGGCAGGCAGCAAATTAGAAGAGCAATACATCGCCGCCAATATTGATACGGTATTTATTGTTACTTCGCTAAACCAAGATTTCAATCTTAGCCGTATTGAGCGTTACCTTGCGATAGCTCGAGAGGCTGAAGTGGAACCGGTTATCGTGCTGACTAAGCAAGATCTTTGTGACGATGCTGACGAAAAGCGCCAACAAGTGCAAAATCTAGATATGATGCTGATGGTTGAATCAGTGAATGCGTTAGATGCTGAGAGCGTTAAATGCCTGCATCAGTGGTGCACAAAAGGTAACACGGTAGCATTTATGGGTTCTTCAGGTGTTGGTAAGTCAACGCTAGTCAACACCTTGCTTGGACAAACGGCGCAAGCCACTGGTGGCATCCGTGAAGACGATAGCAAAGGACGCCATACGACAACATCACGTTCGATGCACTTCCTCTCTGAAGGTGGGTTGTTATTAGATACACCAGGAATGCGGGAGCTACAACTTGCGGATTGTGAAGATGGTGTCGAAGAGACATTTTCTGATGTGACTCAATTGGAAATGGCGTGCCGATTTGGTGATTGTCAACATGAAGAAGAACCTGGTTGTGCCGTGAGGGAAGCCATCGCATCGGGTGAACTTGATGAGCGACGACTAGTTAGCTACTTTAAGTTGAAACGAGAGCAAGCTCGAAATGGAGCATCATTGGCTGAGCAGCGTGCAAAAAACCGTCAGTTCACAAAAGAGATAAAAGGCATTCAAAGTGAAAGTCGCCGACGTAAAAAAGGTCAATAGCCTTCTAGCGTAAAGGTAAAATCAATGCCTCTCATGTGAATAATGGTGTTCGACCAAAGCTTTATAGCCATAAATCTGAGTAGATAATGACAGGGCACCTAAAGCACTGAATATGAAAATGTTCGGTGCTTTTTTTCGTTCGATATGTCATCAATTGATTCATTTGCACTGACTATTTATAGGTGAATGGCAGAAAGTTTAACTACATGACATTCCCACAAAATCTACCATGTTTGGTTAGCGTTAAGTATTCTAGTTACTTTTTGTTACTTTAACGTAGTGTTGATTATTAATAGTTGTGGCTTTGATAGCTGTAACGGATGTGAAAGCTTGGTACCTTATCTGTTAAAGAAAATCGGTAAGGAGAAGTCTGTGAGTGTATTTGATCTCATCGCAGAAAATCAAATTCAAGATTGGAATCGAAGAAAAGCGGAAGGGAAAATTCCCGAAAATGCCCCCGAGCCCACTAAGCGAACGAGTTTTGAATCACAGCTTTTTACGGCGATTGTTGATTACTATAAACAAGCCGTTAAACATGCTCCAGAGAGTATAAAGCGTCAACAAATCGAACGGCAAGCTGAGAACCTACGTATTCAATTGATGATAACACTAGAGCGTAATGATATGCGTCATACTGCTCAATTCTTAACGGTGGAGCTACAGAAGCGTCGTGATGAAATGAATGCGACGCCGCCATCAGATTGATCTTCATACGGTTACCGAGAAGCGTCGATATCAGTGAATAGACGTTGAGCAGCGCAATGATGGTGTCATGGCTGTTCAGATGGCTGTTCAGATCTATGCATAAGCAGCTTTTGACACCAATATTTGTCTATTCAATATCCACACTTGTGGGGTTCGTGAACGATGTAATTACGTTCACGTTGCTTAAAATCCCGTATTCAAAAAATGATCCATCTCGGCATAGACTTTCTCACACTCTTCTTTAACCAGATCTTCCATATTTAAAAATGCATGAATCATATCGTCAAAGTGGATATGTTGTGTCTTCACACCTACGGACTGGGTCATTTCACAATACGCGATGCCTTCGTCCCGTAATGGGCAAAATTCCGCAGTAAAAAGCAACGTCTTAGGAAGAGATGGCGTAAATCGTCCATGAAGCGGGGAGGCGTGGCGACGATCTTCATTATGCTTAAAATAGTTGTCAAAGTACCATTTCACTTTTGCACTTTCTAATAGATAGCCTTTGGCATTTTCTTCGATGGAAGGGAGGGACATGGTGTAGTCAAGGCTAGGGTAAATCAGCACTTGATTGACGATATTCACGTTTTCATCGAATTGGGCGCGACCACTGACAGTTGCCACCAGCGCGCCGCCCCCAGAATCACCAGCAATAGAAAGTTGCTCTCGATACAATATTTCGCGTCTGTCTAAAGTTTCCCATAGGTGTTCGACAACGGTATAGGCATCTTCAACGCCATCAGGAAAAGGGTTTTCGGGAGCGAGGCGATAGTCGACTGAAATGACAATATGTTGAGTGTGATTCGCTATTTTGCGTGCGATAGCATCGTAGACGGTAATTCCACCAGCCATTCCGCCACCCCCGTGATAGAAAATAACCACAGGGAGCTGTTTATCTGGCTGTGGGTGGTAAAGTCTTACTGGAACAGTACACGTTTTTCCTTCAATAAGGTCGTCTTGTACCCAAGCAATTTCAGGTATGTTCGTGACCAGCGCAGCCGTGAGATTCGCTAAGCCTTCTCTGGCATTCGTTGGCGTTGCTTTGTAGCCATTTTCGATTAAGACGGCTATTTGTTGGTTAAACGCATCAAGCCATGGTATTAGTTTTTCGCTAACTTGCCTCATCATGATTTCCCTATACATTGGTATGCAGCACTGTTGTAAAGGGTAGATAAAAAGTCTGTTTTTCGATGCTGGTGGTACTATTTTTTCATACCACCATCACAAATGCTTTTTAGAAAGCAGAAAGCAGAAAGCAGAAAGCAGAAAGCTTACGGACACATTGATTTAAGGATTTCCATATCGATAGGGGTACCGTAGTCAATGTTATCAAAGCCAAATCCGTTTAATTGTAGGAAGTCTGATTTGTAACCCTCATAGTCACCCACGTCGGTGAAGTTTTCTGGTGTGATTTGGGACATCAGCTCATTTACATCGCGTTGTGTTTCGGCATCAAGCTCCCAGTCATCCATGCGAATGAAGGGGGGAGTCACATTGGCTGTACTATCAGTATTCGATGGAATGTACATACGTTCGCTAAACAGGCGCTGCATTTGTTCGATACAACCTTCATGTGTCCCTTTCTGTTTCATCACTTTAAACAGCGCAAGAATATAGGGAGAGAATGCTGGAATAAAGACACTTGCTTTGGTCACTAATGCTTTGCATATGGCGATGTGTGCTTGCCCGTTCACAGATGATAGGGATTCATCGATTAAAGCGCGGGTATCATGCAGGTGTGTTTTGGCTCTGCCTAATGTACCGTGATGGTAAATAGGGTAAGTGCATTCGGCACCAATATAGGAATAGGCAACTGTTTTACAGCCTTTAGCTAATACATCAGCATCAGAAAGCAGCTTCATCCATTCAAGCCAATCCTCTCCGCCCATCACTTTTTCTGTTGCGGAAATTTCTGCTTCAGTGGCGACGTCAACAGTCGAGGTCACTAAGGAATTTGTTTCTAGGTTAACAGTGTGCCCTGTAACAGGGCTGTCCGTTGTTTTGATCACCGAACGCCACATCTCATCACTGTCAGGCTTTGGGCGCACCCCCGTTGCAAGGCTGTAGATAACAAGGTCAACTTTACCGTCAAACTCTTGTTGGATGGCTTCAATCACAGCTTCTCGGGTTTTCGGTGAGAACGCATCTGCTACGATGTTCTTCGCAACCAGTCCTAATTTTTCAGCTTCTTGACGAAAAAAAATATTATTGTACCAACCAGCGGTACCCACACCTTTTTCGCTAGGACCACGCTCAAAAGAGACACCGATGGTATCAGCATGACTGCCACCAAAAGCAAGAGAAATACGCGATGCCAGCCCAAAGCCTGATGATGCACCAAGAATAAGCACCCGTTTGGGGCCACTTGTGACCTGTTTAGACGCTTTTACTTTGGATATCTGTTCTAAAATGGCTTGTTGGCAGCCAAAGGGGTGTGCGGTACGAGCAATAACCCCTTTAATTTCTGGTTTGATAATCAACACGGGCTCCTAGCGAATCTATTGTTCGTTACTGTTTAGGATCATTGGTTGCCTAATGACCGTTTTCCAATTTTCTGGTGCAGCTCTTCGGATATCAGAAAGATATATTTCATGATGCTTACCAGTAAGTTGAGCACCTTTACTTGCAATATAATCATGAACGCGTGCCACGGTCGGGCCTTCTTCACTATAGGGGCCGATGTGTAGCGTTTGGCTACAAAGCCCTTCAGCAAAGGTGATAAACTTCACTTTATCCAGTGCAGATAAGTTTTTCTTCTCGCTGACGGTTTGTATTGCTGCCTCGACCATTTCGTTGCTGATAAAGTCGGGTTGCATGATCATTAAGCGCCAATCCCAATTAGACTTTAGATCGTTGACGAAATCAGACATATCTTCAGCCCACCATAAGCCCTCGAGCGGTAATACACCATAGTCGATACCTATTGGTCCTTTTTTTACCATAAACTTTAAGGTGTAGGAGACTGAATAGAGCGCTTCGATCGCCGCTTGGAAACTCTCAGAGGCGGGGCCGCCACCCCCATCAACAATAAGAAATTGCATTTCAGGGACATCAACTTCAACAATTTTTTTTGCAGAAGGACGATAGAGTGATTTCAGCTCTTTTTTATAGTCAATTTTAGACATTAGATAACTCAATAAGCGTTGCGTATGTGAAAACGTAAGTGAAAATGCTCTGAAAAATCAGTATATCACGGTGATTGTTTAGGACAGCTATTCGGAATCCATAAAATCACAGGACTGTGAAGGCGCATATTCGTCAACATATTCATTCAGTGAACAAAAGGATGACGAGAGAAAAGGAGTAGGTGAAATTTGAAAAGGGTCGATTAATAGAAGTGTTACTTTTTATGCTAGCGAACAAGCGAACAAGCAGAATTTAAATCTTTTCAGAAGGGCGGGTTAAACAGGATTTAGCACAAGACGTTAAGAAGCTAAATCCTGTTTATATAACGTATATCTTTATATTTAGCGCTTTAGGTAGTGTTTTTTTCTGTGCTGCTTTTTACATATCACTCTTAATGTGCCCCTCAATGTTATTAAAAGGCACATGCAGTCAATATGCTCTAGCTATGTACAGGTTACCCGCTGATATTTGTGCGCAGTCGTTACCCTTACCCTTTTCCTTAAGAAGCTGAAGGGCGACCAGGGTAGGGAGTACTGTCATCCACACACGCAAAAATTTGACCAATACTCTCTTGGTTTTCGAGTAGGGAGTGAATTAGTCTAGCCACTTCAGAGCGGTTAATTGCGCCATGCACTTCTTTACCTTGGGATAGCTCACCTTGATGTGTAGTAGGGCCATCAAGTAAACCGCCTGGACGTACAATGGTATAATCTAGCGTACTACTTTGCAGCCATGCCTCTGCCAATGATTTCTCTCGAACAGCACCACCAAAGCCAATACGCGCTCGCTCGGAAAGGAACTGCCATGAGTCACCACATCCAAGTGATGTGACTAACAAGAAGCGTGAAATGGAACGACGCTCTAATGCATCAACCAAGAAACGATGACCAATGTAATCAACGGGTACCTCTGCGCGAAAGCTGCCCATGGTTGAAATAACCGTCGCATGTTGAGGAAGTGTCTCTACCAATGCGTCAACGTCACTTTGTTGGGTTGCGTCACAAGCATAAGTGTTAATGCATAATTGTTTTAATTCAGGGTTTTTGTCCGGGTTTCGAGCAACACCTATCACATCAAAGCCAGCTTGTGAAAAATACGCGACAGTGGCGAAACCAAGTCCGCTACTTGCTCCAAATACAACAACTGGATTCATTGGATACTCCTAATTAAAATGTTAAGGGTACTAAGGGTTAACATAAAAAGCCTTAGCACGATATTTAATGGCTATGTTGAACGGCCACGTTGAATAACGATATTTCAGCCTACTCATTAACTAATGATTAGGGGGTAACCGTGCTCTGGATGGCGCATGATAGTGACATCAACATCATAAACTGAACGTATCGTTTCAGCGGTCAAGACTGCTTCAGGGTGACCGTCGGCTACGATGTTTCCGTCATTGAGCAGCAGTAACCGATCGCCATATTGCGCGGCAAGGTTCAAATCATGAATAACAGCAACAACAGCGGCACCTTCATTAGCCATTTTCTTTGCGAGCGCAAGGGTTTTGTGTTGATGTTTAAGATCCAGTGCAGACGTGGGTTCATCGAGCAAAAGCGCCTGCTTTTCACCACTTTGCTTAATTTGTGTCAACACGCGAGCTAATTGAACGCGCTGTTTTTCACCGCCAGAGAGTGAAGGAAACAGGCGCTCCGCAAGGTGAAGGGTATCGGTTGTCTCCATATGCTCTTTGGCTATTTCGGCAATTGTTTTTTGTGAGGCATTGAGATTAAGCCCCCCAAGCTCAACCACTTCACGGGCTGTAAAACCAAACGTTAAATTACTGTGTTGAGGTAATACACCAAGGTGCTTCGCAAGATCGGCAGGCTTCCAGTCTGCTAGCCCTTTTTGAAAATACGAGACATGACCATTGGTTTTCCATTCACGGCTGATCAATTTAAGAAGGCTACTTTTACCGGTGCCATTGGGGCCGAGCAAAATAGTGACTTCTCCCGCACGTATGGTCGAAGAGACATCACGAAGAATACATTTATTACCTAGCGTTAAGTCGAGATGCTCGAATGAAATAACACTCATGCTAGTCTTCCTTTTTGTTGAATCAGTAGCCATATAAAGAAAGGCGAACCTAAAATCGCTGTGACAATGCCAACAGGCATATCAAGGGGCGCGACGATCGTACGTGCCAACATGTCAGCGACGAGAAGTAACAACCCGCCAAGAATCGCGGCTAATGGAATAAGCTTGCGATGGTTAGGGCCACAAATCATTCTACCCACGTGTGGAACAATCAAACCGATAAACCCAATCATTCCAGCGAGAGATACAGTGACGCCAACCCCGGCAGCGGTCAGTAAAATCAAACGCTTTTTTAATCCTTGAACGTTGATGCCCATATGCGTTGCTTCAGCTTCGCCGAGCAGCAAGGCATTCAACTTATTAGCGTCACGATAAAAGAGTGAGAAAAGTATAATCAGTGCAGAGAAACTAAATATGATACCGTTCCAACTTGCCCCCGCTAATGAGCCCATGCTCCAAAGTGCTAAGTCACGCAATGCTTGATCATCAGCAAAGTAATTCATCAGTCCTAGACCGGCACCTGCTAATGCGCCCACAGCCACACCGGCTAAGAGCATCATGGCAACTGATGTGCCTGTTGACCCTGTACCCAGCTTGTAGACGAGAATAGTGGTAAGCGCACCACCAAAGAAAGCAAATACCGGTACCGTACCAAACAGTAACAAGAGTGGATAACTTGCGGCTAAAGAGCCAAAGACCACAATGGCAATCGCTGCACCCAGTGACGCACCTGCAGATACACCAATAATGCCGGGGTCTGCCAGTGGATTACGGAAAAGCCCCTGCATGACAGTGCCACATGTTGCAAGTAATGCACCGATAGAAATGCAGAGTAGTGTACGCGGTAGCCTCACTTGCTGAATGACCATCTGAACATGAACAGGTAAGTCAGAATCGCGCGGTAATAATGCGCTGAGGCTATCCCAGAAACTGATATCCATTGGTCCAAGTGTAATCGAGCTAACGACTGCGATATAAAGTGCAACAAGGGCGAGGCCGAGTAAGCTACTAAACGGTAAACGTGATGTAGAAAGCGACATTAGTGATTTGCCTCTAATTCACCGCTGTCCTTTTTCGCTTGGTTGAATGCGATTTGAAGGCTTTCTGCGAGATCTAAGCTTTGCAGACCAAACCCATTAATAATGGCGGCACTTCTGACTGGAATGATGTTTTCCTGACTACCTGCTGGTGTTGCTGCGAGCAAAGGAATTTTGCTGAGGATACCCTCTAACTCTCCCATGGCCTCCCAACTTCTTTCTGCCACAAGGATATGGTCAGGCTGAAGGTCGATAATCGCCTCTATAGACATTGGCTTATAAGAGTCAAACTGTTGTTGAGTGGGGTTAATCCCGCCAGCAAGTTCGATGATGGTATCGACAGGGGTTTGTGCACCAGCCACGGTCATTGGGCGACCTTCAGCAAGCATGACAAAGATAACCGTTGGCTTATCCGTCGGTTGTTGCTGCTCAAGGGATTCAAAACGTTGAGTGACAGATGCTTGAAGGTTCTTTGAAGCTTGAATTACATCTAGTGTCACCGATTCATTGCGATTCTGTGCAGCTTCATTAAGCGTAAGACCATGCTCTTTCGAATCAGAGTGAGAAACACTGAATAAATCTGCCACCTCTTCAATGCGTGAGACTAAATCTTCAGGATTATTTCCTGTAGAGACAGTGCGGATATCAACGCCTGCATTTTGAAGGGTATTAATGGTTGCTGCGGGTCCCATCTCTTCAGAGCCGACAATCATCGTTGGTGCGAGCGACAAAAGCCCCTCTGCAGAAAGCTGGCGATGGTAGCCAACTTGTGGAATGTCGCTTGATTTAATTTGATGGCGGCTGGAAAGGTCGACGGCAACGATCGCATCTTGTTGGTCCAGCGCATAAATGATCTCTGTGGCTGTTGAGCCAACGCTAATCACTCTCATCGACGAAGCGCTTGCGCTAGGGGTATACAAAACACTTGTTAGTGCGAGCGTGGTTGACATGATGAATGCCATCAGTCGTGTGGCAGTATTTTGCTTTACCATTATTTTGCCTCTTCCATAATAATTTGAGTCTGCGAAAGGTTATTCTTTTGCATAAATGCCAGCAGGTTTAGCATCAATTCAACGCTTGCTTGTTTGTCGGCACCGAGAATCACAGGATGGTCAGGGTGTAAACGCACTCTTTCTAAAAGTGCGTATTCGAAATCTTCCCACTCTGAATAAGGAGTACTGTCTATCGCCCAATGCGGTGATGCCGATTTGATATTAATTGCGATGACATCTTGATTCACATCACTCAATACGTTGCTTTCGTTTGTCTGCGGTACATCTATTTCTAACGTTTGAATGCTGATACTGGCGGTTAACAGTAGGAAGACCATGACAATAAAAATGATGTCGAGTAAGGGGGTTAAATCAGGCTTAAAGTCAGCTTGATGACTGTTATTTTGAGACGTAATCATGCTGAGCACTTCTCTTCTATATCACAGTGCTCTGCACAACGAGAAGGGCACGGTTTATCAATCGATACGCCTTCAAGGTAAAGGTTACAGTGGTTCAATGTGTATTCGATTTTAGCGATGACTTTATCTGCCCAAACAGAAAATAGCTGAGAGCACGTTAATGCAGGTAAAGCGATAATCAAACCTGCTGCGGTGGTTGCCATTGCAAGCCCAAGTCCATCAGCGAGATCGGCCGGTGTAACAGAACCAGTGGTTTGAGCAATGGCTTCGAACATGCTGATCAAGCCCAATACAGTACCCAGCAAGCCAATTAATGGGCTAATCACACCAATGATATTCAGTACACGCAGGCCTGATACTAAGCGCTGACGTTGGCTATGCAGCCAGATCGAAACCGCTTCTTCGCGAAGCTGTTTAGGAAAATGGCGATGGTTGAATAACATGGATACGCCACGAGAAAGCGGAGACGACTTTCCTGTGTGATACTCAGTGAATGCCTTCAGTTGATGCTGATCGCTCACGTCGACTTCATAGAGCTGAGATAAAATGAGGCGCGCGTGGAAGCGGCTGTTTAGCACCATATAAACCAAGCGCTCTAAAATAATGGTTAGGGTAATAACGGATAACGCAGTAAGAGGCCAGCTCATGATGCCAAGCTGATCTTGAATCGTTGAAAGAATTGTCATTGTTTTGTCTCTTATTATTGTTCACAAAGGAAAAGGGTTAATTCAGCTTAAAGCGAACCGGTATACGAACACGGTAGGCAATCGCTATTCCTTGTTCGATGAACGGAGAAAATGCCCATTTCGATACATCCGTTATTGCCACCTGATCTAGAACATCGTGACCGGATGATTCAATGATATTGACGTTGTCAATTGAAGCATCGGCATTTAACTCGACCTCTAACCAAACAGTACCTTGCATGCCACGGCGGCGTGCTTGTCTCGGATAGTTAACAGGACCCGGTTTGGTTGAAAACGTTGGCTTTTCAATGAGTCTTGCTGGTGACGATTGAGCCAAATTAATATCATTGTTGTCTTGTTCAATTTGATCGCTCAAAACCTCGATGTCTGAAGCTTCTTGCTCCTCAGTGGCATCTTCTATCTCTTCAGGAAGTGCTTCAGGCGTTTCCTGAGTTTTTTCTTGTTCTGGTTCAACTTCAGGCGTTTCCTGAGCTTTTTCTTGTTCTGGTTCAACTTCAGGCTTGGGTTCAGGCACTGGTTTTGGTTGTTCTACCTTTTCAGGTTTCTCTTCAACGTGTTTTTCCGTAGGGAGTTCAGCAACGGGTAAAAGAGCCTCTTCCTGTATAAGAGGTTGCTCCTTGGGTGCTGGCATAGGCTCTGAGGTTTCTACTGTCTCAGTGGTTTCCGTTTCTGCAACAACGGGCTCATCAATAGAGGGCTCTTCATCAATGCTTTCTAACTCTGGTTCAGGGTTATTCAGTGCAGTGGTCGCTTTGTTCTGAGCAGGAGCCGCAAAAGAGAGTGTCATGCTATGCGTTTCACTTTCAGACAAAATACCAACGATGAGATCGTTCTTTGGTTCAGGGAACGCGACGTTGTGAATTAACAACGCGACCGCTCCAGATGTAATGTAACGTCGAAAGTTCATAAGTATAAATGCGTAGTATGTCTATCTGAGTCTAATAATACAGGCAATCTAAATAAGATCAATTATCAATTGCATTATCATTTAAAATTCGTATTATGCTCTAACTAACTGATATTGCATGTTTGCAAAGTGTTAAAACCTTATGGCTTCTCGGTAAATAAAATGATTGATTATAACGATGTTGAACTTGTTGGGCAGTCGACACCAGACCCTCTTCGCTATGCTTTTGCAAGAAAAGCGGCACCACACGCTGGTGGAAAAGTGGTGCCTGTACCTCCAACTCAAGTTCAGAGTACGCTAGAAAGTGCACTTCAACATGCGCCTGACATATCAGGCTCACGTTGCCTATACATACACATTCCTTTCTGTCGAGTACGCTGTACGTATTGTAATTTCTTTCAATATGCTTCAAGCAAAACACTTATTGAGCAGTACTTTGATGCACTAATGACGGAGCTGAAAAGAAAAGCTTCGCAACCTTGGACACAAGCCGCGCCATTTCAAGCTGTTTATATCGGTGGCGGAACGCCAACAGACCTCAGCGCAGAACAACTAAAGACACTTGGCCGTGCAATCCGTGATCATTTCCCTTTAACACCTGATTGTGAAATGACCCTAGAGGGGCGAATCAATAAGTTTGGCAACGATAAGTTTGAGCATGCTTTAGAAGGCGGATTTAACCGCTTCTCATTTGGTGTTCAGAGCTTCGATACGCAGGTTCGACGTGAAGCGAAGCGTTTAGATGACGGTGATGTTGTCTTAAAGAGAATCCAAGAGTTAGTGGCTTATAACAGTGCACCGATCGTTATCGATCTGTTATTTGGCTTACCTTATCAGACACTGGATATTTGGCAGCGTGATTTAGAAGGCTATATCGAGTCTGGTGCACATGGTGTTGACCTTTATCAGTTAATTGATATGAAAGGTTTGCCGATGCACCGCATGATCGAACAGGGTAAGTTGCCAATGCCAGCAGATACCCCGACTAAAGCGACCATGTTTGAACGTGGTGTGAAGTTTATGGCCGATCATCACCAGCGACGCCTTAGCGGCAATCACTGGGCAAAAGATAATCGCGAGCGCAGTATTTATAATAGCCTGGCAAAGACGACTGCAGAAGTATTACCTATTGGCGCTGGAGCGGGGGGTAATGTTGCTGGTCTTCAAATGATGCAAACTCGCAATATGGATGACTATATTGAGGCGATTGAAGCGAAACAGTATCCAGTGCCAATGATGATGAAAGCGTCACCAGCGACTCCTCTGAATAACCATATCAAGGCATCGTTTGATCGTGGTGTGCTATCAAGAAGGCATTTAAATCAGGTTTCTGGTACTGATCTTTATTCAGACTTAATGCCATTGATGAAAGCTTGGGAAAAGAATGGCCTCGTCAAATTGAATAATGACTATTTGACTCTTACATTGGCAGGTGAATTCTGGAATGTCACTTTGTCACAAAATATGATTCGTGTCGTCGGTACAATAAATAACGCTTCTGAAAATACTAGCGGGTCTGCAAATAAGACGGCTAAGCACCCAAATGCTGCAGCGTAAATTATTCAATATTCATGGCGTGACGACACGTTAATATCAAGATATAACTAAAAATATGCCGCTAAGTCACGCATCAAAGCGCAAAAAAAGCGGCGAGTTTAAGGAGAAAGTATGTATACCGTATGTTCAAAAGAAGACGCTAAACAAAAAGTAGCAGTATTGGTTGAAAAGAATGTTGGCATGTCTATCCCTGAGATGGCTGACGAAACAGGCTTGAAAGAAGCTGAAGTGACATTAGCTTTACCTACCGATTTTGTTACAGCGGTCGACGGGAAACATGCAGAAGCTATTTTGACTGAGCTTCCAAGTTGGGGCAATGTCACTACCATTGTTGTCTCGTTTGGCTCAATTTTCGAAGTGAAAGCACCTTTCCCGAAGGGTAAAACGAATCACGGTTACTATAACTTGTTAAGCCGTGATGGCCTAAATGGTCACCTTCGTCTTGACCTGATCACCAATATTGCTTTCATTAGTAAGCCATTTCACGGGATGCAGACCCATCAAATTGCTTTCTTTAATAACGAAGGCGATTGTGTATTTAAAGTGTATCTAGGACGCGATAAAGCTCGTAATCTACTGCCTGAGCAAGTGGAAAAATTCCAAGCAATGAAAAGCGAGTACTCAGCATGATAGATAAACAGGAACGACTACAAAATCGACTCATCCCTGAAATGCAGGAATTTCGTGACGCATGCCAAACGTTGCAGCTCGCAACAGTGAATAAAGAAGGTTTACCTTCAGCGACTTATGCGCCTTTTGCATTTAATGAGTCTGGTTTCTTTATTCTAGTGAGCGATCTTGCCGCCCACGGTCAAAATCTAAAGCATAATAAAAACCTCTCTATTATGTTGATCGATGATGAGCAAAACGCGAAACATATCTTTGCACGCCGACGTTTGTCATTTGAAACTGTGGCTGAAGAAGTTCTTCGTGATGATGATACTTGGTCTCAAGGTATTCTTGCTCTTGAAAATCGCTTTGGTGAGTTTATCGAGAATTTAAGTAGCCTTGGCGACTTCCGCCTTTATTTGCTAACGCCTGATAAAGGACGCTATGTAAAAGGGTTTGGTCAAGCGTTTGATGTTAGTGGCTTTGATATGGTTGATATTGTTCATCTAAATGAAGGCCATGTGAAAGCGTTGAAAGAAGCAGGGCAAGATCATGAACGTTTTTCGAGCAAAATGATCAGTTTGACGATCAGTTTTACTTGTGATCTTATACTCC
>JBHOGO010000058.1:0-29293 GCA_043421945.1 bacterium sp. HQB-150 | reverse complement strand
AAAGTCATTGCTTGGTGGTGCGCTCAGCTTAAGGGATTACAACGCTCAAGTTGGAGAAGCTTATGCGATGATCAAAGTCCTAAACAAACTTACGGGTCTAGGTATGCCTGAAACCCAGCTAATAGGATAAGAACTAACCGAAAGTGGATTGCTACTGATCATTTTTGATTTACGCAACAAAGCCTTATACCATACAAAAATCAATGTCTTTTGTATGTACTCATATAGCAATACTGCCATAACATTGGTCAACTTGACAGTACCGTTGGATTTATTGAAAGCTCTCCGATTCGTTTTATTAAGAACACAGAAGCTTTGAATTCAGTCGAGGGGAAATAGTTAAAGCGATCATGTTTTACATGGTCGCTTTTTCATAATTAAAGGGGGTAAAAGATAATGAACGTTAAGCAGCAAACTCCGCCTTTATCTGTTCAACCCAATGCGCTACTCTCTCTTCAGTCAGGCTGCTCTGATTATCTTTATCGATCACAAGGCCAACAAATTTATCCTCAACAACGGCTGCGGACTCATTAAAATTATATCCATCAGTAGATGTTTCACCGATCAGCGTCGCGCCACATTCATCGACATAATCATAGAGCTCACCCAACCCATCAACAAACTCATTTGCATAGTTAACCTGATCGCCTAACCCAAACAGAGCCACGGTTTTCCCCGCTAAATCTAACTCATCATTAGCTTCTATAAACTCAGCCCAACTTTCAGACATACAATCAGCTTCCAGCCCTGGTAACTGCCCCTCTCCCAGGGTAGGCGTTCCAAAAACTAAATAATCATATTTATCAAGATCTGCCGCTGTAACTCGATTAATATTCAACGGCTTATCAGCATCTAGCGCCTGTGCTATCAACTTTGCGACCTTTCGGGTGCTGCCAGTATCCGTTCCAAAAAAAACACCTATACTCGCCATAAACTACTCCTTGTCATACTCTAAGATAATGTCGTTACACAACAGGTATCTTTCAATTTTCAAGCCATAAGTGAACGATTTAAAAACAACAACTTACAAATACCGCTCAAATTACTTAAGACAAAATGTCACAAAGCTTACAACTCATCGTCATCCGTTGGCTTCCATACAATTGGCCGATAGATTTCAATACGGTCACCTTCCTCTATCATTGCATCCAGAGCTTTTATTTTGCCAAAAACACCCACTTTCTGAACTGAGAGGTCGATATCAGAAAATAAATTTAAAATCCCGGAATGCTGAATCGCCATTAAAACCGTTGCTTCTTCTGCCAACGTTACTGGCAGCCAGGCTTGACGTGAAGGTAATGCATATACAACGCTCACATTCATCACATAACCTCCACAGTTTGCTGACTTTTCTCTTTTAATCGCTCTAAACTATTTTTTAAACCTAGGAGTAAGCCAATCGCAATGAATCCACCAGGTGGTAAAATTGCGAGTAAAAATCCGCGATAATTCGGAATGATGGTCTGTTCAATAAAATAGAATTTTTCACCAAGCATTAAACTCGCATTTGAAAAGAGGGTACCGCTACCGATGACTTCTCTCACCCCACCTAAAACCACCAATACCCAACAAAAACCAACCCCCATCGCTAAGGCATCTACAGCACTCGGAATAACCTTATTCTTTGTCGCAAATGCTTCAACACGTCCCAGGATGGCGCAATTAGTCACGATCAAAGGAATAAATAACCCCAACACTTTGTGCAATGGATAAAAGTAGGCATTAAGCAGTAGATCAGTAGACGTCACTAGCGTGGCAATAATCAGTACATTAACAGGAATTCGAATCGCTCTACTTACAATAGGCTTTGCAAGCGACGTTAAAATACTAGCAAATACCATGACAAACAGCGTCGCCATCCCAAGACCGAGACCATTCGTTGCAGTACTTGTTACCGCTAACAATGGACATAGAGCAAGAGATTGGCTCAGAACAATATTATTACCCCACACCCCGCCTTTAATTATTTTCTTATAGCTTGTCATGATTAACCCCTTCCTCATATTCAAGTGCTTGCAACATATGATGAACACCATTCACAACAGCTCTGGGGGTAATCGTAGCACCACTAAATTGGTCAAACTCTCCCCCTTCTTTTTTTACTTTCCAGCGTTCTGTATTCATTAATGAGCGTTGATTAAAAGAGAGGATCCAATCACTTTTAGAAAGTTCAATCTTGTCTCCTAAGCCTGGTGTTTCACTGTGTTGTAAAACACGAACACCTTGAATTACGCCCTGTGAATCAGTGCCAACCATCAAGTCCATTTTGCCCCCATAGCCTGTGGTCTGCCCGGTCACAACCCAATAGCCACCCTCAAATGAAAAGAGATCATAAGCAACACCATCAAACTCAAAGCGACGAGATTGAGGGCGGAATTCTTCTGATAACGTGACCAATGGTAATACCTCACTGATCGTTTCACGTTGCTCTTGCGTCTTCAACGCATCAATAATCGGAGTAACATGTTGGCTTAAGCCAAGCAGTAATGCCGTTGCAACGCCCATTGCAGCCCCCAAGACCAACGCTTGATTAGGCAATGCATCACGGTGAGAAAATAAGCTTTCTAGCCTCATACAGCCTCCTGACTACCAAAGGGTTTCGGTTGGCAAAGCTGCTCAATTATCGGACTCATGCAGTTCATCAGTAATACGGCAAAAGCGACACCTTCTGGATAACTGCCAAAAGAACGAATTGCCCACACCAATAGCGCCGTCAGCCCACCATAGACCAACTGCCCTTTCTGTGTGGTGGGTGATGTGACTAAGTCAGTAATAATAAAGAATGCAGCCAGCAATGTTGCTCCTGAAAAAATATGTATTGAAGGTGGCGCAAAATGGAGACCAGCGCCTCCAAACATCAGAGGAAGCAAGTAATAAGTCACACAGGAAATAAGCAATAATGTCGATAGGAAACTCACCGGAATAGCCCAGTGAATAATGCGGCGATATATGAGAAACACACCACCCAGAAGTAACAACACACTAGATGTTTCACCGAAGCTCCCCGCATGGTGCCCTAATGCCATCGCTGGTGAAGGTATTAAGCCACTGCCATGGTGACTTGCAAATTCCCCGAGTATCGTCGCTGACGTCATGCCATCAAAATGCAACCATGTCTGGATCATGTTCTCATTGACGACAACATCAGCTTGCGAAAAAGGGACACTCCAATCAGTCATCTCTAATGGAAAACAGATCAACAACATCACGCGCCCTAGCATCGCTGGATTAAAAAGGTTTTGTCCCAGCCCACCGTAACATTGCTTACCAATCACAATGGCAAATGCACCACCTACCGCACATAAAATCGGCGGAAAATGTGGTGGCAAGCTCATCGCCAATAGCCACCCTGTTAATAATGCAGAGCCATCTAAGCAAGCCACAACACGTTTTCGCATAATAAACAAACAGAGCGCTTCTGTTGCAATACATGCCAATCCGCACGCAATCAACGTCATTGCCGCTTGCATGCCGAACAGGTAAATACCAAATATGGTTGCAGGGAGCAGTGCCAAGATAACTTGATACATAAGGTGCGTACTCGACCGATCGTTATGAGTGAACGGCCCGCTATCTGGTCGGTAATTAATCATGAAACCTCCTTGTCACGACGTTGACGGCGACGCTTGGGTTTGGCCGCTTTGGCTGCTTTTTTCAGTTCTGCTTCCTTGGCCATACGAATAGCCTTTGCATCACGTAATTGCCTAACGCGCTCCGTCTTGTCTTCTTGCATCTTACGACTGCGCAAAACACCTTTTGTGTGTTGAAAGAATTGAACGAGGGGAATGCTTGAAGGGCAAATATAACTGCATGCACCACAGCTCAGACAGTGATTAACCCCGTTGGACTCTGCCCCCTTAAAATCTGAGACGCGGCTAAATGAAGCTATTTTGAAGGGCATTAAACCCATAGGGCAGGCACGAACACATTGGCCACAACGTATACAAGATTGTCTCTCACGTTCCTTCATCTCTTCTGTTGTTAACGCAAGCAAACCACCAGCACTTTTGTCTAGCGGCACATCTGGAGAGGTCACGACACTCCCCATCATCGGGCCTCCGAGAATAAGTCTTTCTGTTGAAGGGTGAAAACCGCCACAATACGCCAATAACTCCCTGACAGTGGTACCAATAGGGACATCGACGTTCATCGGTGTTTCCACACCTAACCCAGAGACGGTAACCATTCGACTCACCAGCGGATGTTGATAACGAACCGCATGATAGACAGCCTTGGCGGTTGCCACATTATTGACCACAATGCCAATTTCAGTCGAAAGTTTACCCAGTGGTACCGTTTGACCTGTCACTGCCTTAATGAGGTGGCGCTCAGACCCCATTGGATAGAGGCTTGGTACAACCTCGACATTAATATTGTCTTCTTCACACAACGAACTTAAAAACTCAATCGCTTCTCGCTTATTGTCTTCTATGCCGATGATGGCTTGCGCTGCGCCTGTCGCTTTTAAAAGTAAGCGAATACCGCCAATAACATCTGCCCCATACTCTTGCATTAAGCGGTCATCACACGTGAGGTATGGTTCACATTCACCACCATTAATAACAAGAGTATGTACTCCCGCTTTTCGCGCAAATTCTATTTTCTTCGCAGTAGGGAAACCGGCACCACCAAGACCCACAACACCGGCATCTCTGACCCGCTCAATAATCATTTCACTTGAAATACGGTTAACAGCAGTCGATGGATGATAAGTCCCCCATCCTCGGTTTCCGTCGGTCTCAATGACAATAGTGGGGCTGTGATGCATCCCCGGATGCGTAGTAATATGAGGTTTAATTTCCACGACAACACCATTAACGGATGAATGAAGTGGCGCTGTCATATCATTCAATCCTGTCGCGATTAACTCCCCTTTTTTAACCACATCACCCACAGAAACTAAGGGGGTTAGTGGTGAGCCATTTCGCAATACTAAAGATAAGTACACTTTTTTTGGCAAGAAATGACGTGAGCTCTTCTCACTTTTCGTGAGGTATTTATATGTCGGAGGGTGTACCCCCCCTGCAAACGGACGTCCAAATACTGTTAACATATATTCACCTTATGCCGCCATTGGTTTAGGCCAAATCCACATCGGTTGAGATTCCGTAAACGTAATACACTGTTGCGGGCAGACAGGCTCACATAACTTACATCCAGTGCAAATGTCAGAAAGAACGGTATGCATCTGTTTTGCACCGCCGACAATGGCGTCGAATGGACAGGCTTTAAAGCAACGCTGACATCCAGAGCATTGTGATTCATCAATAGCGGCATACAGTGGTAATGCAATATCATCAGTATTGACATCAACACCAAGTGCATTCGCAATGGCTTCAGATAGTCCTACGCCACCTGGCGGACAAGCTGTGATGGGCAATTTCCCTTCCACCATTGCCTCAGCGGCTTGCCGGCAACCAGCCTCTCCGCATTGACCACACTGCCCGCCAGGCATCATTGCTTCAATTTCATCAACAAGAGGATCACCATCCACAGAAAAAACTTTCGAAGCCATACCCAAACTAAGCCCTAGAAAAAGGCCTAATGTAATAAATATCAATACAGCAAACATTTTGCCTCCTCATTTAACTCGCCATTCCTGCAAAACCCATGAATGCCATTGACATCACCCCTGCAGTAATAAAAGCGATGGGTGAACCCTTTAATGCAGTAGGAACATTGCTTAAACTAAGTTGCTGCCTGAGACCTGAAAACAAAATAATTGAAACGGTGAAACCAACAGCTGAACCTAGCGAGAAAACAAGCGTACTGATAAAATTTAACCCTTGCTGTGAAACAATTAACGCCACACCAAGCACAGCGCAGTTTGTTGTTATTAATGGCAGAAAGACACCTAGAGATTGGTAAAGAGAAGGGGATGCCTTTTGAATATACATTTCAGTCATTTGTACAACAGCGGCAATAACCACAATAAAAGCAATAATTCTCATTACAGTAAGTTCATTCGGCACTAATAGATACTTATCCAGTAACCAAGCCAGAATAGAAGCGACAGTAATAACAAACGTTGTCGCCAACCCCATGCCTATAGAGTTACTCACTTTACCTGACACCCCCATGAATGGGCATAACCCTAAAAACTGAGCCAGTACTACATTATTTACAAATGCCACATTAAAAAATAGCATCATATTATCCATATCAACTCCTCCATACCTATATGATGCGATATTGCACATTCAGTGCCATTTCCTACCAAGTTGCACCAAGTTAGTGAATAAACGCTCCAAAACCGCTAAAAACAGCAGGTTAAGATAATCTTCCATTGATAAACAATCTCAATAGACAGATGAAAAATGTAATATCACGAACAATCCGTAATAAACAAACGCACTTTTTTGTCATAAATCAAACAAAGTGAAATATTCAAGCATCAATGTCATTGATGTCACAAAACTGGAATACAAAATGCAGCATTTACATTTATAGAGAGAGAAAAAAAATGATAGATCACGTTATAAACGGCTTTTTACTGGAGTAGGCATGGGTATTACATTAAACAAAATAGACGACGTATTAGATATTAACGAGTATCAAACCATTTTATCAACGATTCCTTCGGCTATCTCCATTACGGATAACAATGGAAATATTGTTTATGTTAACCATTCATTTGAAACTATAACTGGATATAAGAGCAACCAACTTGTTGGTAAACCCTCATCTATTCTCTCCTACAAAAAGACCCCCAAAAGTGTCTATTTTGATCTATGGAAGACAATTAATGACGGACGTACCTGGGAGGGAGAACTACTCAATAAGCGTGCCGATAACAGTATCTACATTGCTGAAATAAAGATAACCCCTCTTCCTAGTAACAATGGCTTTTTCTCTATTCATCAAGATGTCACTGATCGTAATCAAACAACCATTTCGCACTCAAATAAAGAATCAACCTTAGAGGCTATCTTCAATAGTATTCCAATCCCAGCGGTAATTATTGATAACAAAAAGCAGGTACTTGGTTCAAACCGTAAATACAATCAACTCTCGCAGCAATATCAGGCAACACTGCTAGAGACCATTTGCAAACAGATCAAAGCCGCGATTGGGGTAAAGTCTCTCACTGATCTACCTTGCTCTGCGCATGCGCACCGACTAGAGATTGACATGCCGTTACTTGAAGGAGAAAGCCGTACCCTTGAGTGTATATTTAGTAAGCTTTCCATTAGTGATACATCCGTAGAAAACTACTTTAATCACCATGCGCTACATCAAATCTGTATCGTCATTTATGACCGAACAAGAGAGAAAAAACTCCTTAGTGATAAGCGCTTAAATACGTTAAATTTAATGTTGTCTGAAAGCAAACATGTTCATAGCCTCCAAGAAGCCTTAATGGCAGCGATTCACCAGCTGCAAGGCCCAATGAACATGATTGATTCAGCGGTGAAAATCCTGAAACAAACCAATCACAGCTGCACCGGGCTCAATGCGATGAGTGAAGCGACGCAGGCTGGCTTTCAAGCACTCGACAATATACAGCTTGCTATTCCAGAGCGCCCCTATGAAGCGTTTCAATTAGTTAACATCAACCAACTCATTCACGATGCCGTCGAAGTGAATGCAAAAGCACTCCTTAATGACTCCATCAACTGTCATCTAAAATTCACGGGGGCATTGCGGCCCATTGAAGGAAAACCCGCCCGACTTCTGCTCGCAATATGTCAAATTATCGAAAACGCCATCGATGCCATCAACCGTTCTGGAAATAGTGAACGGACGATAACCATAACGACACTTCCTAGTCATCATGAGGTGATTATTCAAATTGCTGATAGTGGCAATGGTGTGCCAAAGCACCTCACCACGAAGATCTTTGAGCCGTTTTACAGCCATAAGCCCTCCTATCACGAAGGATCGCGAGGCATTGGCTTAGCGATTGTTCAACAAGTGATTAATGACCATGCCGCCACACTCAATGTGAACAAAAGTGCCGCATTAAGTGGGGCATGCATAGAAATACTGCTTCCAATTTCGCATGGAGGGAAATGATATGAGCATCACCGATACCTGGGTCAATTCAGGGCAGAGTGTCATTGAAAGCAAGCTCTTAACTGCCATGTACAGCATATGTCGGGAGTTAAATCGAGATTTAGACTATCAAATCACTCTCCCTGCAGTGCTAAAGACTCTACACGAGCAATGTGCTTTATCCTATGGTCTTCTGGCTATCACCGACCCTAAAAAAGAGACAGTGCAGTTAAAATCAATCTACGCACCCGACCTTGCGAATGTCGCCGACATCGACTCGGTAAGTTATCGCATTGGTGAAGGCATTATTGGTTCCGTGATGGAGCAAGGTGGGGCGATAGTATTACCTCAACTCGGTAAAGACTCTAGATTTAGTGATAAATTAGCTATCTACGACTACGATAAGCCTTTTATCAGTGTTCCCATTAAAGATATCAATAAATCGGTGATTGGCGCACTTTCAGCGCAGCCTACCACCGATAATGTCCAACTGCTTCATCACCTCTGTGGCTTTCTTGAAATGATTGCCAATTTAATTACGACACACATTCAGTTCTCTCGCCAAGTCACACAGCAACAGCAAGCCTTGGTGAATGAAAGGGATGGTTTAAAACGAAAAGTGAGACAGAACTACAGCTTTAATAACCTCGTTGGCCATACAGGGGCAATGCGGAAGATTTTTGAGCAGATCCGACTCATCTCTCGCTGGGATTCAACGATACTCATCCGTGGTGAATCTGGCACTGGTAAAGAATTAATTGCCAATGCTATTCACTATAACTCATCACGTTCAAATCGCTCATTCGTTAAACTTAACTGTGCGGCATTACCTGAAAACCTTCTTGAATCTGAACTTTTTGGGCACGAAAAAGGGGCATTTACCAGCGCGGTAAAACAACGAAAAGGCCGCTTTGAATTGGCGGATGGTGGAACACTATTTTTAGATGAAATAGGTGAAACCAGCCCCGCCTTTCAATCTAAGTTATTACGTGTATTACAAGAGAGAACTTTTGAACGCGTAGGGGGGACTGAGCCAATCTCTGTCGATGTCAGAATATTGGCTGCAACACATCGAAATCTTGAAGAATTGGTGCAATCTGGCGAGTTCAGAGAGGATATTTATTATCGCCTGAATGTTATGCCTATCTATCTACCCGCGCTCAGAGAGCGTAAAGAAGATATCCCTGAACTTGCCCAATTCATGCTCGAAAAATTTAGTAAGCAACAAAAGAGGCGCTTGAGTCTCACCGATTGCGCCATCCGTAAACTACTTGATTATGAATGGCCAGGGAACGTACGAGAATTAGAAAATACCATCGAGCGTGCTTGTATTTTGAGTGAAGAAGGTAAAATAAACCAAAGGCTAATCCAGTTTAGTCACCCAATGGCAAATCACGTTACTCCTGAAATCCCACTAGCCAATACCCCCTCCCCTCGGCCGTCAGATCAAGGAGAGGATGAACGATCCCGTGTTATTGCAGCATTAGAACAAGCGGGATGGGTTAAGGCAAAAGCAGCACGACTTCTGAATATGACGCCACGACAGATAGCCTACCGGATTCAAACATTAAATATTGAAACCAAAGAACTTTAACCTTCGACGCTCAATGGATTGTCGTGTTTACAACAAACAGAGGATTTTGTTATGTAGCAGGATGAACAATAAAGACATAAGTCATTGATTTTAAGCTGTAATAGTTAGGAATACTATTTGCAATATGAGTAATAAGAAGATTTTATTGTTCAAGGAATGAATTATGCAGCCAACAGCAAGCGTCGGGCATTTGCTCAACGCAACAGTAAAGACCAAAATCGAAACACACCCGTGTTACTCAAAGCAGGCACACCAATATGCGCGCCTACATTTGCCTGTTGCACCTGCATGCAATATCCAGTGTAATTATTGCAACCGAAAATTTGATTGCAGTAACGAATCTCGCCCCGGCGTCGTTTCAAAATTACTGGATGTACCTCAAGCGATTAAACGTTTTACCAGCGTTAAATCAAAGCTAGCCAATTTAAGTGTGGTGGGAATCGCAGGTCCTGGAGATGCCCTAGCTAACCCCGACGCGACATTTCAAACTCTCAAAGAGATAAAGCGGATATCACCAGAGACTCAGCTCTGTATTTCTACCAATGGACTCGCACTAGAAGAGCACGTAGATACATTAAAAAACCTCGGCGTAGAGCACCTCACAATAACCATTAATTGTATTGATCCCGAAATTGGTGCGCAGATATACCCATGGATTTTTTATCACCACAAAAGGCTTCGCGGTATCCAAGCAGCCGAGGTGCTCATTTCACGCCAACTTGCCGGGTTAAAAGCAGCATCTAAAGTGGGAATGCTCGTTAAAATCAATACCGTATTGATGCCCGGCATCAATGACGAACACATTGAGACTCTGGCTAAATCACTCAAAGCCAATGGTGCTCTACTCCATAACATCATGCCACTCATTGCTGAAAAAGAGCATGGGACTTTTTTTGGCATCAATGAGCACCCTGCTCCCACCGACAACGATATTCAACAGGCCCAATCCGTTTCATCGGTTCATATGGCACAAATGACGCATTGTAAGCAATGCCGAGCCGATGCCGTAGGCTTACTCGATGATGATCAATCAAAACTGTTTCAACAACCCGATAGGTATCGTATTGCGATTGCACATCAAGGCAATAACGTGATTGATACTCACTTTGGTCATGCCAATCGATTCCTTATCTATGATATCCAGGCTCATCAAACGCTATTTGTCGAAGAGCGCACAACCGATAAATATTGTAACGGCCAACAACATTGTAGTGACACTGCCCCATCAGCCATCGAGCTGTTAACGGATTGCAATGAACTATTTTGTATTCGTATCGGACGAGGGCCAGAAAAACAATTTTCTCAAGCTAACGTAAAAGTGAATACCTCACACGCTTTCCAACCTCTAGAGCAAGTGCTTGAAATGACCTCAGAGAGAATTGCAGAAGAAGAGATTCAATTGCTAGGAGCTTAATATGAGTTTAACGATCACCGATAAATGCACTGGTTGTAATGCGTGCAAACTTGTCTGCCCCAATAATGCTATTTATCAAGGCAGTGAGGCTGTTCATTACGCGGTTCACCCTCAACGATGTAACGAATGCAGTGGACAATTTGAAGATCAGCAATGTGCCAGTATTTGTCCGATTGAAGAAGCGATTGTCGATCAGTACGGAAAAGCCTTAAACCCTAAAGGTTCACTGTCCCCTACCCCAAACACGATGTTTATCACTATTTAATGCTTAAGCTGACTAGCGACATGATTCAAGGAAGCGCATGAATACACACCAAATAGAAATGAACACACAAGGAATTGCATTGAATAAATTAACGCCTCCTCAATCCTCCAAGGTGACGCTGTCACGATTATGGCAATCTATTTACACACGTTACTTGCAAGGTAAGAGTGCACTGCCTCCAATGTTCGGTATCACGCAAGAAGCTTTCGAAAACATCGTACTTGATTTCGACCTTGAACAGGAGTCATTACTTAGCGAACAGCCTGTTTTAACAGAACAAGCTAAATTGCGAGGAACATTACTTAAATCGAGAGAAGAAGAGTGGCTGACGCTGCATAGTCTATTCACTCCACATATCAATCCAAAGGCGTTACATGCAGAACACTTTTGTCAGGTATTAGCCGCTGCCTGTTTAGGGCAGCAGCACTTATGGAAAGATCTGGGTATGGACTGCCGCCAAGATCTTTCCACCTTAATCAGCATTTATCTTCCCACCCTACATACCATGAACATTAAAAACATGCGTTGGAAACGTTTTTTCTATCTACAACTGTGTCAGGCAGGTGGCGACTATGTATGCCGCGCACCAAGCTGTGAGGCGTGTAGTTCGAGAAGTGAATGTTTTATAGACGACGTTTAAATCACAGTACTGCCACCGCTTTAATTTGCGCCCATACATGCTGGCCAATGACCAAATTCAAACGGCGCAAAGATGCCAAGCTAATTTGAGCCAATATACATTCACCACTGGCTAATTGAAGTTTAAGCAGAACTTCAGCAGCCTTTGATAATGAGTGATCAACCTGATGGTTATCGAAATGCCCCATCTCTTCTGAGCTGTTGATCGACACTAACCTTGCAGGAAGAAGGTTTATGATAGATGTATTCGTCGGTCTATCTAATGCAATACTGACATCCATAGCAAGTACTCGACACCGGTATCTATCTCGATACTGAGCGAGTTCTTCTTTCTGCTCGAAATAACGGCTTTCACTCTCACCGAGGGTTATCCAAATAGGTACGGCGGATCCCTGTTCTTGACCACACCAAAGTTTAATCAGCCCATCGTTCGCACTTTCAGCATTAAGCACATTTAATAGAACACCGGCTGATTGACCAAATGCGTGTTGGTGCTGCGGTGACATCAACAGTGTTGCTGGATCACCTTTTGCAATCATTGAACCTTCTTTTAACAGAATAAGATGATCGGCAAGACGCGTTAACTCTTCAACGCTATGTGTCACATAGACAATGGGGATCTGTAAGTACTGGTGCAAGCGCTCTAAGTAAGGAAGAATTTCCCTTTTTATCTGGCTATCAAGTGCTGAGAGTGGCTCGTCCATTAACAGTAAACGTGGTGAGGTAAGCAAAGCGCGAGCAATGGCGACCCGTTGTTTTTCTCCTCCCGACAATCCGTTTGGACGCCGTTCGAGCAAGTGACCAACATTCAGCAGATCAAGTAACTCATCAAGATCAACTCGGTGTTCGCTTTTAGGAATTCGTTTCATTCCAAATTTCAGGTTATCCCTGACAGATAAGTGGGGGAATAGAGCGGGCTCTTGGAAAATGTAACCGATACCTCTTTGATATACAGGTACAAAGTTCTTTTTATCTTGCCAAACTTCTTTACCAAACGTTATGTCAGCCGAATCAAATCGATTCAACCCTGCAAGTGCTCGCAAACACGTTGTTTTGCCGCAGCCAGAAGGGCCAAACAGTACCGTTACCCCACGCATGGGTATGCGCAGATCAACATCTAATGTAAATCCTTTATAAGACTGTTCAATACGAATTCGCAAGTCATCCGCTGAAGCGTTTTGGCTAACACCTTGCTGCTTAACCCCTTCGACGAGGTGTGAAGGGGAGATCGTTAATGTATGACCATTTATCATCATTATGCGCTCTCCTGACGTAGAAAAGCGCCATAACCTTGAATCGCGTGAATCATTAACAGTGCAAGTAAGGATATAATCACAAGCCCACCAGCCAACATATGTGCTTGGGCGTATTCCATCGCCTCTACATGACTATAGATAGCAACAGAAAGTACACGCGTTTGTCCTGGAATATTCCCACCAACCATCAAAACCACGCCAAATTCACCCAATGTATGACAAAAGCCCATAATTGCAGCACTGAGTATGCCAGGCCATGCTAACGGTAATGCCACTTCAAGAAAGACCTTATAAGGTGGGCAACGTAATGTTGCAGCAGCTTCTAACGGTGCTTTGCCAATCGCTTTAAAGCTGTTTTCTAATGGCTGAACAACAAAGGGGAGTGAGTGCACTGTACACGCGATAACAATACCCATAAACGAAAAAGGCAACCGCGGTATTTCCATGGCGTTAAACAATGAGCCAAGTGGTCCATGAGGCCCCATTAAGACTAAAAGATAGAAACCTAATACGGTCGGTGGCAGCACCATCGGCATAGTACATACCGCAGAAATAAGCCCCTTCCAGCGTGATGCTGTTTGAGAAAGCCACCATGCTATTGGTGTTGCAATTAACAGCAATACCAGTGTCACCGTTAATGCTAAACGCAGTGTTAACGTAACGACAGTCCAATCCATGTTGACCTCCCAGTAAACATAAAACCTTTTCTAATCAGTGACCCTAAATATCCAATGTTTCTGGTTCTAAGGCACTTCATAACCATAGTCAGCGATAAGTTGGCGCCCTGCTTCGGATTGTAGGTAGTCCATGAAAGCAACAGCAGATACTTTATTGGCAGCCGCTTTCATTAACACGGCATCTTGCAAAATTGGCTGGTAATTTGATGTGGGGACTTTCCAAAAGGAGCCTTGCTTCGCTTTTATTTTGTCAATGACTTGCGAATAGGCAAGAAAGCCGAGTTGTGCATTACCGCTATCCACATACTGATAAGTCGCATTGAGCCCTTTCCCTACCACTTGCTTTGCTGTCACAACCTCACGAAGGCCAATGTGATCTAACGCTTCCATTGCTGCGGCACCGTACGGGGCGAGTTTAGGATCAGCGACAGCAATATAGGCATACTGCTGACTATCTAAAACAGCCCCCTCTTTATCAATCAGCAGAGGATCTGGCGACCAAAGAACAAGAATACCTTGCGCGTATGTTTTCGCTTCAAGTGATAAGCCTTCATCTGCCAGCGCTTTGGGTCTGGCTTGGTCAGCGGCTAAAAATATATCAAATGGCGCACCGTTTTTAATTTGCGCATAAAGTTGCCCTGTGGAACCGGTGCTTATTTCAATTTTTTCACCCGTATCTTGTTCAAATTTTTCAGCAAGCTTTTGTGATGGTAAATAAAAGTTATTCGCTACCGCAACGAGCACATCGGCATAAACAGGGAATACACTCGTTAACGTTAATAGCTGTACGAAAAAAACAACCCTTCTCATTATTATAACCTCATGCTTTGATTGATATAAATATCACAACGATAATGTTGGCAGTATTCATTAAGACACCCAGGTATTTAGGCTCACAAATAATTATCTATTCTAATTCTGCTAGCCACTGCTTTTGGCAATAACGTTGCGCTCTCTCTTTATGCCATTGCATCAATTGGGGTTTGACTTCATCAAATGATGATATCTTGGCTGGCTTTGTTTCTTGATACATAACCAGGTGAAAGCCTAACTCAGTTTCAATAGGTTGACTTATACGATTGGGTTCAAGGGCTTCAAGTACTTGCTCAATCTCTGGGTAGAGCTTCCCACTTTCACACCAACCAAGGGAGCCCTCATTGGCTGCTGATGGGCACTCTGAATGTTGCAGCGCTAAGTGACTAAAATTATCAAGCGTGGCAATGCGATGAACTTTATCAATTTTATCGATTACTTTATCTCTATTACTGCCATCATAATCCTCATTAACAGTAATCAGTATCTGATTGAGATTCCAAAGCTTATTTCTTGAAAACTTATCAATATTCTTATGATAATAATCATGCGCATGATCAAGGTTTAACTCAGGTATATTTTGACTAACACTATCCAGTACTTTTGTTGCAAGCAACTCTAGATTCAGTACCCGTATTAATTTTTCATGAGTAAAATCATGCTTAGATAACAGCTCATTAAAATCAGTCTCGCTCTCTTTAATCAGCGCTGCGATAGAGTCCATTATTTCTGATTCACTCACTTGTAACGTTGCCGCTTCTGGAGAGCGAAGAATTTTAAACCGTAACTGCTGAATAGCTAAAGCCTCTTTACGAAGTGTTTTCTGCACATCGTCAGGTAAAAGTGATGCATTTTCTCCATATTTTGTGAGCGCCAAACGCATCACATCATATTGCAAACTATCTTCTATGCTGTTTAAATCTTCTACTATTTTCATCATTAAGCGATCCCTGCTTACTATGATAGTGATGAACTTAATGCTCGAGCGGCGACATTGATCCAAAACTCATTAAGTGCAATCTTGTAATTCAAATCACCTGTTGCCAAATCACGTTCATAATCAATAACTTGAACGTCATCACCTCGTCTGGCAATCATCTCCCCTTGCGCTCTGAGATCGAGAGTCAGTTGCACTGTTTGTCCTCTGTAATACTTGGTTGGACACCAAGCTAACTGAGCGCTAATAACCTCTTTATTTCGCACACCAATAGTTATATTTGCGTTTAAAAAATAGACTCGAAATATCACTTGGTCTTGTAACCAGTATCCGACATGACGAACGATGCCAATCTCGCCTTCTCGCACCAATAAGTCACCTTTTGAATAACCAACATTGCTGCCATCACTACGAATATCTCGTACAACCCGTACTTCGTCACCGATAGAGAAGCGTATATCATTCATAAGCAACCTTAATTGGAATACTGCCAACCTCAGTACAATTGTCATCTTCAGGGTCATCACATTGGCTGCAACCTGCGCATTTTGACAGCAGCTCAAGGGGGTCGCCAGCATTCAAAAACTCTTGATAAGTATCGATTAAAGCAAGACGGAAACGTTCAAGGTTACTTTCTTGTTGATGAGCGATGATACACGCGCCGACTCGTCGAAGAAGATCAATCCGACGAACCTTCAGCTCTGCGGTATCAAACGGGATTTCAAAATGGTGAAAGATATCTTCCACCGACTCTAACTCTTCTAAAACATCAGAAATCATCGTATTTAGCCCTCCTTGCTCGATACTGATTATGAAATTACCAACGCCCTAAACCGGCTTGTCTCATCATTAGAGAGAATCGATTATCGTGACGAAATCAGCGCGTTCCACTATTCGCTTATTCTCTTCTGCCCAGCGGCGTAACAGCGCTTTTATCGGCAATAAAGACCGAGGAGAAAGCTCCATCCCCCACTGTTTTGAGACCGTTTGAATGGCTTGGCAACCAGAATGCTTTCCCAATACCATTTCATGCTCACGCCCAACAAGGTGCGGTTTCAACCCTTGGTAGTTTTCCATGTTTTTTATCAGCCCATCGACATGAATACCCGACTCATGAGTGAATACAACATCACCAACAACGGGCTTATTCGCAGGGTTAGGGCGACGAGAATAATGAGCCACTTTTTGACAAAGTTCAGGCAATTTGGCGAGGTCAACGAAAGTCTTTCTGCTTACATCTTGAACAGGGCTCATCGTATTACCTTGCAGTGCGTTCAACGTAGCAACAACTTCTTCCAAAGGGGCATTTCCAGCACGCTCACCCAGTCCATTTAATGTCGTATTGACAGAGTAAGCCCCTGCCTGAATAGCCGCATAGGTATTCGCGGTAGCCATACCAAGATCGTCATGAGCATGCATCTCTATTTGCAGATCTGAACGCTCAACAAGAAACTTTATCGCCTCATAAGTACTAAATGGATCAAGTATGCCGACGGTATCAGCAAAACGAAGCCGCTCTGCCCCCATTGTCTGCGCCAGCTCCGCGATTTGAATTAAAGTTTCTGGTGCCGCTCGAGAGGCATCTTCCATTCCCACACAAACCCGAAAACCCATCTGAATAGCATCACGAATAACCGTCGCTGACTGTTCGAGAAGGGCCGGTAAAGAAACGCCAAGCTTACTCCCACGCTGTTGACTCGAAGCTGGTAACGAAAGATCGATCCAATCAACAGTAAGGTGTCTACACGCACTAAGATCATTGGGATGCATTCGACACCACGCCATCGACTGAGTCGTCGTTAACTGCTGGGTAATCGCACGAATCACTTCCCGCTCTTTCCCCCCCATCATCGGGATCCCCACCTCAATTTCATCGACCCCCGCGGCTTGCAATGACACAGCAATATCTAGCTTTTCATCCGCAGTAAAAGCAACACCAGGACTCTGTTCACCATCTCTGAGTGTCGTGTCATTAATGACCACATGCCGAGGTGTCGAGGTTCGTGCGGTTAACTTCTTTTCCTGTACAGCGAAATCTTTCATGGCGCTCCCCTTATCCATATTGAGGAACAAAGCTGCTCATATCGGCACTATTCGTTTCAGCATTCCAGTATGGCGATAAGTTTCTTAACTGAGCGACTATTTTTGGAAGCGCATCAATAACCCGATTAATCTCCTCCTCTGTGGTGTAACGAGAAAGGGAAAAACGCAATGTGCCATGCGCTGCTGTCAATGGTACTCCCATCGCTTTCATTACATGTGATGGTTCTAATGCGCCAGAGGTGCATGCCGACCCTGACGAAGCAGCTATACCTAACTGGTCAAGCATGAGCAGTAACGCTTCACCTTCAATAAATTCAAAAGCGATATTGCAGGTGTTTGCCACTCGGCACTGCGGATCGCCAGTCACAAAACTGTGTGGGACGACAGCAAGTAAGGTTTGCTCTAAATGATCGCGAAGTACCTTTATCCGAGAGAGGTCATCAGCCAGAGATGATATTGCTAACTCTGCCGCTTTGCCTAATCCGATGATACCTGCGGTATTCTCTGTTCCTGCTCGCCGACCACGCTCTTGATGCCCGCCACGGAGTAAGGGTCTAAATCTGTTTCCCCTTTTCACATACAGGGCACCAACCCCCTTTGGTCCATGAAATTTATGCGCAGAGAGTGACAGCATATCAATCGATGTTTGAGCGATATTGATAGGGTATTTACCCACGACTTGTACGGCATCGACATGAAATTGTGCCCCCACTTCTTTTACCCAAGACCCGACAGTTTCAATAGGAAAGAGTGTGCCCGTTTCGTTATTTGCCCACATCAAGCTGACGACAGCAACACGCTCTGTTAGCACACTTTTAAGTGTCGTCAGATCTAACGAACCTTTGCTATCCACACCAATCCAGTGAAC
Source organism: bacterium sp. HQB-150 (assembly GCA_043421945.1). Taxonomy (GTDB): domain Bacteria; phylum Pseudomonadota; class Gammaproteobacteria; order Enterobacterales; family Vibrionaceae; genus Thaumasiovibrio. The sequence continues at coordinate 10,792 of JBHOGO010000058.1, read as the reverse complement.
GCGATACCCTTGGCGTTCAAGGTGCTGACATAATGCCAACGTCGCTGGGTGCTCAATCACTGAAGTAACGATCTCTCGTCGCTCTGGATACGCCTCTAGTGCTGAATGGATTGCCGTCGCCGTGGCTTCCGTCGCCGAAGCGGTAAAAATCACTTCCGTTGCATACTCTGCACCCAATAACATCTGGACGCGTTCGCGTGCTTCCTCAATTTTTTTGCCGACTTGAGAGCCAAAGTGGTAAATCGACGATGGGTTACCATAATGCTCTTCAAGATATGGGCGCATCTCACTGAAGACTTCTGGTGCGAGTCGTGTCGTCGCATTATTATCCAAATACGTTATATCAACCATATTTCACCTCCTCAGCTTGTGGAGCTTGCACTGGGAAAACGGTATAAGAGGCGCCTAATGCCTCGCAAATTCGGTGCTCTATATCAGCAATGGTCATTCCTGCCATTCCACAACCAGAGCAATTCCCACTCATTGCGATAAAGACCATGTCATCATCGAGCTCTACCAGCGATACATCACCGCCATCAGCTTGAATACCAGGTCTCACACTCGCTAATATTGATTCAATAGTCGCTATTTTTTCTGCACTACCATCTTGCTCGCTAACTTCTTTCTCTTTAAGGCACTCCATTAATACATCTTCAATTTTTTCATGGCATGTAGAGCACCCGCCTCCCGCTTTGGTGTAGTGGATGACATCATCTATTGAAGTAAGATTATTCTGGCTAACGACTTTACGAATCAAGATATCGTCGATGCCAAAGCAACGACAGATTAGCTCTCCTTCTTCATGATCATCATTGAAGACTTCCCCGCGATAATCAGCAATGGCAGCTTGTAAAGCTTCTACGCCCATAACTGAACAATGCATTTTTTCTGGTGGCAACCCATCTAAATAATCCGCTATATCACGGTTAGTCAGTGCTTGAGCTTGCGTTAACGTGCGTCCAATAATCATTTCCGTTAACACAGATGAAGACGCGATCGCACTCCCACAGCCAAATGTTTGGAAACCTGCGTCTTCAATCAATTCACTTTCTGGGTCGATCTTTAATGTTAAGCTAAGTGCATCACCACAACTTAATGATCCCACATCCCCCTTCGCATTCGCATCGGGTACAACTTTGGCATTTTGGGGTGAGAAGAAATGCTCTTTCACCTTGTCTGAATAATCCCACATAAAGCTCTCCCTGCATGACGTCTACGCTTCAATAAAATGGTTATAGTATGTGAATGCAAAGAGTGAGCCAGCGCACATAAAAGCATTAAACCCATTAATAACAACAACTTAAAACCACAAGACAGACCAGTTTTTTTATAAAAATGGTCAGTACCCGACAAATTGTCACAAACAGAACAACGAATTAGACAGACTTAACCAACACAAGCCAGCGCGTTAATGAATGAGCTAAATAAGCAGAGCATAATTGGCTTGGTTTATATCAAAAAGGACGGAACAATGAATGGTTGCGCAGATGGTGAAGGGGGACGAAGGAATGCAGTGATCAACAAGAATGTGTACCCTAAGCGTTAACATAACGCTTAGGGCTAAGATAGCCGACTAAAATTCATGGCAACGCTTGGTACAAACACGTGAACAAGCACCACAGCCAATGCAATCGTCCCCGTCTGAAATACTCATTACCATCATCACTTGATCATCTTCATCGTCATCACACTCACGTTCGACAAGGTCGAAGACATTACGTGAACACACTTTATAGCAACGCCCACAACCAATGCAGACTTCTTGATTAACATGGCTAATAAAGGTTGGCGACCACGGTGCTCCCCCTTTCGTCTGACCGACAATATTCATGATATGTCACTCCTATATTTTAATTCCAAGGCTCATCCAATAAGCTTTCTAATGATGATGGCTGTTCTTTTTTAGCTAATGTTCTTGTCATCCATAACGGTCTATCTGCTTTCAATTGTGCTTGAAGATCTTCTAGCACATGCCTTATCGGCTGCTGATCGACAACAATAGGCATGATCTGTTTATTCATTAATTTCAAAACAACCGCGTTACCGATGGCATTACAGACAACCGCATTGCAATCTGAAAGCTCTGCAATTTTTAAGGGTAAAGACGCGTGGGAAAGTGCCGCTTTTTGCACTGGAAACTCAATGGCCCGAATCAATTGGCACGCATTATCATTAATGCCATAAATAAGTAATGCTTCGGTTTGCCCAAAGTGTTGGTCTACCTTCTCACGACTCTGGGTAGCCACAGCGATTCTTAAATCAAACGTCCCTTGTTCCACTACGGTTTCTAAACGTCTGGCGATGTCCATGACACATCCTCGTCACTTCTCTTTGTACAGGTTTAAATAAACAACAATCTAAGAATGTTGATGTATGGCATGCGATTAAACACACCAATGGCTGTGACCACTTTAAGTTAAGGTCACCTGACTAGCATCAAATCGATAATCACTGTGGTGCAGTTCCACCTCATCACGGTGATGACTCAGTAGGAGATTGGCTAAAGCGAACAGGCGAGATCGTGCTCCTTGATAACCCCATTGAGCGACATCCATATTGCCAAGCTGATCAATGCATGGGTAACCCGCTCTCAATACGGGAATAGTAGGCTCTGTAATTTGAGCGGCATGCGTACTTCCCACAATCGCTTTTACACTGTTATCTAATCGATTCAACTCCGATAGTGAGCCAACTAAAACGTTCTTTGCTTGTTTTAATGGTGCATTTAGCCCAGTGGTAATAATCAAACTAACCTCTGCACCAACCTCATTCAAAAGCACCAGATAGTTCGCAGCAAGATCGGACTCTAAAGCAATAACAAATCGTTCGCCAGAGAGTATGAAATGACTATCAAGCCACGCATCTTCCAACCGCTGTCTATCGCGTTTAATCCATTGTGGAACGGGGAATGCTGTTAGCCAATGTAAATAACCTACGAATTTATCGGTACTTTTCATTCCCATTTCCCAAGTTAAATATGGAATATCAAAGCGTTTTTGTAGCCACTTTGCTGTAGGTAGTAATGACTCTCCCATCACAACCGTTAATACGCTATTGGACACATTCCGAATGGAAGAAACAGGGGTGCCTCCTGTACTCGTAGCACTGTAATCACTCTTCGCTAAATGCCCGTCGAGTGAATCAGAGATGTCGGGAATAACCAAGGTGGTTAGCCCAAAGGCTTCGATATAGCGTTTAGCCATTTCAATATCTGCACTAGTAGTCGATACTGAACACAGCAATGTCACTTGCTGAGACGATGAACGCGTATCTGTTTGAGCGTCGAATTCATTGGCTGCCAATTGACGAACAAGTTGATCGACAACCGAGCTAAAACCACTTTGCATGGTGCCGACAAAGTCAGGGGTGGCTACAGGAATAACCACCATTTTGCTGTATTGCGGGTATTGACGATAAAACGCCTGGATAACCCTCACCGTGTCACAACCTTGCATCTCAGTGAGCCCTGTTGTGGTAACAATGACACAATCTGGCTGATGTTTTTGGCATAACAGTGCCAATGACTCAATCAAATTATCATCACCGCCCATGACGGCCGCGACCTGATCAATCGCACTGTTTTGGACCGGCATGGGTTCTCTAAAGTGCTGAATTAAATATACTTTTGAAAATGCACCACAACCTTGTGAGCCATGCATTAAAGGAATGGCGTTAGCAACGCCCATTGCAGCCAATGCTGCACCGGTTGCTGGACTGGTTTTCAACGGCTGTTGAACCAATGGTTGGTTGTCATGTTTAATCATACTTCTGCCTCCATCCAATGCGGCTGATCTTTTAGACTCTCCCAAATCGGGCTTTCTAATGTATTCACCAGTACCTGTGCCAGTGTCAGCATCCCTTTATAGCCAGCATAGGCATGTTCACGCTCTTGGTTAATATCAAGAAAAGGCATTCTCGCTTTGAGCGCGGTATACATATTCCTCCCTCCGGCAATCATCATGTCTGCATGATGTTGATATGCCGTATCAAGGAGGTTTCTTGCTCCGCCTTCTTCAAGCATGTTGGCATCTTGTCCCATAATCTCAACAATGCGTGCCTTATCGGCTTCCGTTGATTTTTTTGTTCCAGTTGCAATCACTTGCATCCCTAACTCTTGCAATGCTGCCACCACCGACCAAGACTTGACCCCACCGGTATAAAGCAGAACTCTCTTGCCTTGAAGACGCTCACGATAGGGTTGTAGTTGTTGACGTATTGTCTGCTCTTCACGCTCAATAACCGCTTCACAATGCGCGGTTAATTGCGGATCATTGAGCAATGCCGCAAACTGTCTTAATGCTTGTGATGTATCTTCAATGCCATAAAAACTGCCCTCAAACCACGGTATATGCCAACGGGACTCTAGCTCTCTCGCCACATTGATCTGCGCGCGTGAACAAACCACCATTGCCGCATCAGCACAATGCATAGTCTGGATCTCATGAAATTGTGTATCACCCGCTAGGCAACACAATACTCGCAAGCCAAGCTCTTCAAACAGTGGGGAAACATGCCAGAACTCGCCAGCAATGTTGTACTCACCAATCAAGACAATATCGTGGACGTGACGGGTGTGGTCGTGTTTCATTAATGGCTTTGGCGGTGGTGTAGCGCTGCCGATAACTTTATCAATCATTATCTTGCCAGCAATGCGGTTACCCAGATTCTTATTGCCATAAAATCCCGCAGCATCAATCGCAACCACAGGGATGCCCCAGCGCTGCTGGGCTATATCACAGATGGCCTCAACATCGTTCCCCTCTAAAGCTGGTACACAAGTAACATAGACGAAAACAGCAGGGGGATTATGCGTATCAATCAGCTGTTTTATCGCATGCAACAGCCGCTTTTCAGCCCGCCCCATGATGACATCTTGTTCATTAAGGTCAGTGGTAAAGCCTAAGCGAAATAGGTTAGGGCCATACGCTCTGGTGCCCCGGTTATTCCAACTGTTTCCAGCACAACCAATCGGTCCATGCACTAAATGGCCAACATCAGCGACCGGCAATAAACTGATTTGTGCGCCATCAAATGTACATCCACCCGCCGTTGCACCTGGTACAGGGCGACTACAGCCGCTCTTCTCTTTTTTGTTATGCTCACAAGATGGTTCATCCTGTAATAATGCAATGTCTGATCGTTTCATAATCGCTCCCTGCGATATCAAAATAGCCATCTCAAAGTGAGAGAAAATGGCTACAACCCCGAGTTACGTCGCGATGTATTTAGCCGTGAAGCGCTATTTTTTATTATTTGCGGCTTGTGCTAACCAAGGTGGTGGGCTGGCAGCTAATCGCTCAGTCAGGCTTATCATTAATTTGGGTGCGAGATTCTCTTTCTTCACAGCCACAGGATGAACCCCGGCTCTTGTCACTTTCGCGGCTGCTGGTCCACCAATAGAAAGCGTGAACAACACGTCACAATCACGAACCAAATCAACCAAGTCATTCGTTCTTTGCTCCCCTTTCTCAGAGGTGTTCACCTTCCTGACTTCAGCGAGATAGCTTCGTTTAGCATCCACTTCATAAATGAGAAAACGTAAACAAGAGCCAAAGTGCCCATTCACTTCTTCTGAATGATTTGAGCTAACCGCAACGCGAATAAATGCATCTGTCATAGGTTGCGTTACGTCTGGAGTAGGAGCTTCCATATCTTGCTCCAATGGATTGTTCAGGGCTGCACATGCCTGCACAATCGCATTTTTTGTGATGTGGCGTTCATTGGCACTCACGATACTGCGCAAACGTCTCGGCGATAGTTGTGCGAGTTTTTCTTCACTAAGAGGCAGCCCCAACGCAGCAATCAGCCCTTTTAACAATGCTTCAACACCGACTTCAGGAAGTGCCTTACCTGCAAGTGCAATTCGTAGTGCAAGTTGTTCGTTTATTACCGACTCCATTATTTATCTCCCTATTAGCAGTACTGTTAAGCAGCTCCGCACCATTTGTCCTTAAGCGGCAACAAGCCTTTTGGCTCGTACGGTTCTTGGTAAACGCTCTGGTTTTTTCATTGGGTCGATGAAATAGACGGCACCATTTGCCAGTACGACCTCCCCTCCCCACTTTTCTAACTCGTCGAATTCAAAACTGACGACTAATTCTTCGAGATCTTTCTTTGGTAGATAAAGAGAAAGAGCCCCTTCCTCGGTATATTGAATCATGACATTAGCCATACGGTTTTCCTTAAAAAGGTAGAGGGAATGGATATCGGGAGCGATATATGAATTCCATCCCCTCTACGTAAATCGATTAACGGACTAAATCAAAACCAAAGTCGGTCTTTCCGAGTTCAGATGTTTCTCGATCCAGTTTGGCTAATACTTCATTCACCAGTGTGGTAAGAATGGTCATCGCCCCTTCATAACCTAACGTGGTTTGTTGGTGCAGATGATGGCGATCAAAAATTGGGAAACCGATACGAACAAGAGGTACCTCGAACTCTTCTCCTTTTGCACGCGTATCGCGCTCGATGAATTTTCCGTATGAGTTACCAATCATCAGATCGGGCTTATCGGTAAACATTAACGAACGGAAATGCCATAAGTCTTTACCAACAAAGATTTGTGCATTCTCTGAATAGGGCGATTGTGCAATTAATGCCTCCATCTTTTTACGCCAACGTTTAGCCGCGTTATGACAGAGAATATGTTTTACCTCACAGCCAAATTCCGTGAGCAGTTTAGTCATACCAAGTAGGTAATCAGGGTCACCAAACAGAGAAACGGTCACGCCATGCAGCCAAGTGTGTGAGTCCGTCATCATGTCGACCAGACGACCACGCTCTTTCGCTATCGATTCAGGTATTGGCTGTCCAGTAATCTCCGATACCTTCATCAAGAAGTCATCGGTCCAATCTATCCCCATAGGAATATTGATAGCGGGTGCCTCTTGCTGCCACGTATTCGTAATAAATTTCCGTGTTTTGACCATTTGATCGCCCTGTAACAGCAGCGTGGCTTTCGCCATTGGCGCTTCTTTTACTGAATCGATCGGTGTGCCACCTGCATACATGCGATACTCACCATCGGCTGGTGTATCTAACACCTCTGATGGATCAGATAACAGGTTATATTCCACACCCATCTCTTCCATCATGCGTTTAATCACGCGGTAGTTACCCAGATAGGTATCAAAGCCTTGAACAATATTGACCTTATTGACGGTCGCCACTTTTGCGGTATCAAGGTCAGACAGGGTGAAGTAGCGCAGCATGCCTTCAAGCATGGCATCCCAGCCCGTTAAATGGCTGCCAACAAAACTCGGTGTATGGGCAAATGGGGTAGGCACTTCTGCAGGAAGATAACCGCCCTCTTTCGCATTACCAACAAAAGCATTGAGGTCATCTCCAATAACCTCCGCCATGCAGGTGGTTGAGATTGCGATCACTTCAGGCTTGTATAAAGCGTAAGCATTTTGTAGACCATGATAGATATTATCTTGTCCTCCAAATACGGCCGCATCTTCCGTCATTGAATCTGATACACAGGCAACAGGCTCTTTAAAGTGACGGTTAAAATAAGTTCTAAAATAGGCGACGCAGCCTTGTGAGCCATGAACATAAGGAAGCGTTTTTTCAAATCCTAGCGCACACAAAACACTCCCCAATGGCTGGCAAGCCTTGGCTGGATCGATGGTGATGTGTTTACGCTCAAAATTAAGCTTTTGATACTCTTCCGTTGTTGTCCATTCGAAGACTTCGTCAATCTTTGCTTGATCAACACGCTCTTCAAAATCCGCTTGCTTGTTAGCAAGCATCTCTTGATATTCTGGTTGTTTAAACAGCGAGTAGCCCGTTTTAATATCATCAGTTTGTTGTGGCATAACATCTCTCCTACCGCATTGCTCATACGCAACTACGGCTCGGTTACTTATATGGCTTAGGCCGTTTCAGCTAACAACGTTGGTTCTTCTTGTAGCCAAGGTGGGGTCATCTTGCTCCAGCAAGGGTTGTTGATGGTGAGATCCATATCCCTTGCAAAAATAGCGAAACCGTCAACGCCGTGATACGGACCGGAATAATCCCAGCTGTGCATCTGACGGAATGGGAAACCCATTTTTTGGAATACGTACTTCTCTTTTACCCCTGACCCAACAAGGTCTGGATTGAGTTTTTTGACATAGGCTTCAAGCTCATAGGAGCTCGCATCATCAAACAATAATGTCGCCTCTTTTAACTCTGGGGTTGTTTTGACATAGTCATCGTTATGAGCAAATTCATAGCCAGCGCCGACGATTTCCATGCCTAAGTCTTCATACGCACCGATGATATGGCGAGGACGTAAACCACCCACATAGAGCATCACCTTCTTGCCCGTTAGGCGTGGTCGATACTTATCAATCACGGCCTGCCATTGTTCGCGATAACGGGCAATGGTCTCTTCTGTTTTGGCTTTGATTGTGTCATCGAAGTACTCTGCTATCTTGCGCATCGACTCTTCAATCTTTGTTGGTCCAAACAGGTTGTATTCAACCCAAGGCACGCCGTGATGCTCCTCCATATGACGAACGATATAGTTCATTGAACGGTAACAGTGAACCAGATTGAGCTTCGCTTTCGGCGTTTTTTCCATCTCTGGTAAGGTGCCATCACCCGACCACTGAGCGATCACTCGAAGCCCCATATCCTCAAGGATGATCCTTGATGACCATGCATCACCACCGATGTTGTAGTCGCCGATAATCGCCACGTCATAAGGCGTGGTTTCAAACTCGATGTCATCTGACTTATCCAGCACATGATCTCGAATCGTATCGTTTGCGATGTGGTGACCTAAAGACTGAGATACCCCACGGAACCCCTCACAACGAACCGGAACAATCGTCTTGCTGATCTCTTCGCCTTTTATTTTCGATACCGCCTCGATATCATCCCCAATCAGCCCAACGGGACACTCAGACTGAACCGAGTAGCCCTTACTTAATGGGAACAACCCTTCTAACTCATCAATGGCGGCGCTCAGTTTTTTATCACCACCAAAGACGATGTCTCGCTCTTGGAAATCAGTGGTAAAGTTCATGGTGCCGAAACTGTCCACACCTGTTGTACCGGTGTAGTAGTTGCGGCGGCCAGCGCGCGAGTATTGACCACAGCCAACGGGACCATGAGAGATATGGATCATATCTTTGACCGGCCCCCAAACGACCCCTTTTGACCCCGCATAAGCACAACCTCGTACTGTCATCACGCCGGGCAGTGATTTGCGGTTTGAGGTAATACACTTGCTACTGGTGCCACTTGGGTCGTTTACCGAGACATGCTTAGCACGATCTGCCTTTGCCGCCTCGGGAAATACATCAAGCACCTCATCAATGAGTGCTTGTGTTTCTGATTTATTCATCGACATCCCTGCCTCCTAATAAAAAATGATCTGTGTTTATCTTATTAAGCGGCTTCTTCTTCGGCAGTTCGGCCAATAATAGAGGCATCTTCTTCATCGATAATACCGAACTCCATCAATAACTCTTCAAGCTCATCCATAGAGGCTGGCTCTGGGATAACAAACTTTTTGTTATTAATGATTTTCTGTGCAAGAGTGCGATATTCATCGGCTTGATTACACTTAGGATCGTATTCAATGACGGTCATACGACGAATTTCAGCACGCTGTACAATATTGTCACGAGGAATAAAGTGAATCATTTGCGTGCCAATTTTCTCAGCCAAGGCAACAATCAATTCATCTTCACGATCCGTATTTCGTGAATTACAAATTAAACCTGCAAGTCGGACACTACCAGTCGTCGCATATTTACAAATACCTTTAGAGATATTATTTGCGGCATACATAGCCATCATTTCACCAGAAACAACAATATAGATTTCTTGTGCTTTATTTTCACGAATTGGCATAGCGAAACCACCACATACCACATCCCCTAATACATCGTAAAAGACAAAATCTAAATCTTCTTCGTATGCGCCTTCTTCTTCCAAGAAATTGATTGCAGTAATAACGCCTCGACCAGCACAACCAACGCCTGGCTCAGGACCACCTGACTCGACACATTTCACATTGCCGTAGCCAACCTTTAATACATCTTCTAATTCAATGTCTTCTACCGAGCCTTGCTCTGCCGCCGCTTCCATGATGGTATTTTGCGCTTTCGAGTGAAGGATTAAACGCGTAGAATCCGCTTTAGGGTCACAACCAATAATCATTACATTCTTACCCGCTTCAGCTAGCGCTGCGACTAAGTTTTGAGTTGTTGTTGATTTACCGATACCGCCTTTTCCATAAATTGCACATTGACGAATAGCCATAATATCTCTCCATTTAATAAACAATTCATTTGCCTCAACCTACAGATAGCGAGAAACGTACCAACATATAAATATGAACATAACTTCTTGTTTATAAATAAATTGAAGTGAAATTAAGTGAATCGTAGCAGACTGAGAAAGACGACATTTGTTTGGTGTTGTCGTCTTTATGACAAGAGGTTTTGTCGTGAATAGTGCTTTATTGAAATGCTGTTTTGTTGAAAATAGCTTTTTGTTAAGAATGGGGCTTTGTTAAGAATAGTGCTTTGTGGCAAAAGCTGTTTGGACGATTAATTCAGTGAGAAATATACCGCTCAGCTTCGTCCATCATTGTAGTGTCTATACCCAATAAACTTGAAGATGCATGTTTGAGCACCTGAAAATTATCATTTATTCGAGACGCCAGTGAGCCAGCGATTCTTGGCAAAGTGTCCTAAAAAAATCGTTCTACAGCTACTCTGAAATCAGCCTTGTTTTTAAAGTAAACATTATTCCTCGCATGCTCATTCATCACTTTCCATAACCGTTCAAT
>JBHOGO010000057.1:0-30283 GCA_043421945.1 bacterium sp. HQB-150 | reverse complement strand
ACTATGCATCCAACCAAGTCAAAGATCGTGTATTGTAAGGATAGTAATCGACCTCTAACTCACAAAGTCACGGATTTCACTTTTCTAGGCTTCACTTTCAGGTCGAGAAAAGCTAAAAACAAGGAAGGAGTGTTGTTTAGCAGCTTCCTACCAGCAGTTAGTGATGATGCACTGAAATCCATGCGATCATGTATTAAAGGGTGGCGCTTATCAGTAAGAACTCCCGCGACGTTGGAGGAGCTATCACGTCGGTATAATCCAAGACTGCGTGGATGGTTCCAATATTATGGTTTCTTTTACCCCACTGAAATGAGAAAACTAGCCAATTACATGGAACTCAGGCTAGGACGCTGGGCAAGACGAAAATACAAACGTCTTGCAGGGCATAAACGGAAAAGTGCGCACTGGTTAAGGCATGTGGCTAAAAGTCATTCACGCTTATTCATCCACTGGCATTACTTTGAAGATCAACGATTGGGTAATGGGAGCCGTATGATATGAGAGTATCACGTACGGTTCTGCGAGAGGCTAGAGGTGAAATTCCTCTGGTCTACTCACCACCACAGAGTGGGTAAGTCGAGGCGGGTATATTTTGCCTGATGGGCGGTTGATAGACTTACAGCGTTCTGAAGTAGACAAAAAGCGCTTTCACCGTGCGATTGCAGTTATTCTTCCTGACCATATGCAGAGTGTGGCTGATGAGGTGTCTATTATTAATGTAATGTCGGAAACGGGGATCATTCGTTACGAGGCCAAAGGGAGGCTACATTTAGCAACAATGCCAACCCCTCAGCAGCGACAACGCATTTTCTCTATGATGAAGTACAGCGTTAATCCATTTTGTGTGATGGTGTCACATCGATGTGGGGCTACACTTGCCGAACGTTGTTTTCATTCTCCCAGCGCACATGAATTGCTGATGTTTTATTCTTCTGCCTTGAATACGGATTATTCGGCACATGTACGAGATGAGTTTACGCTACGGGATGATACTACGCATTGGAGCATTGTTTTTCGGCCTGCGAAGCAAGTTGTGGGGAGGGTATGTAAAAATAGCCGTTATTACTATATCGATGCCAACTATGTGAAATTTTGCGATTTATTTGAAGGCTTTCTTGTGAATATGAATAGAGCCTCAAACCAATCATTGGTAGAGGATGTTCTCTTTTACTCTAATCGTTAGGCAGGTGCCGCCTTAATTTATGTGATACAGCACGAATAAATACCCCTTAGGGTTGAGGGAATCCATAAATGTAGATACATTGTATATGCATTTGTGGTGCTTATTGCGCTGCAGATTTCTGGATAGTCGGTACGGCTATTCAGCAAAGGTGCTAAGCATCGGTATTTACGTCGATATTTAGCATTAAAACTCAATATAGATATTAAGGACCTATTATGTCTAAGAAAGTGAAAGCGCTTAAAAAAGAAATCAAAGCGCGTAAAGCTAAAATCAGCAAGCAAGAAGGCAAACTGAAGCAGCTTAAAAAAGCACTTAAAGCCGCTAAATAAGCCTGTAGCCAATCGACTTCAAGCCTCTGAGTCCAGTATCTTGAAGTAGCTTGGATACGTGCAAGATGATTAAACACCGCTTTTTAGCGGTGTTTTTTTGTCAATAAGTCAACGGCTCACACTGTAAACCCAGTGGCTCATTAGAAGGTGTTAATGCTGCTTGGTACAAACGTTGCCTGGTATGAGTATTGATTGGTATGAATGTTGAAACATGCCAAAGTTCATTGCCATTCGGCATGTTTCACGCATCAAATTTAAGCCATAACCGCAAATTCTGCTGTGATTAAGTCGTCATCTTTCGAACTTGCTCCAACCATCAATTCAAAATCACCCGGTTCGACGACACGCTCTAAAGCTGAATTAACGAGAGCTAAGTCATCATAAGCAATCCGCATCTTAACCACTTTAGACTCTCCAGCTTTAAGAGCGATACGCTCAAAGGCACGCAGATTTTTAATTTCTGTCGTTACTGAGCTGAATAAATCGTTGAAGTAAGCCTGAATGATCTCTTCTCCATCTCTGTTACCCACGTTAGAGACCTTAATACTAAACTGAAGGTCTTCTCCTGCGGAAAGCAGTGGGTTTTCAATGTGAAGATCAGAATATTCATACTCAGTGAATGACATCCCTTCACCAAACACAAAGAGTGGAGTTTCTGGCATATCAATATAACGCTCTTGACCACCAAGGTCGGCCTCTAAACTGGCATGCCAGCCTACATACTTGTTGTAATACACGGGTACCTGTCCCACATGATGCGGGAATGAAATTGTCAGTTTACCGCTTGGGTTATAGTGGCCAAATAGGAGTTCTGCTAATGCTTGTCCGCCCTTACAGCCAGGATTGAAAGCACACACAACGGCTTGAGATTGTTCGGCCATTCGTGGGATTGTCAGTGGCTTTGATGCCACGAGCACACCAACAATTGGTGTCCCTGTACCATCAATAATATCGAGTAATTTACTTTGATAGCCACTGAGGTCTAAATTAGCGCGGTCATGAAATTCCCCATTTTGCTTTAAGGTATCCCCAACACAAGCAATCACAATATCGGCATTTTCGGCAGCAACACGTGCTTTTTCGAGCTCTTCAAACTCAACATCTAAACAGTCTGCACCTTTGACATATTCGACCTCAAACCCTAGCGTTTTCCCCATTTTTTGAAGGCCTACTAATGGGGTAATGGTTTGGTGGCGGTGGTAACTATCGCCAGAGGCACCCGCTTGCATCGAGCCAAAAGACCAGTCACCCAGCTGAGCGATTACATCGTCAGCGTTAGGGCCAACGACGAGAACTTTTTTTATCTGGGCAGCATCAAGGGGGAGCAAGCCATCATTTTTCAGTAGCACAAGACCTTTACGGCTAGCCTCTAGTGATAGCTCCCATGCTTGCTCACTGCCAAGCAGCTTTTTTCGCTCCATTGAGGTATAGCGATTCTCGTCAAAAAGCCCGAGTTTAAATTTGGCCGTTAATATTCGACTAACAGAGTCATCTATGAGTGAGATATCTATTCGGCCCTCTTTAATCAATTCAAGCGCGGATTGATAAAACTCTGGGGTCGTCATCATCATGTCGTTACCGCCGACTAAAGCTTGGTAACAGGCCTCTTTCATATTTGCGGCAACACCCTGTTTATCATGCAATGAACCGACATTATTCCAGTCCGTGACAATAAAGCCGTCAAGTCCCCAACTATCTTTAGCCACTTCTTTTAAAAGCCAAGAATTTGCAGTACAAGGGACTCCATCTATCGCTTGATAGCCGGTCATTAATGTGGCGCAATTCGCCTGCTTAACTGCTTTTTCAAATGGAGGCAAAAACAGTGATAACAGTTTTCTTTTGGAAGTGTCAGCTTCATAAGAGTCACGCCCCCCCAATGTTTCACCGTAGCCAACGTAGTGTTTTGCACAAGCGAGGATTGAATGTTCACTTTTGAAGTCGTTACCTTGGTAGCCAACAATGGTAGAGGCTGCAAGCTCGCCAATTAACCAAGGATCTTCACCATAGGTTTCATCCACTCGGCCCCAGCGAGGGTCTCGAGCGACGCAAAGAACAGGAGAAAATGTCCAGTGCTGTCCTGCCGCGCGTGCTTCTAGCGCGGTTACTTTACCCATGCTTTCCATTAAGTGTTTATCCCAAGAGCAAGAAGCGCCGAGTTGAGTAGGGAAGATGGTTGCTTCATTTTCAAAGCAGTGACCATGAATGGCGTCAATTCCAAATATTAGCGGGATCCCGAGCCTCGTATTGGCAGCCCGGTCTTGAAGTTGTTTTGGTTGCTCACCAGTACAGTGAAGGTAACTACCAACATTCATCACTTCTAGGCTTTCGACAAGTGCTGGGTCATGAGCAGGAAGCTGCATCATCTGACCGACTTTTTCTTCGACTGTCATATGAGATAAAAGGTCATCGACACGTTGTGCAATACTGAGTTTCGGGTTTTGATATGGATGATTCATGATAGCTATCCCTAAGTAATTTTCCTTACCTTAAAGCTTCTTGTGATCATGAACCTTGTCAAAACCGACAAGAACTAGCACTATATCGACATGATAACGACTTATAGACTGAGCTCTCACCTTCGCCATCCTGATGTCCCGTTTTGTATTCAGCCAGCAATACACGATGGTGCATTCCATTTACATCGCCATGACTTTTCCGAGTTGATGATCGTATTATCAGGGCAAGCAGAACATATTGTTGGCGAGCAACGTTCAACGATAAAAGCGGGCGATGTGTTTGTTATTAATGGCCAAGTTGCACACGGTTTTAAGCATGCTAATGAATTGAAGTTGTATAACCTGATGTTCGATGGAAGTAAGCCCTATTTTGAAACGCCGCAAATGCGTATGCTACCGGGCTATCAGGCTCTGTTTAATATCGACCCTCTCGCTAGAGAGCAAGCTAGCGGTATTCCCTATTTGAACATACAGGGACCAGTACTCGATCGATTGACATCACTTTTAGATGAGATACACAGTGAATATCATCGCGCAGAATTAGGGTTTGAGTCTGTATTAAGCGCTATGCTGCAACATTTGGCGGTACTTCTTGTACGCAGTTATCCTGAAAAAACCAATCCTAGGCATAAAAATACATTGGCACTAGCTCGCGCTATCTCCTTCATTGAGCAGCAGTACGCGGATCCTAGCCTGCGAGCGCAAGATATCGCGACCAAAAGCTTTCTCAGCTCTCGGCAGCTGGAGCGCTTGTTTCATCAATATTTTCAAACTACGCCTAGTCAGTACTTGAGCAACAAGCGGATAGCCCATGCGAAGGAGCTCTTAAAAAGTCATTACAACCTCAATATTCACAAAATTGCGTTGAGTTGCGGTTATAACGACAGTAACTATTTCTCTCGAGCTTTTCGCAAACAAACGAACAAGTCTCCAAGAGAGTACCGTCAACACCATCTGGAAAGTGCACTGTAAAGCCATTAGCACAGCGCCATATCTTTAATATGGGGCGATATACGAAGCGGCATTATGATGGAAAATTCGACGTCTTGGTGGGTATTTAATCACTTGGCACTTTGTCTGTCATTTCTTGCTTTACACCTGTGGGGGGAGTCGCTATTATGCGCCCCATACGGAGGGATGGCTGAGTGGTCGAAAGCACCGGTCTTGAAAACCGGCAAGGGTTAATAGCCCTTCTAGGGTTCAAATCCCTATCCCTCCGCCACATTCGAAAAGCCCGCTATTTATAGCGGGCTTTTTCACATCTGAAAGGTAGCCGATAGGATTTGTACAAATCCCCCTATTCCATATCCTGGCTCCACCACAATCGAAAAACTGCTATTTATAGCGGGCTTTTTTCATCTGGAAGATAGCCGATAGGATTTGCACAAACCTTCCTAGCCCTCGAAATTTACAATGTAAATATCGTCTGAGAGGGGCTATGTTCTCGCTGCCTGTTTGATGGCAACGAGCGCTGAGATAGGTATATTATGACGACTGGCAAGTGAGTTTATTGCCCACAAGATCTTCACTAAAGAGCTTTAAAATCGCCGTGACCTCTTCTGTTCGTCTTACAAAACTACTCTTTAATGCCCGTTCGTGTTCGGTGTGGTCGCCATCTCCAAATGGACCAAAGCCATCGAGTGTTGGGACGCCTGCACCAGCGGTGACATTCGCATCACTCACTCCGCCACGCTGCTCTGTTAGTAGTGGGTAGCCAATCACATTACCGATTAAATGAAGCAATTGTTCTTGCTCAGGAGTTTGTGTCATTACGTCACGTTGTAGACCACCGCTGTAACTTGCTTTAATGCCATTAAGATGGCATGCATTGATCAGTGCTGGAATGTCTTCTAATACACGTGCTTGTTCAGTGTTCTGGGTAAATCGTACTTCGACCATCAGTTGAGCATGAGGGGAGATGGTGTTGGTACTTATTCCGCCTTCCATTTTTCCCACGTTGACGGTGGTGCCTTTATCAATATCAGTCAGTGCTGTTAGCTCAATGAGTAGTTTGGCAGCGGCAAGGTTGGCATCTCTACCTTCGAGATAGCAGTTGCCAGCGTGAGCGGCAATACCTTCAATATTGACGCAAAATGTTGCTACTCCTTTTCGCCCATCCACTACTTCGTGATTAGCGCCTGCTGCCTCAAAATCAAGGCATGCACTATAGTGATTGGCAAGTTGCTTTGTGACGAGCTTACTATCGTCACTTCCTGTCTCTTCGTCACTGACGAGGAGTAGATCGATATTGCATACTTGTCCTTGCTCGGCATGTAGGCGACGCAGTGCTGATAGTGCGACAAAATTTCCGCCCTTCATATCACAAGTCCCAGGGCCGTAAACCCACTCTTCGTCTTCATTGAATGCAGTAAAGGTATTGGGTGGAAAGACGGTATCTAAGTGCCCCAATAGGAGTAACCGAGGAGCACCCTCTTGGTGACGGCTACAAAACAGAAGGTGGTTACCAACGCTCTCTCGTTCGAAAACTTCGAGGCTGAATCCGAGTGTGGTAAGCCAATTAGCCATTAAGCGACCATACTGATCTACACCTGACTTATTGTGTGTCCAAGAGTTGATTTCGACCATTCTTTGAAGGTCTTTGAAATTGATGGTATCCATTGTTTGATTCCTTCCCCAACATTGTTGTTTCGCCATTTTTTTAGCGAAACTCCTTTATCGCTCATTGTCACAATAAATATGCAACAGTATGATGTAAAGCTATATTGATATTGTTTCAGTTTGACTAAAAATACCTACACCAAATAATCCGACAACGATAAGGAAGAGCAGGAAATGGCAAGCAAGCGGGTTGGCCTATGGATGTACGAAAATGGCGGAGGGGCAGAAATTGAACGCCGTATCGTAGCGCAGTTACGTGAACGAGAAATAGAGGTACTAACGGGGCTGAATCTTGCCAACGCTTCAGCCTATGACGGCAGTATTTTTTGTAATGGGCACATGTTGGACGAACTTGACCTGTTTTTTTCTTATAACGCAGGTCAGCAATCGGCGTTTCAGGTTTACCTTTATCAGGTACTGAACTCGATGATGCCAATGATCAATAACTACGCTGCATTTGCGTTGACTGAAGATAAATTCCTCACAGCACATCGATTAAAAGCGCATGGTATTCCCACCACGGACTATATCGTTTGCAGTAAAAATAATATTGAGCACCTCAAAGAGCATATGCGTTTTTGGCAAGGTAAGGCGATTTGCAAACCCGTTGATGGCTGGGGGGGGAATGGCATTATGAAGCTCGAAGGTGAACGAGATCTTGATTTATTGTTCCCTTATATCACTCAGCAGCAAGCGCCTCAGTTTTATTTAGAGCGTGTTATTGAAAACGACTTCACTGACTATCGAGTTGATATTGTTGATGGCAAGCTTGTCGCTTGTTACGGCAGAAAAGCAGCTGCTGGTAGTTGGAAAACCAACGTGACTAGCGGTGGTAGGGTGATAATGCGTGAGCCTGTGCCAGAGGTCGTAGAGTTAGCACAAAGAGCTGCGAAAGCAACAGGGTTAGAAGTGGCGGGTGTGGATATTCTTTATGATATCGAACACCAGCGATACGTTGTGATTGAAGTCAATGGCATTCCGGCGTTTGCCACGCCAGAACAAGAGGCGATAGGCCTTAACTTCAACGATAAAAAAATCGCTTACCTTGTTGATTTAATTGATCGTACCGTGAATATGCGATCGGTAATCAAATCTTCATCAGCTATGCATTCATCGACCTACCTCGACAATATTATTCTTCCCGCTTCACGTGCAAAGGAAACTGCAGTATGAACACCGTGACCGCATCTCGCCCCACTCTCGGCTTACTTTATCTTGACCATGTTTTACGTTTTTTCGATCGTTCTAATTTTAGAGGTTGGCCTGATAAAATCGAGCAGGTTGTATACCATTGGGGCAATGACAAGCAGCGCTTTATTGCTGAGGTTAAGCGAAAAAAAATTGATGTATTAATTGGTAACATCCCTGCGACAGCATATGAAACCTTCCGTGAAATTGCCCGTGAGCTACCTGATGTAAGATTTTTACCCTCTTTGGATGGTCAATTCAGCAATAAGTCCAAAGAGAATGTGACCCATTTTTGTAATAAATATGATCTGCCAATTCCGAAGACGCATATCTTTTATGAAGTTGAAGAGGCGTTGGATTTCTTGCGTACTACGAGCTATCCGAAAATAGTCAAACGTTCGTATGGTCCTTCTAATTACGGCGGTTATTTTGTTCATAAAGTGGATTCGTCGAAAGAGGCGTTGAAACTCTTTTCTGAAAAGCGCTATTACCCTGCTTATATCCAAGACTTTGTACCAATGAAGGCTGATATCCGCGTTATGTTGGTCGGTCACCAGCCTATCTGTGCATTCTGGCGCCGTCCTCCTGAAGGTGAGTGGCTCACGAATACTAGCCAAGGTGGCAGTATGGATTATCAAGATGTACCTGAAGAGGTGCTTGACCTTGCTGTTCGTGCTTCAGAAGCCGCTAATGCGGAGTACTGGGCGTGTGATATCGCAGTCAGTACCGATGATGAGTACACAATACTAGAATGTGCGACAGCTTTTGCTGCTTTTCCATATATACGTGATTGGATTGGGCAGTACTTGATGTGGTTATTGGCGCCGAATGACTTTAAAAAGCCGTTCTTTGCTCATAAAAATTGGGAAGAGCTTGGGAAAATTGATTCGTCTCTATTGCGAACGATGCGCCACTTGAGTTTTGGGAAGGCAGATATCACCACCGATACTGGTGAGCTTGCGCCGCAGGATGTGCCATATCATCTGCTTAGAACGGATTATCAGCCACAAGAAGAGTGGCCGAGTGAAACGTGGAATTTTCAGGGACTGAATGACTTCCGTGTCATAGAGTCAGACCGTCGTGGGCATCAAGAAGTGCCACTCAGTGAAGCGCTGGATGTGGCCGACAGTGGTATCGAAGATTTTGAGATACGCGATGGTGAACTTACCGAAAGTGATAAAGGTGCTCTTTTTCCTTGTTTTACTGCAGAGGAATTGGTGACCTTCTTCAAGCAGGTAAAAGGGATCGGTAAAGTACTTGCTAATGATATCGTTGATACACTTGGCGTTGATGGAACGGTTGAAGCGTTGAACAACACGCCAGCGCAGCTGCTGTCATTTCGAAACCTTAAACAAAAGAAATTAGACGCTATTCTTGCCCATTGGGGTGACTTTCAACTCACTGAGGCATAGTAATGAAGAAGCAATATCTGTCTTATGAAGATACGATTAAATTTCTGACAGAAGCGAAAGCGAAGTACCCTGATCTGATTCGTTTGCAAAGTATTGGTGAGACGCACGAAGGGCGTCCCATCATGATGGTAACGATCTCACAAGATGTCGCTTATGCTGACCTAAAGCCAGCCTTGTTATATACAGGGACTATCCATGCACGTGAGTGGATAGGCATTGAATTAGCGGTTAATTTTGTTCAGTACTTACTGGATAACTATCCGAGTAATCCTGATGTTGTTGAAGCGTTGACTCGTAATACCTTGTACATGGTTCCGTGTTTAAATCCGGATGGTTTCGAGTATTCTCGTCGTCATTTTTCGTTCTGGCGTAAAAATCGCCGCGACAATAAAGACGGTACTTTTGGCGTTGACCTTAACCGTAACTTTGGGGTTAACTTCCGACATACGAGTAATACACAGTCGAATATCTATGGTGGGCCTTCAGCATTTTCTGAGCCTGAAACACAAGCGATAAAACAGTTTGTGGAAGCTCATGACAATATTCGTATCGCGTTAGATTACCACTCGCAAGGGAACGTCTTTTTCCCTGCACATAAGTTCAATCATGAAGCCGAGATTGAAGGGACCGACCTGAATATTTTATGCGCCAATATGGCGCGCGAAATATATCAAGTGACCAAGCGTCAGTACGGTATTCACCGTGGTAAGCCACCAGCAAACCTCATTCATGGCAGTGGGAGAGAGTACTATTATGATCGTGGTATTCTCTCTACGGTCGTTGAGGTAGGCAGTCGAAATATTCCTGACTATTTGATTAACATGAGTCAAAGTGTCGATGAGAATATCCCAGCGTTACTGTTCGCTCTGGGCTCGACGATTAACTATTCCAATTTGGCACCGGCTCGCCCTGAAAACTTCACCGTCAGCAATGTGTCTGCTAATCATGTTGAACTTAGTTGGGACCATAATGCTGAAGACAAAGGCTGTTACTACCAAGTCTATCGTAATGAGTCACCCAAAGATCCTTGTACGCGTGATAACCTTATTGCTATTACCTCTCAAAACTACTACAGCGATAAACAGCTGAAGTCAGGACGTCGTTATTTTTATAACCTCCGAAAGGTGAATCGCGTAAACCGCATAAAGTCACCTTTTGCCCCAGAGCTTAAAATAAAGACAGGTTTAGAAAAAGATGAATTTGCCCATACTCTATTCCCGTTAGCGGAAAAAATAGGTTACGTCGGTGAGTTGACTAAGTCTAATAACCGCGATCATTTTGGTCATAACTCTCTGTTTATAGGTGTAAACAATACGAAAGGCATCTGCTACGGCGTGATTGATTACGATGTGAGTAAGTTGCCTGCTGACGCACTTATCAAGCATGCTGTACTTTCGTTGTATCCGATGAATCGCGTTGGAGCGAAAATAGAGAACTACGGTGAATGGTCAGTCTCTATCCTCAACCCTGATGAGATCTCTGATATTGCAGACTTTTCACAAATTCACCATGCGGTCCCATTACAGACTCTCGGTAATGCTATTGAGTCAGATCAACTGACACAAGGCATATGGAAAACATGGCAACTCAGCGCGGTTGAAAGAGAGCTTATTCAATGTCAGTTAGAAAAGGGACGTTTGTTGTTGCGCTTGCAAGGGCCGACAGCCCTACCATTGGGTAACGACTCTCAGATGATGCAGTTTGATATCGGTTATGGGCAATTTGGTGGCGGTATTCACTATCGTCCTAGTCTTGAACTCATTTATCATCGTAAACCTTATCAAATGGCGTTTGGGGCGAATGCCTGTCATACCATTAACGATACCGGCATCGTGGCAAACTCTCTCCAAAGCGGTTTCGACGCCGATGGTACTCGGGTACTCGGGCATGTCAGTTTCGCGTTACCATCATTATCCAAGCAAACAGATATTGTAATGACGAATGCTTACTTGGTTCTGGAAAGCGAAACATTACGCCGTGTCTCTCAGCCCATTCGATTTACCATTGCAATGGTAGAGTTACCCTCAGGCGATGAAGCTCCTCAGCTAGAAAGCTTTAAAGAGGCAGAGTTGATTGAGTTTTTAGGGTATGAGGTCAGCAGCCAAGAGCTTGTGAAAGTACCACGTCAGACATTTATCTTTGATAGTTCGGCAAGACAGGTACTAGAAGATTTGCATGATCAAGGTAAGCAAGCGCATTTTGTTATCCGAGCGACATCGGCTTCTCGTCAGGAAGATGCGGCAGTCGTATGGAAAGCGGGAAAGGGTGATGGTGAAATCTCTCCACAATTAGTGGTGGAATATATTGAACGTCGCAAACAACCGCTGGATACTCCCCAAAACCTGGATGTTGCTATCGAAGGCGGCGTGGTTAAGCTGACCTGGGATAACCCGCAAGATGAAGACTTAGTCGGGACTTATGTGGTGAGAAATAGCTTCCACCCACCACGCTCCCCATTTGATGGCGTGAAGCTGTATGCGGGAAAAGATAGTTATACATTCGATCGCTTTGGGAATGCCAACATGGAGAAGTACTATTCTGTCTTTAGCTACGATGATGTCCCAAATTATTCATTACCTGCCACGATTCACTTTAGCTCTGACGAGGTAACACCAGTGGTTTACGATGAGTTTGAAGCGCAGGATGAAGCGGAGCTTCGTTATCGTGAAGGAGATTAGAACACGTAAACTTAGGTGTTATCTTCGACCAATTGCGCCTATTTTCTGAAAACCGCTTTGATGTGAAGGGTAATTAATCGTCCTCATTACCAGAAAGAAGTATGTTTTTTTGCCTGATTTTCGTCTTACTCGTGTTAATCAGGAAGAAGGGATGCTTCTTTTTTCACTTTATCTTTGAGCTTTTTTCGTTGTCCTGTCTCGCAAACTGACGCATATGAACTAGATTTGTAGAAGTAGTATCGCCGTCGATGGGAGGTAGTTTTTGTCGGCTAAAGACAATGATCTCGTTGAATACATTGATGATGAACCGACCGATGACTTGGTAGATAATGCCAAGCGGTGGGTAATATTGATTGTTGATGACGATGAAGATGTCCACACTTCAACTAAATATGGTCTCAAGGGTGCCAAAATCCAAGGAATGGGCATTGAGTTTATTGACGCCTATAGCGCAGCTGAAGCTATTCCACTCATTCAGGAATTCAAGCCAGCAGTAATGTTACTTGATGTCGTGATGGAGAGTGAACAAGCTGGATTAGATCTTGTCTCGATTATTCGCGATGAGATATGTGATCATAATATTCAGATTATTTTGCGCACCGGGCAGCCAGGCTATGCCCCTGAGCTCGATACTATCGAAAAATACCAAATCAATGACTACAAAACGAAAACAGAGTTAACCCGTGAAAAGCTCTATACGACGATTGCTTCGTCTGTTCGAGCGTATCAACATATATCGAGGTTAAATTGTCAGCAATTGTGGTTGGGTCAAATCCTAGCATTATCAAACCGCTTAATTGAAATTGATAATGTGGCAAAATTTCCGATGGAACTGCTCGCTGAATTGGCCCAAATGTTTAATGTTGAGGACAATGGGTTCATTTTTTACTGGGCTTTAGAGCAGTCACCAGCCCCTTCTTTTTTGTATGGTAGTGGCTGTTATCATCGTGAATACCCTTTTGATGACTTAATGCCACTCATTGAAACTTTGTTTGCTGATCAGCAATCAGTTACGACTTCTCAATATATCATTATCTTGGCTGAGCCTGAGCCGCTTCACCGTTATTTGATTGGTGTTGAAGTACCGATGGCTTCTGAAATGATTGGGCACGATATGCTTGCGATGTTAAGTCGGAATATCATGCTCTGTGCCAAGAACATCTACGCCGTATCGCGATTACAACAGGCGGCGTTTGTTGATAGCCTCACAACGCTACCAAATCGAAATGCGCTCTTACGCTACCTTGAAGACCAACGCTATTTGGCGGGCAGTCATGAGATGGTACTGAGTCTTATTGATATCGACGAGTTTTCTCTCGTGGTGGATACCTTTGGGTATAGTTATGGTGATGAAGTCTTAAAGCAGGCAGTTCGTCGTTTGAAAGAGGAGCTACCGGCTACAGGGTATATCGCTCGCATCGGCGCCGATGTGTTTGCGTTGGCTTACCCCGAAGGTTCACTCGAAATTGCTAGGGTGATGGCGCATTTTAATGCGCCCTTTGTCATTGATAATCACAGCCATCGTTTAACAGTGAGTGCTGGTTCGTCAATGTGGGGGAAAGAGCAATCAGGACTCTCTTTGCTTAACGAGAGTTTTATTGCGCTAAAGCGTGCAAAGCGAAGTGGGAGCAGTTGCCATATTGTCTTCGAAAAAGCCATTTTAGCTGAGATGCATACCCATTCGATGATGCTTAAAGCAATGAAACAAGGTTTAGTCCAAGATCAATTCTCGCTCGCATTTCAGCCTCAAGTCAATCTGAATAACGAAATAGTATTTGGGGTAGAAGCACTGCTTCGTTGGCAGGATCATCACGGTAAAATGATCCCTCCCGACGAATTTATCCCCATCGCTGAGCACTCAGGGTTTATTGTTGAACTCGGACGCTGGGTACTACAGCAAGCACAAATGGCGAGTCGCGTTATTAAAGAAGCGGGCTTTGATATTCGGGTTGCCGTTAATATTTCAGCGGTACAATTCCAGCAGGCAGACTTCTTAGACGTGCTTGATGAGGTGCTGTTACTTCCTCCTTCTATAGGAGATGATTTTGATCTAGAAATTACCGAATCCGTCGGCATGCTAGATCACCCCGATACTCATTTTAAGCTACAGCAGCTCGCGACTCGTGGTTTAACAATTGCCATTGATGATTTTGGTACTGGCTTCTCTTCACTCTCCTATTTGGATGAACTGAAAGCGGATACATTAAAAATTGATCGTTCGTTTATAAATCGTTTAACGGACTGTGATGATGGGCAGCGTATTGCTGAAACGATTATTGCTCTTGGGCAGCAACTTAACATGACTGTTCTCGCAGAAGGTGTAGAGACAATGTCGCAATTGGCACGCCTAAAAGTACTGGGGTGCGGACAGGCGCAGGGGTATTTTTTCGCCAAACCTATGCCGATGAATGAGCTTTTATCTTGGTTAGCACAGAGTGATGTTGGGAGAGATCAGTGAAGTATGTCTGTGTATGTATAGCGTTACTATTAGCAGGTTGTTTCTCTCAACCGACTTTTAAGATTGGCTTTTTTGCATGCCTCACGGAGTCTGTTGTGGATTTAAGTGAATCCGCGAGGAATGGGGCGATTATCGCTATTGAGGATGCGAATCGTGAATTTGAGCAGAAAACTCACTTTGAGTTAGTGATCTTTGATTGCCCGACACAAGGCCAACCGGTAGGAGAGGTTTTTGACCAATTCGTTGACTCTGGCGTGAAGTGGGTAATTGGTCCGATGCTCAGCAGTCAAGTGGAACTCTGGAAAGATGATGCAGAAGAACGGGGGATTACACTCATTAGCCCTACAGCAACGTCGACGCAGTTTACAGGGATAGACGATGCATTTTGGCGCACGACTGCAGATAATAAAGCCTATGCGAAGGCGGTGTTAAAGTACCTTTCTGCATACCCAGAGATAAAAAACATCGCTGTTTTTTATGACACTGACAATGCGGCGTACAGCAAAGATTGGCTCGATGTCTTTGAAGGTAACTTAGAAGGCAGTGATATCGACGTGATGCACGTGCCGTTTAGGGAAGCTTCGGTGAAAAACTATAGGCAGTACTTTAACGATATGGTTGAAGATATCGATATCGAGGTGTTTGTGATTGTTGCAGAGTCTGTTCATACAGCGAAATTTGCACAGTTAATAAAACCAGCCTTTCCTGACGCGATCATCATTGGTACTGACGCCTCGGCGACAATAGCATTGCTTGAGCTTGGTGGCGCAGCGATTGAAGGGATGATTCACCCGCAACCTTATGACTTTCAAGGTACGTCGCCCGCTTTCCAAGCCTTTTCTAAACACTATACCAATCGTTTTGAGTGGCAAGTCGACTTCCCTTCTATGTCTGCCTACGAGGCAATGCGTTTCGTGACAGATAATCTTGCTAATGATGGTGACATTACACTACCAAAGGAGGTGGAAGGTATCCAAGGCCCCCTCATTGTTGATCGTTTCGGGGATGTGGAGAGGGAAATTGTACTGACTAAGGTTGTAGAAGGACAATTTGTGCCTGTTGAGGGAACACCATAGCAGAGGAGTTACTGTGAAAATAACCATTAAGCGCTTGTTAGTGTTAAGTTTTATTGGTTTTGTGACTACTGTGTTTATTGTTGTTGCCCTACTGCTACTTAGCCAACGATTGCCAATGCGAGTTACAGAAGCCAAGGCAGACGCAACGTATCAGGCGGGTACAGTGGCAAGTTTACTGGGGGTAATGCTAGATACAGCAGAACAATCTGTGATTAATGTCTCTGGAATCAGTGCGCTTGATGATTCCCCACGTCGAGATGAATTACTGCAAGCCACACTGAGCAATAATCCGATACTATCACGCCTTTATTTGATCAATCATCATCGAAAAATTACCGCTATTTACGATCATCAAGTGCTTGGTGACCGCGATCTATTGGACTTCGATATGTCGACCAATAAACTCGTTAATTCCCTGTTCGAGCGCCATCAAACCCGTTGGAGTGATAATTTTTTCTCTCCTTTCAATGGCAGTTCAACGGTGGCTCTAGGGGTCAGGACATCTTATGGTGTGATTATTGCGGAAATGCGATTTGATCAATTGCAAGGTATCGCAAATGAATGGATAAATCACATTAAAACACCGGTATTGGTGATTGACGCTGTTGGAGACTGGGTCTCCGACAATATGTCGCAGTCTAATAGTCAGTTCTATAATTGGGCAAAGTCACCAATAGGCAACGACCTGCGTTCAGATGATACTGAAGTTTATGATTTTTTAGGGCAGCGTGTTTATGCATCTACTGCTCGAGTTAAGCATTTAGGGTGGCGCGTGATTGTTGGTGTCCCCGCTGAAATGGATAACCCTGCGATTAGAGAGCTGGTGACTGGAATTTTATTTAGCTTGGTGCTGGCT
This sequence comes from bacterium sp. HQB-150, assembly GCA_043421945.1. Classification (GTDB taxonomy): domain Bacteria; phylum Pseudomonadota; class Gammaproteobacteria; order Enterobacterales; family Vibrionaceae; genus Thaumasiovibrio. Next base: position 14,028 of record JBHOGO010000057.1, on the reverse strand, counting down.
GTCATCATGGCCGTGTTACTAGCGCCATGGTGTGCAGTATTGATCCAAAAACCTCTGATTGCGTTAGTGAATCAAACGAAAAAAATAGCTGAAGGCGGTATTCCAACACGTCAAGATGGTCCAATCGTTGAGTTTAATTCACTGAGTAATGATTTGTGCTCAATGGCGGAGAGGATTATTGAAAAAGAGCATCAAGCACAGCAAAGTGAGCGCCATATACAGGCGCTTCTTGATAACTCTCCGATGGTTGCCATTTTACGCCTGACACGAGATGGGGTCGTTGATTACTGTAACCCAGCGGCATGCGAGAGTTTGGGTAAAGAACCCAATGAGTTACTCCACAGCGATCTTTTTGACATATTAAACGTTGATAGCGACGACACCAATTTTATGTCTTTGTTTGCAAAAGTCACGCGAGAAGGTGGAGCCGTGAATGATATCTCAATGGTTTCAAACTCAGCGGAAGGTTGCCGACATTTTTTAGGCTCTTTGTTTCCGGTGCCGGGGCATCATGGGCACATTGTTTGTATGTTGGTTGATGTCACTCGTCAAGTCAGTATGTCAGAGGCTTTGGTTAGTGAACAAAGTCGCTCTAATCAAATACTCGAAGCCGCACCCGCCGCAATGATGATTGCGACCTATGTTGGGGATTTAGGTTTTTTGATTACAGATGCTAACCATATGCTCTGTGAGCAATTTGGGGTACCAAGAGAAGAGTTTGTGGGAAGTATTGATCGTGGAAAAGGCAGATGGCTTTCGAATTTAGATCGTACAAGAATGGTTACCCAGTTGATAGAAGACCATCATGTTTCTCAGTTCTATGTATGGATGCTTAATCGGAAGCAAGAAGCATTTGTGTGCGAACTCTCAGCGACATTATTGCAGGTTGATCAGGAAGAATATTGCATTTTCGTTTATCGAGATGTGACTGCTGAGTATGAAATGCAATACAAGATGGCAATGCTAAATGATGAATTGGAGCTGACAGTACAGGCTCGCACCGAAGCTTTACAAGATGCCAATTTTGAACTTAATAATACGCTGACAGAGCTGAAAACCACGCAGGACGAGCTTGTTCAATCGGAAAAGCTCTCTGCGCTGGGTGGCATGGTTGCCGGTATTTCTCATGAGTTGAATACGCCATTGGGGAATGGCTTGATGGCTGCGTCTACTCTAAAAAATATGCAAACTGAATTCCAACGGGAACTTCAAGAGGGTTTACGTAAATCAGTGCTTGATAGGTTTCTGAAAGATTTAGAAGTGAGCGCTGACATTATTTTGAGAAACCTAGAAAGGGCCTCTTATCTGATTGCTAGCTTTAAGCAAGTGGCTGTTGACAGGACGAGTAGTCAGCGTCGGTATTTCTCGTTAGTGGATGTCATCGAGGAAGTCCTCGTGACGTTAAAGCCAAGCTATAAGTACCGATCAATCATTTTTAATGTAGATATCGCGGATGATATCTTTTTAGATAGTTATCCGGGAGAGGTTGGTCAGATTTTGACTAATTTGGTGCAGAATGCATTAGTACATGCGTTTGATGAAGAAGAGGAAGGAACCATTACTGTCAGTGCGGTAGTTGTCGATAGATATCATATTCAATTGTCTGTTCAAGATAGTGGAGCGGGGATGTCCGACGAGGTGAAGGTTCGTATCTATGATCCATTCTTTACCACTAAGTTAGGTAACGGTGGGTCTGGCTTAGGTCTGCACATTATTCACAATTTGGTGACAGGCTTGATTGGTGGCTCCGTGGAAGTGGAGAGTGAAGAAGGTAAAGGGACGTGTTTCAAGTTAACCATACCGACAAATGCACCGTAAGTGAGTAAAAATCGTGCAGTCGATTATTTTTGTACGAATTTTTCTTTACAGCATTGAATAAGCTCGTTATTATGCGCACCACAACGGAGGGATGGCTGAGTGGTCGAAAGCACCGGTCTTGAAAACCGGCAAGGGTTAATAGCCCTTCTAGGGTTCAAATCCCTATCCCTCCGCCACATTCGAAAAAGCCCGCTATTTATAGCGGGCTTTTTCACATCTGAAAGATAGCTAATAGGATTTGCACAAATCCCCCTATACCTTATTCTGACTCTGCAATATTTCCGAAAACTGCTATTGATAGTGGGGTTTTATACACCTGAAAGATAGCCAATAGGGTTTGTACAAATTTCCCTATATCGTATTCTGGCTCCGCCATATTCGAGAAAACAGCTGAGACATTAGTAGGCACTTTTGCGTTTGGGGCAAATCCTGCAGCTTCATAGCAGGCTTCTTTTTGTTTGAGATAAATAGAATTAAGGTAAGGGTCGCTGGTGGGCTTTGCATAGAGCCATGCAACTTGCCTCGCAACAAATGAAAGTCCGCTGCTTAAGGGAAGTTCATTTGCTTGAGGTGAGCGCTGGGCGAAATGGAATGAAGCAATAATGATAAATAACCAGCGATTAGAGGAAAGGCGAATCACTGGCGTTTACTACAGCTGAATTAGATGGTGCAGATGAGCGTTGGTTTGATTAAAACGCTTCTGATATACCGACGTAGAAGCCAGTGCTACCATCATTACCAACAGCAAAGTCAGTACGGAAGTGGATTCCTGCTTGTGGCTGAAGTAGGTAACGAACCCCTACACCCACCGAGCTGTAGGTTTTATCGTTATCTAGTGCTCGAGCTGTTGGGCCACCAAGCTGTGCTACACCACCAAAGCCAACGAACTTCCATTTGTCAGTAAAGGTATGACGGTATTCTGCTTGCGCTGCCGCTAAGCGTTCTCCAAAATATTCCCCGGCATTAAAAGCACGCAATACGTCGTAGCGACCCAAGTAGGATTGTGCTGAGGGTGGAGCACCATTTTCGACGAGGTTGGCTGTCAATTGCATCGCTAATACATCATTATGATTAACCGTCCTGTAGTGACGGCTATCAAGGCGCATTTGTTTAGAGTTATAGTCACTGCCTAGCGCTTTTAAAGAGGCACTCGGCATGATGTCTAATACTGTGCCCTGCGTAGGATAAAAATGGCTGTCACGAGAATCATAATTCAGCACTAGGCCAACTAATGATGATGTCGTTTGTCCAATTCCTGTTTCCTTTAGGTATATATCACCGTTTGTATTCCGGCCGTCAAATTCACCAACAGCAAGTCCAAACATACCACCTACCCACCAGTTATCAGCGAACTCAGTGACTAAACGTTGTCCTGCTAACCAAGTCGATGCATTGAAGTCTACGTCTTGATTAGGAATGAAATCTTGGCTTAGGTTACCATCTGCAGCGAACTGGTTATTAATACTGAGTCGGCCGACGTACGTCATCGATCTCACTGTATCGTTGCGAAATGACGCATTGTTCATTAAGAACATAATGTAGCTATCATTTGTTGTGTACTGACCAGAAAATATCAGCTGTGAAGGGTGGCTGTTTTGATCTGCTTGATAAACGTAAGAGGCATTGATGCCAAGACCAGTACCAATGGTTGGGCTAGAAGATACCATTGGCGCAATGGCGAGTTTCTTCTCTTTTTCGACAGGTTCAGAGTGATTGAGATCGTCTTCTGCTCGGGTTTGACCAGCGGTGAAAAAAAGACTCGCCAATAGGATATAGACAGATGATTTGACCATGGTTGATGATAGTGCTCGGCTGAAAAATGAGCGCTAATCTTAATCAGAACTGAATGGGCTGCAATGGTTGAATTTTATATCATCAACCAAGTTCACTTGTTAAGCTTCGGGTATAGCCAGTGACCCCGTGAAAGAGAGTGTTTCGCTGCATCTTGTTGTTTCTTTCTTGGCAGAATACGCAGAAAAAAAGATAAATAATTGCGAAAAAAACAAAGGTAAGATGTGTCGGAATTCGCTTTGTATTCAATGGTGCAGACCTGAGTCAAACTGTCAGAAGGGGCCTACAGTGATGTGATCTAGCTCCACCTTTGTGTTACTTCTTGTTGCTGTATATCAAATTTATACTAATACGATCGTAGTGCCTTTTTGTTGTTATTGTTCTTTATATACAGATACTTATTGTTTTTTGTTGTCTGAAGTGCAGAGGATGGATAATCAGACTGTTGATTGTTTTTTGTTCTGATTAACTAGGCAGCAACGACCGAGTTATTTTGCATTCGATTGCACATTCGGGCACAATGTGTTGCAAGATGGTAGCGGCTAGGCATAAATGCGTATATTCAGATGACCATGCTAAGTGTGGTGTGTAAGTTTGGGTAAAACGTAGTATAAGGATCGTAAGTATCTGTTTAGCTACCTTCTGGTTAGTTTTCATTTATGAAATTTGAAAAATGACGCGTCTGTCGTTGTGTTAATCGAAATTTATAAGTTAGACTGGCCTAATATTAATTAGAGCTATCCCTTCATGGGGTGCCGAACCAACTCAGTTTGGAGATACAGTTTGATCAATGTATTCCTCGTAGATGATCACGAACTGGTTCGCACAGGGATTCGACGTCTTTTAGAAGATGTCCGTGGTATCAAAGTGGTAGGGGAAGCCGACAGTGGTGAAGACGCCGTAAAGTGGTGCCGTAGTCAATATGCGGACATCATCCTTATGGATATGAATATGCCCGGTATTGGTGGTTTAGAAGCGACCCGAAAGATTCTTCGCTTTAATCCAGACGTTAAAATTATTGTTTTAACTATCCATACCGAGAACCCGTTTCCAACAAAAGTGATGCAGGCTGGTGCTGCTGGTTATTTAACCAAAGGTGCAGGTCCTGATGAAATGGTCAATGCTATCCGTGCAGTGCACTCTGGACAGCGTTACATTTCTCCAGAAATCGCCCAGCAAATGGCACTGAGCCAGTTTGCAACGGATGCGGAAAACCCGTTTAAAGAATTATCTGAACGCGAACTGCAGATAATGATGATGATTACGAAAGGGCAGAAGGTGACTGATATTTCAGAGCAGCTTAGCTTAAGCCCAAAAACCGTGAATAGTTATCGTTACCGGTTGTTTAGTAAGTTGGATATTAGTGGTGATGTTGAATTAACTCACCTTGCTATTCGTTACGGTATGTTAGATACCGAAGCCTTATAGCTTTGACACGAGATGTAGTAAGACAGTGTCGACATCCTTTGATGCAAAGAGCTTTTTAAAAACAGTCACTCATCAACCTGGCGTGTACCGGATGTACAGTCAGGATGATGAGGTGATTTATGTGGGTAAAGCAAAAGATCTTCAGAAACGCCTTTCCAGTTATTTTCGAGCAAAGGTTGATAGCCAGAAAACACGAGCATTAGTGAGCAACATTGCGCGTGTGGAAGTGACGGTAACACATACCGAAACAGAGGCTTTGATTCTCGAACATAACCTCATTAAACAATATTTACCGCGCTATAACGTCCTCTTACGGGATGATAAATCATATCCATACGTTTTCTTGAGTGCGCACAAGCACCCTCGTCTCTCCATGCACAGAGGAGCGAAGAAGCGTAAAGGTGAATATTTTGGGCCTTACCCCGATTCAGGGGCGGTTCGTGAAAGTCTCCACCTGATCCAGAAAATATTTCCTATTCGCCAATGCGAAGACTCGGTGTATGCGAATCGCAGCCGTCCGTGTTTGATGTATCAAATTGGGCGGTGCAATGCTCCATGCGTTGATGGTCTTATCTCTGCTGAAAATTATCGAGAGCAGGTTGAGTTCGTTCGTCTGTTCTTAACGGGGAAAGACCGACAGGTTATCACTTCTTTGGTTGCTAAAATGGAGGCGGCGAGTCAATCACTCGCTTTTGAGCTGGCAGCCAATTACCGAGATCAAATTCAAGCGTTACGTCGAGTGCAAGAACAGCAGTTTGTGACTTCTAGTTCGCAAGATGACATTGATGTTATCGGTGTCGCGCATGAGCATGGTGTGGCCTGTATCCATGTACTTCTTGTTCGTCAGGGAAAAATTTTGGGTAGTCGCAGTCACTTTCCAAAGATACCTTCTGATACCGAAATGAGTGAAGTACTGCATAGCTTTATGAGTCAGTATTACCTCAATCAGGCTGAAGGTCGTATCATCCCTAGTGTGATATTAATTGACGGTCTTCCTACGGCAGAAGCAGCTGAATTTAATGCTTTGCTGACGGAAGTCGCAGGAAGGCAAGTAAAAATACAGGCTAAACCAAGAGCTGACCGAGCTCGCTTCTTGAAGCTTGCACAAACTAATGCTCGCACAGCATTGACGAGTAAGATTAATCATAAGATGACGATTCAGCAGCGTGTGGGCGAACTGGAGACGGTATTAGGTATTGAGTCTATTCAGCGTATGGAGTGCTTCGATATTTCACATACGATGGGAGAAAGAACCGTCGCCTCTTGTGTTGTCTTTAACCGTGAAGGTCCAGCAAAAGCGGAGTACCGTCGTTTCAATATCACTGGAATAACCGGTGGTGATGATTACGCTGCGATGGGGCAGGTATTAGAACGTCGCTACGGTAAGCAATTAGAAGTCGATAAAATTCCAGACGTCATTGTTATTGATGGTGGTAAAGGACAACTTAATCGTGCTGCCGAGGTGGTCACACCTTGGATGCAAAATTGGCCGAAAAAGCCTGTTTTATTGGGGGTAGCAAAAGGGACAACCCGTAAGCCGGGGCTAGAGACGCTACTACTGACTTCTGGAGAAGAGCTTGTATTAGATAGCGATGCTCCTGCATTGCACCTGATTCAACATATACGCGATGAAAGTCATAACCATGCAATTGCCGGGCACCGTGCACAGCGTGGTAAAGCGAGAAAACGAAGTGTGCTCGAAGATATTGAAGGCGTAGGCCCAAAGCGCCGCCAGATGGTTTTAAAACATCTTGGAGGGCTACAAGAGCTCCAGCGCGCAAGTATAGATGAGATAGAAAAAGTACCCGGTATTAGCCGTTTAATGGCTGAGAAGATCTTTCATGCGTTGCAACAACATTGAGATTGCGGCAAGATAACCATTCAAACTAATAAGAACTATCACCATGCGCTTAACTATTCCAAACATCCTTAGTTTCATCCGACTGCTGCTTATCCCCGTATTTGTGGTTATCTTTTATTTACCGTATGACTGGGCTAAGTTCGGCTCAGCGTTTGTCTTCGTGGTTGCAGCGCTGACAGATTGGTTGGATGGTTACTTAGCCAGAAAACTCGATCAAACAACGCGTTTCGGTGCCTTTATCGACCCTGTTGCCGACAAAGTGATGGTGGCGACAGCACTTGTACTTGTTGTTGAGAATTATGGCTCGATTTGGGTCACTATTCCCGCGATTACTATGATTGGTCGTGAGATCATCATTTCAGCTCTTCGAGAGTGGATGGCTGAAATAGGTAAGCGTAGCAGCGTTGCTGTATCTTGGGTGGGGAAAGTGAAAACAACTGCCCAGATGGTAGCGCTCATATTAATGATTTGGCAGCCACATGTTTATATTATCAATTTAGGATATGTAGCTCTTTATGTTGCAACAGCACTAACGTATTGGTCTATGTACCTTTATATTCATGCTGCTCGCCATGACTTAATGGATGCAGAGAATCATTGATGTCTTGATTTCCTAACAAACCGAATTCATTGAAAGCCAACAGTTCAGACTGTTGGTTTTTTTTATACCTAAATATTATGGATATGCATTGGAGTGTCTATTATTAAACAGTAATCTTGGGAGGAATGATGATGACACCAACGATTGCGATCATTGATAATGATATGCAACGAGCGTCGCAACTTTATAACATGCTGTCATCGGAACGGTTGGTTATTGGTGGTGTAGAGGCCGAAATACGCCTCTTTACTCGCTCGGATGATGTTTCTCTCGAGGAGGTTTGTCTTTGCCAATGTGCCTGTTTTATCGCAATGCAGGTGGAGCCACTGGATACGATGGCGTTAATGCGAGAAATGGGAGAAAGGAATTACACTGGTGCTATTGTGCTAATTTCAGACCTAGATTCTCGAATCACGGAACTCGCGAGTGATTTGGCGCGTAAATATAATGTTCAGCACCTTGGGACAATAGGGTCATTGAGCGAGCAGCTTGAAATTCATCATTTGATAGAAGAGCTCGATAAATATCATAACCACTTACACGAAGCGGAAAGTCAGGTGTCTGAACAAGCTTTGTTGGATGCGATAAGTAACCGACAAATAGAACCTTTCTTTCAGCCAAAGCTCAAAGCTTCTACTCAAAGAGTGACGAGCGTTGAGGTTTTAGCCAGAATTATCTCCCCTGAAAGGAAATTCCCTATTATGCCTGGACAGTTTATCCCGGCAGCTGAGCAGTATGGATTAATCAATCTCATTACATTTCAGCTGATTGAGAAAGCGGTCAGTGATTTTCCAAAATTAGTTGCTCTATTAGGAGATGAATGCAAAGTTGCGATCAACGTCAGTCCAACACAGCTCGAAGATCTCCAGTTCCCTAAGCAGATACTGACTATTTTAGAGATGCAAGGGATCAAACCCGAGCGAATAGTGTTAGAAATCACCGAAGAGTATCAGATACGTACTTCAAATCAGCTAGAAACATTGAACCGTCTGCGGATGTTGAATTTTGGAACCTCTTTAGATGACTTTGGAGCGGGTTATACCAATATCCGGCAATTAAAGCGGCTACCCTTTACTGAAGTGAAGATAGATCGTAGTTTAATTAGCTATATCGACAATGACCGCTTTTCACAACTAATCGTCAATACGCTGGAAGATTTAGCGAAAGAGCTTGATATAAATCTCGTCGCTGAGGGGGTAGAGCGACCACAAGAGCTTCATTACCTACGCGCAAACCATGAAAGTATAGATCTGCAAGGGTTTTGGATCTGTAAACCGTTACCACTAGAAGGTTTAATCGATTGGTACCATCATTGGCTAGAACAAAAACAGCGGATGGAAATCTATCATCAGGGTCAACCTTGATTAAATTAATACCAAAAAGCGTTTTTTTAGTCCGTTTTGTTCGAAAAAGCTGCAAACGAACAAGAAGAGTGGATTTTATTGTTGACTCATTTTCATGATTACGTAAAATGCCACCCCGTAGCCAAGAGGAACTCCTCTTAGTTATCAAAGGCGCGTTGGCAGAGTGGCTATGCAGCGGATTGCAAATCCGTGGACCTCGGTTCGACTCCGGGACGCGCCTCCATTTGCGACACTAGCTCAGCTGGTAGAGCGCAACCTTGCCAAGGTTGAGGTCACGAGTTCGAACCTCGTGTGTCGCTCCAATTTGGAAATGTTATTGTCTTATTATGATAAGTTGATGACATGAGTACGAAAGTATTCGGATGGTGTCTTACCCATCGCAAAAGAATTTGCGTGCCCTGGTGGTGGAATTGGTAGACACAAGGGATTTAAAATCCCTCGGCGTTCGCGCTGTGCCGGTTCAAGTCCGGCCCGGGGCACCATTCATTAAAGTCTACTTCTCTAAGGAGATGTAGCAATGCGACACTAGCTCAGCTGGTAGAGCGCAACCTTGCCAAGGTTGAGGTCACGAGTTCGAACCTCGTGTGTCGCTCCAATTTCTTGCTTAAGAAAGCATAAAGCCCTGATAGAAATATCAGGGCTTTTTTGTGCATCTAAAATTTCCCAGCTCTACTTCTCTCTATTTGTTTTTTATTGGTGTACGACGAAGAGATTCGCAGTGCCACCGTCTCTTTTTGTATCTTATCTTTTTTCAACACAGTGACTGCTTACCACGAAGCCAACAAGAACATGACCATTACGTTTATTGAATGGCACTATCATGCTCTAGAGACGTGTTTTATCAATAGCAAGACATTGTGCTCTTAAGAGCGATGACAGCTTGCATAGGGCTTATTGAGTGAGAGTGACACCGATAAATGGATTGTGATTATTAGAAGGCGAACGAGAAAACTGAGAGGGCATAGGGAGCAGAGGAAGAATATAGACCAGAGAGAGTATAGCGTTGATGAAAGGAAATAGGGTGGTGCAGCCGCACCACCGAATGCATTACTTTTTGTTGTTCATCATCGCTTTTAAATCAGCGAAAGGATTGAACGTTGCAGCCTGGTGGTCGTTATCCCCTGCTTTTATCTCTGTACCATGTAAATCATGATCCATGTACTTAGAGTGCTCATGATCGTGACAGAACAGGCATAGGAGTTCCCAGTTACTGCCATCTGCAGGGTTATTCGTATGGTCGTGATCGATATGATGCACTGTAAGCTCTCGAAGGTTTGAATAAACAAACTCCCGTGCACAGTGACCACACACCCAAGGGTAAAGTTTTAGGGCTTTTTCGCGGTAGCCCTCTTCTTGGCGTTTGTACTTCGCACTCGTACCGTAAAAATCAGATGACATGGTATGACTCAATAAACTAATTAGAGGAGATATTTTAATCTGAACATTAGTTTGGGTCTAGTTTACTCGTCGAGATTGGGATGGCTATCGATGCTAGAAATGAAAAAGAGGGCAGCGAAGATTCGTTTTATTTAATTTATTGCGATCAAAACTTGCTCGAAGTGGTTGGGGTTTAATCGTGCTGGTTGGGTTTTTAACCACTTGATTCAATAATGCAAATTTTCTTGTTGACCTATTTTCTGAATCCGTTAAAGTACGTCTCGTCCTCACGGCAAAGCACCGACGAGAACAATGCGACACTAGCTCAGCTGGTAGAGCGCAACCTTGCCAAGGTTGAGGTCACGAGTTCGAACCTCGTGTGTCGCTCCAAATTAAAATCTATTGCTTTGGCGATAGGTAAAGATGGTGTTTAACTTTTCAGTTGGCGCATCGCAAAGTATTGCGTGCCCTGGTGGTGGAATTGGTAGACACAAGGGATTTAAAATCCCTCGGCGTTCGCGCTGTGCCGGTTCAAGTCCGGCCCGGGGCACCATCTTATTTTCTACTTTTAGTAGAATGATAAATAAAGCTCTATAGAGCAGAAAAATTCTGGCGCGTTGGCAGAGTGGCTATGCAGCGGATTGCAAATCCGTGGACCTCGGTTCGACTCCGGGACGCGCCTCCATAATTTTTCAAAAAAACCAGCCTGATGGCTGGTTTTTTTTCATCTCAAGAAAGTCCGTTTCTGATTTCGTTCATTGCTGTTTATGCATCTATTTGTCCATTTTGTTTTATCACCCGCACTTAAATTACCCATACTTGCTCACCTATAGTGCACTTATCTTTCCATGAATGATGCTTTTTAATTTTAAAACCTTGAATATAAAGGCTTTTAAATGTTGGTATATCCTTTGCTTTGTTATTGATGTGAATAGCGGTGACTAAGCGAGTAGGGAAGCTAGTCATTGTATTGTTGCTTTGTGGTACTTGATTGGAACCAGCCTCTTTCTTCGTGTGGGAGGCTTTTTTTTGCTCGACTAAACCCCTAAAGGGTTTGCCTGAAATGTTCTAACAGGTCTCTGGAAAGATCTAAGCATGACTTTAAAACCAAAGTTCGGTTTTCCCCAGAAACGTCTAGCCAATATACTCACGTGACCTACCTATCGCCGCTCAAGCGTCAAATAGCGAAGAAGTACGTCAAGGCGAACTCTTAAAACGGATATTACTTTAAGCTTTCGAAAATCCCTTGTTGTTCCTCAGAGTGCTGTTTCATCGTGCAACACACCTTGTCCCAGCTCCGTGCTGACGAAGTCGATCATCGTAACGCAGGTATCCCCCAAACTTTATTACGTTTAATCCAAGACGTAATCGCTTCAGGCCTGAGTTGCATTGTTCTCTCTAATCTGAACAGCCCCACGAGGTGATAGACTTATGAGTTTCTTTTGACGAAGGCAATGCATGCCTTTTAAGATGAAGCTAAGTTATTAAAAAGTTGGTAAAGACAATGCGTAGTAACAACTGGACCATACCGAGCACATTTAACTTTCAAGGTCGAAAAGTAAGATACGGGTTCAAAGGAAAAGGAGAACCATTAGTGTTGGTTCATGGTACGCCTTGGTCATCATTCAATATGAGACATCTTATTGACCAACTATCCAATGACTTTACAGTTTACTACTACGACATGCTTGGTTACGGTCAGTCGGATAAAAGTAATAATGATGTTTCTTTGGGTATTCAAAACCAACTGTTATGTGGTTTGATAGATCACTGGAATCTCGAATCACCTTATATTGTTGGGCATGACTTTGGTGGAACGACCGTATTACGTAGCCACCTCTTGAATAAGCAAAGCTACAAAAAGTTGGTGGTGATTGACCCTGTTGCTCTTTCACCTTGGGGCTCTCCGTTCTTTAAACACGTAGAGATGCATGAAGAAGCATTCTCCGGTGTACCGGATTATATCCATGACGCTATCGTTGAGGCCTACATAAAAACAGCAGCGCACAAAAGCCTCTCGCAAGAAACCATTGAGGGTATATTGTCTCCTTGGCAAGGAATAGAGGGTAAGCCTGCATTTTATCGTCAAATAGCCCAAGCTGACTCAATTTTTACAGATGAGTTCCAAGATAAGTTTAATGAAGTGCAATGCCCTGTACTCATTTTATGGGGTGAAGAGGACGAGTGGATACCGTGTGAAAAAGCCTACTGCCTTCAACAAAAGATAGCTGGCTCGTCTTTGGTTACTATTCCAAATTCAGGACATTTGGTTATAGAAGAAGAGCCAGCAGTCTTAAGCGAATTGATTACCAACTTTATCAATCAATAGTCTGCTTATCAGAATGTTTCAGGGTGGACTTAACTCAAATCAGCCCCTTTTCGTGTTTACTACGATACCGCGGTCTATCCGTTAAGAGCATGTTTGGGTGATATTTTCTAACCTGAATGAGGCTACAGTCGTCAGGCTTTACCAGCCTCTTTTATTTCTCCAACAGCACTCCTTGTTGCTCGTCATTGCATGAGCTGATACCTTGTCAGCGGATTCAATTCATTACTAAGGAGGCATCTGCAATGTTTTATTTTAAACAAGCAATTCTACTAAACATCCTTACGGCACTTCAAAGAAATAACCTAAGCCGAAAGTAAGGATGACGAATCTAACTTATTGTCGGAATAACTCAAATGTTCAAAAGAATCGACGAGGCTAGTACAAAACCTGTTGTTTGGTCTACCTATACTGCTGATGTATTGTGGACTGATAGTCATATCGCAAAGCAGATGCTGGCGTTTCATTTAAACCCTGACCTTAGCCTTGCATCTCGTACTGCGGAATTTATAGATGCATCAGTGAATTGGTTGGTTTCTGAATTTAACCTAAACGCAAAATCTAAAATCATAGATTTCGGTTGTGGTCCTGGTCTTTATACTCAACGTCTAAAATCCAAAGGTGTTGGCACTGTTGTTGGTCTGGATTTCTCACAAAACTCCCTTGAGCACGCTAGAGGGCAGGCCAAGGAGTCAAAGCTTGATATCGAATATCACTACGGGAATTATCTTGAGTATAGTGACATTCGTAAGTTCGATTTGATCACGCTGGTGATGTGCGACCTTTGCGCTCTTAATCCAGAACAACGTGCGACCCTATTAGGCAAATTCAAAACCCTGCTAGCGCCTAACGGCTGTATTGCCCTAGATGTTTACACTACGGCTCGCTTTGCAGCGCAAACCGAATCTAGAAACTTTGAAAAGAACGCTATGGGCGGTTTCTGGAGCGCAGAAGATTACTGGTGTCTGCAATCAAACTTCAAATACGAACCAGGGATGGTGACCCTAGACAAATATGTCATCTTCGAAGATGCGCGAGAGTGGACTGTATATAACTGGCTACAGCACTTCGACTTGGAAATGCTAGCCAGTGAACTAGAACCACACGGTTTAAAGATCAAAGCTAAATATAGTAATCTCAAAGGCAGCCCATTTGTGGATGGTAACGAGATGGCACTGGTCATCAGCCACAAGTAAGTAGAACTATATGGGCGAGCAATCGCCCCATTTTATTACTTAGCGAAAGAAGCAAACTTAGCCTCTTTACTCAATAGGTCACAGTAGTGCTTAAGGACTTTTGGCTAGCCTGAAATACGATGGTCGAACTGTTTTTAACAAATTGGCGTAATTCTCCACCTACAACAATCGAGCCGAAGCGAGATGTTGTAGGTGGAGATGTAAGCCATTAGCGCAACGCGCTAATTAAGTAGGTCGCTCCTGATTCTCAATATACTGCTTCAATA
>JBHOGO010000056.1:0-31098 GCA_043421945.1 bacterium sp. HQB-150 | reverse complement strand
GGACTGAGGCACATGTCACTAAATATGCTCAGAGCAGAGCCAACAAAGATTAGCGTCCCTATGAAACAAAAGCGTTGCATGATGAATCCTACTTTTTTAGAGAAAGTATTGGCTGCTGGGATTGCATCGATGGCTAAATCATAACCACTCATGCGGATGCCCTGGTACTCTTCATGAGTACCAAGATGGGTGCTTTGAAAAACGGATACATATTTATCTTCAGCTTTAAAGTACGATACTTCGTTAATTGGTATTAAGTGCACTTCTTCCTGCTTTACTGCCTTAATCCATTTTAGTTTCGGTTTATTATTGACAGAGCTATACCTTGTCAGTTCAGAAAGTAATCTATCATAATCTTGGGAGGGGGATGTCTTTAAACGCGCCTGAATTTTTTTGCAGTTTTTTTCTAAACGAATAACACTTAATGGTTTAAGTAAGTAGTCAATTGCATTAGCCTCAAAGGCTTCTACAGCATACTCATCATAAGCAGTAGTGAAAACAACATTGGTTTCAATCTGTCTTTTTTGAAACATACTCGCTAAGGTCATACCATCAATTTCAGGCATACGAATATCAAGGAAAGAGACATCAGGCTTCTTTTTTCAATTAGCAATAGTGCCTGAGCCCCATTCTCTGCCACACCAACAATGTCTAATTCAGGCCAAATATCTCCTAACATTTGTTTTAAATGAAGACGTAGCAATGGTTCATCATCAGCTATAACCGCTGTTGGGTTCATTTTTAACTCCTGCTATCAGTAGAAATAGCAATCGATCCTTTATCTATAGGCATTACTATCTCTGCAATAACACCAGTATCATTATTTTCCCTAATCGACAGTTTGGCTCTCCCGTCAAATAGACGATATAAACGGTCTTTAATATTTGCTAACCCAATGCCATGCCCATGATAGCTATGTGCGTCCTGAAAACCAATCCCTGTATCTTTTACGATAATCCATAATTTTTCACCTTCGACGTATAACTTTACTACGATTTCCCCCCCATCTGCTTTCGGTTCGATGCCGTGTATTACCGCATTTTCAACCAACGGTTGAAGTAACATTGGGGGAATATTAATCACTCGACCTCCCAGTTCAATATCTAACCGGTGATTTAAACGCTCGCCTAGCCTTACTTTTTGTATGGAAAGGTAGCAGCTGACTAACTCAACTTCCTCATCAACGTCAACAAGCAGAGCCCTGCTCTTTCTGAGTGTTACTCTGAGTAACGCGGTTAATTTTTCAAGCATGACTTTTGCTTTTCTTGCGTCACTATCAACAAGTACGCAAATATTTGCCAAAGTGTTAAAAAGGAAATGGGGTTCAATTTGGCTTTGTAGCTGTTGTAGTTGACTTAAGAGCAGTGCTTTTTCATGTTCGCTTTGCTGACGTCTCGCCCGTTCAATAGCGCGTTGTGATGTAATATGTTTATCATGAGAATAGAAGTAGTAATAGCAAATAGCCGTGAACAAAACGCCGAGAAATAATACCGGTTTCATCTCTTGAGCGGCGTTAACCACACGCCCCCATTGGAGCCAACAATAGGCATTGGTTGTACCAACGACCATTGACGCCACAACGGAGATAGCATTAACCCTACGAAACGGCATATTTGGGTTCAACAACAACGTGAATCTTGCAACCCCTACAGCGCTATAGCCAAAGCCAAAACTTATTGCTAAGTGTACCCACATTGAGGCTGGCCAAACTGACATTGTCGTGATGGCAATGGCAATACAGAACAAGGTTGTAACCAATAAGCTTTGCAGCCATTTGAATTGAACATCTGCGCTATACACAGGGCTCCTTCGTCGACGCCGTTGCGAGACTAATTTATCTTCATATATCTCATCAATCTCTCTCCTTTTAGTATTCAACATCAACTATTTCCTGCCAACTCTCGTTATATATGCAAGGTGTCTCGCATAGTTTAGAAAGTAAATATATTATTTACTGACTCTTTGGCCAGTATTTTTCGAACGCATAGCCTTACCGAGTACGATACTGAAGTTGTATTATTTTTTTGTCTACCATGCAGTATCGTACTCGGGTGCTCCTCTGTACGTGTATGCTTAATGTATAGCAACGACTTCCCATAAATAGCTAGCGATTTAGTCTTTGCCATTTTCGTTGCCTTAAGACTTATCACGACTGAGAATATGACGGCGCATCAACAATGAATAATCATTTTTCTTGAGCGCTTTCCTGTAGCTTTAGAGTGTAGATTAACGAGAAATTTAGTCGTTTTCATGAGAATGCGACAAAAGGGAAATAACGCGAGTAAATGGTCAATAAGCAGTATAAACAGGGAAAAGGTAATGCTTTTATATGTTGTAAATTAAGGATAAGTACAAAAAAGGCGCTACCTTATTATGAGGGTAGCGCCTCAACCTCAATATGGACAATAAAGTACTGCGGCTAATTTACATTAGGCCTGCTTCTTTATAGTATTTTGCGGCTCCATCATGGAGGGGTGCAGATAAACCATCTTTAACCATCTGTGGAGCTTCAAGGTTATTAAATGCTGGGTGTAAGCGCTTGAAATCATCTAAGTTAGTAAATACAGCTTTAACAATTTCATACATAATATCAGCATCAACGCCTGTTGAACTTACGAAGGTCGCCCCTACACCAAACGTTTGTACATCTCCGTCATTCCCCTTATACATTCCACCAGGGATAGTCGCTACACGATAAAAGCTGTTATCATTAATCAGTTTAGAAACGGCTTCTCCACTCACTTCAACAATGACACTTTCACACGAAGTTGTCGCCTCTTTGATTGCACCACTTGGGTGTCCAACGGTGTAGATCATCGCATCAATTTTGTTATCACAGAGTGCTTTCGACTGCTCAGATGCCTTAAGTTCCGACGCTAACCTAAAGTCATCCATTGTCCAGCCTAACTCAGCCATCAGTACTTCCATCGTCCCACGTTGCCCTGAGCCTGGGTTACCAATATTAACGCGTTTACCTTTTAAGTCTTCAAAGCTTTTAATACCAGAGTCTGCGCGAGCTACTACCGTAAATGGTTCTGGGTGAATTGAGAACACAGCACGTAAGTCTTTATATGGTCCTGCTGTTTCAAATTTACTTGAACCATTGTATGCATGGAATTGCCAATCTGATTGCGCTATACCAAGATCCAACTCACCAGCTCGAATAGTATTGATGTTATAAACAGATCCGCCAGTACTCTCAACAGAGCAACGAATACCATGTTCTTTACGAGTTTTATTGACTAATCGACAAATTGCACCACCCGTAGGATAGTAAACACCTGTAACACCACCAGTTCCGATGGTCACAAATTCTTGAGCTGATGCTGACGTGCCAGCCATTGCACCGAAAAGCCCCAATGCAATACATGCTGTTTTGAATACCTTCATACTTTTCCCTTAATTTCGTCATGACGATTGTGTTGTGATATTTCTTAGTGACTGCTTCATGCCGTATTTCAACAACGTACACTCAACTTCAGTGTAAACCTACAGCCTTATCATACAGTTAACACATTTAACATTTAGCGCACAATCATGATATTTGCCATAAATACGAATAGATTACGAGGCCAATGCCCTATTTTTGAGGAATATTGTGTATTCAGCACCACTTTTTATACATTTTTGCCTGTCTTTAATGGCGGATTTTAGTGCTTCTATTTGTGCCAAGTTATTAATCGCTAGGTCACCATTGGCGGTATAAAGATTATTTTCAAATCCAATTCTCACATCCCCACCTAAATCTATTGTTTTGACCAAGCACGCCAGCTCCTGTTGACCAAATGCACACACTGCCCAAGGCACGTTTAGATCTGTCACATCAAATGCTGACAAATCATTGGGTTCTGCTTGCTGGGAGGTACTGTGTTTCCCTAAGACGAGTAGTAAATGATGAGAAGCGCTCGGGATAACACCTGTACTCACTAATATTTTATAAAGTGCTAACTCCTGAGGTGTGTAAACAATATATTGAATGAGTGTCCCTCTTCGCATGGCAGACATCAATGCTGCCGTTCCATCGACATAATGTACTACCGAGGGCAAAAGCTCTTTAATCGCAATAGACAATGCTGGTACCTGGATATTTTCAATAAACGTGGCAATTTCATTGGGTGAGTACCGGCCAATAGATTCAGTCGTCAATTGAACTATCATCTCCTTACCTACTGCTTTCTGCAGTTGATTCGCCCACTTTTGGTTCAGCTCTAAGTCAAGTGAATGTTCACCGTAGCAATCCCTTACATGGACATGAATCATCGTCACACCAGCTTGCGCATAAGATATTGCTTCGGCCGTCATTTCTAATAATGTCATCGGTAATGCTGGATGATCCTTCTTATTCTTTCTTGCCCCATTGGGCGCAACGATTACGGCAGGCATTTTAACTCCTCTAACACTGTCTCTAATGTTTTCAAGAGCTTATTCACCAGCTCGCCAAGCTGCTCTTCAGAAATAATATAAGGCGGAGCAAGTAAGATATGATGCCCGTCGCGCCCGTCAATCGTTCCTCCCATTGGGTAACACATTAAGCCATTATTCATCGCCTCACGTTTTATTTGAGCTGCTAGCGGTATTTCGCTAGGGAAAGGGGCTTTCGTCTTTCGATTTTCCACCAACTCAATCCCAATGAGTAAACCTACTCCTCGGATATCACCCACATGAGGATGCGCTAATAACCTTTTCTTCAAACGCTGTTGTAGTTGCTCTCCACGAAGTTTTACATTATTCAGTAACGCTTCTTTTTCGATAATATCGAGCGTTGCACAACCTGCAGCGCAAGCTGTTGCATGTGCAATAAAGGTATGCCCATGCTGAAAAAAACCACTACCATTGGCTATCATATCGACGATGGCTCGCTGAATAACAACAGCGCCCAATGGCTGACTCCCCCCACTAAGTCCTTTCGCTACTGTCACCATGTCGGGGGTAACGCCTAACTGCTCAAAAGCGAACATTGTTCCAGTACGACCTACGCCACACATCACTTCATCTAATATCAATAACACATCATACCGATCACAAATATCTCTAATGCGCTGAAAGTAACCATCGACTGCGGGTATCGCCCCTCCCGTTGCGCCAACGACAGGCTCAGCAATAAATGCCATCACACGATCAGCGCCAACATTTAATATCTCTGTTTCCAGTTCTTGAGCTACCCTAAGCCCATATGAGGCTTCGGATTCACCTTCTTGCTTCTCCCGATAAGCATAACAAGGAGAAATTAACGATGCTGATTGGAATAGAGGGGAAAACATTGCCCTTCGCCACTGATTTCCCCCATTCGCTAATGCGCCCAGCGTATTACCGTGAAAGCTCTGGCGACGCGCAATAATGTGGGATTTATTCAATTTCCCCTGCTCGACATAGTATTGCCTCGCAAGTTTAATCGCAGATTCGACAGCTTCTGAGCCACCAGAAACTAAGTAAGTATGACTAAACGACTCACCAGCATAATTAGCTAATTTTGCTGCTAATTGCTCAGCTGGAGGTGACGTAAAAAAGCCGGTATGTGCATAAGCTATTCGAGTTAGTTGTGACTGGACACTGGAAATAAGTTCGGGGTGTTGATGCCCTAAGCTAGACACGGCAGCACCACCGCATGCATCTAGATACTTGTTACCATCAACATCATAGAGGTAAACACCTTCTCCTCGGTCGACAGTGGGTAATACACCTGAGCAATGGCGGTGAAGAACAGCACTCATTTAGACCTTCCTTAATTGGGTTGGGTATCCCACTCGTTTATATGCAGCTCATCTCGTTAGAGATCACAAACACATATTAACTATTTGTCTATTCACAATAAGGTTTTGAATATTTGAAACAAACGAATTATTCTCAATGGTCATAACGAAATGGAATACCCTCGATTTTACTAAACGTTCTCAGTGCTTATTTTTCTAGAAAATAATGGGGAGGGCTGGAAAGCAAGAGAAATACCCTTCACAAGCATAGGTGCATATAGGGGAAGAATAATGGCATTGTCGAATACATTACCATCAACAAAATGGCTTCAATCATTTCTTTCCGTAGCTCGTTGTGGAAGCTTCACACTCGCTGCCGAAGAGCTACATCTCACTCAAAGTGCCATCAGCAAACAAATCCACAGTTTAGAAGAGCAACTCGGGCAATCACTTTTTATTCGACAACATAATCAGCTATCTTTAACGCCTATTGGTCAACAGTACCTACCTAAAATAACCGAAGCCCTTGAACTGATTCAGCAAGCAAGTGCTAGCATTATCCAATCAAGTGCTGAACGTCATATGCTGACCTTAGATGTTAGCCCCTCCTTTGCAAGCTTATGGTTAATAAAGGCTCTAACTACCTTCGAAAATAAGTGCACCCAACTCAAAATACTGACGGGTGATAATCTCATCACTCAAGGAGGTGTCATTCAACACGACGCTGATATTGTCATCCGCTGTTTGCCCCTCTCTGATCATTACTCTTACGGTGAACTTCTTACCCCTGAAACATTGACGCTTGTTGCAAGTACAACACAAATCAGTCATAACGAAATGGAGACAACTGAAGATCTGACAAAGATACCTTGGTTACCCCAAACTACACGTCCAAATCAATGGCTTAAATTAAAAAAAGAATATTCAATTCAAAATAAAGAAACCTATGCCTCTATTGGTTTCGAACACTTCTACCTCGCCGTTTCAGCATTACACCAACAACCTAGCCTTGCTTTATTGCCTACGTTTATGGCAAAGGAATTGTTACACAATGGTACGCTGTTCAATCCGCAGCATATCAAAATAGTCAGCGGCTACGGGTATTACCTGTTTTCCACCCATCGGAAAAGAAGAACTCCACATATTCTTACCCAAATTGAATGGTTACAGGCGGCGTTAAAAATTGAGGTTTGAGGTTTAGTATTATCAAGGGCCCATATAGGCCCCACGATTAAACACACAGCATGAACCAGGCGCTTTATTCACCCGCCTTTGCATGATGTTCGGTTAACTGCTTATAGAGTAGATCTTTCAACGCCATTCTCTGCCGCTTTAATTCATGCATATCACTGTCATCGATAGGGCTACCGACAACTTCTAGTTCTCTAATTTTATAATCAAGCTCATGATATTGCTGAAGATCAGTTTTAAATGCAGGGTCATCGTGATTTAACTGAACAATATCTAATTTTAGGTCGGGAAAATCGAGAATAAATGCATGGTTTTCATTAAGCATAGGTATGTCCTTTTCGACTAGACTACCTGCAGTATAGAAGGAAAAGGAAATAAATAATGCGTTGAAAAACGCATTACGACACATTTAATGATCAATTAATGGGGTCAGAATTAAACGCAATAATTCTGATTTAGCTGTACGCCATATGGCAGCTTAAGAAAGCATTTAAATTGGTAAAATAGCAGTGCGCTCCTAGTTAGTTCAACGAAAGTGCACACTGACTTTGACTCAATAATCTGATGCTTAGTTAGCTACCTACTGCTGTTGGAAGATCTCATCAGCCTCTAACTCTGTCATAGAGCGAATCTGGCGCCAAACGAAATAGAAAATACCCATCATCATCACAATGCTTGGAATAGCAATCATCGGGTAACTAATCAAAGTAAGTTTACCCAACTCAGTATTGAATGCTTCTGTACCTGCAGGGCTAGTCACAATCCAAGTCGCTAAGATGTAATTCATTACAGAAGAGAAGACAAATGTGCTCGCGAACAAGAAGTTGGAAACTAACAAACAGCGCTCAAAAGCGGTTTCTTGATTTCTCGCCTCCAAACGCTCTTGGATAAGAGAAAGATTCAAAACAGTCTCATTGAAAACCAGTTTTTTAACCACTGGGTACTGAGTAAACGTCGACACAAACACCGCAACACCAATCAATCCAGGGATCAGCGCTTCTTTTAATGCAAGCCACTTTGTATCAAGCTCTAGTAAACCAATACCACCTGTGAGTAGAACACTCACAAACCCTAACAGGGCGATGAAGTTAAACTTTTTGAAGCGAATTAGCTCATACGCGCCAAACAATAAAGGGAATGCTAAAGCAACAACAAGTGCCCCTACTGAACCAAGTTGATCCCCACCACTTAGCTTCATTAAGATGAACGAAGGGATGAATACGTTGAACACTATTTCAAATAAAGGGTTCGATTTTTTCTGACTCGTTTTCGTATTACTCATAATTTTTCGTATGCTTCCTTTTAGGCTGCACCGATTGTTCCTTGCCAAAGCAGTAATGTAAAGTGTTGGATGTATCAAAGCGTAAATTGCCTGCTTTTTTATGCTGCCTCGGCTACATTTCCAACAAGTGTAGGTATAAGCGCGCATCAAATTCACGCTGATGGTAATCAGGTAGCATATGGCAACATAGCTGATAAAAGGCTTTGTTGTGATCCGATTCTTTTACGTGAGCTAATTCATGAACCACAATCATTTCAAGTAAACCTAATGGCGCATCTTTAAACAGCGTCGCAATACGAATCTCTTTCTTTGCTTTCAACTTATTGCCCTGTACTCGAGAGGCGCGAGTATGTGTACCTAATGCTTGATCAACGCGACGAATGTTCTTATCAAAACATACTTTACTAATTGGTGAGCTCTTCTTTATATAGCGGTTTTTTAGCGTTAAAACGAGATCATAAAGCGCCTTATCGTTGTTGACCGTATGTTTTTCTGGATACTTAGCCGAAAGATAACTTGCAAGCTTCTTCTCTTTGACCAAAACTTCTACTTGCTGGATAACTGAGTCAGGGTAGCCCGCTAGATACTTCATTACTTATCAATACCTTTTTACTATCGCTTTAAATTTACAGTTAAGCATTATACATCGTGATTTCTCTACCTCCCAGCTTTAGGTGTCAGCATCTATCCACTTGTTTTGGCTCGACTATTTATCAATTCATTACCATTTATGTCAATTCAACATTGCAAAAATAATGGTTGCGATAGTGAGCGAAGCAGCGCATTATCGTGCGCTAGATCACAATTACTTACACTTAGACAAATTGCGAAACTAAATATGAACTCACTTAATCAATTTGATTCACTATTACCCCCTCAAATGGCTGAGCGCGCCGCTGAAATCGGTGAAAGCAAAGCGACAAAAGATCCTATGAAAGCATTTTTGCTTGCCATATCGGCAGGGCTTCATATTGGTATCGCATTTGTTTTTTATACCACGGTGACAACAGGTGCTGGTGATATGCCTTGGGGTATAACACGGTTTATCGGTGGACTTGCATTTAGCCTTGGGTTGATTCTCGTCATCATTACAGGCGGTGAACTTTTTACTAGCTCAGTGCTGACTCTCGTGGCGAGAGCCAGTGGCAAAATTAGCTGGCGAAACTTGCTCACTCACTGGACTCTCGTTTACATTGGAAATCTAGTTGGTGCCATCCTATTGGTTGGTATTATGCTTGTGAGTAAACAATATCTCTCTAGCAACGGAGAGGTGGGTATAAACACACTTCAAATTGCTCAACATAAGCTTCATCACGATTTTTTCCAAGCTGTCGCCTTAGGGCTAATGTGCAACGTGCTTGTTTGTGTGGCCGTGTGGATGACTTTCAGTGGACGAACATTGACCGACAAGATATTGGTCACTATTCTTCCTGTCGCCATGTTTGTCTCGGCGGGATTCGAGCACTGTATTGCTAACATGTTCCAAGTGCCTATGGCTATCGCGATAAAGACATTTGCACCTGACAGCTTTTGGCAAATCACTGGACAAAACGCCTCTATGTATACTGATCTCAACTTAATTGATTTTGTAATTAATAATCTTATTCCTGTCACTATCGGGAATGTTATTGGCGGAGGGCTTTTCGTTGGTCTTGGCTATTGGATCATATACTTGCGTGTACCGCGTCGCTAAATTAAACACCTTTCAGATTGTGCATAAAAATGCACGACCTGAGCTTTTCATCAGCCGTACAAATCTATTTGCAATCATATAACCATCATAAATATGTTTTTCTGGTCTTTTTTGCATACCTTACTAGAATAGGTAGTAAGGTATTTTCTTAGTACTAATTGTTACATTGCATATTTATACGACTGATTCTTCACTTTTCGTTTGTGATATATGCAAAATAGCCATTATGCTTTGACTCACTCGATAAGCAGGCACAAGATGTCAAATAAGTCGCGACTTAACTCGCTCCAAGTACAGATTATCAGACAGACTTTAATCTGGTTGCTGATCACGGGTGTCGTTGTCGGCTGCACCGCTTTTATTTTAGAAACACAAAGTGTGCTGAAAGAGGCAAATGAAATCGCTCACACACGTTTCGCTGCCGTTGAGAAAGCAATGGCACTTGCACTGCATAACTATGATAATCAACAGGTCACAGCGCTATTTGATATATTCAAAGGCGATAGACTATTTAGCCAATTACAGGTCTATGATGAAAATAATCTTCTATGGACAGAAATTACAAATGGCACACAGCAAGATCCAAATTTTCTGTTCAAATGGTTACTTCCCACGACTCATATTGAGATTCCCCTTCTACACCAATCCCCTACGCTCTTCACCCCTCTTGAGCCCATCTATGTAGGAGAGCTAAAAGGAGAGATTAATCTCTATTACCTCCAAACTCTTATAATGAAAACAGGGATGCTCATTTTTGGTGGCATGATGTTCTACGGGGTGACGACGACCCTTATGTTTTACCAAATTCTTGACACTACAATTGGCCAGCCTCTTTCACAAATCGTAAGACAGCTTAGAAACATCAATAAGAAACACACCATGGAGATAAAGCTCGAACAAAGAGGCAATAAGCCTAATGAAATCAGCCTTCTTATCGATGCTCATAATAAAGCAACGAAACAAATTCAAGATTACATTACGACCCTATCTCAAAAAAACCAACAGCTGCAGCACCTCTCTCAAAGCGATCCTTTAACCGACCTTAATAATCGACGAGCTTTAATCAAACATTTGATGGAAAGGGAAAAAAAGGATAAAGAATTTGCACTCATATACATAGACATAGACGCCTTTGGGGAGTTTAACAATCGTTATGGACTCAGCTATGGTGATGACTTGCTTTGTCAGGTCAGGGATATACTCATCAATACACTCCCACCAGATAGCTTTATTTGTCGTTTAAGTGCCGATGATTTCGTTGCAACGTTCGATTGGCCACATAGTCGAGAACGGCTCATTGCCGCAATGGACCACTTAAACCAGAATACCCCCATGGGAGTCACATTCTCCATAGGCGTTGCACTCCATCCTCAAGATGGCGAAAACGCTAACACATTGATGCATGCTGCGGATATCGCAATGAAACAAGCGAAAGAAGCGGGAACAGCATGTGTTCGTGACTTTTCTAAACGTTTTGAGAAAAAAATTCATCACCGAATTTCGTTAATGACGACACTGAGACACCTCATTGAAAACAAAGATTTCGTCATGCACTATCAAGCGAAAGTGGATATGCGCACCGGTAAAATTATCGGTTGTGAGGCACTTTTTCGGCTCAACCACTCTGAGCTATTTGCACCTCACGACATTCTCAATGAAGCCGAACGTTCAGAGCTTATCATTCCTTTAGGCAGTGCTATTCTTGAGCAAGTTTTCCGTACTTGGGCACCTCGTCAGCAACAGTTACCTGACGATTTTCGTATTAGTGTCAACGTTTCCCCACAACAGATAGCGACCCCAGAATTTATTGAAAGCCTGCAACAACTAAGTAGACATTATCATCTCAGTTTAAAATACATTGATATAGAAGTTATTGAATCGTCATATATTCTCGATAGAGATAATGCATGTGAGATGATTTCACGCCTTAGAGAAACCGACGTAACAGTCAGTCTTGACGATTTCGGCACCGGATTTTCATCTTTAGAGTTCCTACTACTATTTGGTTTTGATCAAATCAAGATTGATAGGCAATTTGTCATGAATCTTCCTCACGATGAGCATTCAATGACCATTATCAATGCCATCGAATACTTATCGAAAGAATTTGGAACAACGGTCGTTGCAGAAGGCGTCGAAACATTAGACCAACAAGCTGTTTTACTCGAAAAAGGCTTTCGAATTGGCCAAGGATTCCTTTACCAAAAACCGCTCTCATTCAATCTCTTTTATGATTTATTAAAAGAGCAAAACCGAACGGCTGTAGGGTCGAAGTAGCACTCAGGTCTTAACTAAAGCGCATCGATTAGCATAAATGTTCGCCTTTAGCGGCGAGTTAGTGACTCGCTTACAACAAGATCAATAGTCAATGTTTGTGATTTTCCTTAATCTATGCACAGTGATCCAGCACTAAACCTATCAAGATGAGCCTGCTTGGGCATAAATTGTACAAAGTCTTCATGTTAAGTATTGAATTCATGCCACCTATCCAACAGAATAGCGTCCCTATTTTCTATCATCTGTTTGTGAGCCATTATGACTGCAGCAATCTATCTCGTTAAAGGCCGTGAAAAATCTCTCCGCCGTCGCCATCCTTGGATTTTTTCGAGAGGTATACATAAAGTCGAAGGGAAACCTGGCTTAGGCGAGACTGTCGATGTCTATTCCGCTGATGGCCAATGGCTGGCTCGTGGCGCATACTCACCAAACTCACAAATCCGCGTTCGTGTGTGGACCTTCAACAAAAAGCAAATGATTGATACTCAGTTCTTTATCGATCGGATTACTGAGGCAAAGGCACTACGTGACACATTAGCAAAACGTGACGGATTAACTGGATATCGTCTTATTGCTGCAGAATCTGACGGACTTCCAGGTATCACTATCGATAAGTATGATAACTACCTTGTTTGTCAACTACTTAGTGCCGGTGCAGAATCCCAACGTGAATCACTAGTAGAAGCTTTAATCGCTTGTTTCCCTGAATGTAATATTTATGAGCGCTCTGACGTCAGTGTCCGCAAAAAAGAGGGCCTTAAGGAGCGTACTGGTGTTCTACACGGTGACACACCACCTCCTTCTGTCGTTATCGAAGAGAATGGCGTTAAGATTTCAGTGGATATTGTTGGCGGTCACAAAACAGGCTTCTACCTAGACCAGCGTGATAGCCGTGAAGCAGCCGTTAAGTATGTTAATGGAAAGCGCGTATTAAACTGCTTCTGCTACACTGGCGGCTTTGGGCTTTACGCTTTAAAAGGTAATGCTGAACAAGTCATCAATGTTGATGTGTCACAACCCGCTCTCGATACAGCTCAACAAAATGCTAAGTTGAATGGCTTCGACCTTGAAAAAGCACAGTTTATCAATGCGGATGTTTTTAAGCTCCTACGTGAGTACCGTGAATCAGGTGAACTTTTTGATGTTGTGATCATGGATCCTCCAAAATTTGCAGAGTCCAAAGCACAGCTAAATGGTGCATGTCGTGGCTATAAAGATATCAACATGCTTGCCATGCAGATTCTTAAGCCTGGTGGCACACTACTCACCTATTCTTGTTCAGGTTTAATGGATAACGGACTATTCCAAAAGATCATCGCTGATGCTGCGCTTGATGCCCTCCGTAGTGTTCAATTTGTGGAACGCTTTGAACAAGCGGCTGACCACCCTATCGATACCGCATATCCAGAAGGATTTTACCTGAAAGGTTTTGCTTGCCACGTTAAATAATTCAACAGCTCAATCAAAAGCCACGTGAACAATCACGTGGCCTTTAAATCTGAATTAATCCTGACAAAACAGATTGATTTCCTACCGATATAGACAACTTTCTCTTGTCTATTTGATTTGCTTTGCCACAATAGTGCTCCAAAATTTTGTTAAGGAGTTTTTCATGCTTCCTCGTTACCTTCGTCCTGCGACACTTGTGATGGCATCTTTATTTTCTCTATCAGCATTTGCTCAGGTGACCGTCGAACTCCCTAAGAACGGCGAATGGGTTCTCGTTAATGGCGTTAACGCCCCTGATGCGCAAAGCATTGTCGTCGAAAATGGCCAACACCAGCTCGCTTTTCGTATAAATACTGATTATCGCCAAAATGGTGACATCACACTTTATAGTTCTCCTGTTCAAATCATCAAATTCAGCGCATCTGATGAAACGATTAGTATTGACCTGCCAACGATTCGTAATCAGAATCAAGCGCGCAGTTTTACACGCCAGCCAACGTTTACACTGCTGAATGCCGAAGGGAACGCAATCGCTTTTGATACCGATATGCTTAAAATAGAAGGATTGCAACTTGGGCGTAACTATGAAGCAGAAATAGCACAATACAATCAAGGTAACGGGCCAGCATCCCTTAAGACAGCCGTTGCTATTGCTAATTTGCCTGTTGGTATTGAAGATAATAAACAAAGTGCACAAACCGCTGAAAATGAAAACCTCATGGCTGAAGAAATGCTCAATTTCTGGTGGCAAAAAGCGGACGAAGAAACAAAGTCTCGTTTCAAACGCTCAATCTTAGAAAACTAAGCAACGCATAAAGCGATTTATAAGCACCATAGGTATATCACCTTCTGCCAACGCAGGAGGTGATTTTTCATGTCGGCATGCCGGCTAAGAAATACTTCATTAGGCTCCGCTATTGTTTATATGGCTGACCAAAACACCATTATTGTCGTTTCAGCACTGTGATGTTTAGCTTGATGTAAAAGCTCAAAACCATGCCTTTCATACCAATCAATATTTTCACTTTCACATTGTAGATACCATTACTTGGCAGATGGCATGACAACATCAACCCACACCATTCGATGATCGGTGTACGCTGCTTCTTTTTGCCGATGTTTACTATCTTCAAGCCATTCACGGTATAGCTCTTTTTTTTCAGGCCAAAAGACACCACTATTCACAACATGTAGCTCAGCACTAGGTAAAACATAATCGAGTCGAAGACCATTTAAATGTGTCCAGTATGCTGGCTTTCCCTTGCGTTCAATACCTCTTCGTTTAAGAACTAAATGGTAAAAAAAACCACCTCTGCTCTTTGGTCTCAAACGACCATTGGCACATTCATGATGAATACGAGAATGTTTAAGTAAACGAGTCATCGCCGCTTTATCTCCATCCCCGTCGAGCACATCATTATTCAAATCTCCCAAAATCACAAACGGCCCATCCACCAAATCTGGTTGAGGCTTTTTTTCGTTATGTTTACTTGGATAACGATTGTTCTCATCTTCTATGATTTCTATATACCCAACCTGCTCTTGTTCGTATTGACGCAAGTAATCTGCATTATCAAGGATATCAACGAGCAATTTGATCTCATCACTATTTCTACGAAAATTACGTTGTTCCTCGCCGTCGAATACTGGTGGTGTGGGGTGACAATACACAAGGTTCAACTGTTGACCATTAATGTCTAACGGCAACTTGATATGATTCTTTGATGAAAGTTTGAGCTCATTCGCTATTGCTTCCACATAGTAGTTGGAGGGCATGGAATGATCTTCTTTATTAGCCCATGCAAGCTGACGCCAAGACATCACCTCATCCTCTTTGATTGGATATTTGGATAATAAAACAAAATTAAAATGTCCGGGGTAGCACCCGAAACCAACACCATCTTCCGGAAGGCGAGGCTCACTCTTTCCCGTCAAGGCGGTGGCCAATGTCGTACCTGTATTACTTGGGGCTAAATATCGATAAGGGTAGTCAATCGCCTTCTGTCCTAACTGTTCAGTACCGCAATATTCAGATAGGAATAAATCGATGGAAGAGTACCCTCTATCATCAGCTTGGTGGTCAAATTCACACAATAATAGTATATCAGGACGTATCTGCTGTAGTGTGGCTGCTATTCGTTGAAATCTGAGCTGGTGAGTCCCTTCGACTCGATGTTTATCCAACTCTTGATAAAGTTGTCCTTCTTTGGGAAAGGACATAGCGACATTAAACTGAGCGACACGAATTTTCATTAAAACAAACTTAGTCATTACTGAAGCAATAGAGATAACTATTTTAAACAGAAGATCTTCATCCTGCTATATCAATACACGTTGATATTACAACGGCACTTGATCACGACTCAGTATTTGACAATAACAGCTGTAAAGCATGGTTAATTTGCAGTGCATCTTCTGCCGCTCGGTGCTTAGGCGGGCCCAACGATTCGAAAAGGTCGTGATAGCGAGATGGATCGATTTTCTCTTGCTGACTGAGCCAGTGGTTCACTTCAAGCAGTGTAAAAGAGGGCCGCATATGCGCTGCACGATATAGTCGCCCCAACCAAAACAGATCCCACTGGCTATCGCACAGTACGACTTCATAACGATTGAGATGAATATTTAAGAACTGACACACCTCAGTGACGGGATCACCTTTTTGTTCAACATGTTCACGAGGCAATCCGTGAATACCTTCAGCCTCTGTATCCCAGTGAGTCCAGTCGTCTGCGGTTAGTGGGTTAATCAAACAACTCACAGGGGTCGTTCCGTTTATACATATTCCCACCTCGATAGGGTAAGAGGTTTGAGTCAAGCCTGAGGCTTCAAAATCAAGGGTCGCCCACACGCATTTCCCTGCTGCACTTTCGGCGATTGTCTCTCCTACCACACTGATACTATCCATATATCATCCTTGGTCTACAACATAACTTCAGACTAATTACTGGGTGTTTATAACCAGCACAACACATTCAACCACTGAATATCTCATTATGCAACCGGTACTATTTAAGTGCAGAACCTTTTAGACATCACCAACAAGCTTGATAGCCATTCTAAAATTGTATATTTATAAACATAGCAACGAATCCAACCAGTAATGTCACTGAAGTCATATAAATCAACATAATGTCTTGCTATTGACACAGTGCTAAATATATTAAAGAGGAATTTTCTCCACAGATACTTAAGTGTATGTTGTGTGAGAGAAATATGCCCAGTTGCTGAGCATATTTTTTCATCATTTCGCTTTTAATCAGCAACAGAGTTTGCTATCAATGTAAAAAATAATGGAGACGATAATGAAGAGTACGACACGTACTATGAAGGAAAGAAAGCAGATAGCACTCGTCGCTCACGACAACTGCAAGCAATCTCTGCTTCACTGGGTCAATCAAAATCGTGATTTGCTCGAACCACATAACTTGTTTGCTACCGGTACAACGGGGCATTTAATCGAAAAAGAGACCAAGTTACCCATAAACAAAATGATCAGTGGCCCGATGGGAGGTGACCAACAACTTGGTGCACTTATCTCGGAAGGCCGCATTGATATGATGATTTTCTTTTGGGATCCCCTTAATGCCGTTCCTCATGACCCTGATGTCAAAGCGTTACTTCGTATCGCCAGTGTGTGGAACATTCCTGTTGCAACAAACAGAGCGTCAGCGGATTTCATCATTACATCCCCTCTTCTATCGGAAGATGTTGCCATTGATATTCCTGATTACGATGCTTACATCGCTGAGCGAGTCGTTTAAAATCTCACACCATTAAAGTGTCTGAAATTTTAGAATTTAGTCCATCATCAAAAAAAGCGGCGAGTCAAATTGACCCGCCGCTTTTTTATTTAGTTATGTCACTTAAGCCTATTTACCCTTGCGCAGCTTGTTCACGACAGGATATTTATTCGATATCAACTCTTCCACAAATTGACTTGGTGAATCAGGTGTTGCACATACCCAAACTTGACGTTTGGCACGTGTCAACGCAACATAAAATAACCTGCGTTCTTCAGCATGTGCAATCACAGTATCTTCATGCTGTAGTACTTTCATCATACCTAGATCGCGCGCTTTCATTGGAAAGATACGCTGATCGACATTAAGGATGAAAACATAATCAGCTTGTTGTCCCTTGCTCGCATGACAAGTCATATAATGCAGAGATAATTCAGGCCATTTTGTCTGCCAATCAGAAAGTGCACTTGGCTGCTGCTTATGTGTTCTCCCAAGAAGTAGCACCGATACACCTTTGCTCGACTTCTGTTTCGCTAATGCAGTCAATTCTTGCTCAAGTAGATGTTGATTCAAGATCACTACGGCTTTTTTTCGAACTTGGCGGTGTGCTTGTAATTTCTTCGTGAGCTGTGCTTTATTCTCCTGAACAAAACGATTCGCTACATCACCAAGCATATTGTTAAATCGGTAAGTGGTATCCAATACACCAATATGACCATCAGGATATCGCTGCTCAAACCCAGTGGTTAATGCAACGTCAGCTCCCGCAAAACGGTAGATAGCTTGCCAATCATCTCCAACAGCAAACAGGCTTGGCTTTTCTCCTTGCTGTGTTAGCGCCTCAATCAAGGCCAATCGATGTGGTGAGATATCTTGATACTCATCGACCATGATAGAGCGCCAGCCCACCGCTACTTTTCCTTTATTCACCCATTGGGTCGCTTGATGAATCATCGTATTGAAATCAACAAGCTGATCAGCCTTCAAGACACTTTGATACGCACTCAAAACAGGCCAAAGAAGATTTAATTCACTTACCGCGTGTTGCTGATGTTCAGTGGCTAAAGAAGTCTCAGTAATACGTTGTTTCCATTGGCTCTTATTGAAAGCGTTTTGTAACAGCAAGCTAATACGCTGCCATAGCCAATCGACGGTGCCTCTATCAAGCCCTTCTTGCCAGTTCCCATTTTTTTGCAGCCCCGGGATCGCCCAACGTTCAAGGTGCTTTTGCCATCGCTCTGAATGAGCGTTTTCACTAAAGTGCGTTGCCATCAACTCCCCAAAGAAGACCATTCTTGCTTCTTCGTCAGTCGCGAAAGGTGCAACAGTGGGCTTATTCCCCGTCGCTTCCTCGATTAATGACATTGCAAGGCGATGGAATGTGGCTACTTTGATATCAGAAGAGACCGATACCGCTAACCTCTCAGCCATCTCTTTTGCCGCTTTATTACCAAACGCAAGCATCAGAATTTGTTCTGGTTCAGCAACGTTACTGTTAATCAGATAACCCGCTTTGGCTACCAAAACACTCGTTTTGCCACTCCCTGCACCTGCAAGAATAAGGTTGTGATCTTGATTAACCAGCACTGCTTCTCTTTGGGTCTCATTGAGTGGTGACGATTCAATTTTATCCAACCATTCAGACCAGCGATCAAGTTCACTACATTGCCAATTCGCATTTCTTTCCTCAATACTGTCATCAAACCAGCTTCGTATATAGCTCATGGTTTGAGGACGAAAGCTTGATGCCAATTCATCGGTTAAATCCGATTCTTTAAGTAGTGAATCTACTGATTGTCGCATCGCCGAATATTCAGACTGACGCAAATAATAAGGTGAGTCGTAAAATTGACTAATCGTGTCCTTAATCTGTGGTAAAGCCGCATCAAATGCAGCCACTTTATCCTTAGCCCAACGAACATAATATGTAGTCAAAAGCGCAACGAACGCTTTTGCTTCTTTTGATGGTAAGCCATGTACCCACCAAGTACTGCTGGCATCCGCACTGGTTAATTCAATCGTTGACCAGAATAGGCCATGATGCAGGTTAATCTCACCATTCCACTGCTCGAAGGTAAGCTCATATTCTTGACCAATACCTTGGAGCCACAACAAATTTGGCTCTAAAAGAGCAATATAGCAGTAGTCACCTTGGACAAACCATTGGGCCATACGATTTGCGCATAGCTCTTGTACTAATTCAGGACTGGATTCCTCAACGATTTGCTCTGTACTCATCTTGCCTCATGACTTTCAATTGGGAATACTGACCCGTAACGACATAGAGCTTATCAACTGTTATGTCATCGCACAAAAGATTAATCCAACAAGCCTATATCTCGAACTTTACTGATTAAAAAAATGGGATATTTATTCGGAAACACGTTAAATTTTGTTATCTTAGAGCTACCTCTCAATAGCGTTGTTTTCTATGTCATCTCGTTCTATCACGGACTCATTGCATTACTATTGGTCCGACGCTCGGCTAAATTTCAGTCTACGTGTTTTTATTGCCTTACTCGGTACTATTCTGCCTTGCTGGTTCTTGTCTTATACGCACTTCATCACACCACTAGTACTTGGTATTATCGCTGGTGCTCTTGCCGACTCTGATACCAATCTAAAAGCCAAGTTTAAAGCACTGATTGTGACCTTGTGTTGCTTTGCCATTGCCTCGTTTTCCATTGAGCTACTTTTTCCCTACCCGTTATTCTTTGCTATCGGGTTAGTCGCCTCGACAATGACTTTTATATTGCTAGGTTCAATGGGGACACGCTATCAGCCGATTGCCTTCGCTTCTTTACTCCTTGCTGTTTATACGATGTTAGACGCTAAGAACAGCATCAATGTATGGCAGCAACCTTCACTTCTATTAAGTGGAGCGGCTTGGTATGGGATCTTGTCGCTCATGTGGCGATACCGATGGCCTCGCCTTCCACTACAACAAAGCGTTGCTGGCATTTTCACCGCTTTACATACGTTTTTTGATACTAAGAGCCAACTGTTTTATCCACTAAATAGTTACGATGTAAAACCTCTTCGATTAAAAAGCGTGCAAAGTAACACGCAAGTCGTTAATGCATTGAACACAGCTAAGCGTTCTTTACTGCAATACAGTACCGGGCGTGAAGCAACGTTCTCACAACGCTACCTAACACTTTATTTTCTTGCCCAAGATATTCATGAGCGTGTCAATGCGTCGCACTATCTCTATCATGAGCTAGCGAAAACATTTCAATATAATGATGTCTTGTTTCGTTTTGAGCGCTTATTACAACAACAGGCTAAGGTTTGTGGAAGAATAGCTGAGCAACTCATTAAGGGGGACGCCTATCGTCACCAAGATCATAGTATCGTCAGCCTTGATGAATTAAAGCGTTCGCTGGAACATTTAGAACGTCAAAGCAACCCCGCTTGGCGTAAACCCTTGGCTCAATTGCACTTCCTCTATGAGAACCTGGCAAAAGTAGAGTATCTCCTATCCCAAGTAAGCCAAGCGGATATCGTAACGTTTTCAGAAGAGCGCGCTCTTAGTGATGACGATGCAAAAGGAGTAACTGAACGTTGGCAACGCGTAAAACAACACTGCCAACTTGGCTCGCCGCTATTTAGACATGCCATCAGACTTTCCATCGCCCTGCTCGCTGGATATACCATTATTCAAAGCTTTGAGCTCCAACGTGGCTATTGGATATTACTAACCACACTGTTTGTCTGTCAGCAAAGTTACACTGCAACGCGTATTCGATTGAAAGAGCGTATCACAGGAACGCTAGGCGGACTATTGGCGGGGATCCCCATGCTGTTGTTGCTTCCTTCCATTGAAGGACAACTGTTTATGATCGTGGTGAGTGGCGTACTCTTTTTCTATTATCGCCTCCAGAAGTACGCGCTGGCGACATTCTATATCACCTTACTTGTCATGCTTTGCTTTAACCAAGTCGGTCAAGGCTTTGCTGTAATATTGCCGCGCCTCTACGATACGTTAACAGGGTGTGCTTTAGCTGTATTGGTCGTTACCTTCATTCTTCCTGACTGGCAATTCAAGCGCCTAAAACCGATTATGTCTGTCACTATCTCAGCGCATCGCGATTACCTTGCTCAGATCATTGTTCAGTATCGCCATGGTAAGAAAGACTCTTTATCTTATCGTATTGCTCGTCGAGGTGCCCACAACCAAGATGTCGCGCTTAATACCGTCATAAGTAATATGCTACGCGAACCTGAGCGTCACCAGATCGATAATGCCACTTGCTACCGATTCATGAGTTTAAGCAATGCACTGCTGAGCTATATCTCTGCCATTGGGGCGCACAGAGCACGAATCACTGATGACCAAATCCACCACCTTGTTGCACAAACACACCGGAATATTCATTTTCAACTGACGGCATTAAGCAACAAACTTGCAGGCGAAGAAACCAATATTGAAGAGTGCCAAACAATGTTTAAACAAACGATGGATGATTGGCAACAACAAGATGCTGAAATTGCCACGCTAATCGTGCAACAGCTGCGGTTAATACAGGCGATCCTGCCGGAAATGTTTACACTGAGTGACAAACTAGAGAACAAAAAATAACCTAACGCCCTTTTTCAGCGATTTTCTCTTCGAGGATTCAGGGCTGTAGCTTTTGTCTGTGACCTATAATAACTTTAGATATCTCAACGGGTTGCCATTGATCAACTGCACATTTATTAAATTTCACACCAACGCAGCCCTCAAATTTTTCAAATCAAGATTGAATTTACTTGAAAAATCACTGCCTTACCCATACATAGTAAATTAAGAACTAGAATAATAAGGCACTAGAGGGAAACTTTATGGTTATTCATGTTGGCATTCTCGACCAAGATCCTGTGAGGCTAATCACTGCGATCATGGACGAGACAATCCCCGTAGAGCGGGCTATATT
This sequence comes from bacterium sp. HQB-150, assembly GCA_043421945.1. Lineage (GTDB taxonomy): Bacteria > Pseudomonadota > Gammaproteobacteria > Enterobacterales > Vibrionaceae > Thaumasiovibrio. The sequence continues at coordinate 8,860 of JBHOGO010000056.1, read as the reverse complement.
CATCGGCGTTGAATCTCAAAAAGAGCAGTTTTCCCGTCTAGAATCAATTTTGGCAAAGCGTGATATTACATCTGAATTCTTTGAAATCCCTGACGAAATCAATATATCCGCCATCAGAAAGCGGATTGAAGCATTAGCTGAGCGCTTTGGCAGTAAAACTCAAGAAGTCTGGTTCAATGCCAGTTGTGGGCTACGACATCGCCTACTAACTGCATACGAAGTCTTCCGCACCTATCACTGGCCCATTTATGTTATCGAACCTTACAGTGATGAAATGTGTTGGCTTTATCCAGATAGACAAGATCAACGTCAGATAGAGGATCGAATTCAACTCTCTGATTACTTAGAAATATTTGGTGCTCGCGCGGAGTTTTCTACCCTTGTTATTCCTCCACAGCTTAACGAAAAGCTGATGCGTGTTGGACAACGCTGGGCCAGTAATGCACTTGAACTAGGACCGGGTCTAGCCACCCTCAACTATCTTGCTACCACGTGTCGTAAAGAGCAGCGCCTTGATGTAGAACTAACTGAGAAACAGCAGGGTTATCGCGAACTTAAAATGCTCATCGATGATTTGGTTGAAACGGGTATTGCAACTTATGACAAAGGTGTTTTAACCTTCAATCAAGAAGAAGCTCGTCGTTTCGCAAATGGTGAGTGGCTAGAAAACTTTGTGCATAATACGGTCAGCGCAATTCAAAGTGCATTGCCCACGATTCAGGATAACTCACTGAATGTACAAGTTTATCGTAAGATTGGCGATCGAGAAGTTCGAAATGAACTCGACGTTGCCACGATTGTCAACAATAAGCTTCATATCATTGAATGCAAAACGAAAGGAATGCGTGACGACGGTGACGATACCCTTTATAAACTCGAATCGTTGCGTGATCTGCTTGGCGGACTCCAAGCCAGAGCAATGCTTGTGAGTTTCCGGCCGCTCCGTCATCACGACTTAGTTCGTGCTGAGGACTTGGGTTTAAAAATCATCGGACCTGATGAGCTTGGAAACCTCAATGCTCACCTTACGGAATGGTTTCATAGTGCTGGCGGACAAAGTGCTATTTAACACATCATCCAAAAGAGTACAGCTGCATGATGTCTTAAATCTTCGTAAAAGCCAAAACCGCATCTCATTATGCGTATAGATAAATCTTAAAGGCGCTTCTGCGCCTTTTCTTTGTGATTAATTTTGCAAAATTCTGACAGAACAATATTTTATTTTTGCTATATTATACGCCGCGTGAAATTCACAATGACGACGGAAACCAGCTATGCCATACATCATTAAGCGTATGACCAACCTCTCTTCAAATTCAGTTAGAAAGAATACCAAATCGTTCAGTATCGCATTATTGGGCATGACACTATTAAGCGCCCTTTTTGTGCCTACAGCACAGGCTAGCATAAAAGCTGGTTTTGCTTATGACTATGGCTTGGGCGGTACACTTCAAATTGATAATAAAATAAACCTTTTTATCGGTAATGATGGAGTGACAGCTGATTACCTGTTCAAACAAGGGCGATTTGATGATGTAGAAGGTAAGCCTTTTGCATGGTATGTCGGCGGTGGTGCTTTTATTGGTTGGCGTGACGACTTTGGCGTTCGATTGCCGCTTGGTGTCGATCTTTCTTTTGCGCAAGACTGGCATCTATACGGACAGGTATCGCCAGGGCTAAACCTTGATGACCGTATCAAGCTTGGGATTGATGCTGCCGTAGGTATTCGTTACGCATTCTAAAGCCCCCCCCTAATCTCGCCAATAGCCGCTGTAATCCAAACTGACATTATTCAGACTAGCAGCGGTTATTATTCTTTCTTTTCTGATGTTCTACTTGCTCGTGATGAGATGACGAGCCGATTCAACGACAACACGAATTGAACGGCTTTCCGCTTCTTTTAGGGTGGCATGATCTGGCGTTTCTTTTTGCGTTCGGTTAATAATCACCCCAGCAACGCAGCCTGCACGTAACCCTGAGCTTGCACACATTGTGAGTAGTGTGGCTGATTCCATTTCAAAATTCAGAACCCCCATCTGCTGCCACTCTTCCATTGACCCTTGGAATCGACGCACAACGCGACCTGAAAATGTGTCGTATCGTTCCTGACCGGGGTAAAAAGTATCGCTCGAAGCTGTCACTCCGGTATGTGTGGTTGCTCCCGCATCGTCACATGCTTTTTTCATAGCCGTTGCTACATCGAAGTCTGCGACAGCTGGAAATTCCATCGGGGCAAAATGAGAACTCGCACCATCTAATCTCACTGAGCCAGTGGTCACAATCATATCGCCAACGTTGATATGATCCTGTATGGCCCCTGTCGTGCCTACACGTAAAAATGTTCGCACACCTAATTGAGCCAGCTCCTCGACCGCAATCGACGTTGAGGGTCCGCCAATACCCGTTGAGCACACGATCACTGTCTGACCCTCCAACTTAGCACGGAATAACGTGTACTCGCGTGAAGTCGCTAGAAATTCAGGTTCATCCATCAGTACCGCAATCTTTTCCACTCGTGCTGGATCCCCAGGAATAATGGCAATTTCAGCCCCTTCTAGATCTTTTTTATTAACACCTAAATGAAATACTGCTCCAGACATATTGGTCTCCTTGACGCAAAAAATATATAGCTACGGTAAGTCAGCCTCAGCGGGCTATAGCCATATCAATGAGTGCATACTATCGAATAACATCGCGCAACATCCCAACCAAGATCACACTATGTATGAAATGAAATTAACTTGTTTCATTTTGTGAATGCAATCGATTAAATCGCTGTTAGAAGACAGTGCAATATAGCTATTACAAATAAATCTTAATCCACTCGACGCAGAAGCCTCATTGCATTGAGTGTGACTAAAGCTGTTGCACCACTATCTGCCAATACCGCAAGCCACAAACCGGTGATACCAAGTATAGATGTCACTAAGAATAGTCCCTTTAAACCTAGTGCAAACGCGACATTTTGGCGCACTATCGTCATTGTTTTACGGCTTAAGCCGACTAGTGCCACCATTTTATTAAGATCATTTTGTGTCAATGCACCATCAGCGACTTCTAACGCCACATCCGACCCACTTCCCATTGCGATACCTATCGATGCTGACCTCATTGCTGGCGCATCATTGATGCCATCGCCGACCATCACAACTGTGCCTTCCGCTGCTAACTCACGAATGTGTTCAACCTTTGCTTCTGGTAAGAGATCCGCTTTAGTTTCTATATCGAGCTCAGAGGCGATGACCTCCGCACTCTGCATGCTATCTCCAGTGAGCATTATCACTTTTAAACCCATAGCTCGAAGCTTTGCCATTGCCTCTTTTGCATCATGTCGCAGCGTATCTTGCCACGCAATGTATCCCAAATTGATGCCTTGCGAACTCAGCACCGCGACCGATTTGCCATGCAGTCTTAGTACATCATCAGCCTGCCATATCGTCATATCAACTTTTGTTAAACGATATTGTTTTCCGTCAATCTGCCCCTCAACCCCGTGCCCTGGTAATGCCTTACGTTTATCTGCAGGCTTCGCATAGAGACCTACAGATTCAGCCTTATTGACTACAGCAGCAGCTAATGGATGATGGAAGCCTTGTTCCAACGCTGAAGCAAGGTGCAATAAATCATCTTCAGATAAATCAGAACCTCCACTATGACTTGTCGTAGGATTAACAGGTACGATATCGGTCACTTTCGGCTTTCCAACCGTTAGCGTGCCTGTCTTATCAAAAGCGATAGTGGTCGATTTTGCTAAACGCTCAAGAACAGCCCCCCCTTTTACAAGCATGCCTGCACGTGCTGCAGTCGCAAGGGCTGATGTCATTGCAGCAGGTGTTGAAATCACCAACGCACAAGGGCAAGCAATCAACAACAGTGTTAAAGCACGATATAACCATTGCTCAAAAGGTAATCCAAAAAAAACAACAGGAATGAGGATCGTTAACAGTGCGACTACCAGAACGAGCGGAGTATAGACACGGCTAAAGTTATCAATGAATCGTTCGACTGGTGCTCGATTTTGCTCAGCTTTCTCTATCAAAGTGATAATGCGATCAATGGCGCTATCACCTTTCTTAGATGCCACTGTCCCCCTAACGACTTGACCTTCAACTAGGCTACCTGCTGAAACCACCTCACCTTGATAATGTGTTACCGCAACAGACTCCCCTGTTAACGCACTTTTATCAAATTCGCCGTATTCTGAGGTCATGCACATATCAACCCCTAAACGTTCTCCCGCTGACACTTCAATCACATCACCAAACGCCAACGATGCTAAATCAACACGCTTTAGGGTTCCGTCATTGCAAACTTTTGTGGCAGTGTCCGGTGCTAAACTCATCAATGATGCAATACCTTGCCGAGCCTTTTGACTAGAAAGCCCTTCGAGTTTCTCACCAAGTAAAAAGAGCCACAACACCATCGCTGCCTCAATCGACTCCCCGAGATAAAGTGCACCGATGGCCGCCACCGTCATTAATAGTTCAATAGAAAATGGCGAGCCTTGCCGCAATAAATGGTAAGCCTTTTTAGAGATGGGAAATAAACCAATGAGAGTGGCTAAACCAAGGGCATATGATCCAAAAGAAGGAAAAGCTACATTCACCATGACGGCGACGAAAAGTGCAGCAGAAATGATAGCAAAGGCCAAATGGTCCTTGGATTTTGAAGAGTCTCCCGCATTGACTGAAGCCTCCAACTCAAAACCAAGCTTTTTAATTACCTTATTAATTGTTGCTTCAGTGTCCTGATTCTCTTTTGCATAATAGTCGACCACCAACTTTTGAGTGGAGAAGGTCACCGTTACCGATGAAACCCCTTCGATACCTTCCACTGCCTGACTAACCTTAGATGCACAACTTGGGCAATCCATTCCAGTGATGCGCCAGACAAACTGCTTGAACCCCATATCGTTAAGCTTAGGACGAGTTCCAACCGTATGATTGACACCTGATGGCTGACCCACTTTAGCGGGCTGATATGTGCTATCCAACTGATTTGAAGCGCACGCTTTCTTCATCACCTTTTGGTCATTGGGAACTGTTGCTTTATCGCTGTGATAAGTTTGTACACTCTTACCACTCAGAGGTGTAGAAAGCGGAGTGGCTTTACGAACAGAAAATGGGATGCGGGTTACTGGTTCTTGAGGGCGAAACATACGATGATTCCTTTATCTTTTCTCAAGGGATAGAGAAAAGATAAAGGTTGGACTTAACTCTAAGGTCAAGTCGTTTTGAAAATTATCTTAAGCGACGAAGCACAACGTTCTGATCAAGCTCTTCGCTGAATGGTTGATAATCCCCTCCCACATCAAAGATAAACTCTGTTAAGAGCGCTCGTGCCGTCCCCAATAGGGTTTCCGCCTTCCAAGGCTTCTCGAAATAACTCTCAATACGCGCATCATTGATTGCTTGGATAGTATCCTGATGAGTCGCTTGACCAGTTAACAAAATCTTCTTTGTGTAAGTGAATCGACTGTCTTTAGAAATTTCTGTCAGAAACTCAACACCTGTTTGCCCTGGCATAACATGGTCAGAAATAATCAGAGCGATGTGCTCTCCTTCAGCATCCAGCTCATCGATGAGTTCGAGTGCTTCAGAGGCAGATTCACAATCTTCAATATTGAAGCGATTAGCTAACGGTGTAAGATCATTTAAAACCGCACTGAGTACTTCACGCTGATCGTCGACACAAATAATATTAATCTTTTCCATCATTGTTTCCTTACCGGATTGGCAGTTTAATTCTGAAAGTTGTTTTTTCACCCGAGCTCTTCGTCGCAATCGTGCCGCCGTAGCTGTTGACGATACGCTGAACGATCGACAAGCCAAGCCCTAAACCAAATGAAAGCCCACCTTTTTTGGTGGTGTAGTTGGGCTGAAAAATCTTGCGACGCGTTGCCTCATCCATCATCGGGCCATTGTTACTAATCGTTATTGCTAGTCGGTTATTGCTATGCCTTGTAATGATTTCCAGATGTGGGTCATCTGTCTCTTCCATTGCATCACATGCATTTTTTATGATGTTGACCCATACTTGAACCAGCTCCGTACTACTTGCGGTGATACTTGGCAATACTGCTGGGCGCAGCACGACATTCACTCGGCGCAGGTTACTCTGTAATAATGCTAACGATTTATTGATGGTGTCGTTAACATCAACATCAGGCATACGCTGTTGGTCAGTACCACCTAATTGCTTCACTGACCGGACAATGCTCGCGGCGTGCTTTGAGGCTAAACGCATATCATGCAGGTCACGCCCCATTTGCCAATAACGTAATGAATCTGGCAGTTGCTGAAGCCAACTATCTGGCACATCACCATGTGGCACCGCACGTGCGAGCTGCTTCGCCGTCTCTCTATCTAAACGAAAATCATTCACGAGTTCTTTCGCCCGAGTCCGCACTTGTGACGAACTCGATGACTGGCCAGAAATCACCCCTGAATCAAAAAATGGAACACCGTCCGGATGACCTTCTTCAATCAATAACGCTAAGTCATTAACCATTGAGTCAGTTTTACTGCTAATGACTCCCACAGCATTATTAAGCTCATGAGCAATACCGGCCGCGAGTTGACCCAAGGTCGACATCTGTTCAGCAGCGTATAAACTTTCCATCGCCTGTTTTTTTGCAAATGCTTGTAGCCCAGCCTGAACCTGACGTCTTGATAGTTCATGAACAATCACAGGCATAAACTGCTCAGAAAGGGACCCGTACATTTCAGTCTCTTCAGCAGGCGTATCGAAGTCTATCCATGACAGCTCCGAGTCCTTGTCTGCAATCACCGTTGTAGAAGCAGTCCCCGTTCGTGCAAAGAAACTATGCACACCGAAAAACATCCCCTCTGAAACGGTAAAAACAGCAGCACTCTCTTCAGTTTCATTATCAGTCAGGTAACCTGTCAGCTGCCCTTTTTTGACCCAGAAAAGACGATCGTTATTTCCATCTTGTTCTAAGACAACATCGCCACTCTGTACACGCTCAATGCGTTTTGACTGCGAAAAGTAGACCGCAATAATACGGTCTAATCCTTGATGGTGTTCCATAGATAATTAACCAATGAATCCAATCACATTGAGTAACCATACCATGACAAAGGCCATTGCTAGGCCACCAACGCCGATAATCACACCGACTTTTGCCATTTGATTGGTATTGACGTTACCAGAGGCGTGCGCCAAAGCATTTGGTGGCGTACTGATCGGCAATGACATACCCAGTGACGCCGCAAAGGCAACCACTAAAATCAAGGTCACTTGACCACCCAGCGGTGCCAAGTTTTGCATCGACATACCCAGTGCTGCCATGATTGGCATTAACAAGTTAGCGGTAGCGGTATGAGACATAAAGTTGGCCATTAATAGACACAATAATGCAGCACCCACCAGCACAATGTAAGGAGAGAAGTTATCGAACGGAATACTGTTGACCATCAACACGGCAAGCCCTGTTTGGTCAAGCGCTAGACCTAAGGCAAAACCACCGGATACTAACCACAATACATCCCAAGAGATTTTCTTAAGGTCTTCCTTATTAATGATACCCGTCATAGAGAAAACGGCGACAGGAATCATTGCAACCGTGTAAGAGTTCATTCCATGACTCGTGCCCATCAGCCACAATAGGATGGTAGCCGCAAAGGTCACATACACCGTCATCGCTTTCGGTGTTTTTAAGAATTTACCTTTAATATCTAACTTAATAGACCCTTGCTTAGCCGGATACATTTTAACGAGCAGTAACCACGACAAACCCATCAAAATAACCACATATGGGACACCAAACGACATCCATTCACCAAAGCTAATGGCATTTTCACCATTTAAGTAACTCAACGCTATTGCATTAGGTGGCGTACCAATCGGGGTACCAATACCACCAATGTTCGCCGCAACAGGGATACTCAATGCAAACGCTGCTCGGCCTGGGTCATCCTTACCAAACAACACAATGACTGGCGCAAGGATGGATAACATCATCGCGGTTGTTGCCGTGTTAGACATGAACATCGAAAATATGCCCGTGATCACCATTAAACCAAGCATCACATACTTAGGTTGTTGGCCAAACGGCTTTAGCAAAACACGTGCTAAGTTAACGTCTAAACGATACTTAGTCGCTGCCATGGCAAGGAAAAACCCGCCTAAAAACAGCATAATCATAGGGCTCGCCATTGTAGCCATGATATCGCTTGATTTTAACAACTCACCAAAATGAGGCTCTCCTGCCCCTGATTTAAAGAAAATCAGACCATGGTTAGAGACCATCAACAGCAGCAGCATGATGACTGTCACTGACGTTGCATAAATAGGAATCGGCTCAAAGACCCAACTCAGTGCCGCAAATAAAAACACGGCAATCACACGTTGTTGCATGATAGTGAGCCCTTCAATAGGGATCATAGAAGTTGGGATGAAAAGAATAAGTAAAGGAATAACTATTGGTATGATATAGCGAATATATTGACGCATTGTGTAAGTGTTCCTTGAAAGAGTCCATTCCATAACCGCTCTTAGAACATGTCACATGCTGGCAGAGCGTAAATTTAGGTAAGTAAGTCCAGTTGGACGTAAAGCTGGCAGAATTATCACACATTACTTCATGTAAATTTCGAAACAGATCAAAAAAAGTTGAGATATTCAACAATTTGTCACATTTGGAAATACAATAATAACTATTATCATCGCCAGTTCTTAGGTGCTGATAAAGTTAGTTGTCGATAAAGTTAGTTTTCAAACAACTGGTCTTCAAACAACTTAGTTTTCGAGCGACATAAATGAACCTGATTACCACCGAGCCTCAGCTAGCTTAAGCAGCCTTTCTGGCATTGGAGCTGTTTGAATGCTTGAATACAGC
>JBHOGO010000055.1:0-31728 GCA_043421945.1 bacterium sp. HQB-150 | reverse complement strand
TCACCATTGAAGTTTGCATCTGGTGTAACGGTCCATGTGCCATCACCGTTATCGGTTAACGTGGCATTTTCTGCATTTTCACCGACAAGCTCGAGGTTTTCGATATCAAGGTCATCACCATCGATATCACTTGCTTGAGCAAGCAATTGCTCTTCCGTAATGACGACAGATGCAAACTGTGAAGCCCCTTCTGTATCGACTTCAAGACTAGGGAGATCAGCGGTTAGGTCTATCTCTGTATCACCCTGATGCAGGTTCAGAGAAATGGCTTCACTTACTTCCGTTCCATCAACCCCTATAGAGGTGAAAACAGCTTCATCAGGTACAGTTTGTGACACGGTCATATTTTGGACGACGTAAGTACCGTTACCTTGAATAGTCCCTAATTCAAAGTAAGATACAGGCTCGTCGACAGTCAGTGTGTAGTCTGTCTCATAGCTGTGTTTATCATCTTTGTGGTAAGTCATTGAATCAATTAACTCACCATCATCATTGAAGGCTCTAATTTCAACTTCAGTGAAGTTTTTATTATCCTCCATAAACCAACCACCTACACCATCAAGGTGGAGGTTGATTTCATTGATATCCTGACCTTCAACGGAAATAGTCAGCTTCTCGTCACCACTCAAGCCTTGGCGATCATCATCACCAATACCATGACCAATGTGCGTATTACCGTTCCACGCACCTAACGGTCCATCATTACTTTCAACAGTAACTGTCAAGTCACCGTCAGTAAATTCGCGAGTATGAGAGTCAACTTCGACACCCCAATCATCAACGCTGGCATTATCATCAAAGGTGCCGATTTGTGAGGTGTGGGTACTCTCTGCCAATGCTTCTTCGTCAGCAACAAATCGAACTTCTGTATCAGCAGGTACTTCAATGCCTACTTCAAGTTCGATCCACTCATCATCAATATTGGCTTCGATGATACCGTGCTCTGGCGCCTGATCGAGACGTAAAACTGGTTCCTCTCGAAGTGAAACCCCTACCGTTTGATCTTCTTCCGCCTGAATAAAGATCTCTTCACCCGCTTCTGGGGCGTCATTGACAGGGTTAACGGTTAGGTCAAGCTCCGCCGCAACGACATCCTCTCCATCAGTGACATCAAAAGTAAAGTCTATTTCACCGTTAAAGTTTTCCGCTGGTGTTATCGTGAAGCTGCCATCTTCATTTTGTTCGATAGTGGCATTTGGATCGTTAGTTTGTAGATTGATTGCTGATAGGTCGTCACCATCAATATCACTGGCATTAGCAAGTAACTCTTCTTGGGTAATGGTTATCGTGTTGTCTTCATCAACCTGAGCGGTTACACCGCTAACATCAGGTGCATCATTAACTGCAATGACAGTAATACCAGCGGTTGTTTCTGCCGTTGCACCATCATCATCGATGACTGTTACATCGAGTGATAGTTCTCCGTTAAAGTTTTCATTTGGTGCGAAGCTATACGTACCATCACCATTATCGGTAAAGGTACCGTCATCACCGGTATAGCCAACGGTATCAACAGACACTTCACCATCAATATCACTGCTGTTAGCCAGAAGCTGCTCATCACTGATGGTGATGACGCTGTCTTCGTCCACTTGGTAAGACGTTGAGCCTGCAACCGGTGGATCGTTCACCTCATCGACGGTAATATCGATGCTTGCATCGACGGTATCTGTGCCATCCGATACCGTGAAGCTAAGGTTGACTTCGCCATTGAAGTTTTCGTTCGGTGCAAACGTGTAAGACCCATCACCGTTATCAGTGAAGACACCGTCTGTGCCGGTGTAGCTCACAGATTCAACAGACAGATCATCCCCGTCGATATCAGCCGAGCCATCGAGTAGCTGCTCATCGGTGAAGGTAATCGTGCCATCTTCGTTGACCGAGAACGCTTGGTCTTCCGCGGTTGGCAAGTCGTTGACTGGGTTAACGGTCAGGTCAGCACTTGCGACTATCGTATCTTCGCCATCAGAGATTTCGAAGCTCAGGTCGATGTCACCGTTGAAGTTCTCATCCGGGGTAATGGTGAATGAACCATCATCATTTTGTGTGACGGTTGCGTTATCACCCGCAGACAGGTCAGAAGCGGTTAACTCGTCCCCTTCAACATCACCGGCTTGTGATAGCAACTGCTCTTGGCTGAGGGTAATGGCACCGTCTTCATCGACGCTGTAAGCGAGGTCACCTGAGACAGGCGCATCATTGACTGCAATAACATCAATGCCTGCCGTGGTTTCTGCTGTCGCGCCATCTTCATCAACAACCGTCACATCCAGTGATACGTCGCCATCGAAGTTTTCATTTGGTGCGAAGCTGTAGGTGCCATCGCCGTTATCGGTAAAGATACCGTCGGTGCCAGAGTAACTCACGCCATCAACAGCCACATCACCTTCAACATCACTGCTGTTAGCCAGAAGCTGTTCATCACTGATGGTAATGACACTGTCTTCGTCCACTTGGTAAGAGGTTACACCTGCAACCGGTGGATCGTTGACCTCATCGACAGTGATATCGATGCTCGCATCGACAGTATCAGTACCGTCCGACACCGTGAAGCTAAGGTCGACTTCACCATTGAAGTTTTCATTCGGTGCGAAGGTATAGCTACCATCACCATTGTCGGTGAAGACACCGTCTGTACCGGTGTAGCTCACAGACTCAACAGACAGATCATCCCCGTCGATATCGGCAGAGCCATCGAGTAGCTGCTCATCCGTAAACGTGATGGTGCCATCTTCATTGACTGAGAACGCTTGGTCTTCAGCAGTTGGCAAATCGTTGACAGGGTTAACCGTCAGGTCAGCCGACGCGACGATGGTATCTTCGCCATCAGAGATTTCGAAGCTCAGGTCGATGTCACCGTTGAAGTTCTCATCCGGGGTAATGGTGAATGAACCATCATCATTTTGTGTGACCGTTGCATTGTCGCCAGCAGACAAGTCAGAAGCGGTTAACTCATCCCCTTCGACATCACCCGCTTGAGACAGCAACTGCTCTTGAGACAGTGTAATCGCACCGTCTTCATCGACGCTGTAAGCGAGGTCACCCGAGACTGGCGCATCGTTGACACCTTCAACAGTGATATCGATATTGGCATCAACAGTGTCTGTTCCATCCGAAACAGTGAAAGTAAGGTCTACCTCACCATTGAAATTTTCGTTTGGTGCAAACGTATAGGAGCCATCCCCATTATCAGTAAATACGCCATCCGTACCGCTGTAGTTCACAGATTCAACAGACAGATCATCGCCATCGATATCGGCTGAACCTTCCAACAACTGCTCATCAGTGAAGGTAATGGTGCCATCTTCATTAACACTGTATGAATGGTCTTCAGCCGTTGGCAAGTCGTTGACTGGGTTAACCGTCAGGTCAGCACTTGCAACAATGGTGTCTTCGCCATCGCTAATTTCGAAGCTTAGGTCGATGTCACCGTTGAAGTTCTCATCCGGGGTAATGGTGAATGAGCCATCATCATTTTGTATGACGGTTGCGTTATCGCCAGCTGACAGGTCTGAAGCGGTTAGCTCGTCTCCTTCCACATCACCGGCTTGTGATAGCAACTGCTCTTGAGACAGTGTAATTGCGCCATCTTCATCGACGCTGTAAGCAAGATCGCCTGAAACTGGTGCATCGTTGACACCTTCAACAGTGATATCGATATTGGCATCAGCAGTGTCTGTTCCATCCGAAACAGTGAATGTAAGGTCTACCTCACCATTGAAGTTTTCGTTTGGTGCAAACGTATAAGAGCCATCCCCATTATCAGTAAATACGCCATCCGTACCGCTGTAGTTCACAGATTCAACAGACAGATCATCGCCATCAATATCGGCTGAACCTTCCAACAACTGCTCATCGGTGAAGGTGATGGTGCCATCTTCATTAACACTGTATGAATGGTCTTCAGCGGTTGGCAAGTCGTTGATAGGATTAACCGTCAGATCTGCCGACGCCACGATAGTGTCTTCGCCATCGCTAATTTCGAAACTTAGATCGATGTCGCCATTGAAGTTCTCATCCGGGGTAATGGTGAATGAGCCATCGTCATTTTGTGTCACTGTTGCATTGTCGCCAGCAGACAGGTCAGAAGCGGTTAACTCATCCCCTTCTACATCACCCGCTTGTGAGAGCAACTGTTCTTGAGACAGTGTAATCGCACCATCTTCATCGACGCTGTAAGCAAGATCGCCTGACACTGGCGCATCATTGACACCTTCAACGGTAATGTCGATGTTAGCTTCCGTGGTCTCGGTACCATCGGATACAGTGAAGCTTAAATCAACTTCACCGTTAAAATTTTCATTTGGAGCGAATGTATAAGAGCCATCACCATTATCGGTGAAGACACCATCTGCACCACTATAATTAACAGATTCGACAGAGAGGTCATCCCCATCAATATCCGATGCACCAGCGAGAAGCTGTTCGTCGGTAAACGTTAAAGTGCCATCTTCTTCAATGGTATAAGCTAGGTCTTCGGCCTCAGGGCCGTCATTCGTATTTTCTACATTGACTTCAAAGGTCTCTGACACTGTTTCAGTATCAAAGTCATCTTCTAAGGCTGTTGAAGCATCAACACCATCCTCTACATTAACTTCAAATGTTTCACTGGATGTTTCAGTATCAAAACCAGTTTCTTCTGCTTCAGCCGTTCCATCAGCACTACCTAATGCAACACCACCAGCAGTATTTGTAGCCGCTTGGCTCGTATCACCCTCTGCTTCACCTGAAGCTGATTCTTCTGCTTGACCGCCAACATTTTGAGGAGCTGCACCAGAGCTTGCTCCTCCTGAATCACTGGCGGATTCTCCACCACCGCTTCCACCAGCACTTGGAATAACATTACTTTGGGAGTCACCACTAGGGCCGCCTGACGTATCTGTGGATGCAGCACTACTTCCACTGCCCTGACTTGAGGAATCTTCTGAACTGCCACCACCACCAGAGCCTTCTTCACCCCCACCACCAGCAGCAACATCGTCTTGGAGGGTCTCTGCCCCGGTCGCGACAGTACTCGATGCTGTATTTTGCTGATTCTGTCTCTCTTGTGCTGATGTGGATTCCGTTCCGCTATCACGGCTCACAATGTTTTCTTTAGCATCATTTAGAGGGTTCTGGTTATCATTATTGTCAGCCATTGCGCAATCCCTTTGAAATTAATCGAATCAATACTAAACTTAGCCCATATGTGCTTGGTTGCAATAAAAAATAGAAAGTTTTCTAGGCAAATATTAAGTGGAAATTAGACAAATATTTCGCCATAATTTCACCAATGTTAACGTCAAGTTAATCAACAAAAGGGAACAGCATGATCGATATTGACGAACTATCTCTGATGACTGGCGGTGACGCCGATATTCTTGAACAAATCATCCAAATGTACATGGAAGAACATGCTAATGATGATGACAAACTTCGAACTCAGCTAAGTAACGGCGACTGTGAGTCGATGTTCCATACCGTACATACCTTAAAAGGCGCACTGTGTTCAATGTGTGAAAAGGATGCAGTTGAGATTTTAGAAATCATTGAGGCTCAAACTAAACGTGGAGAGCTTCCCGAAGAAGAGGTACTAGAGCAAGCTAACTCAAAACTATTAGCCGTTAGGAATCAATTACAGGCTCAACTGGCATAGCCTAAGGAATCGCAATGTCGTCTTTAGAGCAAACGATTAAACACGCCATTGCAAACAATGCAGATGCTGACGGAGCTCTACGTCCTAAATTTACATCGACGGCACAAGTCACATTTACGCAAAAAGTTCTGCTTTCTGCATTTATATTCTCACTACTATTGATTGCCGTCATGTCTCAAGCCACGATCGATATCGTTGTTTCTGCCCGTGGTGAGATACTTTTAGAGCGTGATGTTGAAAAAATTCAACATCTTGAGGGCGGTATGTTAGAGAGCCTTCTTGTCAAACCGGGAGACATTGTATACGTCGGGCAACCTATCGCTACGATAGCTTCATTAGATCGTGAGTCTCAACTCGCAACAACACATTTAGAAATTGTCAATATGGCTTTAGAAATAGAGAAATATTCGGCATTGATTGGAAGTAGAGAACCTCTTTTTGATGAAGTCCCAGGCGCGACAGAATCCCTAATCAGTAAATTCATGGAGGCATGGAGTAAAGAAAGTCAGAAAAACACCTCTAACGAAGCGCTTATTATTCATGATATCGAGCACAAGCATAGCTTAATAAAGTCAATGGTGAACAGAGTTTCAAGTTCTAAAGCTCAACTTGCGCTCATCGATGAGCAGCTTCAAATAAAAAACACACTCTATAAAGAAGAAATGGCATCTTATCTCGAAGTACTAACCATGAAAGTACAAGAGATGAATATGCTAAGAGAGATAGAAAACCTCCATGAAAGTATCATGAATGAACGTTTTCAGCTTGGGAAAATGGAAATCCAGCTCGAAGACCTTAGGTTTAATCGTAATTCTGAATATTATGCTCAGCTAAGCCAAAACCAGAAAGATCTCGATTTAAAAAAAGAACAACTTCCCCAACTCACAGATAAGGTTGAACGGTTAACGGTTACCTCACCCGTCGACGGGATTGTTGACAAAGTAAATTATAATTATATCTCTGCGGTTATTTCCCCTGGAGATAGCATCGCCGACATATCTCCTATTGAAAATAAGATTCACGGAGAAGCGCAAATATCCCGTAAGGACCTAGGGTTTATTGAAATAGGTCAGGAAGTAAAAGTAAAGCTTGATACCTATAACTTTGCTAAATATGGCTATATCAAAGGGATTATCTATTCCATCTCCAGAACCTCTTACGAGGAAGAAGAAACGGAATTTTACTTGGCTAAAATTTCTCTCGAAAATGGCTATTTAGAACGCAGCGGCGTTAAGTATAACCTCTCACCCCACATGGAGTTTACTGCTGATATTAAAACAGGCGACAGGAAAGTGATAGATTACGCCGTTAAGCCTGTTATGTCAGCTATAGAAGACGCCTTTGATGAGAGGTAATGAGTGAAAAATCGCCTTCTTTTTTGTGTTTTCATCCTCATACTCCTTACTTTTAGTGGTATGCAGGTTTATTCGCTTCACAATTATGGCGCTACATTTGAAATTAACGATGATCCACTTATCGAAGCTATAGATCATACAGTTAGCTTATCTAAAGAAACCACGACAAAAGTGATTACCTGCAGTACACAGCCGTGTGAGCTGACTCTTGACCTATCTGAACTCACTAAGCAAATTCTGCTCGTTGAGCATTTGATAGCAAATGAAAAAAAATCAGTTAGCACTGTCGGCATTAGTGTTTTCCAGATGTCTTTACTATCGATTTATCGCTACCAAGACAATACTGACAACGCTCGTCTACTCCAAGAGTTCATCATTCATATCGGCGAGATGGAGGCGCTATCTTCAAACCTTACAAGAATTAAGCTCAATTTATATAACGAAGCGCAAAACAGCACACAGCAAAGGCTATATATACAGCTAGCCATCAGCCTTCTTACAGCGTTGGTGATTGTGTTAGGGCTATTTAGACACCTTGAGCGGACAAAAAACGAGCAAGCTAGACTAGAAAAATCACTTCAGGCAATGTCAGCATATTGTGCCAACAACGAAGTCGAAGAAATTCTTTTACATACTACAGAGTCGGAAATTACAGGCATAGAACGCAATATATATAGCGCATTTAATCGTCTGTTAGTCGAAGTGGAACTTTCTCGGAAAAATACAGACCTGTATCGACAGCTTTATGGTTTTATTGGTTACGAAATAAGAGGGATAACCAACACCATTAATGGCGGCGTGAAATTATTGATACAAGAGACTGACGAGTCAGGTGTCGTTCTCGCTAAAGATATCACTACAGCTACAGACTCCCTTTCAGATCTTGCTGATAACTACAACAACCTGCTTTCCGTTGGCGGAAATGACACCGGGTTATCGATTGACGTCGCCAAGATATTTATCGGGCTAGGTGTCAACCTGTCACATAAGGTCAAAGAGACAGGTGGGTCGTTTGACTGTTACCTACCACCTGGTATCCCAGAATACACAGCGGGTAATTACACCAAAATTTTCTGGTCACTTTTGCTTAGCTTTTCTAATGCTATTCAAAGTATTGAACATGACAGCACACTTTTAACCTGTACTCTTAAACAAAGTGATAATATTGAGTCTATTAGGCTTAGTTTCGAGCTTGTCTTCTTGAACTCTAATAAGATGTCTTTTGAAGCGATTGAAACAACTGAGTGGGGCCCTACTGCTGACAGCTTTAGTATGAATAACGCTGCCATACAGCTCATTGACCAAAAGCATTCGCCCTCACTAATATGGCTGCAGTCAGACATTGGTCACAAAGTATCCCTCTCAATTGAAACAACCCCTAAGAGATACCTTCAAACCTCTACAGAATTTGAGAATCGCCGTGTCTTAGCTTGTGGCGACGATAATATTCAGACTAGCATTATCACTCGTGTTCTCGAAGATTTAAAAATAATAACCAATGTGGTTCGAACACCGAATGAAATCTTCCGCACACTCAAAGAAGAGCATCATTACGATGCAATCATCATTTCCGATACCATGAACGGCATCAAACTGCGTTCTTTTTGCAAAACGCTAAAGTCTCGTTTAGCTAAAGTCGGAAATACTAAACTTATTCTCTCTATCTCCGATCCCCAGCCCTTTGAAGAGGGCTATGAAATGGTCGACAAAATTATCCAACACCCATTTACTACCACCGAGTTTTCACAAAAAATTGAACAACTCTTTGCAGAGATGGAAGATGATGAAGTTGCAGAAAGCCATCCCCTTCTTATCGTCGAAGATGACAAAGTTCAGCAGTTTATACTGAAAACAATGCTAACGAAGCAAGGCTATGAATGTGTATGTGTTAACGATGGACTTGCCGCTGTGAAGACAGTTCAAGATGCTAATTTTGAAATCATTTTTATGGACTGCATCATGCCTGGTCTAGATGGGTTTGAAGCAACAAAACGGATTCGACAACTTGAAGCGGACGAGCGCGTTGGCTCAGTCACAATAATAGGCGCAACTGCACTATCAAGTAACAGCGAACATAAAGCATGTATTGAAGCAGGGATGGATTATGTCATTAACAAACCCTACAACGCAGAGCAGATATTTAAGGTTATTAAAAAATATGCTGCCCTACAAAAAATTAGCTAATCTCATTGTTCTTTCTATCTGCTCACTACCTGTGACGGCCAGTAGCCTTGAGGAGATAGCAGCAACTACTCTAGAAAATAACCTAGGCATTCAAACCGCAGAAAACGCACTGAAGACATCTGCATTTGATGCAGATGTCACTCGTTCAGGTCTACTACCTAGTTTATCGTTATCAGCAAATACCACTTACAACAAAAGTTACAAAGATCAGATAGCTGGCGATGACATAAAAAATGGCTATAACTCTTTTGGATACAGTGTATCGTTAAGCCAAACTGTTTTTGATGCATCGACCTTCTTTAAGTACCGCAATAGCTTAATGAATGTAGATATTGAAGTCGTCAAATTGGAGCAAAAGATTCAGGGCGTCCTTTCCCAACTGACCAATGAATATGTCAGCTATTTAAAGACCCAATCACAATACGAATCAACAATCCTCGAGCTAAAGTCTGCAGATCAACGACTTAAACAAGTCACGAGAAACATTGAGCTTGGAAATACCGCCGCCAATGAAATTTACGAAGTCCGATCTCAAAAAGTGAAAATTGAGAATAGCCTGCAGCAGATAGAGAGTGATATGCGTAAATCGTCTAGCCGTATGAATGACATCACCTACGCGCACCTAGTCCCAACGTTTGATATTCCAAGTGACTTTACTCCGATAGACATTTCCCCGAGGGAAATCAATAAACTTATCAAGCAATTAAATAACACAAATTTAGACCTAATCATTTCAAGAATTCAAATAGATAAGAAACAAACAGACCTCAGAGAATCGCAAAGCAGCTTCGCACCAACACTCAGTGCTTCAGTATCATTCAGTCATGATGATAGCAATAACGCCTCTTCGACAACACCGCCGGATACAGGTAAGAATGATCAATTAGTGTATTCTTTGAACTTCAATATGCCCATTTACTCAGGGGGTTCTAATATAGCGACACTCAAAAAATCTATTTTAGATCTCGAAAACGAGCAAATCACCTTAAGAGAATCGCTTCACAATAATGAGAATGAGTTAAGAGGTATTGTTGAAACAATGAATCAACACGTCACTTCGAACCAATTCTTTAAAGAGATAGTCGTTGCAAACTATAATTCCTTTCAGGGCATTCAACGTGCATATAGTTTAGGGACGCGAACCCTAACCGATGTCCTTGCCTCCGAGACTAAGCTTTACTCAAGTATTCGTGACTATAACGATAATTTATACAATTACCACTTAGAGAAGATAAAACTTTTTACACTTCTTGGTGGGTTAAACTTTGCTTATATTGAAGAAATGGCAAGCACAATGATCCCTCGTAGCGAAAAGGTGGCGATTACCACAGTGATTGAGGGGTTTAAAAATGAGTAAAATCATCCCTAAAATACATGCTTGGGATGCAACTTACATCGTTATATCAACGATTGTAACGACGCTTATCGGTATGGTTTTACCTTTTTCGATTTTAATTATATTTGATCGAATATTACCTAACAACTCAACAAACTCACTCGTCTTTATTTACATTATTATTTTAGCATCTATTATCCTCGATTATCTTGTCAAAAAAAGCGAAGAGAGCCTCGTCTCGAAAATATCGACCATTGTTGAAAAAAAACTGGTTGATGAGCTATTCAACGCTGTATGTAAAACAGACCTAAGTAAGTATAAACAGCACAACATTGGCTCACTCCTCGAACGTGTAGGCTCTATCCCTGAAATTAAGGATTTTTACAGTGGTGAGTCTATCAAAGCATGGATTAATCTTTTCACTTCATTCGTGACGATTGCTCTTATCTATTTGATCAATGCATCAGCAGGTTATGTACTTGTCGGTTCATCTTTCATCTTGTTACTCACCGCTCTTTACCTCTCTGATAAACGAGTAAAGTTGATCAAAGTAAGAGATAATATAGAATCAGAAGCAAACTCTCGCGTTATTGAAATTGTCTCTAATCCTCTTGCGATCAAAGCTCGCTCCATGGAATACCGAATAGAAAATTACATGGATGTCATTGTAGAAGATCGTGAAGATAAAAGCGTTGAGTTCGAATCTATTGATGCTTCATTTAATCTAATACTGAGCTTTATCCAAACACTCTCTGTCGCCGTTGTTGTCGTTGTTTGTGCACACGCCACGATAAACTTGCAAATTAGTCAAGGGGTCATGGCTGCCGTTATACTTCTAACCAACCGTTACTTCTCGCCATATCAGCAAGTAATGCGGTTTATCAGCCGATGGAAAATGGTTCGCATTCGACTATCTGAAGTCATCGAGATCATTGAGCTTGAAAACAAAAGTGATGATCACGGCGATGTTATCGACATCGAAAAAATAGAAATCCACTCAAATGAAAGCTTGCTTATCGAAAAAGGAAATGTCCACCTATTTTCAGGTCCCTCTTCAAGCGGAAAAACCTTTTTGAGCAAACATATCTCCATGGAGATTAATACTGGTTTATTCGATATTTTCATTAATGATAAAGAGATCCATCATTACAATTACCACCATATTAGAAATACAGTTATTGATGTTAATAAAAACAGTGAATTTATTGAAGGGACTATCATTGATAACCTCACGTCATTTAGAACCGAACTGAATAAAAGCGCGATATCTCTGTGTGAGGCTCTAGGGGTTCGTGTTCCTATCGATGAATTAAAGAATGGCTTTTACACTGATTTATCTTCAACATCATTGATTCCTTTTTCTCGACAAACGATGTTTTCTTTATTCATTATAAGAGCACTTCTTAGTAATAAAAAAGTCATTATTATTGATGATATCGATATGATATATGACCCCATATTTGAACAACAGCTACTCAATGTTTGTGTGCCTAGAAGCCGGCAAAAAATATTCATTCTAGTTTCTAATAAGATTCAACGGCAACTCGCTGATATAAAAAATCACACCTTCGACATGGAGTTAGCTCATGAGTAACATGATAGATTTCTCAGATGTTGAAGCTCGCCTCATTGATTTTTCAGATGATGCCTTTGTCGATCAAGCAAAGCAAGCGCCAATTCTAAGGGGACTCGCTTACCTGTTAATCACCTTAAAATGGGAAGGTACTGCTAGCATTCTAAGTGATGCTTATACGAATAGAGACACCGATACTAAAAGCTTTCACAGCACCTTATCCAAACTCGGTTACCGCTGTAACATTGAACAATACGACACACTAGAAGCCATTAACACTAACCAATTTCCATGTTTAGTGACCTTCAAAAATATAACAGCTATTGCATTATCGAAGAAGAATGGAACGCTATTTCTTTATGACTATGATAATGACAACTACTTTGACCACCCAGTCGAAGCAACGAAATGTGAGGTTTGTGCTTCAACCGTCTATTCACAAATTTTCCGTGAACCTCCACCAGAGTCTCAAGATAAGAGTAATTGGATCAAGTATGCATTTTATAAATACAATGATGAGATTAAATCTTTGGCGCTACTCAGCCTAATAATCAACTTACTAGGTACACTACAACCATTTTTCATCATGAGCGTTTACAATTTCGCCCTGACAGCCAACTCTACATCGACGCTTCTTTGGATTACCTCCTTTGCCATTCTTATTGGTGTCATGGAGTTCTATTTTAAACAATTCAGAATGCGGATCTTAAATACATCAGGTAAAGACCTTGCTCACTTCATCTCCGCACGCGTCATAGGAAAGTTACTATGGCTCCCCTATTCAATGACATCGACTGCTGGTGTCTCTTCACAGATCGCTCGTTTAAAGGATATTGACCAATTTAGAAAGCTCGTTACCGCAGAATCGACACTGAGCTATTTTGATATGCCGTTTGTCGTCATTTTTGTTATTGCTATAATGATTATGTCTGGTAGCGCAGCCTTAACGGTCATTGCAGGTATTGCTGTGATGCTAGTCTTTTGTTTTATTGCTCGTTATTTTTACGGGCAAGCCACAGCCAAAAGTTCACGCGCCAATGCCATGGTCTCCTATCAGTGGAATGAGTTACTCCGGGGGATCCCATTTATTCAAGGCCTACCGGTTGTACGCGTATTGAAAACGCGCTTTAGTGCCTCTGTCGAGCAAAGTATCGATGATTCACATCAGGTAGCCGTCACGAACAGTAAAATCCAATCAGTGGGGCAAGGCTTAATTCAAGTTATCGGCACAACAAGTATTGTTTCTGCCGTTTACGGTGTCATGGACGGCACATCTGATGCGGGAGCGATGCTTGCCATCGTTATCCTAGTGTGGAAGGCACTAGGACCAATAATGGGGATCTACAACTCACTGGCTAAATATCAATCGATTGTCGCTGCGGCCAACCAGATAAATGCCCTTATGTCGCTTAATGATGACTCTTTCCGCTTAGAAAAAAGTCCACCAATTCAATCTTTTGTAGGACATTTAAATTTTAATGGTGTTAGCCATCGCTACCCTGGTGCACCAACGGGTTTAACAAACTTGTCTTTTAAAATTAATCCCGGGGACAAAGTCGCCATATCAGGCTCTCAAGGTGTAGGGAAGACAACCTTACTCTCCATCATTTCTGGTGTGGAAGAGCGATATCAAGGGGCACTCTATGTAGATGGTCATAACATCAAGCAATTCAATAACTTTAGGTATCGTAAGTCGATTAATTATATTCCTCTCGAATTACATTATTTTGATAGCAGTATCTACTATAATGCCGTGATATATAATGGGTATTGCAGTAGAGAGAGAGTCACTACATTCTTTGAGTCTTTAGGCTTAAGTCGCTGGTTTAAGGACGGTATCGATAGTCAATTGAGCTTCAGTAAACTCAACATGTTACCAAATGGCGCACTACAACTCCTTAGGCTGTGTATTGGTCTTTGTGGGAAGAACAATAATATTATTGTCATTGATGAGCCATTACTTGGCTGTGAACAAGAATTTTCACGTTATCTTTCAAAATTATTTTTAGAAGAATTCTCACAATCTACGGTGATATTTGTGACAAGTGATAAAAATTTAATCGCTAACTCTACGCACTGCCTACTTTTAGATAAAGATGGAAGTCAAAAATTCTTTGGGGCACCAGATAAGGTCATCCAAGCTTAATGTTCAAAATAAGTGCTTGGTATGTTGGTTAGGGATTCACGACAGCTTTGAGAGGCGGCATGATGGATAGGATGACTACAACACAAAAAACGAGATACATTAGAGTATCTCGTTTTTTGTTTGGAGTAGCTATATTCATCCCCACCCTGTGGCGAGGTGAAGTTCAGATTAGCCTTCTAGAGAATCTTGCTGCTTTTTCATTTCAACAAGATCATGGCGTTTAAACTCTTTGATTGCTTTGCTGATTTCGCGACGCTCTTTTGACAGCTCTGCGCTGATGATGATGTGATCATCAACACGATCTTCATAATCGCCTTTCATATTTTCAATGATAACTTGTACGTCTTCTACTGACATTGTTGGCTTGATGTACTCCATCAAGTTTTCCAACAACTCAACACGCTTGCGGTTATCGCGAATCTTACGATCGTTATCTAAGATTTCGCGCTTTAATTTGTTTTTACGGCGAGTCTTGCGTACGAAATCCAATAGATTGTTCATAATTTGTTCCTTGGGTAAACCTATGATAATAATTACCTCGTTTATAACAAAATTACTTAGACTTCGACAAGCTCCTTCATGCCAAGAATCGACGATAAACGTGTAAAGCCTCGAGTTATCTGAAAAAAGTCTGAACCAATCCTGCAAGAAGTTGTAGTCATTGTCTTACTTCACAATTTCTGTCACGCATTCACGAATTTAGGTTGATTTACGAGCATCCACAACCTAAGATAAATCTGAAGCTTGATGCTAAGCTCAATGGCTCAATATGTAAAATTTCTGCACGCAGAACAAGTTGTTACAGCTTAAACCTGAAGAAACTTTTCTATTGTACATTCAGCGACGCATTTGGTTAGTTCGCTATTTTAAGTTAGCTGCGTTATTTATAGAATTGTAAATCAGGAGACATCATGTCTAAAGCAACAGGTACCGTTAAGTGGTTTAACGAAGAAAAAGGTTTTGGTTTTATCACTCAGGACAATGGCGGTGCAGACGTATTCGTACACTTCCGTGCGATTGCAGGTGACGGTTTCAAAACCCTAGCTGAAGGTCAAAAAGTTTCTTTCGAAACTGAGCAAGGCCAAAAAGGTCTTCAAGCAGCTAACGTTACTAAAGTGTAATTTAGTCTGCGTAATGCCGTTATGCATTACCAACATGTTTAAAAAAGGAGCCTTTAGGCTCCTTTTTGTTTTTATGCCTTAGCAAACCTCGTAGCCAGTTACTCGCTTCCCATAAATCCTGAAACCAAGTGAACATCAGTAACGTCTCCACCCACTCTAAGAACGGACATCACTACCACCATTTCGAGGAATATTTTTCCATTAAACATACTTTCAGTGATTTTCTCTTGCTAGCTAGCTGTCAATTATCAGATACTTCCCATTAATAAATGGTTTATCGTCAATTGACGCTAAACAATACCTTATAAGCACTATTTGTTAGCTATTTAATATTCAGAGGTAACTAATGTCCGACGCTAATCAACCCACCTTTTATTGGTTGGATTATGAAACCTTTGGCACTGATCCTGCGCGAGATAAAGCCTGCCAGTTCGCAGGGATACGCACTGATATGGACTTCAATATCATCGGTGAACCCTTGGTTATCTATTGCCAGCCTACAAATGACTATTTGCCAGCGCCAGAAGCCAGTTTAATTACAGGTATTTCTCCTCAGCTAGCAATGGCTAAAGGCTTAACTGAACCAGAGTTTATCGCTGCTATCCATAAAGAGATCAGCACGCCAAATACGTGTACGGTTGGTTACAACAACGTTCGATTTGATGACGAGGTTACTCGACACTTACTATACCGAAACTTCTATGACCCGTATGCTTGGGCTTGGAAGAACCAAAATTCTCGCTGGGATCTATTGGATGTACTTCGTACCTGTTACGCGCTTCGACCAGAAGGGATAGAGTGGCCTGTTGACGAAGAAACAGGGAATATTAGCTTTAAGTTAGAAAAACTCTCTGTAGAGAATGGTATCGAACATGCGAATGCCCACGATGCCATGGCAGATGTCATAGCAACCATAGAAATGGCTAAGCGCATTAAAAAAGCTCAACCAAAGCTTTTTAGCTACCTCTTTGAACTTCGGAATAAGAAGAAAGTACAAGCGCTGCTTGATCCTGTCAACATGACACCCGTTGTGCATGTTTCCGGCATGCTTGGAAGTGAGTGCAGTAACATCAGTTGGATGGTTCCTCTCGTCTGGCATCCAACTAATGCCAATGCCATGATCACCATAAACCTAGCAAAAGACATCTCCCCTCTCTTTGAGTTAGATGCAGATGCACTTCGGGAACGTCTATATACAAAACACAGTGACCTAGGTGAAAATGAGCTTCCAGTCCCTATTAAACTTATTCATATCAATAAATGCCCTATCGTCGCGCCAGCAAAGACACTAACAGCTTCTGATGCTGAACGTCTTGGCGTTAACAGAGAATATTGTTTAGAAAATCTACAAAGACTTAAGTCTCAACCAGATATTCGTGAAAAGCTACTTCAAGTTTACAGTCAAGAGCGCGTCTTCGAGGGAGGCAAACCCGAAAGTATTGACGCAACACTTTACGATGGGTTCTTTTCACAAGCTGACCGAACAACTCTTGATATCATTCGAGAAACAGCACCTGAAAAGCTAGGGACAATCGAGATCAATGTTGCCGATGAAAGAATCGCACCACTACTTTTTCAATATCGTGCACGCCACTTTCCAGAAACATTGAGTGAAGAAGAACAAGTGCGATGGCAGCACCGTCGACAAGCAATGTTTGAAGAACAACTGCCAAACTATATTAATAATTTAGAAAATTTAGCGATGCAATATGAGCATGATTCAGAAAAGATAAAGCTGCTCGAAAAAATATACCGTTATGTAGAATCCATTGCATCATAAACGAACAATTTTCGATTCAATTAACATCGCTTGCTGAGATAGCAGCCTTCATTCCAGTTGTAAAAGTTAACCGCCGCGACTTACGTAACCGTTTGAAGCGGCGCTCTTTACATCCAGTGAGCACCATTTCCCCCAGTTTCTAAGTTTAACTTCTATACTAATAGGTGTAATAAAGTCATGACTTGAAGGCTGTAGATATGACCATTTCCACACTGAATAAGTGCTATCAATTTCCTGGTGTTCGATTTGAGTTCGACGCCAAGCAATTAGTATGGGAGAACGGTGTTGTCACTTCATTGACACGCCAAGAAGCCCACCTTCTTGATATTCTTTGTTATAACGGTGGAGAAGTAATATCTTATAACACCTTAACAAACACACTTCTGGCTATTCATATTGAAGGCAAAATAGTGCCTATATCGGCATTAATCGCAAGAATCAACGCAAAGCTAGCGCAATTCAGTACAGTACAAATAGACCATATCAACGAGTTTGGTTACCGGATTGGACCATCACAACGAAACACAAGCCCCTCGATTGAGAATCCACAAATTCCCGTTACAGCGCCCTTAGATCATCACCTGCCGAGCCCCCCAACAAAATCCGCGACTCCAAGTATTAATAAAAGACAGATTACGGCATCACTTGTTGCTATCATCATTTTGTTGCTGATCTGAGTGATAGAATCACACCCTAGATATAGGTCGCAAAATACATAAATAATGTAACAGTGAGATTATTACATTGCGCATTAGTGATCACGATCACATCATGGTATTCGTTACTTACTTAAACTATATTCACTAAATTAAGGATTAGATTAATGAATGTAGATTTTCAGACAGCTCTCTCCACATTGCCAGATAGTGTGCAAACCTTTTTCAAATGTGAATTTAATGAAAAAAAGGTCCAATCACGTATCACAAAATCTCAATGGGAGAATCTACTCAATGATAGTAAGCTATCAGATAAAGAGCTTAAATTATGTTTGCTCCCACTAGCTGCATCCTATTCGCTTTCGCCAGTATCAGAGTTTAAAGTCGGTGCGATTGTGGAGGCCTATTCCGGGAATATCTATTTTGGTGCCAACATGGAGTTCCATGCTGTCAGCATGGGAAATGCTGTACATGCAGAGCAATCAGCAATCAGTAATGCTTGGTCTCAAGGTGAAACAGGCATTCGTTCTATTGCCATCAACTACAGTCCTTGTGGCCATTGCCGTCAATTCATGAATGAACTACCGAATGCTAGTGATATCGTCATCTTTTTACCAGAGCAAGAAGCTAAACCATTAAGCTATTACTTACCTGCTAGCTTCGGTCCACTCGATCTTGGCCAAAAAATCGGTTTAATGGAAAAAACAACGCCATCCTTAGTAAAGGAAGGAGAAACTGCGTTGATCAGCAGCGCCATCCGTGCTGCTGCATTATCACATGCGCCTTATAGTAATAACTTAGCTGGTGTTGCATTGAAAACCAAACAAGGTGAAGTTTATACGGGACAATATGCAGAGAACGCCGCCTTTAATCCAAGTTTACCCCCTTTACAGGTAGCACTCGTTCAATTGAATATGGCTGGAGACTCGATCGAAAACATCAACGAAGCGTGCCTCGTTGAAGCGCAAGGAGGAAAGATATCCTACCTAGGTGAGTGTCAACTCGTTCTTGAGCAAATCAACCCAGATATTATCTTTGAGTATGTGGTTATCGATAGTCACTAGATGTTGAGCAAAAGCTGAACGCTGCTTTATCAACTACCTCGTAAAGAGACAAGGATAATAAAGCAGCCTTTGGCTTACCATTGAATAAGCTGAAACCAAGGTCCTTTAGAATAGAACATGGAAACCAATTTTAGCTTCCCAATTTACGTTAAACTCATCTAAATACAAATTAGGACCAACATCAGCATAAAACACCATCGGGCTTACATTCATCTTTGCACCAATACCGGGGGTTATCGCTATAGAGTTTGATTGTCTGTCCACATAGTTCCCCCCAATAAAGAGGTATAGCGGCGTATTTGAGACACCATAGGTACGATTAACCCCAAAACCAAACTGGTCATCCAGACTCAAGTTAATACGTGTTTGATTGATCTTTACTTCAGCACCCCAATAAGGGTTTCCCGCAAACAAACCAATTCCTGTACTGGCCATGCTCATAGAACTGAATGCGCACATCAGACCAACAACCCACTTTTTCATTATATATCCCAATAAATTACGTTTGGCGCACGTTAACAAAAACTGGCTATAGGCACCCTACCCTTATGTAAAACCTTGCAAAGAAATGACATAGCTGCCCATACAATCGGCAAGACGGTTAGAATCTCAGCAAATATCCATATCAATAACGCAAACGTTTGCCTTCTTTTACATATTCGGTATCATCGCCCTTCAATCTACTCCGTTCAAAAGGTATCGATATGTTAGGAACCGCATTGAGTCAAAACGCGACAAGAGTATTACTTCTTGGCTCGGGTGAACTCGGTAAAGAAGTGGCGCTAGAGTGCCAACGACTTGGGCTTGAAGTTATCGCTGTAGATCGCTATGAAAACGCGCCCGCTATGCATGTTGCACATCGCAGCTATGCCATCGATATGCTTGACGGAGAGGCTCTACAATCGATTATCAACCAAGAAAAGCCTCACTATATCGTTCCAGAGATCGAAGCTATTGCGACAGACAAATTAGTCGAATTGGAAAAACAAGGCTTAAACGTCGTTCCAACTGCCAACGCAACTAAATTGACAATGAATCGAGAAGGCATTCGCTGTTTAGCTGCTGAAGAACTCGGCATTACAACTTCTCCTTATGAGTTCGCAAGCGAGTTCGAACACTTTTCTGAAGCGGTGCACCGTGTAGGAATGCCATGTGTCATCAAGCCAATCATGAGTTCTTCAGGTAAAGGACAAAGTATCATCCGCACTGCTGATGATATTCAAGAAGCATGGAACTATGCGCAAGAAGGCGGACGAGCTGGCGCTGGCCGTGTCATTATTGAAGGCTTTGTTGAATTTGATTACGAAATTACCCTACTAACTGTAAGAGCCATTGATGGCGTACACTTTTGTGCACCAATTGGTCACCGTCAAGAAGATGGCGACTACAGAGAATCTTGGCAGCCTCAGGCAATGAACCCTAAAGCACTACAAGTAGCACAAGAGATGGCAGAAAAAGTGGTTAATGCCCTTGGCGGTTATGGCTTATTTGGCGTTGAGTTATTTATTCGTGGTGATGAGGTCATCTTCAGTGAAGTATCACCACGACCGCATGACACAGGCATGGTCACAATGATCTCACAAGATCTTTCTGAGTTTGCACTTCACGTTCGTGCCTTTGTTGGTCTCCCGATCGGCAGTATTGACTTGCTTGGTCCGTCTGCATCAGCCGTAATACTTGGTGCTGGTACATCAAAAGACATTCAATTTTCGGGGCTAGAGAAAGCACTTGCTAAACCTTTAACTCAGATCCGCTTATTTGCAAAACCAGAAATAGACGGTGAACGTCGCTTAGGCGTCGCGCTTGCACGTCGCGAAGATACAGATTCTGCGATAAAAGAAGCCGTTGATTCTGCGGCTTTAATCGACATCAAGTATAGCTAATTGCGTTAGATAAATATGTCCAACACCAAAGTGAAGTACTCTTCCTTTGGTGTTGCTATTTTCTAATTAGTAACGATTCGTATTTTTCGCATGCAGTATCTATCATGCGACGAAACAAGTAGTCATTAGCCCTTCTTAATCAACCATACCTTTTCATCAAAGCGATCATTGTCGGATGACTTAATCGTATCTAAACATTGAATTGAAGCCGAAGCAAACAGGGTATTCATCTCATTGTCATCAACATAAAATGGTGGCCCTGCTCTATCCAATTCTGTAGGTTGTTTAGGAACAACAGTGACCAGTAGTAACCTACCGCCTGTTACTAATAAATCGAGCAGTTTTGACGCATACTCAACACGCTGCTCTGGCATCAATGCAATGAGGCCAGCACGATCGTAAACTAAATTAAACTGACTTTCAGGTGAGAATGAGAAGATATCAGTTTGGTGAATGGTTAATTCATCCAATTCATATATTCGATGACGAGGTGACACCTGAGTAACAGTAGGAATTAAAAACTGTTCAGAGAAGTAGGCATTGACAGCAATATTACTGAGCTCAACCCCTACGACTTTATCATGATGCTCACAAAGCCAACCAATATCGAGTGATTTGCCACAAAGCGGAACAAGAACTGAATCAGTTCGCTTTGGTTTACATCGCTGCCAGAAAGCTTCTAGCTGTGGATGAACATTAATTTGATGAAAACCTGTACGATTTTCTGCCCAACGGCTATGCCAATATTCGTGGTTCAATCTTTTACTCTTATGCTTTTAGCGGATTCTTTGGAGGCTCATAGAACCAACTATCAACGGCTTTCTCAGAAGATAGCGTGGTATATTCGCTATTGTGATGCTCTTTTTCGAATCGAGAAGTTGGACGAGATAATGAAATTTCCGCCGCGGAATAGGGTCCTTGGGCAACAATTTCCCAAGCGCGACGAGCATCTTGCTCCGATTTAAATGAACTCAATGACCGCACTGTCCCTTCGAAGCGATGTTCAGCAACAATAAAGAAGACATTATCTAACTGTTCTACACGAATATCAGTAGCCTGCTTTCTTCGCCTTGCTACCACCAAATCCGGCAAAAGTATCGTTTTCATATCAAACCCATCCGAAAAATTAGCTTTCATTAATGATACTTCATTTTTGAAAGCAATCTGCTACAAAAATCACAATGTAACATTCTGTTACCTAAATCATTTCAATTTGTAACACCAAAAGGTATTTAGACGATTTTTCGTTCAAGAGTCTTGATCTTTGACCAAAATAAAACTACTGTATGCATTAACAGTACTGTACATCAAAACAGTTAGAGGTCACTATGGAACAGACTACCTACACCGCTCATACATATACTCAGTACCAACCTAACACTAGGCTTATCGCTTCTGGCTCAACAGTGAGAAATAATCCCTATCAAACCGGCTCGATGTCGACTTATCATGTCAGTTCTGAAAATACTGCCGATCTGCCAATGCTACTTCGTACTTTGAAAACATTGAGTCAGTTGGATAAATGGTTACTGTTTATAGGTATAGAGAGTGTTGTAGATAAGAATGTCTTGATTGCAGCTGGCGTCGATATTCGAAAAATCCGTGTCGTACACGCTGATAACATATCGCAAGCTCGCCGCTATATTCGTGCAGTTTCGGGCTTACCACATTATGCAGCAGTTATCTGTGACGATCGTATCACTGACTTAGATCCCCTTAACGACGATCAAGCCTTTATAAAAATCTCACTTCAACGAAAACCAATGCACTGATATCGAGGGTAAATTTTATGATTGCCTTAATATATACGTATAAAGACTAATAAATAAAGACAGAAACTTAAGAGTAGTCGTACATCGTAACAAGAAGGCGATCTTGATAATTGATTTGGCTTTCAACGCGACAACGACTTTGGGAACGAATTACATCAACTTGTTGCTCATCCAATGCGTACGGTAAAATAACATCGAGGTTGATAACCCCTTCTCGGCGTGCGAAGTCAATAAGCCTAAGAATATTGTCAGTATCACTATAGGCAAGTGATAAGTGCTGTATTGCATTAGAATAGAAATCTGGATGATGTGATGTCACAAATAGCTCCCTGATGACATCACCAAAGTCTATTTTATCTTTCGTCGCATAAGATAAAAACTGTTCATAATTAAATTGGCATACTCGACCCGAAGCGCTAATTTTATCTTCCATGATATTCCTAGCCGATGTTTACTTTGATTATCTATTGCCATTGGGCATTCTCTATACTCTATTACTATCCTATCTTTCTGATACCTGCAATCAAATTCGGTCTACAAATCGAAAATAAGATCAACAATAAAACATCAACACTTCAGATGGTTTACATTGTTACATTTTGCTTTACATGCAACTTAATGAACAAAAGGCCAGCATAAGCTGACCTTTATTTAGTGGCAGTGTTAATAATCTATAAGGTATTACCAGTAAACGCGGAAACCAGCACCGAATGCGGTTTCGTCATTTTCGTCTAATGCGAATAAATTAGTCGCAGAGTCATTACTCACATTCAGCGCGTACCCATCAATTTTTGCAACCTCGACGTAGAACAGCGAGAAACTATTAAACTGGTAACTTGTACCTACATAGGCAACTGATCCAGTCTCTTTTTCTGAGATTGCACCAGATAAATCATATTCAATAGACTCAAAACCTACATATGCAGTCCCTTTCGGGCTCCAGTCATAAGTCGCAGTAATTTGATAGCCTGTAGAATCTAGCTCTGCATCGATACCAGAACCAGCTTCAACTGCTTGAGTCGAAACACCGGCTAAAATTGTTAAAGCATCAAATGAGACTGTAGTCAGCAATGTTCCATACGTAGCATCAGCTTGATAACTAGTTGAAGTGTCATTAGCAGTATCAACCTCTGTTACCCATGTTTCATGATCAGCTGTACCAATAACACCGCCAATAGTAAACATACCTAAGTCAACATTCGCTGATAACTCAGCTAAAGTTGCCTGATCATCATCTTTACTATTTGCACTCAAGCCATAGGCAGCTGCTATAGTAACAGCATCAAAGCCACCTTGATATTTTACCAAGCTATCATGACGGCCATCAGTAAATGAAGTCGTTGTATTTCCAAGGCCACCATAGAAATATGACACGTCTGCACTGCCGAAATCATCGGCTACGGTCCATTGACGACCAAATTTTACTGAGCCGAAATCACCTGAAAGGCCAGTATAATGAAGACGGTTTTCAATCGCACCACCATTTCCAGATAAGCCAAACTCGACATAACCAAGGGCATCTAGCGAATCGGTAATATTATACGCTGCACTAATAGAAGCACGCGAAGAGCCCGCATTCAGTTTGATATCATTGTCACCTATTTTTTGTAGTTGGGTACGTAAGTGACCACCAAATTCTACTGAACCATGTTCCCCACTATAAATTTCTGCCGCTAATGCACCAGTAGAAGCCATTGCTGCAGTCATTGCCACTGCTAAAATTGTCTTTTTCATTTTTATTCCCTGAAATATTCTTCGTATAAAGCAAATCCTTGTTTGCGCCTCAACGTTAACAAGTTGAACTCAAGGTCGCAACACAGGTCACATTCAGGATGATTTCGTTATAATCTCTTATTAAATATTTAACTCAACTATCATTTTTATGACAAATACCACACTACTTGGAGTCAACTCCTCGACTAATGTCACATATATACGATGATAGAATCCCTTTCTTGCATGATCACCACAATGTTTCACATTTAGTTCAAACAATGGTCAAATAAATAGGCATTAATTCAGTAAAGTAGCACGCAAAAATCAAACCACCAGATATTCTCTTTAGTTATTAGGTATAACATATTGGAATTAATAGAATAACTTCCCTCTCCCAGGAGTATCAATCAAGGCAATAATAGCTATCCAACCCATAAGGTAAGTTATGAAACATACCTAGCCTTAGTCTCTATTTATCGATAACAGATTAGTTCGGATTTTATTTCTACTTGCTATAAAAATAAAAAACCGCCTGAAAAACAGACGGTTTATAAGGGTAAGCACGATGATTTCAGCCTCGTTGCTTAACGAATTCCATTTAAGAACTCTGCGCGAGTCATCGAACTTTTCTTGAATAAGCCACCAAGTGCTGTCGTTGTCGTAGAGCTCGTTGCATCAAGTACCCCACGTGCTTTAACACAATAATGAGTAGCGTCGATTGTGACAGCAACATCATCACTTTCTAATAGCGTTTGCAATGCAACAAGTACTTGCTGAGTCAACCTTTCTTGAACCTGAGGTCGTTGAGCAAAAAATCTTACAATTCGATTTATCTTGGATAAGCCAATAATCTTTCCGCGTGGAATATAGGCAACCGTTGCTTTGCCATCGATGGTAACTAAATGATGTTCGCATGTGCTTGTTAAGGTAATATCCTGAACCCTAACCATCTCATCACACTTCATCTTATTCTCAATAAGGGTGATCTTAGGGAAGTTTTGATAATCTAAACCTGAGAATATTTCATCTACATACATCTTAGCAATTCGACGCGGCGTCTCTACCAAACTATCATCATTTAAGTCTAACGAAAGCAATTGCAAGATCTCACTCATGTGATGTTCAATCTTCTCTTTTTTATCAGCACGATCTAACGTCGCTTCAGTCATCGGCGTTTCAAGGCCGCGCGACGCAAGCGCTTCCTTAACTTTGATTGCTGATTCACTCAATTCTGGCATTTTACCTCCCAATGCGTTAAATGCACGTTGCCAGTACATCTCATTCAGTGCCAAAATGGTCTGAAAATAATGACGAAGAATACCTGTATTACAGGTAAATTACACCTGCTATTTAATACGGCTTTTGAAAGTAAGGAAATGCTATGGATGCCTGTTCAACCCCCGATCTTATCAGCTTGGAAGAAGGACTTACGTTACTACTTAAAAGTATTAACCCAATTGTTGAGTCTCACACTCTTCCACTTTCTGAAGCCCTTGGGTTTGTTATTGCCGATAACTTGATCTCTCCTGTGAACGTTCCTGCTTTTGACAACTCTGCGATGGATGGTTACGCCTTTAAACACGATGATGACCTTAGTAAATTTGAGATCATTGGCACCGCTTTTGCTGGTCAACCCTACACGGAAATGGTCCCATCAGGTAAATGTATTAGGATAATGACAGGTGCAGCACTCCCTGAAGGGTGTAACACTGTCATTATGCAAGAGCATGTGACTGTCAACAAAACGAATGACAAATCAGAGGGTAAAGATTCTATTTCACTGAATAAACCACAACCTATCGGTAATAACGTCCGATACGCAGGAAACGATATCCGTTGTGGCGACATCGTAATAGAAAGAGGTACTCGATTATCTCCACGACATACCCCGCTACTTGCAAGTTTAGGTATTGCAAACGTCAATGTCTTTCGACAACCCCGTGTCGCTTTTTTCTCCACAGGTGATGAGTTAAAAGCACTTGGGCAACCTCTTGAGTTTGGTGAAATTTATGACTCTAATCGTTATACGATAACAAGCCTTTTAGAAAAGAGCTATTGCACCCCTATCGACCTAGGTATTATTAACGACAGTCCCTCAGCGATAAAGGTAGCATTTGAGAAAGCCCTTACCCAAGCGGATCTCATCATTACTTCAGGAGGGGTAAGTGTAGGTGATGCTGACTATACCAAAGAGGTGCTCGATGAAATAGGTGAAATCGGATTTTGGAAGCTAGCCATAAAACCTGGTAAGCCATTTGCTTTTGGTAAAATTGGTGAGACGCTATTTTGTGGATTACCTGGGAATCCGGTATCTGCGCTTGTCACATTTGCTCAACTAGTCCGCCCAGCTTTGGAAAAGCTATCAAATAACAGTACGCCTTATCAAACACTTCAACTACAGGCAACAGCAGAAACGCCTTTCAAAAAACGTCCTGGGCGTCTGGATTTTCAACGTGGACGTCTTTCGAACCAATCTGGCCAACTCGTCGTTTCAACTACCGGTGATCAAGGCAGTGGTGCATTTAGTTCAATGGCGGCTTCAAATTGCTTTGTCGTACTGGAGCGAGAGCGAGGGTATGTCGACATTGGTGACACGGTCACCGTTGAATTGTTTGACAATTTACTGAGCTAACAAGGCGATCAAAAACGCCGCTTCCATTATGGTTGCGGCGTTAATATTAATCTTTATTTTGTATCAAAACTTTAGTGTCGATTATAAATAAGACTAAACGTTTAATCGAATACCATCGCGTTCAATCAAAATAAGTCCCTGTTTGTACAGGCCACCAATTGTTTTTTTGAATGTTGCTTTACTGGTTCTAAACTCTTGAAAAATCGCTTCTGGAGACGATTTATCACTTAGAGGAATGTAACCGCCTTTACGTTCTAACGTTTGCAAAACCTTATCAGAAAGGTCATCAACCTTCCCTTTACCTAACTTTTGCAGTGAGAGATCAATCTTTCCATCTGGGCGAACATTTTTTACGAAAGCCTTTAGGCGCTTACCGATAAATAGCTTACCAAACGACTCTGTCTTAAAGATCAAACCCCAGTGTTGATGATTAATAATGGCCTTAAAGCCAAGATCGGTCACCTCTGCGATTTGAATCTCCACTTGCTCACCACGTTTATAGGTCGCAGGTGTTGTGTCCAAGAATTTATTGAACTTGCTTGTACCAACAATACGACCAGATGCGCGATCCGTATACAAGCGTACCAGCGTTGACTTGCCTTCTTCTAGGCGACAGCGTTGCTCACTAAATGGAATGAGCAAGTCTTTATCTAGCCCCCAATCGACAAAAGCACCAATGCTGTTAACACCGACAACTTTCAATAGGGCAAATTCTCCAACACTAGCTAATGGTGTTTGAGTTGTCGCAATAATTTCGTCTTGCGAATCAAAATAGATGAAAACTTCTAATACATCACCAATTTCAGCATCTGTTGGCGCATATTTTTTTGGTAGTAAAATATTGCCAATATCCTCGCCACCATCCAAGAAGAGGCCGAAGTCTACCAATTTAGAAACGCGAAGGCGGTTATGCTGACCGATTTTGATCATGGTGATATTCTCTTTGTGTTGTTTCGCAAGAGCGCGGATTATACGTAAACCTTGGCGTAAAGTCAGGCTGTGAACGTAAAAGATCACATTTTTCCTGCCTTATTCGACCTCTTTTAGCTACTTTTTTGAATATTTTTTTGCAACCAGGCATCTAACTGATTTCCAAATGCCATTTTATCAGCTTGATTCAGTGCACTTGGCCCACCCGTTTGTACACCACTACTACGCATCGTATCCATAAAATCACGAATTTGTAATCGCTGCTTTATATTTGATTTATCCATGACTTCGCCACGGGGAGTCAATACAGCAGCCCCTTTATCAATCGCGTCATTAGCGAGTGGGATATCCGACGTAATAACCATATCACCCGCTTGTAGCTTTTCTACAATGGTATCATCGGCAACATCAAAACCAGACTCGACACGCAATGTACGGATATATGGCGAAGGCGGGACATTAATATGATGGTTAGCGACCAATACCAATGGAATCTGCTTACGTTCGGCAGCACGAAAAAGAATTGCTTTAATAGGGTTAGGGCACGCATCAGCATCAACCCAAATTGTTAACGACATAAGCTCCTGCTTTTTACTTTCATTCATCGATAATAGCCACATGCTACCAGTAAAATGAAAGAGAGAGAAAGACATATTCTCTCTCCTTCCCACACCGACTATGCTGTGATTTCTAACTGACTGACAATATAACGAGCAATGGGAAAGCAGGATGTCGCTGCTGGTGAAGGTGCATTGCAAACCACAACAGAATGAGGAGTATGATGAAAAAGAAAATCGTCAATTAGCTCGCCTTGTTCACCAACAGCTTGCGCGCGAATACCTGCTGGGTGCGGCTCTAAATCATCAAGGGTAAGATCAGGGCAATACTTTTGAACTTGCTCTAGATACCCCCGCTTCCAAACACTGTTTTTTAACTCTTGGAGTGCAGATTGCCAATGGTTTTTAATCAAATGCTGGAAGCCCTTATAACCAAACATCTCAAGACTATCATTAAAACTAAACGCCCAACGAGCATAGCCATCCCGTGAGAAGTTAACGACTGCATTTGGACCGACAGTTACCTCACCATCGATCATACGGGTCAGGTGAACCCCTAAAAAAGGCAAGTTTGGGTCAGGAACTGGATAGATTAAATGACGTACTAGCTGTCGATGTCGATCAGGTAGCCGATAATACTCCCCCCGAAATGGGACCATTTGAAAATTGGGTTCATGCCCAAGCATGGCAACGACCTTATCAGAGTTTATCCCTGCACACGCGACTAACTTTCCTGCAGAAATCGTCAGACCTCCGCATTGACATGTCACCCCACCTTCGTCTTCATTGATCGCCGTTAGTGGTTGCCCATAATAAATACTTCCACCATTATTCAATATGTCTTTTGCGATTTGTTCAGCGACGATTGCATAGTTCACAATACCCGTACTCGGTACAAAAATAGCACCTTCACCAACAATATTTGGCTCAAACTGATGGAGGTCGAAGGCATTAAGACACTCAATGTGTATACTGTTTTTAGCCGCTCTATCTGCTAAACCATCAAGACGCGCATACTCATCTTCGTTCGTAGCAACCAGTAGTTTTCCGCATTCAAAATACTTTATTGACTTCTCATCACAGTAACTTTTTATATCTTTGTTGCCTTGTTTACAAAATTCCGCTTTTTTACTACCAGGAGTATAATAAACACCGGCATGAATGACGCCGCTATTATGCCCAGTCTGATGCATCGCAGGCCCTTTCTCCGCATCAACAACAATAACCGAAAGATCTGGATATTGG
This sequence comes from bacterium sp. HQB-150, assembly GCA_043421945.1. GTDB lineage: Bacteria > Pseudomonadota > Gammaproteobacteria > Enterobacterales > Vibrionaceae > Thaumasiovibrio. Next base: position 2,143 of record JBHOGO010000055.1, on the reverse strand, counting down.
GTTTGTATTTCCCTTGCCGTCGACAGGCCGACAATACCAGCACCAACGACTAAAATGTCCGCAGTTTTCTTCAATGCAACCTCCTGTCACCGATCCACACGGTGATCCTATTCACTATTCCTTTGTTTCATAGTACAAATCGAACACTCTCAATAGCATATCGCACTAAGCCAACTGGCGATGTGACGACAAATAGCTTTTCCATGCTTAGCCTGAATATTTCGAATGCCACAGGCACTTACTAATACATCGTGTGAGATCGCTTTTTTACTCTATATAAAGGTGTACCATCTTTACCGCATTGCAACTCATGGCACATAACATCGTAATCAACTGATCAGTATTCATTATTTTTCACTCTGATTTTGCCTATGCTGACCCAGAGTGACTATATCTGGGTAACATCGCTAAAAGTATCATTACGAGATTAGTGAATTTCACTATACTCATCTCAGGCTGGTTACCTTTACATCTAAGAAAGTTCGAGATTTAGACAGGTTAAACGCTGAAATTCAATCACAGATCAAATATTTGAAGCTAAGTGATAGTTTCAGAGCACTCTACAATTGCATTAGTTTTTGAATCGGTATATATTTAGGCCCATATAGTCATACAATAATATTTATATTTAGGAGCTAGATATGACCAAACCAGTAATTGGTTTCATTGGCCTTGGCCTTATGGGCGGCAACATGGTTGAGAACCTACAAACTCGTGGTTACCACGTAAATGTAATGGATCTTAACGCTGATGCTGTTGCTCGTGTTACTGATCGTGGTAATGCTACAGCTTTCACTTCAGCTAAAGAACTAGCTGCAGCAAGTGACATCGTTCAATTTTGTCTAACAACGTCTGCAGTTGTTGAAAAAATCGTTTACGGTGAAGACGGTGTTCTAGCTGGTATTAAAGAAGGCGCTGTACTAGTTGACTTCGGTACTTCTATCCCAGCTTCTACTAAGAAAATCGGTGCTGACCTAGCTGCTAAAGGCGCTGGTATGATCGATGCTCCTCTAGGTCGTACTCCTGCACACGCTAAAGATGGTCTTCTGAACATCATGGCTGCTGGCGACATGGAAACTTTCAACAAAGTTAAACCTGTTCTTGAAGAGCAAGGCGAAAACGTATTCCACCTAGGTGCTCTAGGTTCTGGTCACGTTACTAAGCTTGTGAACAACTTCATGGGTATGACTACTGTTGCAACTATGTCTCAAGCATTCGCTGTTGCTCAACGCGCTGGTGTTGACGGTCAGCAACTGTTTGACATCATGTCAGCTGGTCCTTCGAACTCTCCGTTCATGCAGTTCTGTAAGTTCTACGCTGTAGACGGCGAAGAAAAACTAGGTTTCTCTGTTGCTAACGCAAACAAAGACCTTGGTTACTTCCTTGCTCTTTGTGAAGAGCTAGGTACTGAGTCTCTAATTGCTCAAGGTACTGCGACAAGCCTACAAGCGGCTGTTGACGCTGGCCTTGGTAACAACGATGTACCAGTAATCTTCGACTACTTCGCTAAACTAGAGAAGTAATTCGAACAAACCTTACCACATATATCATGGCTGTGTTGAACAGCCATGTTGTGGTAAGGTTTATCTTTATTTAATACAATTCCTTGCATTACTTCCCTTCGATTCCTTTACGATTTACTTAGTTTGTAGTTACTCATTGCACACTTATAACTCCTTTCGTCGCCTCTCAAACAACCTGTAACCAAATAGTGATACCGAGATATCCTCTCCACATACTTTCGTAAATAACCTTACTCACCAATAAACATCAATAATTCCGACTACTGTTAATCTTTTTGCAAGAAACAATAACGTGCTTACGGTTCAAAAATAGCTGAAATAACATCAAGTAAATTCAAGCCTCAAACGAATTCCATCGCAATTTCCGTTGCTGTAGAAATTAATTCCCTCTTCAAAAATCTAGTCATAGAAAAGTCAATAACAGCGTCATCCAAAATAAAATTCAAAAATAACAGACTAATCATCTGCATGATCCATCAATAAACTCGACTAAAAGATTAAAGTACTTCAAGACCGAAAAAGTAGGTGTACTGTTAAAGTTGTATATACCCAATTAACTTGAAGATGCGTGTTTGAGCACCTGAAAATTATCATTTATTCGAGACGCCAGTGAACCAGCG
>JBHOGO010000054.1:0-32483 GCA_043421945.1 bacterium sp. HQB-150 | reverse complement strand
TCGCTGGCTCACTGGCGTCTCGAATAAATGATAATTTTCAGGTGCTCAAACACGCATCTTCAAGTTAATTGGGTATACTGAGTAAAGCACGCTTATTCTAAGGGTATTTAAAGGAGTCCCTGTGTATAGTGATGAAAAACTAGCCGAAATAATCTGCCATGAAGAGATGATAATGGAAGGGTTGGATAAGAGTTTCTGGCGTTTTATTAAGCTGCCTTCACCCCAGATATGGGAGCACACAACCGAAAACGTGGAGGAGTATTCATGGGTGCTCGCGATTGTCGGTCAACACTGTATTTATTTTGATGGTGAGAACTGTAACTATTCTATTGCCCAGTTCAATAACTACTGGGAGATTGGTAAAGTAAAGCGAGAAGATGAAAATCTCCATGAACTCATAACAGGGATAGTGCGGTCACGATTTGCACGACTATAGAAGAACCAGAGCAGAAATATACTGATCTTAAACGGTTGCGCATTACTGCAAAAAATTCACTACCAACACAGAGCCAATTATGAACATCCAACACATATTTGACGAGCTGGAATCAGCCACAGATTTCGAGCTATTTCGGTTAAAATCAGCAATTGAAAAAGTGCTTGAAGACCCAGAGAGGACGACTGTTTTAAAAAGAAAAATTCAAGTGGGGGTGGCTGTTGAATATTTTTGCACTGAGCGTAACAAAGCGGTGCTTTGTACAGTGTTAAAGGTAGGACGTAGTCGGGTATCTATCCGTGAACAAGATACTGGGCAGCAATGGTCTCTGCCTTTTTACTTTCTCAATCTTGACCATGTTGAAACAACCTTGGTATCTAATAAAGCCGTGGGACTATCAAAAGCAGAGTTAGCGATTGGTGAAACGGTAGGTTTTATCAACAGTAAAGACAATCAAGAGTATATTGGCCAGGTCTCCAAATTAAATCCGAAAAGAGCTGTGGTGTTAGTAGGTAATACTGGCTGGACCGTCCCTTACTCAATGTTGTTTCCCGTATTGACCTCTGAAGCAGGTGAATCGAAGCTAACATTATTGTTGGCTGAGAGATAATAGCTATGTTGGTTTTTAACTGCACAAAAGCGGCGGCGGAGCACTTTTCTGTCGTCATTAATGGAAAAAAGTTATCTTGTCTGGAGATAGCTCCTCACCGAACTATTGAGGAGTCCACCCTTTTTACTGTTTTTCCCGATGATGTCGATCCTAGAATCAATGATGGATTTCAGTGGCAATGGGTGGTGGACTGCATCTCAATTAAAAAGAAAAAGTATATGCTGGTAATGGATTATGCTTCACGCTATTGCGTGATATTTCCAGCAGAAGCCAGAGGAAATGAGATGGGATTTTTAGATGCGTTTGAAAACCAGTTGAAGGCGAACTTCCGTTATTGGGCTGATAAACATGGTATGACGGTTGAACAGGGTACAGATTACATCCAAGGGTATAATATGCAGTGTCAGACCAGCGTCTTTCATCAGAGAGGAAACCGAAGTGTGCAGGCTCACTTAAAAGAGGTGAAATGGCACCTTGAAGCTCTGTGTACTAACCAAGGTGCTATTACAAAACCGATAGAGTGTGTTTACTTCAGTGTAACCGCTTCAGGTATACCGAGAACTTGTAAGGGTGAAACCCCCTATTTCTTCGCGCATGAACGTTTTTTCGCTTTTTGGTTGGCAAACTTTAATCTTGATACAATTTTTGAATCGTGTGATGCTGATGTAGTAGTCCATTGATAGCGGGGCGGATATTCTATATGTCAGTCTTCTATAAAAACTCGAATAATTTGCTCTATAAATTTGACATATACTCAGCAAAAAAACAGAGTACATGCCAGTAACCAAATTATAGGTAACGATTTCTCAAATGCGCTTGGAAAAACTGCGCATTCAGTGTTTCCCCCGTCGCTTGCTTCACTAACTCATCTGTCGTTAGCAAGCTGCCTTTACTCCAGATGTTCTCTGATAACCAAGAAAAAATAGGGGACAGATCGCCGCTACGAATCGCAGAATCAACGTTCACTGTTTTCTTCATTGCAGCCATAAATTGTGCTGCATACATGGCTCCGAGTGTATAACTTGGAAAATATCCGTAACTTCCATCTGTCCAGTGGATATCTTGCATACAGCCATTGGTGAAGTTCCCTTTGGTTGAAAGACCAAGGTAATGTTGCATCTTTTGGTCCCACACCTCTGGAAGATCGTCAACTTCCAGACTACCGTTGATTAAATCGCGTTCTATCTCGTATCGAAGAATGACATGAGCAGGATAGGTGACTTCATCAGCGTCAACACGAATGTAACCGGGTTCGACACGGTTATTGATCTTGATAAGATTATCGACTGACAGTGCGCTGTCTTCTTTGCGAGAGAAAAAGTGCTTAACCTTAGGTGAAAGTGATTCAACGAAGGCGGGGTGCCGAGATAGCTGCATTTCAAAGAATAAACTTTGTGATTCATGAATACCCATCGAGCGGGCTTCACCCACAGGAAGACCAGCCCATGTAGAGGGTAAACCCTGTTCGTAACGAGCATGACCTGTTTCATGGATGACACCCATGAGGGTTGAGGTAAAATCATTAATATCGTAGCGCGTCGTGATACGCACATCGCTAGGCACTCCACCACAGAATGGATGAGCACTGGTATCAAGGCGACCATGGTCGAAATCAAACCCAAGTAGTTCCATCAGGTTGTGTGCAAGCTTAGTTTGCTGGTCGATGTCAAAAGGGCCTTGCAGCTGAATAATCGGGCTTGTCGCTTGCTTTTCAGTGACGGACTCAACGAGTGTCGGCAGCCATTGTTTCACATCATCGAATAGATTGTTGAGGCTGGCTGTTGTTGTACCCGGTTCATAGAGGTTGAGCATGGCATCATAGCGGGAGACGCCGTTGTGTTCTGCTCTGATTTGCGCTTCCTCACGTGACAAGGTAACTACTTCAGTCAAGTTCTTTCTAAAGCCTTCCCAGTCGTTAGCAGGGCGTTGAGTTCGCCAAGCATGCTCACAGCGAGAGCCAGCAAGTGATTGAGCTTCGACTAGGCGCTCAGGTAAAAGTGTCGCTTGCACCCAAACACGGCGCATTTCACGTAAGTTGGCTTGGTCACTTAACGATAAGTCTTGTTCATCGGCGGCGGCAAACCAATCGGCTAAACAACTACTATTCAGTAGTTGATGACGTAATTTGGTTAATTCAGCCATTGCTTCTGAACGAGCTTGCTGCCCGCCAGTTGGCATGACAGCGGCTTGGTCCCAACCGCAGATTGCCGCTAAATGTTCAAATCGAGATATTTTGATGAAGTGCTGGCAAAGGGATTCATAGGCCATGTTGTTGCTCCTAACGGTATTGAGATGATTTCATGCTTATAGCGCCATTGGTTTTTGCTTAATTCAACGCTAGATGCAAACCAGTTAAGCCATAAAGAGTATAGAGGAATAGAACAATTGACGACAAAAAATTTAAGAGGATCAGTTAATTAGTTCGTATTTCTCACTGAGAATGAGAAATCAAAAAGCAGTGTTGAAGTGACAGTTATACCTTAAAGGTGCGTTAGGATGACTTGTTCATTTCCATCATCGAATAAACCAAGTATAATCCACGGCCTATAAAATCCCGGTCAGGAAAGCTACAGTCGATAAAATCGACGGTGTGAGAAGACGCAATGAATCAAAAAGATACAAGAAAAGAAACACTTGAATTCAACAAACTCCAGAAACGCCTAAGGAGAAATGTTGGTAATGCTATTATCGATTACAACATGATTGAAGAAAATGATGTGGTAATGGCGTGTATCAGCGGTGGTAAAGATTCATTTGCGATGCTTGATATCTTATTGGGACTGCAAAAAGCAGCACCAATCAAATTTGAGGTTGTCGCGGTTAACTTAGATCAAAAGCAGCCGGGTTTCCCAGAGCACATTTTGCCAGAGTACTTTAAGACGCTTAATATCCCTTATTATATCGTTGATAAGGATACGTATTCTGTGGTTAAAAAGAAAGTGCCTGAAGGCAAGACAACATGTGGTCTTTGTTCTCGTTTACGCCGTGGCACACTTTACTCGTTTGCAGAGAAAATTGGCGCGACTAAGATTGCACTTGGTCACCACCTTGATGATATCGTTGAAACGATGTTTTTAAACATGTTCCACGGTTCACGTTTGAAGGCGATGCCGCCTAAGCTGCGCTCTGATGATGGTCGTAATGTTGTTATCAGACCACTAACGTATTGTCGTGAAAAAGACTTGATTAAGTACGCTGAACATAAAGCGTTTCCAATCATTCCTTGTAACCTATGTGGTTCTCAAGAAAACCTACAACGACAATCGATTAAAGCGATGCTGATTGATTGGGATAAGAAAACACCGGGTCGTGTTGATGCCGTGTTCAAGTCTATTCAAAATGTTAGCCCAAGTCAGCTAGCTGACCGTGAACTCTTTGATTTTGTTAACTTACCTCTGGATAGAGAAGGAAACAGAGAAGAGTACGCGTTTAATGAAGCGACGGTTTCATCGACCAATATTGAAATTGATGAATCGATGTTTATCGACGTGACCAACGTTTAATCCTAAGGTTTACCTTTAAGCCTGAATAAAAAACCAAGCAATCGCTTGGTTTTTTTGTCTCTGCGTAATGGTATTTTGACGCTTTTGGCAGAGCAACTTAGAAAATGTCTAAATTCATGAGTTATGTATCTTAGGATCTAGCGGGCTGATATAACCCGGAGGTTTTAAAGCAAGTAAATCACAGTTCAATTTATCGATAGTGTGCTCAGCAGTATTACCAATAAAAATGGCTGATAACCCCGTTCTCCCCGTCGTACCTAAGATGACAAGCTCCGCGTCGAGTTGTTTGGCTACATCGGGAATAACATCTTCAGCTAATCCTTCTTCAACGCGAGTTTGCTCTTCTGGCATGCCATGCTTTTGGCGTAGTGCTTTCATCGCCGTGAGGTGATGGCCACGCACGGCATCAGTGTATGATGCGGGATCAAATTCAGGGAGCTCTATGGTGATATTGACGGGGGTAGCAGGGTAGGTATTAAGCAAAACTGGCTCGCTGTTTAGTGTTTCAGCAAAACATTTAGCTTCATTAACGATTTTATCATTCAGGTTGTCATGATCCTCGTTGTCAGAGGCTAGATTAACAGCGGCAATAATCTTACTGTTCTCTGGCCAGCAGTGCTCTTTCACCATCAGTACCGGGCAAGGGCATTTTCTTAATAAATGCCAATCAGTTGGCGTGAAGATAATGGAGCCTAGCGTATCATGCTCGTGAGTTGCTTTAATCAATAGGTCATGCTGCTGTGTGATGACATGAGCGACAATCGACTCATAGGGGCGATTATGCCAAACCACATTCAACTGAATATCAACACCGTTTTGACGAGGTTCCTCGATGAGCTCTTCTAACCAAGCTTCCCGTTGTTGTATAACACCTTTACGCATGGCAGACCGTTCATCAACTGAAAGCATTGATGTCATCTCATAGCTAAAGTCGTAGATTGCTAAGAATAGAGTGATGGAAGTATCTGGACATTTCTCAGCCAGGTGGAGAGCTCGAGAGAGCGCTGGCTGATGGTCTGAAGCTGGATCAATAACTACTAAGATCTTGTTAAACTTACTCATAACTGCATCCTCGCGCGTAAGTATTTAACTTTACTTTAACGCAATTACGGTAGTTTAGCAGAGTATTTGAGCACGTTTCGAAAAAAAAGTGACCTAATGCATAACATTTAGGTCACTTCTTGTTCAATAAATCATTAAGGCGAGAGCGCTACTCTTTTGTGCCGCCGTTACCAGCAAGTCTTGCTAGCTCATCATGATCATTGATAGTGATGTATTTGCCTTTCACCGATAGCATGTCAGACTTCTGAAAGCGGCCAAGTAATCGTGAAATTGTTTCGACAGTTAAGCCAAGATAGTTACCGATGTCGCCGCGCGTCATGGTTAAACGGAATTCTCTAGGAGAGAAACCTCGTTGAGAAAAGCGTGTCGACAAGTTATAGAGAAATGCAGCCAAGCGTTCTTCAGCGTTCTTTTTAGAGAGCAAAAGAATCATTTCTTGGTCGCCTTTGATTTCGTTGCTCATCAAACGCATGATCTGCTGACGTAATTTAGGCATCTTACCAGAAAGATCATCAAGAATTTCAAATGGGATTTCACATACCATTGATGTCTCAAGAGCCTGTGCAAAACTAGGGTGAGACATGTCTGTAATAGCATCAAAACCGACAAGATCGCCAGCTAAGTGGAATGCAGTGATCTGCTCGTCACCTTGCTCTGTAATCGTATAACTTTTTATGGTACCAGAGCGAATGGCATACAAAGACTTTAACTCTGTACCTGCTTTAAATAGCTCCTGTCCTTTCTGTATAGGCTTTTTACGTTCAATGATCTGGTCAAGTTGATCGAGTTCAGATTCATTCAATGTAAAAGGAATACATAGCTGACTGATACTACAATCCTGACAATGGATGGCACAACCACCCGACTGAATTCTTTTGGTAGAGAGTTTGTCTGAAATCATAAGCCTGCATAACCAATTTGATATAAGTCAAAATTTTACCACATTAAAATGGGGTATGACCATTTTTTTACATCATCTTGATTGCAATATAGGCGGTATGAATGGCATAGAGAGCAAGAAGAGTGGCGCTTATGCGCCTGAATGCGCTTGCTTTTAACAGTGTTTGTAGCTGATCGGCAACCGCTCCAATTCCTAACATAGCAGGAAGTGTCCCCATGCCAAAGGCAAACATGGTGGCGGCTCCGCCATGCGTCGAGCCGCTCAATGCTGCAAGGCTTAAGGTTGAATAGACAAGACCACAGGGCAGCCATCCCCATATGAAGCCAAAGGGCAGGGCATGAAATGGCGAACGAAGGGGGAGGAGTTTTTGTCCTAATGGTGCGATAGGCTTCCAGATCCATGCTCCTAGTCGCTCAATAAGCACCAGTCCCTGCCATAGTTGAGCAAGGTGAAGTGCGAGGATCAGCATCATTACGGCAGCAAATAGCCTAAGTGCTACTAACCATGGGAATGCATTTGTTAAATGCCCCATATTGGCAATGATCCCGCTAAAAATCCCACCTATTATACCGTATGAGAATAATCGACCTGTATTGTAAAGCAAAATATACAGCCAACGTTGTGATTGTTTTTGCCCCATCCCTGTTGTAATGACGGCGGCAATACCGCCACACATACCAAGGCAATGTCCTGCACCTAATATTCCAATCGTAAAGGCTGCTAGCCAGTCTGCATTCATTGGCTACTGTTGTCCTGTTTCGTACTTACTTCCGCCATGCGTATTGATGTATCGGCGTTATCCTTGTCGTTGGCTTGTCCATCGCTTGTAGGCTCTTTGTCATTTAACACTCGGTTGTTTGATGCTTTGGCTTTCTCATCAAATAAAATGGAATAGCCTTGGCGATCAAGATCTTCAAATTGATCAGACTTTACTGCCCATAGAAAAATGGCAACAGCAATGGCTACCAGTACGATCGCGATGGGGATGAGTAGGTAAATACTTTCCATTACGTTAATAAGCCTTATTTCATAAGCCGAAGTGAATTGGTCACGACAATCAGCGAGCTTGCCGACATACCGAAGACAGCAATGTAAGGCGCAACATGACCGGCTACAGCCAATGGCAAAATAACGGCGTTGTACCCCAAGGACCACATTAGATTTTGTCTAATTGTATCTCGGGTACGTTTCGCAATGGTTTTGGCTGCGAGAATTTTATCGAGACGGTCACCTAATAAAACGATATCAGCAGAAGACTTGGCGATATCAGTACCGCCGCCCATAGCAACAGAAAGGTGAGCCCCAGCTAATGTAGGTGCGTCATTAACACCATCACCGATCATCAAGGTCACGTTACCTTCAGGCATGTTTTGTAAGTAATCCAGTTTGTCTGCCGGTGAGGCTCCCGCATGTACACGCTCAATACCCAGTGAATGGGCAGTACGAGTCGCGGCAGATGAATGATCCCCTGTAAGCATGGTGACTTGGATATCAGCTTCGTGCATGGCGTTGATGAGTTGGTAGCTTTCAGTACGAATAGGGTCATCAAGTTCGAAACCTGCAATGATACGCCCGTTGTAGCTCAACCATACTTGTACATCAGCGTTGGGGCACTCTTGCTCATGGGTAACAAAATGCCACGTCCCAATTTTCCATTCACCCTCAGTCGGTAATGTTGATGGGTGCTGAGCACTGTTTAAAGGCGAGGTTTGCAAAGTACCTGATAAACCTTCACCGATAGAATTCGACACATTGGTAAACTGTACTTGAGGGTCAAACCATGTCGAAAAGGCATGCGCAATTGGGTGGTTGGCGTACTGCTCAAGTCCAGCTGCGAGGGATTTACTATCTTGTTCACTGATGATGTCATCGAAATGGTGAACCTTCACTACACTCACTTTGCCTTCCGTTAAAGTCCCCGTCTTATCAAGAATAATATGATTGATGTGACAGAGCGTTTCAATAACATGCCCTTTGCGAACAAGGAGCCCTTGCTTGCTCATGCGAGAAGTGCCGCATGTCAATGCTGTCGGCGTTGCAAGGGATAAAGCACACGGGCAGGTGGCAACAAGAACAGATAACATTATCCAAAAGGCATCTTCTGGCTGGTGTTGATGCCAATACAACCAAGTAATAGCTGAAATAGTGAGAATGCCGATGACAAAGTAACGCGCAACAAGATCAGCAAGCTCTGCGATTTTAGGCTTTGACTGTTGAGCCTCATCTTGCAATCTCACAATGGTATTAATCATCGAGTGTTTGATGTCACGATTGATTTCGCACCCAATATTCGCGTCACCATTAATAGTGCCGGCATAGACTTGGTCACCAACACCCTTTTTGACAGGGGCTGACTCGCCACTCAGCATTGCTTCATCGATTTCAGTGTTACCACTGACAATAATAGCGTCTGCAGGAATACGCTCGCCCGGTAAGACCCGAATAGTATCCAATGGCTTGAGGAGCTTTGCTGCAATTTCTTTACCCGAAGATAAGGTGGCTATCGCGGGAATCAATTTGAGTAGGTTTGCACTGGCTGCCGCTGCTTGACGACGCACTCGCATTTCTAAGAAGCGCCCAAGTAATAGGAAGAAGGTAAACATAGCGACAGATTCAAAAAACACTTCGCCATTACCTTTTACGGTCGCAAACAAACTTGCAAAGTAAGCCAGTAACAAAGCGATTGAAACGGGAACATCCATACCAAGGCTTTTTGCCCGAATATTACGCCATGCATTGAGATAAAAAGGTAATGCGGAATAGAGTAAAACTGGGGTGGCAAACACAAGGCTAACCCAACGAAAGTACTGTCTAAACTCAGCATCAAGGTCACTGAAAACTTCAAAGTAGAGGGCTACAGCGATCATCATCACTTGCATCGTTGCAAGGCCGGCAATACCTATTCGGTAAAGATATTGCTTCATCGTTTTTTGATAGTGCTGTTCTTGTGAATCAGCAGCAAAAGGAGCAGCATGATAGCCAAGCGATTGAATGGCTTCGAGGATAACACTTAAAGGGAGTTTATCGTTGTTCCAGCCAATCACCGCACGATGAGTTGTTGTATTGACGACAACCTTTGTTAAACCATCGAGACCATAAAGTTTCTTCTCAATAAGCCATGCACAAGCAGCACAAGTGACACCTTCTAGTGACAGTGTCACCTCTTTTTGTTTATCTTCTCCTATAACAAAGTCTTGCTGCACCTCTTCAAGGTCATAGTGCTGTAAGCTCTTTAAGGCATCAGGGACTAAGTCGGCTTTGTCTGCTTTTTCTGTACGGTATTCGTAATAGGATATTAAGCCACTGGCAACAATGGTAGATGCAACCGCTTCGCAGCCTGGACAGCACATTTCTCGGGTTAGCCCGAGAATTTCGACTTTAAAATCACTATTTGATGGGATCGGATCTCCACAATGATAACAACCATCTGTCATTAATCCACCTTATGGACAGCAGAGCGACTCGCTGGAAAGTGAATCTTGTTTTGGATCATCCACGTGCTGTCGAAAGGTTCGATTTCAACAAACCATGGTCCAGAAATCTCAGCGTCAGTGGTAAATCGATAGGTACCAGAAGCATCAGCATTCATCATCAGGACAAAATCCCTATCGGCCAATGTTCGATGAGTGAAGGTTGCTCTTAGGGTTGGGTAGGCGTCTAGTTTTCCTTTATTGAGCATAATGCTGCCGCTTTGCGTATCGAAGTTTACCCATGCTTCAATCTGTTGAGACTCAGCAAGGCGTATTCGTGATAAATCCAGGTTAATTGCTTTGCCTTTTTTGTAATAATCTTCAGCCACGAGGGATACTTGGTTTTGACTAAAGATGGTCACGGTAACCAGAGAACCGATAACAGCTGATGCGGGAAGGGCGATGAGAAACCAAGGCCAAAACTGCTTATACCAAGCCTCTTTCATAACAAGTATTTCCCTATAAAAACGAATTAAGCCCCATTTTACAGGGGCTTAATTTATTTTAGTAGCATCAATTTCAAACTTTTGAAACAAATGTTTAACTACTTGTTGATATTGTTATTTACTCATTAGTCTGCTGGATTACTGAGCTGCCAAACATAGGCAGAAATCAAATGAAGCTTATCTTCACCTAATATATCTTTCCATGCTGGCATAACGCCCTGACGGCCATAAAGAATCGTTTGCTCCACGTCTGCACGGGTATCGCCATAAAGCCATACATCATCCGTAAGATCCGGCGCACCAAAAGCAGGGTTACCTTTACCATCTGTACCGTGACAGGCTGCACACACCACAAAGCGTCTTTGACCGCCGGCCGCTTCTCTCGTGTTTACTTTACGTCCTGATAGGCTTAGCGTATAGCTAACGATTTCTTCTACAGCAATTTCACTTAGCGTTTCTTTCCAAGCGGGCATTTGACCGACTCGACCATGCATTAGCGTCTCTTTAATAGTGCTTGCTTCTCCACCATAGAGCCAAGCATTATCCGTTAGGTTAGGAAAGCCTGCTTGTCCACGAGCATCAGAACCATGGCATTGTGCGCAGTTCTGTAAGTATAAACGCTGACCAACTTTGATAGCTTCAGGATCGCGCGCAACCACTTCAAGCTCTCTATATTGGTCAGTTCCTACCGTGTAAGCCAAGCGCTGAAATGTCTCACCAAAATGTGCATTAGCAACATCGAGCTCTTTTGCATATTGGTCAGGTCGTTTATTCGCTTGTGCATCGGCGATTGAGACACGAGATTGCTCTAATGTCGTAACTGCTTGATCCGAGCTTTGCCAATTAAGAACACCTTTAAAATTGCCTAAACCTGGGAAAAGTATCAGATAAACAATCGCGAATACGAGCGTTCCCCAAAACATATAGGACCACCATTTAGGCAACGGGTTGTTTAGCTCCCGTATGCCATCATACTCGTGACCCATATCGTCGCCTTCTTCGACGCCCATTTTGTCTTTTGTACACCAATAAAGCAGCGCAGCAATACCTGCTAACGAGCCCAAGGTGATGACCGAAATCCAAACACTCCAAAATGTGGTCATTAGTTGGTTTCTCCTTTCCTTGAAGCGCTAGCAGCTTTGTGTTGTTCCTCGTCGGCAAAGATTAGGTTCGCTGCTTCTTCAAAGCGACTTTTCTGACGCTTGTTATAAGCCCACCAGACAATGCCGATAAAGCTAACGAAGAGGACCAATGTCCAGATGCCATGAATTGTTCCGATATCCATCTTCGTCACTCCTATTTCATTGCATGGCCAAGAGACTGAAGGTAAGCAATAACGGCATCCATTTCGGTTTTGCCTTTCACTGCATCAGCCGCTCCCGCAATTTCTTCTGCTGAATAAAGCGGTTGCTGATTGCCTTCTTCATCAACTTGCCAGCGACCTTTCGTTAGCGTGTTGAAAATCTCAAGCTTCTTGCCCGTTAATTTACCGTCAAGCTGGTTCTCTTCTAGCCAAGGGAAGCCTGGCATATTTGACTCTGGAACCACTGCACGAGGGTCAATTAAGTGAACACGGTGCCAGTCATCAGAGTAACGTCCACCAACACGAGCGAGGTCTGGTCCAGTACGTTTTGAACCCCACAAAAATGGGTGCTCCCAAACGCTTTCTCCTGCTAGAGAGTAGTGACCATAACGCTCGGTTTCAGCACGAAACGGACGAATCATTTGGCTATGACAGACATTACAACCCTCACGAATGTAGACATCGCGGCCCTCCATTTCTAGGGCTGTATATGGGCGCAAGTTGTCAACGGGTTGAGTGACTTGCTTTTGGAACATTAGTGGCGTGATCTCAACAAGCGCACCGAAACTGATAGCGATAATGATTAGTATCGCTAACAGTCCGACATTACGTTCCACAATGTCATGACGATTATTGTTATTTGAACTCATCATCGACTCCTTAAATTTGCTCAACGGCTTTCAGGCTAGCATTTGGTGCAGCGATGGTTTTGTACGTGTTGTACGCCATCAACAGCATGCCTGTTAGGAAGATAAAACCACCGACAAATCGGACGAAGTAGAATGGGTAAGATGCCTGTAGTGACTCAACAAAGCTATAGGTCAAGGTACCGTCTGTATTGACTGCTCGCCACATCAAACCTTGCATCACACCCGAGATCCACATTGCGACGATATAAAGTACAGTACCGACGGTCGCTAACCAGAAATGGATATTAATAAGCTTGATAGAGTACATGCGCTCTTGGTTCCACAACTTAGGCACTAAGTGATAAACAGAACCAATCGATACCATCGCAACCCAACCTAACGCACCGGAGTGGACGTGTCCTATTGTCCAATCGGTATAGTGGGATAGGGCGTTGACCGTCTTGATTGCCATCATCGGACCTTCAAACGTAGACATACCGTAGAAAGAGAGCGACACAATAAGGAAGCGAAGGATAGGATCGTATCTTAGTTTATGCCACGCACCAGATAACGTCATGATACCGTTGATCATTCCGCCCCATGAAGGCGCGAATAACACCAGTGACATCACCATACCTAGAGACTGTGTCCAATCGGGTAATGCCGTGTAATGAAGGTGGTGAGGACCAGCCCAAATATACAGTGAAACAAGGGCCCAAAAGTGAACGATAGATAATCGATAAGAATAGACTGGGCGTCCAGCTTGTTTCGGAACGAAGTAGTACATCATCCCTAAGAATCCAGCGGTCAGTAAGAACCCAACGGCGTTGTGCCCATACCACCACTGGATCATGGCATCGACTGCACCTGAATACATCGAGTAAGACTTACTCATGCTCAAGGGAATCGCCATGCTATTAACGATATGTAAGACAGCAACCGTCAGAATAAAAGCACCGAAGAACCAGTTAGCAACATAGATGTGGGAGGTACGCCTGAGGATCATCGTTCCAAAGAACACCACAGCATAGGAAACCCAAACGACAGCAATAAGAATGTCGATAGGCCACTCTAACTCTGCGTATTCTTTACCGGATGTTATCCCGAGAGGTAAAGTAATTGCCGCGAGAAGTATGATGGCTTGCCAGCCCCAAAAGGTAAACGCGACCAAAGGTCCCCCGAAAAGGCGGGTTTGACAGGTACGCTGTACAACATAATACGAGGTTGCAAACAGGGCACTAGTACCAAAGGCAAATATCACTGCATTAGTATGCAGTGGGCGAAGGCGACTATACGTCAGCCAAGGGGTGTCAAAGTTCAGCTCGGGCCATCGCAGTTGCGCTGCAATTAAGACCCCAACACCCATACCTACAATTCCCCACAATATTGTCGCGATGGTGAATTGACGAACCACAGTATAGTTGTAGCTTTGTTCAAGCTGTGTTGTTTGATTCATCTTCCTTGCTTCCACTCAGTTTTTATCCACTACATAACGTTTTTCTGCCTGAAATACTTACACAGAAAAGCGCATTATCTTGATACACTGATTATTAATTTGAATCGTGAATAGAAACGTAAATTCAACCGCAGTGTAACAAGGTGTAACATCCATTATAATACGTGAGAATATTGATGATTCATACCCGTAATCACACAAAGTGTTTACGCTTGAGTAACATTCTTTAAAAAGTTTGAGCTAGGTAGCAATGGAGTTGAGAAATAATGCCAGCAGAAAAGTTGACGCGAGGGAGATTAACGCAAATCCTTGTAATGATGGGAATCTTACTGTCTGCCTTCTTCTGGAGAACGGCAGAATTCTATGACCAAAAAGCGTTAGAGGCCGCCAAGGTTACGTGCTATTTGAATAATGAAATATGTGAGACGCCAGATAATTTGTCGCAATTTAAAGTGAAACATGTAACGGATGATGAGGCTGTCATTGTTAATATCTATACAATCTCAGAAAATGATACAGGTAAGCCTGTTGTAAAAATAAATACCCGTGATATTAACGTAGATAAAATTGATTTAGATCATTTTTACTGGCAGTTTAAATTATCGATGCAAGACGCTTCTTTGCCCATATCCATCGACATTGGTAAGAATCAATATGTCGTAAACATTATTTAGTACCAGTAGAGATTACAGATTAAAGTGTTTTCCTCGCATAGATTCTGAGCCCTGCATAGTATGTAAGCACATGTTGATGGCATCTGAATCAGGGATGGTTGAGACATCGTATTCCACACAGTTTATTCGGCATTGTGTATCAGGGTGAAGCGCTGTTTTTTGTGCATAATGTACAAGTGCATGTAGCAATGATGACTGTACTGCCGACACATTTTGATTGCGGTTGATCACTAAAGTGCAAGATTGGACTTCAGTGAAGTGATGTAATGAGGCTAATAGCGTCGCTGGTTGTGTAAGGATTTTCTGCGTTGAGTATTGCCACTGTGCGGGGCTATCGGCTTTATCTATGAAAGTCGTGTGATCATGTAAAACAATGATGTGATCAATCGGTCTGATGAAGCTTGGTAGTTGAGATAGCAGTATTTCGTAATCATCTGGGTTTTCTAATCGTGATTCTATAAAACGAATCTGGGGATCAGTTTCAACGAGTTGATAGCCCGCTTCCAAGTTGTTCGACAGTGCGACAGGAATATAACCAGATTGTACGAGTTCTCTACAGTAGGCCTTGCCGACCTCAGAGGTACCATTCAAAACAAGCACTTTCTTCTGCTGCATTTTTTGCCTTATTGACCTAAATGAATTGAATTCTACCGACGATACTCCCAGTTTCGTGATTATGAGAGCAAAAAAGGATATAAATAGCTTATACTTACTTCAGTAATATCAAAATAGAACTGCCTATGTATATAGCGACTTCCGGCTCAGAAAATGAAGTAACGCCCATTGCTTTACAAGAAGCCATAGAAAGCTTAAAAGCTAAAATATCCTCTCCGAATATTTTAATTACGTATTTTACCGAAAATCACGATGCTCGTTTGATCCATCAAGCGTTAACAACTGCATTTCCGACCACTCAGATTTTAGGTTGTAGCTCTTGCCAAGGCGCGATGAGTAACGAGAAATTCTATCAACAAAATGCCCTCGTGCTATGGGCTGCTGATGATGAATTGGGTGCTTATGGGACGGCGATCACGCAATATAATGCAGATAACCCATTTTTATCGGCTCAGACCTGTATTCAAGATGCAATAACGTTAAGTGGCCGAGAAGGAGAGCTACCCGCTCTTGTTTTATTACACGCCACACCAGGGTGTGAAGAGGAAGTGATTGCCGGAATAGAAAGTGTCATCGGTTCGTCCGTTCCGATTGTCGGTGGCAGCTCAGCAGACAACAGCATAGGAGGCAATTGGACGGTATTGACCGAAGCGGGTTGTATGAACGACGCGATATCACTGGCTGTTTTTTATCCTACCTGTTTAGTCAGTATTTCATTTCATTCTGGATATGCCAGTACTGGTGAAACAGCGATTGCAACTAAAGTAGAAGGGCGAGAAATCATTGAGCTTGATGGAGAGCCTGCTGCATTAAAATATTCAGAATGGATGGATCAACATCAGCTAATACCACATAGCGACTTTTTCTCTTCTGCAAGCTTGAATCCGCTAGGAAGAATAGCGGGAGAGATTAATGGCATGCCTTATTTTAAATTGTCTCACCCTTATCAAGTGACAAGCCGGAATGGAATTGATCTTTTTTCGACGGTAGAGCAGGGAGAGCGAGTATACCTTATGGCTGGGACTGCCGACAGATTGGTTAAGCGAGCTGGTCGTGTTATCGATTCAGCCTTAGAGCTTGGTAGTCGTCAAAACGTCGAACCGATTGGCGGTTTAGCTATTTATTGTGCGGGCTGTATGTTGCAAGTGAAAGAAAAAATGCCAGATGTGCAGCAATTTATGTACAATGCCATGCATCAAATGCCCTTTGCATTACCATTTACCTTCGGGGAACAAGGACAGTTTACAGGTGGTGAAAATGCACACGGGAACTTGATGATATCCGCCGTACTATTTCACAGTGAGTAAACATGGATAGCTATTTTGATTCTGAAAAGTTGCAAGAAACGCTTGTTGAGTTACATCGATGTCAGCAGCGTGAGCAGCAGCTTAAGGAAGAAAATACAGCAATACTAGCTGGTATTGCTGCTATGGCGGGAGCCAGCAACAAAATACAAATTTTCAACAGCCTGTTGGAAGTGATTAGTCGATATATTGATTTTGAATCGGCTATCGTCCTTAGCCGTGAGAGTGGTTTTCAAAACTTCAAAGAGTTGGTATCCACTCAGTCTCACCTTTGTCATTGTGAGTGGCAGGCAGGTACCGTTTTCATGAGAGCGATTAACGGTGAATCCATTGCCCTTTTTGACCCACTAAAAACTCCAGAATTTAGTCGCTTACCCGAATCTTTTCACCCTTACTTGTCTTCCGTTTTATTAACGGGGGTAAAGGTAAGTTCTGGTGACGCGATTTTACTCTTTACTCATAGCAAACGTAATATATTCACATCGCGCTGTAGACGAGTTATCGACAGGTTTAGACCTCTGCTCGAGCGTACGATCATAGATATTGATTACCGAGAGCGCTTACAGGCGTTAGTCTCTGCTCGAACCCAAGAATTGATTGAGAGCCGACTGCGGTTTAAAGACTTTGCGAGAACTGCAGGGGATTGGTTTTGGGAAATTGACACAGAGAGTCGCTTCACGTACTTATCTACTCCAAATGTCGAGACACATCGAATTAATCGAACCAGCCTTTTCGATATCATTTACGGTCACTCAAAAAAGAAAGCGCTTAAAGCTATTTTAGATAAAGAAGACGCTTTCAAAGAATTTGAGTGTCAACTGACTCAAGACGATGATGAAAGATGGTTTGGATTAAACGGCAAGCCTTTTTATGATAAAAACGGTAAATTTCAGGGTTTTAGAGGGACGGCTCGTGATATAACCTCTCGTCGACAGCACTTATTAGAGATAACAGAATCACGTAAACAAGCAGATCTCGCAAACAAAGCTAAATCTCAATTTCTGGCCATGATGAGCCATGAAATAAGAACGCCTTTAAATGCGGTGATGGGATTGATGGACACGCTCGTCGAATCGGGTTTAAGTAATGAGCAAGAGAGCTGGGTCAATCAAATGGACCAATCTGCGCAGTTATTACTTAACATTATTAACGATGTGTTGGATCTTTCAAAAATTGAAGCGGGTAATATCGAGCTTTATATGGAGCCGATGGAAATCCGTGAGCGTATTTATCTGATTTGTCAGCAACTGCGACCCCAAGCAGAGAAGAAAGCGTTATCACTTAAACTTCATATCGATTCAGCCATACCCGACTGGATGATTAGCGATAAAAATAGATTTAGCCAAATACTGTTTAATCTTGTTGGAAACGCGATTAAATTTACTGACACCGGTAACATTGTCATTAAAGTAAGCTGTAACGACAAAACGCTTTCGTTATCCATCCAGGATACGGGAATTGGTATTGATACCGATGCACAACGTCAGCTATTTACCCCTTTTGTGCAAGCCGATGGTTCAATTACTCGAAAGTTTGGTGGAACAGGGCTAGGTCTTGCGATTAGTCAGCTACTCGTACATAAAATGGGTGGGGAAATTACACTCGAGAGTCAACTTGGGAAGGGGAGTTGCTTTACCATTATTTTACCGCTAGAAGCATGTGTCGCGCCTTATGAAGCGCATATTGAAAATACGGTTTCGCCTATTGTTCAACTCAAAATCTTAGTGGTCGAAGATAGCCGTGCTAACCAAATGATTGCCAAATTAATGCTAGAACGTGCCGGCCATAAAGTAGAAGTCGCCGAGCATGGGAAGATAGCGGTTGATATGCTGCTTGAAATGCATAAATCCTTCGATGTGATTCTAATGGATGTGTCGATGCCCGTTATGGATGGCTATGAAGCAACAAGGCAACTTCGAGCGGGTGGTATATCGCTGCCGATTATCGCCACTACGGCGAATGCAATGGAGGCGGATAAACAGGCATGTTTAGATGCTGGAATGACCGACTTTCTGGCAAAGCCAATACGTTCAAATGCGATGAAAGCATTACTTCAAAAGTATCAGCCCTAAACAAATGAAATAGATTCTGTCTCATTCCTTATCTGAGGATATCAGTTTTACTGACAGGTAAGGAATGCGACAGATTGATGTTGAAATGTGACATTCTTTGGAAATATACGGTCAACAATGTCTGTTGATAAATTTGTTTGCGTGATATTGACCGATAAACGTTATTTTTACATTGATGGGAGCACGTTGAGTGTTGATGATATCTATCAATCAAGGAGTGACGATATGACTAAAAAGAATCAAGCAACCTTTAGCTTGGGTAACTTCACTGAAAAGCCAACACGCTCTTCAAAACGCGACGCGATCTTTCTAGGTATTGGTCTTATGTTCGGTCTTGTGGCTATGTCTACTTTATTTCATCAATCGCCCGACATGTTCGATTATATCGTCTATGTATTTGGCGGTTTTTTTAGTTAATATCAAAAATATCAACATTTTAAGCAGCTTAATCCTTAAGGTTCCCTTTTTTAAGCCAACAGAGTCAAAAGGGGCGAAGAGAGCTAATTTCAGCTCTTTTTTCGTTTTTCATCGCTCATAGTTGATTTAGATAAAAAGATATAGGCGGAGATAAAAGCGCTTCAATACCTCTACTTAAGTCTATTTTCAAAATGGCTATTTCTTTTACCGCGATTATTGAATTTGAGCCTGTAAATCTATACTCCGAGTTTCAGCCTTTCTGCCTGTAAATTAATGACATGTCCCCAATTTCATATTGATCTGCATTGTATTAATAATGTTATGCAATTAAGTCTGCTCAACATGAAACGGATTACAATTCACATTGTTTTAATGTGTTTCACGTAACTTACAATTTGAAACATTCTTGGTGAGATATTACGTTATTAATCCAATTCAAAGGCGTATATTGCGTGACGTAATAATTTTCCTATAACGTGGACCGAATTATGACTCACCAAAAAATTAAAATAACGCTATTGAGCGCTGCTATTGTTGCAGTGCTAGCGGGTTGTAATACTAAAGAAGAAGCTGTCACTCCGATTGCTGAAAATATCAACACATTACCAAAGTGTGAAACGTTGATGCCTACACCAGAAGTGATCATAAAGGGCAGTGACAAAACACTCACTGAACAAACGATTACTGTGGGTGCGACTGGTGATATGCATGGTCGTATTTTTTCTTATGACTACGCATTAGATGCTGTTGATAACAACGCAGGTTTCACGCGAATCACTACACTGCTGAATGAAGAGCGTGCTGCAAACGACAACATGCTTATGATTGACCTTGGCGACACCGTTCAAGGTAACTCAGCAGAGCTATTTAACAACGAACCCGTTCACCCAGTAGTTGAAACCATGAACGCCATGGAATATGACGTTTGGGTTCCTGGTAACCACGAGTTTGATTTCGAGCGTTCATTTATCGATCGTAACCTACGTGCATTCAACGGTGCCGTTATCTCTTCAAATATCATCTGGGACCAAGACGCGAAAGAGTGTGATGCGACCGACGAAGAGATTCCATTCCTACGTGGTTACCAAGTATTTGACTTCAATGGTGCAAAAGTTGCCGTTGTGGGTCTTACACCTTCATGGGTAAAAGTATGGCAAGCAGCTTCGCCTGAAAACTTCCGTGATCTTGATTTCAAAGATGAGCTAGCAGCCGTTTCTGATACGGTTGATCAAGTAATGGCTGAGCATCAACCTGACGTTGTTATCGGGGCATTGCACTTTGGTCGTAAAGCGGGCGGATCTGGCGTTCACGAAATCGCTTCTGAGCTAGCCGATAAATTCGACGTTATCTTTATGGGCCATGAGCATGCTCGCTTTATCGAGCAAGTTTATAAAGGTGATGATGCAACTCAAGAGATGAAAGATATCTCTGTGAACGGCGAGTACCAGCAAGAAGATAAGTCAGTATCTGGTATTTATAACGATGCAAACCGTCATGAGAAAGTGAAGGTTATCGAACCAGGTAACTGGGGTTGGGCACTAGCAAAAGCAGATATCCAACTGGCGAAAAACGATTCCGGTGAGTGGAAGATTGTTGATACCACATTGGCTAACCGCACTGTTGCTGATGTAGCAGAAGATGCAACGCTTCAAGAGCAGATGCAGCACATCCATGTCGCTTCAGAAGAAGATGCAAACACGGTGATTGGTCAGGTTGAAGGCAACTTCACTTATTCTGCAAATGGTGCGGCTGATGAAGCAGTATTAGAAGATCGTGTAGCGAATAGTGAAGGCCTACGTCTTTACACAACCATCCATGCTGCAAAGCTGTACTCAATGCCATTGGTTGATATCGTTAACCACATCCAAACGCGTACCATTGAAGGTAAAGCGGTTGATGCAGACGGTAATGCGGTAAAAGTAGATGTTTCAGCGGCAGCACTGTTCTCTGATGCCTCTAATCTTTACGATGGTCAAGATTACCACAAGAAAGACAGCGCAAATCTATACATGTACGACAACGAATTAGTTGCTGTTAACATTAAAGGTGAGCAGTTAAAAGACTACATGGAATGGTCTTTCAGCTACTTCAATCAATACAAGCAGGGTGATGTAACAGTATCGTTCAACCCAGATGTCCGTGCTTATAACTACGATATTTTTGATGGCGACATTGAATACGTTGTAGACTTAAGCAAACCTGCGCGTAAACAAGGTCAGCAAGCTGGTGATCGTGTTGAAATCATCTCCATTGCAGGTGAGAAATTCGACCCATCAGCAACATATGTGTTAGCAATTAACGATTATCGTTATGGTTCAACCATGCTGCCTCAAGGTTGGATCACTGAATCTGACGTGATTTGGGAGTCATCAAACGAACCAACATATGCTGTTCGTGACATGCTCACTGATTATGTTGCTGAATCAGGCAAAGTATCTGCGGCTGATTTCACGACGGCAAACTGGCACATCGTTCAGCTTGGTACAATCGATAATATCGGTAACCCTATTGTGAAAGGCGAGATGATCACAACACGTGAAGCCGAAGGCAAAGCATTGTGGAACAAGCTCGTTAACAAAGAGATCTGTGTGATGCGCTCTGGTGCAGGTGACCGTACGTCGATTCATCGCTCAGTGAACTTACTGGATACATCAAGCTGGTTTGCTAACCCGAACTACTCTGAGACTGCAACACAAGCTGAATTGTATGAAGGTTGTGTATACAGTAATCAACCTCAGTAATATTCAACAAACGTAACTGCCAAGGAAGGTGCCTGTTAACGACAGGCACCTTCTTTTTTGGAATAAGAAAATGAAAAAAAGCTACCTATTTTCCGCTTTCATTGTCCTCATATCGACAATGATTCTTTGGCTTTCGCCAATCATCAGTGAGAGTTTTCGCCCGAACAGCTATTCACAGCAAATCTTCGTTAAAGCAACAGTAGAAGAAGTGCTTGTTGAGCAGGTTCAGCCCGATGTGATGGTGCCGAGTATTGTCACGGGTCGACAGCGTTTGCTTGTTAATTACCTCGACAGTAATAATGAACAGCAAACTGTTGAAGTTGAAAATAGCATTAGCCGCTTGCATAACGTCTACCTTGAAGCGGATGATAACTTCATTATGCTGATTAGAGGGCAGGGTGAACGTACGATTTTTTGGGCGTTCAACCATGACCGTGCTAGCGCCGTTTATTGGATGATAGGGCTTGTTGTTGTTCTTATCGTCTTGCTTGCTGGGGTTCAGGGGCTGAACTCTGTCATTTCTCTCTATTTCACGGCATCTCTACTTATTGGTGTGTTAATCCCAGCCATCTTCGCAGGCTTCCACCCAGTATGGATAACGTTAGTACTGATGGCACTGAAGATTGTGGTTAACTTTCTTTTGGTCTCGGGTTGGAATCAAAAGTCACTTGTGGCCATGCTTGGCACGCTTGGCGGTGTTATTGTCGCAGGTGTTATTGCGCAGTTCTTTGGCGAAATGGCACAACTCAATGGTCTATATTTAGAGAAAGGCGAAGACCTTCTTTACCTTGGTGGTGAAGCACAGATTCATATTCGCTGGTTACTGTTTGTCGCGATTATGATTTCGGCATTAGGCGCGGTGATGGATGTCGCGATCTCGATGGTATCTTCTTACCATGAACTTCGTGAAGCAAACCCAAGCCAGAGTGAGCGAGAAAGATTGTTCGCAACGATTCGGATTGGCAGAGATATTCTCGGGACGATGACCAACACCTTAGTGCTAGCGTTCGTCGGCAGTGCACTCACCACCATTATGATGGTGTGGGGCTTCCAAATGCCAGTGATGCAATTTATGAATATTCCCGCTTTATCTTTAGCGATGATTCACGCATTAGCAGGTAGCATCGGCTTGATCATGACCGTACCTCTGACTGTTGTGATCGCAAGCGCGATATATCAACGGAATGCCAACAAGTAAGTTTTAGGCGACAGCATGATCATACCTGCTGTCGCTTTTTTGTTGCTATCTGGCATAAAATAACTCTCCGTGAAGCTGACAAAGTCCCTCAAACTCAACAATAAACACTTCAACAGCCTAGTGCTTTCTTACAAGTCGCATCTTAAACCTTTTCTAAGAAAGGAATGAGCGAAGATTGAGAAGAGTATTTACGAGCACTGTACATAATTTAAGAATGAAGAATCTATATAACTGATAATAAAATGGTTTTATACAAAGTTGTGCATTTTATCGTGCGGGAAGATTCATGCACACCAAGATTACTCATAGTAAAGAATGTGATAATTGAAAGCTGATAAGCACAAATAAAAATACTTAATAATATCAATTTCTTAAGTGTGAGTTTGGTGCGGCTTCAATTACTCATGCAATTTTCCTTCTTGAACAGTTCTTACCATTTTCAGTGCGCATTATGTATGTTATGTTAAATAAAGTATCTAATCTTCATATATGACCACCAAAACCCTATTCAGTACACTGAATCACACTACTTCACTCCCTAAAGTGCGCTTTTTACGGAGTGTTAGTTTTTACTGTGTATTTAACCAGTATGCCAATTTACCATAAAATACCTAATAACCATTAGATTATCTATCGATTAATCTAATGGTTATTAGGGAAAGATTATCACTAACAATCATAAATTGTCGTTTTGATGTCTGGTAACCTAATTTTTCTTCAGGTAAATCGCAATCCGTTCACCAAATAAGACTAATTAGAACCTTAAACTAAAGCTAAATAGAATCCTCAGGTAATCCCTTGTGAGGAAGACGGATGATAAACCTTGTTCCTTCACCAAGAGTACTCTTGCACTCAATACTCCCTTCAAGAGTCACGGTAACGAGGTTATAAACAATGTGCATGCCGAGGCCACTGCCTCCTTGGCCTAGCTTGGTTGTAAAGAAAGGTTCGAAGATCTTTTCAACGACATCATTACCCATTCCAACGCCGTCGTCTTTATAATCAAAGATAACATCTTCGCCATCCTCAAAGATATTTAGTGTCATGAGCCCTTGCTCACGCTCTTCAAAACCGTGTAAAACTGAGTTCATAATTAGGTTTGTAAATACCTGAGAAATGGCACCTGGATTAGCATACATCTTAAGTGCTTCTGGACAATCCACCATAAAACGATGACCACTCGCTTTAATGTGCGGTTTTAAGCTTGCGGCAATTTCCTGCATATAGTCGAGAACATCAAAATCTCGGTAATTGTTGTTTGATTGGTCAACAGATACCTGCTTGAAACTTTGAACTAAACCGCTGGCGCGTGTTAAATTGTTCAGCACTAATGTTAAGCCTTCTTCTGTATCTTCCAGATAACTATTGAGGTAACGCTTGCTCAATTGTCCTTCTAAACAAGCGGTTTTGAAGTGTATGTAGTTCTGCTCCAAGCAACTAACAGCAGTCACGCACACGCCAAGTGGTGTATTGATTTCATGTGATATGCCAGCAACGAGCCGGCCTAATGACGCCATTTTCTCAGTTGATACTAATTGATTCCGTGTATTTTTAAGATTCTCGATGGTATATGAGAGTTCGTTTGTACGCTCAGCCACCTTATATTCCAACTCCTCTTTATGTGATTTGAGTTCCTGATTTAAATCTTTTAAATCCTGCTCCCGCTCCTTTTTTTTGGTGATATCACTGATGGCAAAGACGGCACCTTGGCAATCGATATCAGAAGAAATAATCGAAGACATTGTCACCAGTACAACATGCGTTTGACCGGTCGTAGAGTTTAGAATCGCTTCATGGCTAATCGCCCCAACCTCACCTTGCATCACATCGATAAACTGAGACATAGAAATCACCTCTCCATTTTCTAGGTCATAGAGAGTAATAACATCGTCAATGAACGCCGATTTAACCTGACTGGCTTCTAGGCCGGTTAGGTTGGCTGCCACAGGGTTAAATAGCTGTATACGCCCTTCAATATCAACACTTACCACACCATCACCAATAGAGTTCAAGGTTGTTTGCAGGCTCTCTTGCTTATTCCTCAACATCATCAACGTGTTAGACAATCGTTGTAGTGTTTTTCTAAAGGCTGAAGCTAATACCCCTACTTCATCATTAGTGTGAACATCGATTTGTTTCAGTGTGCCCCGAGAAGAATATTCTGTGATTTTTTGTACTTGATAAGATAAGCGCGTCATCGGTGAAGTGATTTTCACCACCAGATAATAAGCGAGCACTAGGGCTGCAAAGAGGGCTAAGCCCAATTTTATGATAACTTGTTGACTCACTTCATCGACGTATTGCTGTATATCTTCTGCATTGATACTTGCACAGACAACCCAGCCCCAAGGGTAAAAAAACTCAGTGTAAGTCCACTGAGTTTCTATCAATCGCTCATCTCTTTGATTGACCCATGGGTATTCAATGACGGCATTTGTATCTTTTATTGCGGCAAGTAAGATCTCTTCAAAAGGAAAAGAGACCTCATTTTTAACCAGAGAATTATTAGCAACAGAATTGCCTTCGAGTGATGGCTCTGCGGGATATAAGACAGCCTTCCCTTGCATGTCGAGAATGAAGATTTGCTGTCCTTCAAGAAACTCAAGGTGTCGTAAATAACTAAGGATTAATTGGCGTGCTTGAACACGCCCACTTGGGAAATCATTGTCCTTTAACCAGTACGATTCCCTTATACCTTTTTCATAGTATTCCATAACAGATACCGCACTATGAACGACTGCATGTAATGTTTGAACTCTTTCATCGCGCAAACTTTTTTCTAGTAATGGCAAGTATATGAAAAAAACAATCGCAATCAGGATTGAGCCAGAGGCAAAAACAACGCCCCCTATTTTTGTACGTAAGCTCTTATGAAAGGCAATTTTCATTTGTTTTCACCTTTCCAAGATTCTAACAACGAGTCATACGAAATAGTTTTAGCTATCGGTTCTTCAACAATAAGTTGAAACTTTGTATTTTCGGCTTGGTCTCTTGCATCGTGAATCTCAGACAGGACGGCGGTACTGGGCTGGGAGTGTGTTTCAGTGATGAGGGCATCAAGTTGAACGAAAAGCGCATCAAGCGATGTGTCGATAGATTGAAGATTCAGGGAGATGTTTGATATTGCCTTTTCCCATAAAGCCACGACACGCAAATAATCAGGTATCAACTCACTCTGTGTTTGGTTACTGACAAGCACATTAGAACGCAATAGATCGATGTATCCACCCAGTGCATTGTTCATCGAAGTGGCTATCGTCGAAGATAAACTGCTTTGTCGCATAGGCAGTTTAGTCACGGTCATTTTTTTCAAAGCCACAGATTTTGATGCTGTGAACTGCGCCCAAAGCCATGCAGCATGGCGCGTTTTTCCTTCAGTGCTCTGTGGAATAGTCCAACCATTTGATTGATAGTACGAACTGGGCATCCCTTCTTGCCAGTATTGACCAACAGGGACAGGAGCCACACGCCACGCTGTTGAACCATCTGAGTATGTTAAAGGGCTCGCAGGGTGGTAATACTGACTCTCGTTGGCAATAGCGGTTGGTGACCAGTACCAAGTTTGTGCAATATCACCGTTAACAAGACGTCGACTATGACGCTTTGGACTACTGACAGAGGCTGTTTCTGGGGCATATTGTGCAAGCATCTTAGCCCACGTAAAGACAGCATATTTGACTATTTCACTATTGACTTCCCTACCCTGACCAGCTTCGGTAGGTTGCTCATCATGCGTAAGAAATCCCCCATGACTTGTGCAATTTTTGTCTTCAATGATAGCCTTTCCCACTAAGGGCTGACACTGTTTAGGAAGCCCAGCACTAACCAATAAAGCACCAGGAAAGCGTGAGCCCAACCACTCACCTGGTTGAGAAAAATCAGCGTGTCCATAGACTGCGGTCGTTTGGCCATTTGGATTTGTGAGTTCACGACGGTGAAAGAAATCAGCAATGTCTTCGTAGGCTCTCCAATTGAGTGGTACACCTAATTCGTAGCCATAGACTGATTGAAACTCAATTTGTAATTCTGGTGATGAAAACCAGTCTTGCCGAAACCAATATAGGATAAAGGCGTGAAAATTTGGAAGCTGATGCCAGTTCTCACTCTTATCCCGTTTAAGGTACAGTAAGTCGTTAAAATCAAGGAATGGGTTTGTGTATTGCAGCCCTTCAATGGCGGCATAATGACTTAACGGTAAGATGTGTTTTTTAAGTGTCGGGTCGTTACTGATCTTGCTATCAACGACAAAGACATCGTGATACCAAGCACCCTTTTTCAATTGTGACTCGAATTGTTCCAACAATTCACTTTTTTGGACGACGCCATGAATGACTTCTATTCCTGTGAGCTCTTTGAATACTTTCGCGAGGAATTGACTGTCGTAGTAGCTGGTCTCAGTTTGTTCAGCCACCGAGTATATTGTCATTCCTTGAAATGGTTGAGCGACGTCTGCAAACCATTGTAACTCTTGAACACGTTCATCTAGTGTCAATGTAGAAGGAGAGAACACCTGCGCCCACTGTTCTGGTGCAGTAAACGCCATGACTGGCTGAGAGCTAAGACTTAGCACGCTGCATAATATAAGGTAGGAACGAAAGGTTGAAATCATACTTAAACCATAGGCTGCTCTATTAACAATATTCTAATTAGCCACCTATAGCATAGTCAGTTTTCACATGAAGCGATTACAACCTTACCTTTATGAGGTCTACTCGTCTTTGGATTTCAAACTTTCAAGTTGAGTCGGTAAATAAAAGTTTAATAAAACCATTACTTTACGTTACTTTGTGCTGTGCGCACAATGTGCCGCGTCCCGCTCACATAATAGCGCTTTAATCTTTGGCATCATGGCTATAGTTGCATCATAGCCATTTTGAATTGCGAGCTTTCTGCTCTCGTCGTTACCGAAATCATCAAAGCTTGGGTTACTCGGAATTGGAGTAATGAGAATATCTGCCGTCGAAACTTCATATTGAGGTTCGTTACAAGTCTGCAGCCAAAATGCACTGGCTAGAGCGCCGACTGCGGTCGCTTGGATAGCAGGTGGTGCACCACACATAACGTCAACACCAATAACAATATCAGCGCCCAGCTCTCGCGCTCCATAGACGGGTACTAACGACAACATACCGCCATCAATAAACATGTCACCTTGATACGTAACAGGAACAAAAACGCCCGGTACACTTGAAGAAATTTGTACCGCCTCACCTGGATTACCCCCTGTAAAAAGGTGAACTTGTTGCGTTGTCACGTTTGTGGTCGCAATACCTACGTCGATAGGCATCTGTGCTAAGTCCTGATAGCCAATTTGATCATTGATCCAATCAGCTAATGCTTTTCCTTGAATAAGGCCCTGCTTTGAAATGATAAAGTCTTTAATGGTCCTGTCCGAGAACGTGAGAATGGTCTTTTCTAATGCATCATAGTTATCATTATTGGCGTAAAGCACTGCGGCAATAGAGCCAACAGACGTACCCGTTACCACGTCAGCATGAATACCATTTTCCTGAAGTGCTTTAATGACACCTAAATGCATAATGCCGCGTGCTGCACCACCACCAAAGGCGAGACCAATTCTGATGTTATCTTGCTCGTGCATTGCTATGTCACTGTATCGCGGCACATCTCCAACAACCTGTCCTTGTAAGTCATCATATTGATTTTGAGCGACGCAGCCAGTTAGCGTGATCATCGCCCCTGCCAGTAGCCAATGATTCAGTTGCATGCCGTATTTCCTCACCATTTTATAGGAACGTCATATCGAGTTCGTTCGGTAAACGTCGTTTACTCTATTCTTACTGTACATTGTTCGATAATCAAGGATTGTTGTTTGATAAGAACCGCTTATACCGGCTTGTTGAGTGATGTTCATTATCCATTAAGGATTCTTTATTACAGGGTAAGGCGTTTAACTGCATGAGCGATGATCAAGGTGTTAGACTCATTAAATGGATTCAAACTATTCAGGGAAAGAAGATGCATGATTTATTGATTACGAATGCTCGTTTGCGTGGCACGGATTCACTGCAACAGATAACTATCGTGGAAGGGAAAATTACGAATATTTCACCGAACGTCAATGAATCGTGGTCCGGTGAAATTCTTGATGCCGATTCGTGCTTGGTACTTCCTCCATTTTGTGAACCTCACATACATTTAGATACGACACAAACAGCCGGCGAACCGCGCTGGAATCAATCAGGGACGTTGTTTGAAGGGATTGAATGTTGGTCTGAGCGTAAACAGACCCTGTCGATGGATGATGTGAAAACTCGTGCGCGCACAACTCTAAAATGGCAGATAGCGAACGGTATTCAACATGTTCGTACACATGTCGATGTTTCTGACCCAAGCCTTGTGGCGTTAAAGGCGATGTTAGCATTGAAAGAAGATATGAAAGCTTGGATTGATATCCAGATCGTCGCTTTTCCTCAGGAAGGCATTCTCTCCTTTCCTAATGGGAAAGCCATTCTTGAAGAAGCCGTTGAACTTGGGGCTGACGTTATTGGGGCTATTCCTCACTTTGAACATACTCGTGAATACGGGATAGAGTCACTGCATTACATCTTCGAGTTAGCGAAACGATATGACCGCCTTATCGATGTACATTGTGATGAAATTGACGATGAACAATCGCGCTTTGTGGAGACAGTCGCTACCCTTGCGCTAGAGAATAATATGGGTGACAGGGTCACTGCGAGTCATACCACCGCGATGCACTCTTATAACGGTGCCTATACTTCCCGACTTTTTCGCTTGCTGAAAATGTCAGGGATTAGCTTTGTAGCCAATCCTTTGGTCAATATTCACTTACAAGGGCGTTTTGATGATTATCCAAAACGTCGGGGTATAACACGCGTCAAAGAGTTATTGGCTGCGGATATTAATGTTTGTTTTGGGCATGATGATGTTTTCGATCCTTGGTATCCGTTAGGCACTGCGAATATGCTTCAAGTTCTGCATATGGGATTACACGTTTGTCAGCTCATGGGCTACGAGCAAATTAATCAATCCCTTCGTTTAATTAGTGAACATTCGGCAAGAGCCATGCATTTAGGGCAACGCCATGGTATTGACGTTGGGCGACCTGGTAATGTGATTGTTCTTGCTGCTGAGAGTGGTTTTGATGCCGTGCGAAGACAAGTACCTGTCAGATACTCGGTGAGAAATGGAAAAGTCATCGCTGAGACGGTTCCTGCAAAGACGACCATAAGTCTCGATCAGACTGAGAATGTGAGCTTCCAGCGATAAGTAACGCAAACAAAAAAGCAGCCCTAAAAAGGCTGCTTTCATTTAATGTCTGTTGCTTATCATTTGATAGCTCTGTCATTTAAAAGCTTTGTTATTTGAAAGCTTTGTGGCGAGTCAAAATAGAATAGCGTTAGCTGACTCGAATCATATGATCAGCATTAATATACAGATTAACGTCATTTGAAACCGTTAAACGCTCATCGTTAGAAGGATGAGAAACCAGTAGCTCTCCAAATGATGTTTGCACTTCATACTCCATCCTACTTCCCAAGTAGGTAGCACTGAGCACACGACCTTTTAAACCCGTTAATGTACTCTCGTCAGACGTCATTTTTACCATTTCAATAAGCTCTGGTCGTATTGATATAGAAGCGTCTGACTGGTCATCTGCGTCTAGTGCCACATGCCAATCGCCAGCAATAAACCGACCCTGCTCGACCTTGCCGTTGATTAAGTTAGCATCGCCAATAAAATCAGCAACAAAACGTGATTTAGGCTGGCAGTAAAGCTCTTCGGGTGTGCCGATTTGCTCGATTTTTCCTGCCTTCATAACAACGACTTTATCAGAAACAGCTAGTGCTTCCTCTTGGTCATGAGTGACGTATACCGCTGTAATACCGAACTTTTGCTGCAATTCACGAATCTCATTTCTTACTTTACGGCGTAATTTTGCGTCGACATTAGAAAGAGGCTCATCGAACATTAATACATCGGGTTGCTGCACAATCGCACGCGCAACGGCGACTCGTTGTTGTTGTCCACCGGAAAGTTCTGATGGATAACGCTTAGAAAGGCCATCTAACCCTATCAATGCGAGTACTTCATGGGCGCGTTCTGCCGCTTTTTTGGCGCTCTCTCCACGTGTTACTGGCCCATAAATCACATTATCTAACACTGTCATATGTGGGAACAGCGCATAAGATTGGAATACCATGCCGACATTTCGGTCAGACGCAGAGAGCTGGCTCACATCTTTACCGTCTATCGAAATAGTGCCCGATGTAGGTAGCTCTAATCCTGCAATTAAACGCAGTGTTGTTGTTTTCCCGCAGCCCGATGGTCCAAGGAAAGTGACTAGTTCACCGCGCTTAATGGTAAGGTCTACACCACCGACGGCGGTAGCATCGCCAAACTGCTTGACGACATTTTTGAGCTCAATAGCTACTTCGTTGTTCATTTTAAGTCCTTAACGCTTCGTTTATTGTGTCGCTTCAACGAGCGCAGTGTTGCGTTGACGGTATTGGCGTTTTTTGCCAACACCGACAGTAATAAGTGCAATAACCGCCATCATGATGATCATAAGAACTGCTGAATAGGTAATCGCTAAAGCATACTCACCGTTCTCCACTCGGCCCATGATATAAGCTGTCGCCATGTTATGACGGGCACTAACGAGGAAGATAACCGCTGAAACAGCTGTCATAGCAGTAACGAATGCATAAATGGTTGCTGTAAAAATGGCAGGCTTTATCAATGGCAGTACAACGCGGCGTAGCGTCGTGAAACTACCAGCGCCCATGGTTTGGCTTGCTTCTTCCATTGATTTATCAATTTGAGACAGTGCCGCCACCCCAGCTCTCATACCAACGGGCATATTACGGAAAGCAAAACAGATCACTAAGATAATCAACGTGCCTGTGATATCAACGGGAGGAACATTAAACGCAGCCACGTAAGACACCCCGACAACCGTTCCCGGAATTGCAAAGCTAAGCATCGTAATGAATTCAAATTGACGACGTCCGTAAAACTGCTGCCTAGTGACTAACCACGCAGTCAAAATACCTAGAACGGCTGTAATAGGAGCAGCAAGAGCTGAAACCCAAAGTGTTGTTTTAAGCGAGTTCCAAGCTGAACCATAAAACTGAATTCCGTCAGACGTAATGTCGAAAGAAAAAGCCGTCGATAGATGTGAAATAGACGGGGTAAGATCCCAACGACCGATATCTTTCACAAAGCCGCCAACCAATACAATGGCATAGATCGCGATGGTTAAGACAACAAAAGGAATAACGATACTGGCTGCACCACGCTGCAGGTTACGTGGTAACGGTGCAACAACCCCCGCATCTGATTTTCCTGTAACGGTCACGTAGCTTTTAGATCCAAGCCAACGTTTTTGTAACCAAAACGCCACCAATGTAAGGCTAAGCAAAATAATAGAAAGGACAGCCGCGTTGGTTAAGTCGTAACGTGCGCCCACGACAGCAAAAAATATCTTGGTTGAGAGCACTTCAAAATTACCACCCAGTACAATCGGGTTTCCGAAGTCTGATAGGCTTTCAATAAACGCTAATAAAAATGCCGCAGCAATACCTAATGCTTGTCAGTTAAGCTGACTTATCGCTTCCGAGAAGGCCTAACCGCATAGCGGTTAGGCCTTTTTTTCACC
>JBHOGO010000053.1:0-32780 GCA_043421945.1 bacterium sp. HQB-150 | reverse complement strand
CTGTATTCAAGCATTCAAACAGCTCCAATGCCAGAAAGGCTGCTTAAGCTAGCTGAGGCTCGGTGGTAATCAGGAAAAACTATTTTCTATTGCTGTAGAGCTAGAAAAAGCAGCGATGAGTAAAGATTTTCTAACTCAAAAAGAACTAACATTAGAAACACGCTCTTATTTAGGTTGTATCCTCGACTATCTAAATGTTGATAGGAAGGCGTTCAATGATAGTCAAGCAGTTAACAAAGCACCTATTCAGCCCCAGCTACCCATATGATTTACATGAAAAATTAAAACAACACTAGGCTACATTCGTCAAGGATTTAGCTGACAGAAGCTTACACCTTGCCCATATTGTAGTGGCTGAATATAGAGCCATCTGTAATCACCACCAGCATTGCTGGTGGTTTTGAATTCGTCAAATTACAGCTTTTAGGGTTAATGTGCCTGCAACAGATAGCTTTCCTCTACTAGCTTCTTCAATACATCCACTCCACCAGCTCATCATAGGGCGGCGGCGTTCCAAATAGTCGGTACGGTTATAGGCGCTGCGAACCTGATTGTCGTCAACATGCGCCAAAGCTGCTTCAATGATATCTTTATCAAAGCCCTGTTCGTTGAGGGTGGTACTAGCAAGCGAGCGAAGACCATGACTAACGAGCCTTCCTGCAAATCCCATACGTTTAAGAGCCATATTAGCTGTTTGGCTATTACATGGTTTTTTAGGGTCTCGGTCTGAAGGGAATATAAACTCTCTGTGCCCACTGATTGGTTTTATCACTTCAAGTAACTCAAGCATTTGTTCCGTCAGAGGAATACGGTGCTCTCTACGTTTCTTCATCCTCTCTGCCGGAATGGTCCAAACCTTTTCATCCCAATCAATCTCTTCCCACTTAGCACCAGATGCTTCACTTGGTCGTGTCATGGTATGAAGTTGCCATTCAATCAGGCAGCGTGTTGTACGTTTGATGCTGGCATTGGCTATTGCTCCCATAAGCTCAGGTAGCTCTGCAGGCTTTAGGGCAGCCATGTTCTCTTTCTTGGGCTTTTTGAATGCAGCTTTGATACCTGTGAGTGGGTTGGCTTGCACGAGCCCACAGTTGGTCGCGTAGTTCATTACTTCGTTGAGGCGCTGAGCAAGACGTTTGACGGTCTCTAAGCTGCCTTTGGCTTCAATTGGCTTGAGAAGCTCTATAACTTGCGGAGCGTTGATTTCACGCACGGGTACATCAGATAGGTGAGAGAATATGTGTAGCTCAAGAGAGCGCCAAATATCAACGGCATAGTCAGCAGTGACATCATCCTTTTTAATTTCAAACCACTTGGTCGCTACATTGAGGAAAGTGTCTTCATGAACAGCTTTTAATTCTTGCTGGTGGCGCTTTCGCTCTTCTTGAGGGGCAATGCCTTGAGCTAGGAGTTCTTTCGCTTCCATTGTCAGCTTACGAGCCATAGCTAAGGAGAGGTCAGGGTATTTGCCGAAACTCAGGTTGGCTCGTTTGCGATTAGTTGGCCGATAATAGTTGAGTATCCAATGCTTTGAGCCATTCGGTTTGATGCGCAAACGAAGTCCTTCGCCATCGAAAAGGTTGTATTCCTTATCGGTTGGCTTTGATGCTTTGATTTCCTTGTCAGTAAGGCGTGTTGTTGTTTTTGCCATTGTGGGTACACCATATTGAACTCTTGAATTCAGTGTACCTTGTGATGCACCCAAAGATCAAAGAAGCCATGGGACGTCATGAGATGCTAAAAGACGATAAGTTATTGATTTTACGTTGTTGTAGGCACAAAAAAAGACGCCCTAGGACGTCTTTAAATGTAGATTTGGTGGAGCTGGCGGGAGTTGCCATGAAACACCTTATAAGTCATTGAATTCAATGTTTTACGATTTTTGATTCGTGTGCAAATTAACGAATTAGTACCATACATTAGTAGGTTTTGTAGGTGTTTTCAATGAGTAAGTTAATGGTCGTAGTGAAGGAATCAATAGGATGGTCATTTGATGGGTTCAGCTCCCTGTTTGGGAGTTGAACCCGCGTCCATTTATTCAAATAAAAGCTTTCGATTAGATTGAATCTCTAACTCATTTCTTAATTTGGTTACATGCTCTCTTTGATGGTTAGGTAGTTCAGCACAGGAGAGCTCTTCAAACGTTTTGATTAACCGATTGAACTGCCTATTTTGTTGGCGATAATCATTTTCTTCCTTGGCATGAAACCACTTGTCTGCTTGTTTTTGTAACTTGGCGACAAGAAGTTGAGTATTTTCAGCATCAGCGGCTTTTTGCTCTCTATGCTTCCATGCTTCAAGTCGCTTACCTCGGTTAATTTCATGAGGCTTGTACTGTTTGTGGTCTAAACCTGTATGTTTAAGAACTGCTGCATTAAATGCTTGTTTTAGAAGGGCGGTACATTTCTTCTGTTGTAGGACTCTCAACACTTTTCCGTTCAATACTTTTCCGAGAATAAGGTGTACATGGTCTCCTGTCCCTTTAATGCCAGATTGCTTTTGCTGATGTAGTACAGCTCGAATTTGAGATTTAAATGGTTTCAATTCATCCGGCTTTAGTTCTAGCAGCTTACTAATTGCAAAGCAGCAATCGCTGACCATTGATTTCCATTGTTCAGGAGTTGGTCTGTGACCTTTAGGTAGGGTCAATACGTACTCCATCGCATAACTGGATAGAGGTCTGCCACCTTTGCGATTAAGGTGCTGTTTTACCCTGAACTGCTCCCCCGCCAGAGCAATCCGTTGTGAGGTTTTAGCGCTTCCGAACAATGAAGTAATCGCTTCTGTAGTGCGGTGGTTTGGGTGGTTTTCAGCTAATAGGTAACGCTCTCTTGCCATTACTCCATCAGTGCCATGCCTTGTTGCCTCGGTTGTTATCGTCCAGTTCTTAATCATGCTTTTCTTTAAGCATATTAATTTACTGATTGAGAATGCAAACAACCTATTTTAATCGTGCTGTATTTATGAGTATTCCAGATAGGCCAACCTCGTACTTCGTCGATCTTTTGGCCACTGGTGAGATTGGGGTACCCCCTCTCAACTCCCCCAAGAAAAAGTTGCACTACTGCTACTCAATTTGTATGTTTAAAGAAAATCATGGAAAAACAACCTTTTGAGAATAATTTAGCCAACAGCATGGCGACACCAGAATTGAAGTCAAAACAAATTCGCTTAGTTGTGTTGATGCACTGTCAAAATGCAGGTTTCATCAGCAAAGAAGATCAGGAAACTAACTCTTCTCGCTATGAGTGGTTATTAGAAGTTCTAGAGTTGAATTTGTTGTCGCTAAACTTGCTGGATCAAATCATTCTAGATGTGAGTAATCAGCTATTTCCTTTGGATGTAAAAACAGAGATTGATGCCAAGGCGATTTCGATTGTAAAAGACATTGCTAAAAGAGTAATGGCGACAACCATTCTTTACCCTTCTCTTAATAGTGCTGAAACGACCTCAAATTCAAAGCAGAAGCTTGATATGAAATAGTGTTCAACCTATCAGACAGTTAGTTGTTATGTAGATATAATCCTCTGAATTATGCACATTGCTACTTCAGGGATTTTTCTTTCATGATTAATACAAACTTCTTTTAAATAGTCATTTTCATTTGAGCGGTTTCTAGCTCCCTTACCGTGACTCGTAGTTGATACTAAAAGCCAGTACTCGAATCACGGTGCAATTACAGTAAGCAGATTAACCTAGATTGTTATTATTAAGAATCGTTACAGTCGGCATTTTCTAAATCGAAAATGCCCCGAAACGTGTTACGTCTCGAAGTGTGAACAAAGATGTTCAGGTAACTTTGATATACGGAAAGTAATGAGTGGCAAAAGGAAAGACCTGCCCCCGTTATTCTGAAGGCAGAACGTGACGGGTTTGGTACAGCAGCTTCGAAGTGGTTTGGACGTTTTAAGAGTAAGCTTGGATTTGAACGCGGTTACGACTTCCATTTATTTAGACATACTGTAGCCACCCAGTTAAAAAATGCAGATGTTTCACCCATACTTGCTGGTGAGTTACTAGGTCACTCTCAAAATGAAATCACTTATGATCGATATGGAAAATCATTGGATATCTCCATACTACAAGAGACTATAAATCTAATAAAAATATAAATTTAATAATTGACGCTATCCATATTGCTTGGAAAGCGTCAGCTATCTTATCGTGGCAACACACTATTTCTGTACTCATCATAAGCACTTTTATGTGTATAAACCTTCTCAGAACGAGAATTAGCTTCAGCGTTCAACTCCTGTGATTCAAAGATACTATAATACTTTTTAAACCACTTTCTATCACTGTTGTAATTCCATGAAATATCACTTTTATTCGTTTCGATATAGTTTGTAATAGCAGAATTGAATATAAAGTCGTTATATACCTTCACACAGTTCAAGCAAATCAAATAAGATTGCTGAAGAAAAGACAGGTCAAGGCTAATTGGTTTCTCAAAGAAGTCTTTATGTTGCTCAATACCTAGTTTGATCGCATTTTTTGAACCAAGTAAACCAGCTCTATGAACAATACAATGCCTTAAGTGGCACAGTTGCTCAAACTTCTTGATGCACTCAACTAGTTCTTTGTGGTCAGGGCTTTGTGTAATAGATATATCCAAAAATGATTTTGTTGATGTTTTAATATTATCAAACGATATAAATGTACAATGCTCTAATAGCGCTTCAGGTAGTAACTTAGGCTTGTGATGTATGGCTGCCGCAAAAGTCAATTGTTGTTCTAAACACTTTTCATATGATCTTTCATCGATCAAAATCATTTCTCTGAACAAGGAGCGGAAAAAAGACTCCACATTCGAAACCATCCCTAGCAAAAACAGATTGTATAAATCTCGGTCTTGAGAGACTTCCATATGTCCAGAACGCTCTAACTCACCGAGCTTAATCAGTATCGATTTTGTTCTTTTCACATAGAAATCTATGGGTGAAACGCGTTCATTATCTCCTTGACCAAATAAAGACACTGTATTCATTCTTATTGTTCTAGCACCACCATGAATTTTAATATTTGGATATTTTACCTTAGCCATTACGAAAGAAACTCCTCCATAATTTGAGTTGCTTCATTGATAACTCTTGTTGCTTTTTTCTCGCCAACCCCTTTTGCCTTTCTTAACTCTTGGGCTGGGTTTATTGCAAAAATAATATCAGCGATAGTCTCAATCCTAGTTTCTGTTTTTATTTTATTTTTCAGCCAACTTGTTAACGGCAGCTCATCAATATTTTTGTTTGTTAACTCTTCAAACGTTGATTTATCAAGTAGCTCAGAACCACAAAACATACAGAATTTCTGTTCTTCGTTGTTTCTTGGATTGCTACAATTAGAACAGCTTGGCAAGTTTAGAGATAATCCATTAACTTCTACATCATCCAGAAAATCAGCAAAAGAATTTTTTCTCAAAGGGTGTTTCTCTTTCTTATTCCCTATTAATGTTGAGAACTTATTAATATATGAGGCTGTGCTAACCTGATAAGCACCTTCATTAATTAGAAGAGTAAAATGAGGGATAAACCTATCATAAACTCTACCTTGCCCATGCTTAACAGGGTTAATCCTAGAAATTAACCCTGTTTCCTCCAATAGGCGGACAACTAACAAAATATCTTTCTCTTTCTTAATCTCAGAGTTATTATTCTGTAGCACACCAAGATATATCTGCTGTAATCCAGACTCTATTGATTTTTTGTTTGCAGAGCTGACTTCACTAACTATGTTATTGATCAAATTAACACCAGTAGCAACATACTTGCTATATTGAGG
The DNA here is from genome assembly GCA_043421945.1 of bacterium sp. HQB-150. Lineage (GTDB taxonomy): Bacteria > Pseudomonadota > Gammaproteobacteria > Enterobacterales > Vibrionaceae > Thaumasiovibrio. The sequence goes on along the minus strand of JBHOGO010000053.1, from coordinate 27,005 downwards.
TTGTTTTGATGACAATGTTTTAAACTCTTTCAATATCATTTCAGATTGCTCTGCAATGACCGAGTTAACTTTACTTTGTTCAGTACTTTTGGAAGAACTTTGAAACTGATTGACTAAATTGATAAATGCTCTTGGTACACCAAACGCTGCATACATAAAACACTTTCTGACATTGTCCTTTAAAGGCTCAGAATAACGTTTGGAATAAATATCTTCAAAAAGCTTATCATACTCTCCATCCTCAATACTTGGCCAACAATTAACATGTTCTGCATCTTGACCAACATGAAATCTAGGGCCAAATTCCGTATTTGGATAAACAGATGCCTTAGGAGATATTTTCGCTGATTTCATTGCTCTGAAAATATCAAAGAACTCAACCATATAGTCCCGAGTAAGAACTAATGCAGCATCGTCACAAAGTAAAACTGCATGTTTTCTTTTAGTTTCAGCAATAGATGTTTCAATTACATTAGAGACCATATTAACTGAAATAACATCTAATAGATCATTATGCCAATCACGTATCTGTTGCTTTTCTATTTGTTCGCAAAATAAAGCAATATCATCACTCGAAAACTCAACACCAGATAACATTGCATTGAAATTCAAATCCAATATGTCGTAAGTCTCTTTTATTCCAAGAAGGATCTTACATAAAACCCAGCAATGAAAGTATTGGATTGCTATAGATGATGAGTTTTTTAGAGGCTCTAGTCTCAGGTACTTAGACAATGTCATATATATAGGAAAAGGCTTTGATGTTCCTGATAGTGCCTGTTTGTAAGCTATTCTCATATGATGAGTCTTACCAACCCCACGCGGACCAACAATCAGCTTAGAGCCACGCGACAACAACTTTTTAATGACACCGCTGTAAAAATCACTTTCTGCTGTAATTTTTTCCAACTCGTCTAGTGTCATATGATCAGCACGATACTCAACTTCGTCTCTTTGAATAGCCTTCAAACCAATCTCCTTGCGTTAAAGTACTGGTACCAGTGGATATGATTAGTTATTATCACTCATATCTCGATTTTACACTAGCAGTAACTATGAACAAAAAGAATGTCTTAGGACAGTATTACACTCCAGATAGCATCGCAGAGCGTATGATTGACAAAGCACTAGAGGTTATCTCGACACCTAAAACGGTTCTTGAGCTCGCTGCTGGTGAAGGACACCTTTTGTTGGCTTTGACCCAGAAGGTCGTGAGTTGTGAAATATACGCTGTAGACATTGATACAACCAATACTGATCTATTAGAGACGAACCATCCTAAGTGGAATATTTATAATCAAGATGCAACAAGTCACCTTTCTGCTCTAGAAGGGCTCGACTTTGATTTAGCACTTGGTAATCCGCCATTTTTGAAGAGTGTTACAATAGACAGATATATACAAGACTTATTATTTAATACCATAGGTCTTCATGTCGATATTGGAAAAAAAACAAGAGCAGAGTTTATATTTATATGCCAATATCTAAGTTGCTTGTCCCACAATGGGGTCTTATCTATTATTTTACCTGACACTATTATTACAGGCTGTCGATCCGAAAAATTCAGAGAAGCTCTAATTAACAGCTGTGAGATTATTGAGGTCGTTGAGTGCTCAGAATCATCATTTAAATCGACTGAAGCAAAAACACATATTTTATACCTAAGAAACTCGAAAGGATTTGAGAGCTCAAATATAAAAGTTAGCCGAAACTTCTGTGAAAACAATGCTATCTATCTAAATAAGAGCAATGCCATTAAAAGGCTAGACTTTTCTTATCATCAAAGTAAATCAACCGACACAAACGTAAAACTGTCAGACATAGCTGAGGTAACTCGAGGTAGATATACACACAAAGACCTTAAGAGCGATAGAGCAGACTACATACATAGTACGACATTCAGTGATAATTTTTCATCTAAAGATAAAAAAGAAATTCATGATGATCACCTAATTTCTGGTGATGTCATCATGTGCAGAGTGGGTACTAGAGTCGTTGGAAAAACAAGGGAGTATATAGGTTCTCCAGTACCATATTCCGACTGCATCTATCGAATAAGATTTAAAAACAAAGAGCATAAAGACAGATTTATTGATTATCTTCAATCAGAAACTGGGCTGAAGAGTATAACGTCTATTTCACGTGGTGTTTGCTCTAGATACATTACCAAAAGTGACTTAGAAAGCCTCAATATTACAGGAATAGAGCATCCTTAACACTAAACATAACTAACAATACGGCTTTAGGAAGATGGTATCTTGGGGGATGAAGCGACCAGATAAAGGGCAATACTCTCAACAATCTGCTTTGCTCTCATAGTCTTCCTGTATCATCTCATAGTCCATCGGAATATCATTTCCATCGATTTGATCATTTAGCATTATGGCGGTTAAATAGATATCAACTACAGAGCATAGCCATTCACAGTAGCAGGGGCAGGTCTTTCCTTTTGCCTGTCAGGTTTTTTCATATCTGAGGTAATTCATGAAGTACTAATATACGATTCCATGAAACTCATTTCTGTCCAGCAGCGAGTTGAGCATTACGGTCTATAGGTATGATTGCACTATTGGGTACGTTCGCACGATCAACTTCGTAGTCTTGCGTATTCGCAAATGCGTCTAATTGCACATACGCTGAAAAAATATGAATCTACAACACCTACAACACCTACAAAAATTGATTATGTAGGTGTTGTAGGTGCTGCGTGAGTTTACTTCTTTCGGTAATCAGGGTGAATTTCAAACTTCTTACTTCGACCTTCAATCAATCGAATATAACCAGCAGTTGTTAATTCTTCGAAAGCACGATCTCTTTGCTTTTGAGTTGTGAGGTTCGACCAACCTTTCTGGCTCACATCTCGATTGCTAAAGGGTTGATCAAACTCCTTTAGCTTTCCTAACAGAGTTTGTGCACTAGTTAACTTCCCCTTTCCTTCACCAAATTTGATGATTTTCTCCATGTGCAAATCAAGGAACGTCAGCCATTTGATCGCTCGTTCGAGGTGGTGTTTACGAATGACTTTAGAGAATGTAAAGCCTTCAGACTGGCAATTTTCAGCTTCTTCAACCAAATGAAAAATTAGGGATAGCTTGGCTAACAAAGCAGGATGTTTGCCCTTTAGAGCTTGCCAACCTTCGTCCATGGTTTGAACCTGTAAAGCGGATTCTTCTGACCAGCTGCTTCCCCACAAAGCCTGTGCGTCCCTATCGTATTTGCAAGTATTCGTCTCATTAGGCTCAATTTGAGCTAGCTTCATGAAGATATCGGTCACAATCTCTTTGTGTTTGAGATCTGGAGCTATATCCGTGTAATAGCCTTGATTTGCATCCGGAAACACAGACAGTTGAAAGCGCTCAAACAGCCCATCATTTCCTTTCCCAGAACTTCTCTCTTCTAGAATTTCCGATAGCCGAGATGGTTGTATTCCTCCAAGGATCGAAATTGTCATTGAGGGAATGACGATGTTCTCTCTACCGACTCTTTCAACCTCATACGGTGATTTAGATGCATTGAATGCTTGTAGGTACATGGCTCGATCAGATTCGCGTCCTTGTTTGTTGAGATCATTGAACCAACCAATTAATTCATCGCGTGATAGCGTGATTCCATTCGGGTTATCGACAAGTTTGATTTGCAGAGCTTGAGTTGTGGTGTCGTTGGCTACCAAGGAGCGTTTCAATGCTCGAGATTCCTTTGTATTCGCAATTTTCTTAGCTAGAGATTTTGCTTCTTGCTCACACCCTTCAGAGATTAGAGAATCTAACTCAGCTTTCATTTCAGCTATCTGACTCTCAATCAACTTGTTCCTTGATTCAGCATACTCAGCGTTGGCAACATTCATCGGGTCAATTAACTCACGCTGTACTTCATGTAGAAATGAAATAGCAACGTCCATACATGGAGACTTCTTCATTGATGGAGTACCGATCACCATTCCCCACAGATTAGGATTCACTCTCCATCCTATATCAAGCTCCTTCGGTTGTATGTCAACCGATTGCCCAATCAATGAACCGAGGCAGATGACTAAGGGAGTCCCGATAAACTCGGTTGGGGCATTATCCATGCGCTGGGCTTCACACGAAGCAAACTGATACATTGATGAAGGCAATAAGTCAGAGGTAAAAGGTGGCGCTACGCTTACTTCATTAACTAGCGGTTTAGGTTTGTTCCAATCAGTTTTGTTTGCTTCCGGTGTTAATACCGGAGGAGTTAATGATATCTCAGCATGGTTAACCACATGATCAGGTGATAATTCACTGGTTTTCGTGGCATTTGACTTAGAATCAGTGTGTGCAGCTTTGCTTAATTTGCTTTTTAATCCAAAAATGTTCATTGCTCTAATTTTTCCGATGCTAGTTTCTGTAAGGAGTAACGTTTTGTGTAGCAGATGTGTCGATCTTGTTGACGCAATCTACCAGTATTTCATTTGAGTACTGATGACCATAAGTTGTGTACGTAAACGCATGATGGTTGTGGCCTACAATCTCCGCCGCAACCTCCTCTGCAACACCAGAATTCTTCAGTTCATTGATAAAGTTGTGTCGTAGTGAGTGGAGATCGTATCCGCGGCCCAAACCGAGCTTACCTCTCCAATAAATAGCCCACTTTGTCGCATTTGGGCTTCTTCTGCCTTTGATTAAAGGGAGTTCAGGAAATAAGCAGCCTCTCGATTTCTGAGCAAATTCAATGAAACCAAGCCGAATCAGTTCGTTTGAAACTGGGACAAAGCGCTTTGCATTTGCTGTTTTTAGCGTTTGCCCTTCACTAGTAGCTCTGATTTCAATAAACCAGTTACCATCACGCTCGAAAACATCTACTGCTAACAACTGACAAATTTCATTTAGGCGAGCTCCGGTGTATCTGAGTATCAAAGGCACCCAGTAATGATATGGACTTTTTGATTTACCAAGCTTGTAACATTTTAGACTGAACCATAAACAAAGCTGCTGGTTGGAGAGGGGTAAGCGGACATGCTCCTTACCATCACATTGCACCTTTAATCCAAAAAAAGGATTAATATCAGTTACCTCTAGTCTTATAAGGTATTTGAAAAATGTTGAGGTTTCCTGAAGTTTGCCTTTGACTGTTGCAGTAGCTAGCACATCATTATTCAGCTCCCTGTTTGCTGCGATTGCCTCAATGGTAGAGAGACCTTTAAAACAAGCTTTTTTGTGTAGGTTCAAAGGAACTCTTACTAGTAATGTTGCTGCTGCATAACCCTCATTACCTCTAATTTTACGGATATCAGTTTGTTCGATGAGTGATAAAACCTGTTTGATGTTAGCAATTGTACCGTCACAGGAATGCTCACTTCTGCCTTGGCTCATCATTTGTTTTTTGTAATTTACTAACCATAGGCTCACTAAGAACTTATCATCCCTACGGAGTCTTCTAATTACATTGTTTACGCATCTTCTTATTACTGACAAAACACCCCCCTTCTAATTGGTTGATAATATTTCTGTTGTTTGTTGGTTATTATTCTTGTGGTTATTTTCTATATTGGCAATACGGTCTGTGGCACTATTGCTAGATAGTTTGACTCATATCAATTTTCTCAAGTTGTTGATTTTAAGCAATAAAACACTTGATTCAGAAAGAGGTTCCCTTGTTTTTTTTATAAAAAACAATTGACCGAATCATTTGGGGTTCTGCAATAAAACACTTAACCATTATTTAAGTTATTGTATATATTTGGTGTTTTTAATTTAGGGGTTTTAATTATTTCCCCTTTAAGTTTTTCCTATAAAAAAACAAGGCTTATTAATTGTTTGAATGTTATTTTGATTTTTTGAATAATATTCACTAGAAAATTGTCTCTATCTATTTTCTAGTGAAAACACTGTTTGGTTAATAATTAAACAGATTTTTTTGCGTTAAATGTTGAGGAAATCGTAAACAAGAAGCATCTGGATAGATTATCGTGGTTGTTTTGTGTTCATCGCTCATGGAATGTGAGCACATTTTTAGTGGTTTTTTCATCTAGCCTAACGATGTGGTCATTCAATGAAGGCAATGTTAGATCTTTTCCATAGCGATCAAAGGTGATGCTTCCATGGCAATGACCTATAAGTTCTGAAACCACAGTTTGAGGTACGAGCAGCTGTTTTAGCTCTGTTGCAAAAGTATGTCTAAAGGAGTGGAAATCAAGTCCTCGTCCAAAGCCAAATAACTTCTTATAACGGCCATACCATTTAGATGCTGAGGTGCCATAGCCATCACGTTCGTACTTTAGTTCAGGAAAGACCCGTGGTGATTTTAAAGCTTTAATGAAGTCTATAAAGCCAAGTTTAATGAGGGCAGGGTGTATGGGGACTCTACGGCGGGAATTAGGGTTCTTGAGGCGCTGTTGTGGTTGACTATCATTTATATCTATTACCCAGAGGTTGTCGACTTGGACGATGTCACAGACATAGAGTTGGCATAACTCATTGAGTCGCGCACCAGTATAGCGAGCAAGTAAAGGCAGCCAGTATTGATAGTTGTGCTTGAACTTTAGCTTGGTATAAATCTCAGAACTAAAAATGGCAGATAATTGCGCAGGTGTATAAGCATTCTTTGCCTCACTGATCTTCTTGTTACTGGTAAACTTAAAAGCCCTAAATGGATTAATATCGCAATATTCCATTTGCTCACACCATGTAAAAAATGAAGATGCTTTTTGGAAATAGTCTTTAACACTGCTATTGCTAAGTGTGGGCAAACCTATTTCGCCATTTTTTTCAATTGCTTCTAGTCCTGAAAGGCCTGTAAATGCATCGTGTTTTTTTATGTTGGTAGGGTATTGAGAGAGTAGTTGACGGACTCTTTCTGCGTCTGGTCTACGAATTTGGTTGATAGATGGTTTACCTGATAGCTCTAGTACTACTTTACACTTTAAGTAGGCTGCCATGGCTGTTTTTTCAGTGACATGGCTTCTTTTGTACGTGAGATATTTGTCTAGCGCATTTTCTGGTGAGAGTTTGGCAGGCTGCCTCTTAGGAGTATGTATTGCTGAGGCTATGCTGATTGAAGTGGGCAAGCTTTCACTATCAGACTGCCTATTAATGACTTGTCTGATTTCTAACTCAAGCTTTAAAGCTTCTATGATTGCCGAATCTTTGGAAGAGGTATTCAGGGATTTTTTGATCTCTCTTCTTCCATCAAAGAGGTGTCTATGTGGCTTTGAGATCTGATAACGGAATTGCCAAATCCCAGATAAGGATATCTTTAGATAGCGCATGTTTAGTACCAACTTTTAGTACAAATAGCACACAACCAAAAAAAAGATAAAAAAAAGGCGGTAAGTCAATGACTTACCGCCTTTCCAAACGTTTGGTGGAGCTGGCGGGAGTTGAACCCGCGTCCAAAATCAGTCTAACCAATGGCGCTACATGCTTAGTTTGTCTTTAATCTCGTCAGTGCACTGCGAACAAACACGCCATGCAAAGACATACCAGAATTCTATTTCGCGGTTCACCTCTCTAGCCAAAGGTTCCCTCGCTATCTTGTTTGGGTTTGAACCCCTGTTATTCCCCGTCTTACAAGCGGAAGCTAGGGCAGGAGCGCTCTTAGCAGGTTATTAAGCTGCTAGTGCGTAGTTTTCGTCGTTTGCGACTATTTTTTTGCGGCTTTTTACGTGGCCAACCGCCCCACGGCATGCTCCACAAGCCTTCGTGATCCTGTCGAATCCTGAATCAGCCCCAGAGTTCTTTAGATGCTAACAGAAAAAATACGTGCGTCAATCTATTTAGAGGGCTTTGCTCATGCATGATGCACTTTTGAGCATGTCAGCGTTGTTTCTTAATTATCCAAAATGAGAAAATCATAACATCAGGAGGTTAAATGTTGAACGCTATTATTGTTTTAGTGAATTGAGTTATTTAATGGAATGTGAAAAGTATTTACCTGCGATAAATAACGCCACTCAATTATATAGACTATTTGTAAATGACATTCTCTTGACATACGAGTTGGGTGTTTTATTAGAGAGAACATTGAAATAATTGATTATTGAATGGTGATAAATTACTCTTTGTCTGATTTATTACTTTCTATATTTGGCTAGGGATAACATGTCATTACCTCAACAAAGCGAAGTCGTTTCGTTAGGTGCTCTTTACGATGTGATAAGTAAGCACGCAGAGGGCATCAAGCATAAAGTCAATCGCGAAGAATCTATTCGCGTACTTATTGAGAATGTTAATCGTCAATCTTTTGAGCTGACTAGCAGCTATAAGGAATTAAAGCGCTTTATTATTTATAATGACGAAATCACGCTGGATAAAGTAAATAGCAGAACCAGAGCTCTCAAACGTTGCGCAGCTGAAATGCCAGCAGATTTGAATAAAATCGACAAGATTTACATGCTGGCTGAGGAGGACATTGGTAAAGATATTTTCAATGAAATAAGAGTACATCATCGAGATATTGCTGATATCAATAATGCAGAATTAGATAGCTTTGAGCGGTTGAATGAGATAGCAAATTCACTGTCTAATTTTAGCCGAGAAGCCCAACGAGCGTTCGATGCTATTGAAGCCGGTATTGCTAAAGATGATGCCGAGTCAGCACGTGTTGCAGGGCGTCGTAAAGGTATAATGGCCACTCTCGCTGCCAGCTTGATGATGGCTGCTTTCTTTTTTTACCACTTTGCTATGTACGCCTAAGGAGCACTTTTTATGAGCAATAACCACAAGAAGAGTGCACAAGAAAGCTTGTTGAGCTTTCTTGATAAAGAGTCGCGTAAGCTATCTGGTATTGAAAAGCACATTAATGATGCTCAGCAAGCTTGCTCTAATCTCGTCAAACGAGTCGAGGAAGTATTTTCAGAATCATTGTCGAAAACAAAGATAGAAAAGGCGACACATTATCAGGCTATTTGTGATGTGACGAAGCGTGTATTGCCTATTTATCAGCCAAGCTTGAATGCATTTGACTTTTCTGAATTTAAGTTTGATGCACTGCATATTCCAGACCGCATTACGACGGCTTATCAGACGTTAGATGATAATGGTAAGCAGGTTTATTTGCCGCTATCGCATGAATTCATGGCGACTGAAAGTAGTTTTTATTATGACGTCGATGATAATACACAAGAGGAAAAACTCTATTTAATGCATAACATGGTTATGCGACTAAATATGATGTTGCCAAATGTATCGCAATTTTGTCTGTTAGACCCAGCTCGGATGGGCGAAAGCTTCCCTTACTTTAAGCAAATTCCATTTAAGCGCCCGCTAGGTCATGACGTCGCAAATGTACTTGATGAAGTTTTAAACGATATTAAGCGTATTAAGGAAAACTATCTTGATAATCGCACTAAGCGTCTGCAAGACGTTGATGAGGATATTCGAGGTAACGAAAAGTTTGAGTTTATTTTTGCCGCTAACTTCCCGAAAGGTTACGACCGTCGCTCGATTGAGCTTTTGGCTAAAATTGCCAATGCAGGACCAACGGCTGGCAAATATGTGGTTATTCAGCGCAATACCTCGGTTGAACTGCCTAGCGGTGTGTCGATGGACGCATTTGATCGTCTAATTGATATTGGTACAGCAAACGTTGAGCAATGTGTACCTGGCGTTGCGATCTCGCCTTTGTCTAACTCGCTTTTAAGTGATGAGACCATCAACACCATTTTGGACATGGTAGCTAAGGCGAAACCTAAAGAGAGTAAACTCGAGTTTACCGATGTCACCAATACTGACTCAGCGTCATGGTGGCAGAAAAAATCTGACTATGAAATCCGTGTTGCGATTGGTGGTTCTGGTGCGAAAAAAGATGACCTCGAGCTCTGGTTTGGTGAGAGTAATGGACGTCAGATCTGTGCTCACGGTATGTTGGGGGCAATGACCGGTGCCGGTAAGTCGAATCTTTATCATGCGATGATCTTAGGGTTAGCGTGTAGCTACAGCCCAGACGAGCTGCAACTATACCTAATCGATGGTAAGCAAGGGGTTGAGTTTAAGTGCTACCCAAGCCTGCCACATGCGAAAGTCGTGTCGCTAAATACCTCACCTGATCTGTCTCGTAGCGTACTTAACGAACTGGTTGATGAGATGATCCGTCGTAACGAGATGTTTAAGCGCTTGGGCTTCGATAATCTGCGTGACTACCGTTTAGCAGGCTCTCCAGAAGGGGCCTTGCCACGATTGTTACTGGTTGTTGATGAGTATCAAACGTTGTTTGAAGACGATCGTGATGGCGTTGGTTCTGAATTGATGGATAAACTGGCTACTCAAGGTCGAAGTGCGGGCGTGCACATGTTTGTTGGCTCGCAGCGCTTTGGGGCGGCGGGTATGCAAAACCAGCAGAGTATCTTTGGTAATATTCACCTGCGTGTTGGTATGCAGATGAGTGACGCTGATGTGACCGCTTTGCAAGAGTTTGGTCCGAACGGCAAGCGATTGCTGCGTGCTTGTAAGGAGGCGGGGCAGGTTGTGATCAATGACTCGGCGGCAAATGACGATAAAAACCGCGCTGGTCGTGTGACCTATCTTTCAGATGAGCTGCGTGCTTCGTTGATTGATCAACTTGCAGAAAAGTGGGAACAAGAAAAAACGCTGACCAGTTCGCATAAATCTATCTTGTTAGACGGTACAGGGCAGCCAAGTCTGGTTGATAACCCACAACTTAACCACCTGTTTGCGCATTACAACCAACGCCCAACGGATGAAGAGCGCATGCAAATTGCCAATCGTCCACAGTATTTGGCTGGTTTGGGTGACGATGAATGGTATCCGGTTGAGAAACCAAGCGCGTACTGGTTGGGGCGTGAAATGAATATTCACGGTCAGGCAAACGTGACGTTCCGTCGTCGTCCAAATGAGCACATGTTGTTTGTCGGCGACGCGAATGAGCCACGCCTAGGTATGTTGAGTAACATGCTGGTGCAATTGAATATTAACCACGCAGCTGATCAGTTCGAACTCTACCTGCTCGATCGCAGTATTAAAGGTTCACCGTGGAACGGTATTTTGTCTCGCGCTACCGAGAACTGTGTGAATGGCGCTGTGCATTACAACGAGCAGTTCAATACCTTTGCTGAAAACCTGCATGCTATCGGTGAGGAGTATGAGCGTCGTCGCAGCATGGATGAAGAGCAAATGCTCTCTCAGCCTAGTATCTACGTGATGGTAAGCGATGCGCAGCGTGTTAATGAGTTGCAACAGCAGAATGGTCGATTTGGCGTTAAAGAGCATGGCGAAGTGGGTGGCATTATTCGTGAGTTGCTTGAAGGCGGCGCGGAATATGGTATTCACCTGATTATGTCGTTTGATAACGTACGCTCGTTAATGAAAGCATTTGATCGCCGTGACGTTGATCTGTTTAAGCACAAGGTGGTCCTGCAGATGTCCGAAGACGATAGCTTCGCACTAATTAAGTCTCGCCATGCAGCTAACTTGCAGCAAGTGACTAAGGTGCCAGTTTATGCGTTGTACGTGAACCAAACCTTGAATAAGCCCGTGAAGTTCAAGCCTTACTGTTACAGCAGTGTTGAAGTGCAGCAGCAAGAGCTAGATGTGTTGCGATCTAAGATTGGTGCGTGGGGGTAATAGCGCATGTCTATGAATGACGTAGAGCATGCGCTGCAACACTTTGTGAAAAACCTGGATGACTTCATTGAAGTCATCCAGGTACAACACAAGCGCGTAATGCACAACCTTGAAGAAGCCGACGGCCTATTTGATGAGGCGTTGCAAGCACAGTTGAAAGATATCGTCGCAGACTTAGATAAGTACTATAGCGGTATTGCTCACCTAGTGGCCCCAGCTATAAGTGAAGGACTAACCACTCGTTTGCGCATTTTAAGGAGTTATCTTTATGAATGATCAGCAACGACTTGGTATGGCAGAGAAGCTTGATATCTCATTGCAAAAATCACTCAGTACGGTAACAGAGGCGGAAAAAAACCTCCTCGCCGCTTGGTTCAATTTGTCAGAGCATTATGCGGGGCTGGGTGCTGAGGAGACCGAGCAGGCGTATCGTCAGCTTAGCGTCAATATCGAGCAGTACAAAGAAGGGGTTGAGCGTCTGCTGGTGATGACAGGATCAGTGCAGCAGGAGCTCAATGCGAGTACTCAATATAAAGAGGTAAGCGATGCAACCTAGATGGCTTATCTCTTTGCTTGATGATTACTGTTATCAAGGTCACTACTATACCGCCAATGCCGATGACGTGGTGGGGGATACTCAGTACACCGAAACGTTAGGGGTTGAGCACAGCCAGCGTCTAAATAACGACTATTTAGCCTGTAAGCACTTTCTTGAAACCTTGCAGTCTGATCACAAGCGTCGTCACTACGAGCATGAAAAGCATGAAGCGCAAACGCAAAGCACGCTAAATGCCAATGCTAAGTTGCTTGAAAAGACGGAAGCGCAAGTGGATGAAATTGGCGCCGAGCTTACCGAATGGCATCGTCAGTTCAAACTCGCTTGTGACTGGGAGGCTCGGGCTCACCGTCGAGTTGATGCCGCACGAAACGCGCTAAGTGTCGCTCAAGCCGATTTAGCCCGAGCGGAATCCGAAGTGGCGCGATGTCAGGCTGCTTATGACGCGGCGCGAAGTCGAACCATATCGGTGTACGCAGGTAAAGATAGCAATGGCAATGCTACTTATCGACAAGAGCAGAATCCTGCAACCACTGAACTTAGTGCGTTGAATGCGGCGAGATCTGTGCGCAGCCAAGCCAACTCTGTGGTAATGAGTTGTCAGGCTGAACTTAATAGTGCCCTTGCTGACTTGAGTCGCGCAGAGCGACAAAAGTCGGGCAGTCAACGTGCGATTGATGATTGTGAATCAGCATTAAAGGTGGGCTCGGACAGTGTGCGCACCGCTGAGGTCGCCATGTCGCATGGTAAAACGGCCAGTACGGTCTTAAACCAAAAGGCTGGGGTTATTAGTGAAATCGACACGTTGCTAGAGAACATGGATGAGTGCTTAGAGCGACAACTGGCGTGTGTCACACAGCTGCGTGCGCTGAATGACAATGCGCAGGTGACGTTCCGCACGGTAGAGCAAGCGCGGGGCGAACTTGTCTATCAGATGCACAATTTGACTCACGCTATTGCGGAAAGGATTGAGTTGCTGAATGTGTTCGATCAACCAATATTTGTGGGGTTGTAATGCAAAGAACCTTTGAACCCGATTTTTACTATCGCGCTCATTGCGATTTGAGTGACAGGCAACAAAGTTTGTTTCGGATGTTGATCTCGTATCAAGAGCACAGCGAAACCTTGGCGAGTCAGTGGAAAGATGACGCTTGTCGCGCAGTGTCACAGCGTAATGTGGAGCCGACGCAGGCCGCTTTTGGCGAGTTCAACCGCCAACTCAATCAGTATTTAGAATACAGCGACGAGCGTAGTCAATCACTACATCACATGCGAGATTTGATTGATGAGCAGTCGCAACTGGCACAGCGAGTCGAGAACGCGGCAATGCTGGCGAGTGAGCATACGGAAGGTCATCAAAAGTCGATCCGTCATTGCCAAAATGAACAACATCACAGTGAAGAACAGTTGAATCAAGCGATATCTAAGCTGACTCAAGCTGGTCAACATGTCAACAAGCTATAGCGCTTGAAAGAATTTTTTAGGAGAAAAGAGTGACAACTAAATTTCGATTTTCATTTTTCTTAGTTTATGCCGTTGTGCTGTGGGGGTTTACGCACGCTTTTGGTTGGACGTTTCGTGATCAATTTTCATTCATTAATTTAGACCCATTCTCGCTTCACCCTGAGTTTTTCTGGGTTATGAAGCAAGGCTTTGTCTTCCCTTTTGAACGCGTGTTTATCATCGTGATGTTTGCGCTGGTTGTCGTGTTTGGTTTACGTTGTATGTATTGCTCTTATGCCACGCCACAAGCGGTTCCAACAAAGAAATTACATCGAATCTGCATGATGTTGGGACTGTTCCTGCTTGTGTCGATGGGAATGCACTACTTTGATTATTACCGTGCTAGCATTTTTGACTATTTTAGCTTGGTCAATGCTGCTTGCCTTTTGGGGCCTTTGCTGTTGCGTCTTATGTCTAATGGCTACAGTCAAGCCAAGAGCTAGTGAGCAATAAACAGAAAAAACGGCAGCGCAATGAAAGTTGGCTGCCGTTTTTTATTGAACAGAACTGCTTAAAGCCTGTTAGCGAAGGCTACCTTTCATGATACGAGCCTTATCGCGCGCCCAATCTTTGCTCTTTTCATCTGCACGTTTGTCGTGAAGTTTCTTACCACGAGCAGTACCGATTTTTAGTTTTACCCACGAAGCCTTCCAGTACATGTTAAGTGCCACAATGGTGTTACCATCGCGGTTAACTGCACCGCTGAGTCTGTCGATCTCTTTACGATTCAATAGAAGCTTACGAACACGTGTAGGGTCGGCCACAACGTGTGTTGAGGCTGCGGTGAGTGGGGTAATTGTCATACCCGAGATAAACGCCTCGCCGTTACGTAAGAAGACATAGCTCTCAGTAAGGTTGACTTTACCGTTACGGATCGCTTTGACTTCCCAGCCTTGTAGCTCCATACCTGCTTCATATTCATCTTGAATTGCAAATTCATGACGCGCTGAACGGTTTTTAGCAATAGTATTACTGCCCGGCTTTGATTTTGTTGGTTTTTTTGCCATGGTTTTTCCTGTCCCAGATGTACTGGTCGATGTGCTAATACGATGATGTCTTTAGCACTAGTTAAGTGCCCTATTTGGGCTCTGATGTGAGTAATGGTATCATCGCGCTATCGGTTGTCATAGCTTTGTCATAGAGACATTTATGCGTTTTTATGAGGCTAACCGGTCGCGTTTTCGTATTATAGGAGTTCGTATGCCGCAGATTAACCGCACTGCATTAGTACCTTTCAGTGCGCAGCAAATGTTTGAGTTGGTCAACGACGTCGCGGCGTATCCCGAATTTTTGCCGGGATGCACAGGGAGTACGATTTTAGAAAGCTCTGAGCAGCATATGATGGCATCTGTGGATGTCGCTAAGGCGGGGATTCGTAAGACGTTTACCACTCGCAATGTGTTAGAGAGTTTTAATCGTATCGAGATGCAGCTCGTTGATGGTCCATTTAAAAAGCTGGTCGGTGGTTGGAAGTTTGTGGAGTTAGATGCTCACGCTTGTAAGATTGAGTTGCAGCTTGATTTTGAGTTTACAAATCGAATGGTTGAGATGGCGTTTGGTAAAGTGTTTAAAGAGCTGACGGGTAATATGGTACAGGCCTTTACACAGCGCGCGAAGGAAGTCTATGAGTTCTGAAAGTATGATCCACGTTGAAGTAGTGTATGCGCTACCGCAGGTGCAGCGTGTGATTAAGGTAATTGCTAAGCCTGATAGCACGGTTGAACAGATTATTCGCCAGTCGGGCATTCTAGGGCTTAACCCTGAAATTGACCTGATGAAAAATAAAGTCGGCGTTTATAGCCGTAATATTAAGTTATCAGCCACTGTTCGGGATGGCGACCGTATCGAGATTTATCGTCCACTAACAGCTGATCCGCGTGAGATTCGCCGCCAACGTGCTGAAAAGGCGAAACAGGCAGAGCAAGCCGCAAAGCTAGCTGAAAAACAAACTAAGCCTTCTTAAGCCTTTAAATTATTCGGTGTGCTAGCGTCATAAAAACAAAAAGAGCCTGCAAAAGTCACTGAAATTCAATGGCATTTGCAGGCTCTTTTTATAGTGCTTATTTGGTTTCGTCGTTGGCTGATTAGCCAATCGGCGTGTAAAAATCGTCACTTGGCTGGTAGTCGCCGGTAAAACCACTGAGTCGCCCTTGCTCGTCGAAGCTAAGGATTAAGTTCTTCTGTTGTGGTTTATCATGGCCTGGTTTGTGGTGGTATATGTAGTACCACGTATTCGGATCGCGGTTTTCAACCAGCATTGGTGATCCGAGTACAAAGCGAACTTGTTCACTGTTCATCCCAAAGCGTAATCGCTCTACGTCTTCTGCTACGACGTAGTTGCCTTGGTTAATATCGATTCGATATACCAGTCGGTCTGCTAAGGAGCAGCCGCTAAGTACGCCGGCGAGAAGGGCCATTACGGCAATTTTCTTGATAGCCACGGTTGTTCTAATCCACCTTTTCCCTAGTAGCTTTCGCTAGTCTGATGTTTGCTATGATGACGTCGCTGTCTGTCACAGTCTCTGAAGCTGATAATAGCGTACTTTGAGACCACATCACAGCTAGAGAGTTCGCTCTTCTTGGTAATTTAAGCAGCGACTAACAGCTCTTTTGCGTTTGCTAGGGTTGTTTCGGTAATTTCACTGCCGCCAAGTAGTCGTGCTAGCTCTCCGACACGTGAGTCGGTATCAAGTAGGCGCATTTGAGTTTCAGTCTGCCCTTTATGGGTTTTCTTCGCGACAAACATCTGTTGGTGGCCACAGCCAGCCACTTGCGGTAAGTGGGTCACACACATGACTTGCGTTGAATCGCCAAGCTGGCGTAATAATTTGCCAACAATAGCGGCGGTTGGACCACTGATACCTACATCAACTTCATCGAAAATTAAGCTTGGAGTATCGACTTTCTGTGCGGTGATCACTTGGATAGCAAGCGAAATACGAGAGAGTTCACCACCAGAAGCCACTTTTGCTAGTGGTGACAAAGGTTGTCCTGGGTTAGTTGAAACTAAAAATTCAATGCGGTCGAAGCCACGTGGTGTCAGTTGCTGCTCGCTCGGTGCGACATCAATACTGAACGTTCCGTGTTCCATGCTGAGCTGATGCATGCTGGCTGTGATTTTTTTATTGAGTTCCTTGGCATAGCGTTGTCGACTTTTACTTAGCTTTTCACATGCCGTGAGGTAGTGCGCTTTTTCCGCATCGACTTGCTGTTGTAGTTCATCAAGTTTTTCGTCACTACAATCGAGAGAGGCAAGCTCTTCAAGTAGTTGCTGATGTTTTGTATAAAGCTCTTCAGGTTGTACATAGTGCTTGCGTGCCAATGACATGATGCGACCGAGGCGTTCGTCGAGGAAATGGAAGCGTTCTGGATCCATATCCATACTGTCCATGTAATTGCGTAGCTCGCTGCTGGCTTCCTGAATTTGAATCGCGGCTTCTTCGACCATTGGGGCCAAGTGCGCAAGCTGATTATCGAGTTCATTCAGTTCAATGAATTTGTGGCTCGCAGATTGGATGAGTTGTAAGGCATTAACCTCTTCGCCATCAAACAGAATATCAAGGACCTGTTGGCTAGTTGAAGCCAGTTCGCCGCTGTTTGATAGACGTTTATGTTCTTCTTCAATCTGCTCAAACTCGCCTTCAGTAATGCTGAGTTCGTTGAGCTCTTTAACTTGGTATTCCAATAACTGCTTTTGAGCCATGTTGTTATCACGGTTTTTAATTAGGCTCTTAAGGTGGTTATGGGCTTGTCGCCAAACTTGATATTTCGCCTGTGTTTTGTCGATTAAACTAACATGTCCTGCGTACTGGTCGAGCATGTCTATCTGGTATTCTGGTTTTAGCAGCTGTTGGTGTGCATGCTGACCATGAATATTAATGAGCAATTGACCCAGGGTACGCTGTTGAGACGCAGGCACTGGGCTGCCATTAATGAAACCACGTGAGCGACCTTCTTTGGTTACAACACGGCGTAAAATACAGTCGTCGCCATCTATCAGTTCATTGTCTTCTAGCCAACGACGAGCTGCGAGGTTGTTTTCTAGGCTAAACGTCGCGTTGATTTCAGTTTTATCTTCGCCCGGTCTTACCATGCTCGCTTCTGCTCTGTCGCCTAGGCATAAACCTAGTGCATCGATTGCAATGGATTTACCTGCACCGGTTTCACCGGTAATGGTGGTCATTCCTGCCAACAGTTCGAATTCGAGTTCTTTTACGATGGCAAAGTTAGCAATGGTCATATGGGTAAGCATTTGTGTTCACCTGTTTAAATCAACACCTGTATTGATGAACAGTATATACTGTGTTTGTATACAGTAAACTTTTTTGTGCTTTTTTTATGAAAAAAGTCAGCGCAAGGCTGACTTATTCTCTATACATATGGTGATTATTGAGCAGGGAGCTAAAAAAGCTTACTTGACCACCCAAGCTTATTTCTCAAAACATTGTAATAGTTGTATGAGTTGGGATGTACGAGGTGTAGCTGCTCAGGGCTCTGATAAATATGAATTTCGTCACCAGGGTTCACTGGCAGGGAAACTTGTCCATCACAGCGGACTTCTAATGAATCACTATTGCCTGAAGGAATGACCAACTTGATACGTCGGGTTGCATCCACTACTAATGGTCGACTAGACAGCGTATGCGGAAACTTAGGGACTAAAGTAATGGCATTGATGCTGGTCGATAAAATAGGACCGCCAGCAGAGAGTGAATACGCCGTTGATCCCGTCGGTGTTGCGATGATTAGTCCATCTGAGCGCTGCGTAAAGGCGAACTTGTCATCGATATAGACTTCAAATTCGATCATGTGCGCAACTTTACCGGGGTGAAGGACACACTCGTTTAATGCACTGTTACGGCTTTTCAGCTGTCCGTGACGGTAAACTTCGGCCTCTAATAAAAATCGATACTCTGACTGATATTCACCATTAAGTACTTCGGTTAACTCTTTTTCAAAGTCATCAGGGTCGAGGTCTGTTAAGAAACCAAGGTTTCCTCTATTGACGCCAATCACTGAGATTTCAAAGCGAGAAAGTACACGAGCGGCACCCAGCATGTTGCCATCACCACCAACAACAATGGCGAGGTCTGCCTGTTGACCGATAGCGATGAGATCACGGCAATCAGAAGCGGCGACGTCGAGGTCATTACACAGACGCTGTTCGACCAATACACGATATTGGCTTGCGATGAGCCAATCGTATAATTTCTGATGCGTCTGTATGGCTTCGGGGTTGCGTGGCTTGCCAATGAGGGCGATGGTGTTAAATATCCGCTCCATCTTATTGATCCTTAGTGGTTACTTGGTGCCAGTATAACGCTCGATTGATGCAAATGTCGTCATCTGTATCGCGTTTGTTGGTAAATGTGGCTATCGAGTGCTTGAATCGTGCGACTTCATCCCCATAATAAGCAACAACAGTTTGATTGGGATATTTGATTTTCCCACTATTCGACATCTTGGCGGAGTGAACATGAGTAACGAAGAAAAGAAAGTACAGGACGAGCAGTTAGATGCTGCGGTTGAATCTGCTGAAGTAGAAGCAAATGAAGAGTCTGCAGAAGAGCAGTCTCAAGAAAATCTGTTAGAAACCAAGATTGAAGAGCTTAAAGCGGCGCTGGCGCAATCGGATGCGACAGTTCAAGAGCAACGTGACTCTGTTCTACGAGCGAAAGCTGAAGTAGAGAACATGCGTCGTCGTACTGAGCAAGAGATCGAAAAAGCACGCAAATTCGCGTTAGAGCGTTTTGCTGGTGAGCTTCTGCCTGTTATCGACAACATGGAACGTGCTGTTGATATGGCGGATAAAGAAGATGAAGCGCTAAAACCAATGATCGAAGGTGTTGAGTTAACACTGAAGACGATGAGCGATGCGGTTTCTAAATTCGGTTTGAAAGCGATCAACCCTGTGGGTGAAGCATTCAACCCTGAATTCCATCAAGCGATGTCTATTCAAGAGAGCGCTGAGCATGAGCCGAATACGGTAATGCTAGTGATGCAAAAAGGCTATGAGCTAAACGGTCGTGTGGTTCGTCCTGCGATGGTTATGGTTTCAAAAGCAGCTGCAGGTAATGTTGATACAACAGCCTAGTCGCGCTATGTGATTGATTAAAACCTGTCTGACGGCAGGTTTTTTTATTTTTTCGCATTTTTTTTATTTTTGCCCTTGAAAAGGGTTTTGCCGCCCTTATCTATGAGTCATACAAGGTCATTAACTTTTCTGGGGCTTGCCCCTTTTATCGGTTGATACGAGATGTATGGCCGGTAATTTAAAATGAAACAACGAATTTCGGAGAAAGCCTGATGGGTAAAATCATTGGTATCGATTTGGGTACAACCAACTCTTGTGTAGCTGTATTAGATGGCGACGCGCCACGTGTTATCGAGAATGCTGAAGGTGAGCGTACTACTGCATCAGTTATCGCTTACACCCAAGACGGTGAAACACTGGTAGGTCAGCCTGCAAAACGTCAAGCTGTGACTAACCCAGAAAACACGCTATTCGCTATCAAGCGTCTGATCGGTCGTCGTTTTGAAGACGAAGAAGTTCAGCGCGATATCGAAATCATGCCTTACAAAATTGTTAAAGCTGACAATGGTGATGCATGGGTTGAAGCGAAGGGCAACAAGATGGCTGCTCCTCAGGTTTCTGCTGAAGTTCTTAAGAAAATGAAGAAAACAGCAGAAGACTTCCTAGGTGAAGAAGTAACTGGCGCAGTTATCACTGTTCCTGCTTACTTTAACGATGCTCAACGTCAAGCAACTAAAGATGCTGGTCGTATCGCAGGTCTAGAAGTTAAGCGTATCATCAACGAACCAACAGCAGCAGCACTTGCTTACGGTCTTGAGAAGTCTGGCGGCGACCGTACTATCGCGGTTTACGACCTTGGTGGTGGTACGTTCGATATCTCTATTATCGAGATCGACGAAGTAGAAGGCGAGAAGACGTTCGAAGTACTTGCAACTAACGGTGATACTCACCTTGGTGGTGAAGATTTCGATAACCGCATGATCAACTACTTAGTTGAAGAGTTTAAGAAAGAGCAAGGTATCGATCTTAAGAACGATCCTCTTGCTATGCAACGTGTTAAAGAAGCTGCAGAAAAAGCGAAAATCGAGCTTTCTTCAGCGCAACAAACTGACGTTAACCTTCCTTATGTGACTGCGGATGCGACTGGTCCTAAGCACATGAACGTGAAAGTTACACGTGCGAAACTAGAATCTCTAGTTGAAGACCTAGTTCAGCGTTCACTTGAGCCATTGAAGATTGCTCTTGCTGATGCAGACCTATCTGTAGGCGACATCAACGACGTTATCCTTGTTGGTGGCCAGACGCGTATGCCTATGGTTCAAGCAAAAGTAACTGAATTCTTCGGTAAAGAGCCACGTCGTGACGTGAACCCTGACGAAGCAGTTGCAATGGGTGCTGCAGTACAAGGCGGTGTTCTTGCTGGTGACGTTAAAGACGTACTTCTACTAGATGTTACTCCACTATCTCTTGGTATCGAAACCATGGGTGGCGTAATGACTAAACTTATCGAGAAGAACACGACTATCCCAACGAAAGCGAACCAAGTGTTCTCTACTGCTGAAGATAATCAAAGCGCGGTAACTATCCACGTTCTTCAAGGTGAGCGTAAGCGTTCTCTAGATAACAAATCTCTAGGTCAATTCAACCTAGAAGGTATCCAAGCAGCTGCTCGTGGCATGCCACAAATCGAAGTAACTTTCGATCTAGATGCTGATGGTATCTTGCACGTATCTGCGAAAGATAAGAGCACGGGTAAAGAGCAAAAAATCACTATCCAAGCGTCTGGTGGTTTGAGCGAAGAAGACATCAACAACATGGTTCAAGATGCAGAAGCTAACGCTGAAGCTGATAAGAAGTTTGAAGAGCTAGTAACAGCTCGTAACCAAGCTGACCAGTTGGTTCACGGTACTCGCAAGCAAATCGAAGAAGCAGGCGAAGCACTACCAGCAGAAGATAAAGAGAAAATCGAAGCTGCAGTTGCGGAACTAGAAGTCGCTGCTAAAGGCGAAGATAAAGAAGCGATTGACGCAAAAGTTCAAGCGGTAATCGAAGCTTCTCAAAAGCTGATGGAAGTTGCTCAACAGCAAGCTCAAGCACAGCAAGCTGCACAAGGCGCTGAAGGCGAGCAAGCACAGCAAGACGACGACGTTGTTGACGCTGAGTTTGAAGAAGTTAAAGACGACAAAAAATAAGACTAGTTCTCTAGTGTTATTTTAGATGGCGCGGGCGTTGGAGTTACCTCCTGCGCCCGTCGCTGTATTTAAAGTAGGCTTAAAATAATATGTCGAAACGTGATTTTTATGAAGTGCTGGGTGTCGGTCGTGATGCCTCTGAGCGCGAAATCAAAAAGGCTTATAAACGCCTTGCGATGAAATTCCACCCAGACCGTAATGCGGGTGATGACAGCGCAGCTGAAAAGTTTAAAGAAGTTAAAGAAGCTTATGAGATCCTGACGGATGCTCAGAAGAAAGCGGCGTATGACCAATACGGTCATGCAGCGTTTGAACAAGGCGGCTTCGGTGGCGGCGGTGGCGGTTTTGGTGGCGGCAGCGGTGACTTCGGTGATATCTTTGGCGATGTCTTTGGTGATATTTTCGGTGGTGGTGGCGGTGGTCGTCGTCAACAGCGTGCGCAGCGTGGCTCTGACCTACGCTACAACATGGAATTGACGCTTGAAGAAGCCGTCCGTGGTGTGACCAAAGAGATTGAAGTTCCAACACTAGCACATTGTGATACGTGTGACGGTAGTGGTGCGAAGAAAGGTACATCAGCAACGACGTGTGGTACTTGTCATGGTCATGGCCAAGTACAAATGCGTCAGGGCTTCTTTGCTGTTCAGCAGACATGTCCAACGTGTCATGGACGTGGAAAGATCATTAAAGATGCTTGTGGTTCTTGTCATGGTCAAGGCCGTGTACAGAAGAGCAAGACGCTGTCAGTGAAAATTCCTTCAGGTGTTGATACTGGCGACCGTATTCGTCTTTCTGGCGAAGGTGAAGCAGGCGAGTTTGGTGCACCAGCTGGCGATCTGTATGTTCAAGTACATGTGCGTGAACATAATATCTTTGAGCGTGATGGCAATAACCTATATTGCGAAGTGCCTGTTAGCTTTACGATGGCAGCACTTGGCGGTGAGGTTGAAGTACCAACCTTAGATGGTCGTGTATCATTGAAGGTTCCTGCTGAAACACAAACGGGACGTATGTTCCGTATGCGTGGTAAGGGCGTGAAGTCGGTTCGCAGCGGTGCTGTTGGTGACTTGATGTGTAAACTCGTTGTTGAAACGCCAGTGAACTTGAGCTCTCGTCAAAAAGAACTACTAAAAGAACTGGAAGAGTCTTGTGGTGGTGCTTCAGCGAAGCATAAGCCAAAAGCAGAAGGTTTTTTCAATGGTGTGAAGAAGTTCTTTGATGATTTGACCAACTAACCAAAAGGTTAACAGCGTCAAACATGAGAAAGCCGCGATAATTTATCGCGGCTTTGTTGTATCTGTACGATTGTTTTGTTGCTCGCTTAAAATATTTACCAGCAATTGTTTTTGCTACCAGTCGCTGCACCGTTTCCTTTAATCGTGAGTGTGCCGCATTCATCTCCCACCTGTGGACCGCCACTCTTTATTGTCGCGGTAATCGCATACGCTGCAGAAGCATCTGGGACGATTCGGTAGGTATAGCGAGTCGTATCAATATTACAAGATGGACATGCTGCTGCACTGACAATCTCATCGGCAATTGAACTGGTTCGTAGTTTCTCTTCTGCCCAAAGTTGCATCATCACTAAGTTTGTTTTTGCTTGGGCTCGGTGGCTCTTCTTTAGATGGTCTGTGTAGGAGGGATAGGCGATAGTGCTAATAATCGCAATTACCGCCACGACAACCATTAATTCGATCAGTGTCACACCTTTCTGCTTCATCGTTTCCTTCCGTTACTGCATTGCTCGAATTGTCTCGAATGGTTTTGTTTTAAAATCAATTAGTTCTGAGTTGAATGGTATCGTTGTCATCATCTCAATGCGCCTGTTTACTTTCAAAGAAGTAGGTTTTTCGGAAATGCCTCACACTGTCTTACAACAAATCAAGCAACAGCGTCGCCAAAGTCGAGTTCGGATCGCAGGGCTTACCTTATTGGAGTTGATCACGGTGATCGCGGTATTGGCGATAATCGCAACGGTGGCTGTACCTTCATATTCCAGCATGATGGAGAGGAACCGAACCGTTCGTCTCGTAGATGAAGTACATGGCTTCTTACTCCAAGCAAAGTCTGAAGCGGTGATGCGCAATCAAACCCTCAAGATCGACTTTATTATGGATGCTACCCCGGCAGTGAGTACTGCATATAAAGGCGGTGATTGGGTGCTGGCTCTGTTACCTGAATCTTCTGCCGTTACGACGATTACGGGTGCACAACATGATGCTGTCGCTTTGCTCATGGGTTCAGCTCATGAGGGAACCACTATTAAAGTGTCGAAGTTAAGCACAAAAATTGATCCTGTAAGAGGTGCTTTTAGCTCTCCGGTTACCTTTGAGAGTTATGTTCAACCGACAAAAATTGTAGAGGTTCAAGCTAAGAGTCTTTCTGGGCGTATCCAACGTTGTTCACCTGCAGGGGAGTATGGGTATGCTAGCTGCTAGTAAGCAAAGAGGTGTATCTCTTGTTGAGCTGATGGTTGCCAGTGCGATAAGTATTCTTGCCATTGGATCGGTGGGCGCGGTGTATATTTCTGGGCATCAGGCCGCTTATTCGCGAACACAGCAGCTTATGCTCAAGCAAGAAGTGAATGATGCAGTTCGTATTATCACCGAGGAGATGCAGCGAGCAGGGTACTCAAGCCGAGAAAAGTCGATCAAGTTATCTGGTGCGATGAATGTCGTGGGTATCCACAGTGGGGGCGAGCAGCTTGACTTCGTGTATGAAACGTCGAGCACGGCTTGGAAAACTTTTGGGTTTGTAAAAAAGCCTGCGAATGCCTCACATGACTATGACTGGCTAAAAATATGCGTCAAAAATGAAACGCCAACGTCTAGCGCGGTCACGACGGATACGGCTGAAGCCTTTTGCTATAGCCAATCCGGCGGAGCGGGCTCGTTACTGAATAGTAATATGATTGAGGTGACGGCTTTCGATGTTACTGAGGAAATCATCTCTTCTGCGTCGAGTACTAGTCAACGATTAACTGTTGTCCTTGCGGCATCAATGCCCTCTGTTAGTGGCGCAACGTATACCAAAGAGAAAACCATTGTGTTGAGGAATTGGCAATGAAGCAGCATCAAAAAGGCATGATGAGCCTACTTATCACTGGAATGTTGCTTATTGGCGCGTTGCTGTTCTCATTGGGGTCTGCAAAAACAGTCTTCTATCAAGTGAAGCGCGCCCAGAATGAGGTTGATGCGAGAAAAGCACATTGGGCTGCGGAAGGGGGCTTGGAATGTGGCTTCGCCAAAATAAGTATCGATAATGATCCTTCTCTCTTTACTTCAACGTATCTTGATGCCGATTGTAAACGTAATGGCATTAAGAACTTAGCGATCGATTTTGCTGGTGACGATAAATATTCTCTTTCAGTGTCTTATCTCGAAGATAAGAAAGTGATGAAAAGAGCTTTTGATATGGGGCTAAATATTGACTCGGGGGCGATTAAATCAACCTCTGATTTAATCATAGGTGGTACCACGACGATGGAGCCACCTGATCCAGATAGCCATGATGGCTCAGGGTGGGAGTGCACCTCTATTAGATACTCAACGGTTATTGGGGCATTTGGTACGATTGATAATAAGGGCGTTAACCTGCTTTCAGCAAAACCTTATGCCGCATTTGATAGTTTTGGAGATGATTGCTTAGCAACTCACCGCACGTTGGAGTGGTCAAGCTTAAAGCAAGATATAACGTTGGATTCATTAATGAATCCTTTTAAGGATATCTTTGGGAAAGAAAGATCTGAATGGGCTCAGATTAAAGCAGATCATGGTTGGGATTTTGGGCATGCTACGCCAGCTTCACCACAGGTTTGCCGAGAAGCAATCGTCGATGAAATTGATGATGGAAAAAAGCGTGTCTGGGTGGCGGGATCATGTGAATTAAATCAAGATGATTTAGATGTATTGAAGCCTAAAATGGCATCTGTTGGTGGTGTGCTGATTCTTATCCATGATGGTGTGATGTCGATAGAGGGTGCTGCTAACTTGAAAGGCATGCTTTACCACTTTAATTACACGTTTTCGCCTGAGGTCGATGGTTCAAGCTGGGTTGGTTTTGGGGCTAAGGACATACTTACTGATCCGTTGACACTAAAAGAGGCAAGAGAGGCTGCATATGGTGTAGGTACGGCCGTGAAAGCGGATCAAGCTTCCTATGCTCAAATTGGGGCAATTGTTTTTGAAGGGGGGCAGGTCTTCGATACTGCAGGGCAGATCGCTGTTTTTAGTCAAGGGATGAGCTTTAAATACAACAGGGATATTATACGAGATCTCGTAAACAAGCAGCCATCCAAATGGATTGAAGGATCTTGGCATGACTTTTAATAAACAGAAGGGCTTTAGTTTATTAGAAAGCCTTATTGCATTGATTGTACTTAGTGTTGGTGTTTTAGGGTTGGTTCGCCTTCAAACGTTTGTTGACCAAAAAGCAGATTACGCACTGAACTCACTAGAGGCGCTTTCACTAATTGAAAGTAAACTCGAGCTATATCGAACGCGCTCATCAAACAGCGCTGCGACAAACACTATCTTCTTTGATGGTGTATCAATGGCGGCAGGTACCTACACAGAGCCGAGCCTTTCTTTATCAGGGTCTAACTATACATTTGAACGTAAGACAACAATTGCAGATTCACTGCTCATTCCTCCTGACGATGTATCAGCAGCCGCTAAGACTATTACAGTGAATGTAACTTGGGATGACCTATGGGGGCAAAATAATACGATTAGTATGGCGACCATGGTATCTCGATACAGCGAGTTTGATTGATGTGCGTTACTTCCTGCACTCGCTGTTGATTCTAATCATGGTGCTGTCAATGCACCATATATCCCCTTATATGACAGATTCGTTGACCTTCTTTAGCATGAGTGAATAACGAGCTCATGCCGCAGTTTATTTACGGTTATAAATGACAAGTATTTAGCGTAAGGAATGATAAGTTGAAGATTGTCCGTAATAGCGCAACTGGATAGAAACTGCGGTAATTTTAACCGGGTGAAATTAATTTAAAAAAACTCTCAAAAAACGCTTGCCTTCAAAAATAATCTCTCTATAATGCGCCTCCGTTGTCAGGGAAAACACGGCGTTAAACGCTTGGTTAATAACTCCCAACAACATTGTTCTTTAACAATATGACCATGCAATCTGTGTGGGCACTCGTTGAATAGATAGTC
>JBHOGO010000052.1:0-33185 GCA_043421945.1 bacterium sp. HQB-150 | reverse complement strand
TGAGCCGTATGCAGTGAAAGTTGCACGTACGGTTCTTAGGAGGGCGGCATCTGGTAACAGGTGTCGCCTATCCGACAAAAGTGTGTTGAAAGGGCATGAAATATGAGGCTACTAAGCTTTTCCGTAAGTAACTATTAGAGTTAGGATCATTGTTACAAGGGGAGGGTGGTCTTGAATAGCTGACCAAAGCTTAAGTTGACCAATAGCCCTTAACCTGTGAACTCAAAAGAAAAAACAGAGGTCATCACTTTGTATGGGCACCATTTGGTCACTAATTGGTAAAATATGATGTGAGTCACAATAGACACCAATTTTACGAGAGCATAATTATGCAGTAATGATGTGAATAGTAGATAGGTTGAATAGTGAGTCGTTAGCTTTATGCTAGATACAATAAAACCCGCTAAATAGCGGGTTTTATTGTGAAATTTGGTGGGTCCGGGCGAATTCGAATCGCCGACCCCTACCATGTCAAGGTAGTACTCTAACCAACTGAGCTACGGACCCAAATTTAATCTTTTTGAATTCTTATGTAAATAAGAATGGTACGACCGAGTGGATTCGAACCACCGACCCCCACCATGTCAAGGTGGTGCTCTAACCAACTGAGCTACGGTCGTACAGTGTGTCTCCGCAGAGAACGAGATGGATAATAGTCACTATCTTGGTTGGCTGCAAGGGCAAAAGTCTACTTTTTATAATGAATTGAACTGTTTGCTTGTCAAATAACCAAAAGTTGAATTAAACGTCATCATCAATAATGTTGCAACGATCGTCATGCAGTTATTAGCACGTGATCCGAGAGTCAGTTCTTGTTCTTGTAAACTGAGAAAATAGCCTAGACAAAAACAAAATACGTAACCGCCATTTTCTAGAAGCGTAAGGACATGATTAAATGATAGAAAGTAGCCCAAGTGAAAAGAAATTCGTGGTGTCACTTGATCAAGGGACAACAAGCTCTCGAACAGTGATCGTTGATGACGGTGGTCATATTGTTAATATTTCTCAGCGTGAATTCACACAGCATTATCCGCAAGCAGGTTGGGTTGAGCATGACCCTATGGAAATCTATGCCACACAAAGTGCAACGTTGGTTGAAGCGATCAACAAAGCAGGCATTGGGAGTGATGAAATTGCCGCTATTGGTATAACAAACCAACGTGAAACAACAATCGTGTGGAATAAAGAAACGGGTAAGCCTGTTTACAACGCTATTGTATGGCAGTGCCGACGAACTGCTGATATGTGTAAGCGACTAGAAAAGAGTATTGATTACGAGTATTTACGTGAAGCAACAGGGCTAGTCCTTGATCCCTATTTTTCAGCGACCAAGGTGAAATGGATTCTTGATAACGTCGATGGGGCACGTTTTGACGCGGAATCAGGCAAGCTGTTATTCGGTACTGTGGATACGTGGTTAATGTGGAACATGACGCAAGGGCGCGTGCACGCAACAGATTATAGTAATGCTTCTCGCACCTTACTCTTTAATATTAATACTCGCGAGTGGGATCAGCGTTTACTCGATGCCTTTGATATTCCACTCTCAATGATGCCAGAAGTGAAGCCATCATCGTCATATTATGGCAAAACAAATATCGGTGGAAAGGGGGGAACAAGAATTCCCATTACGGGGGTTGCTGGCGACCAACAAGCGGCGTTATTTGGTCAGCTTTGTGTTGAGCCAGGACAAGCCAAAAATACTTATGGGACAGGGTGTTTTTTATTGATGAATACAGGTCAAACAAAAGTCACTTCTCAACACGGCCTCTTAACAACCATGGTATGTGATGCAAAAGGAAACCCCTGTTATGGTTTAGAAGGCTCTGTCTTTATGGCGGGCGCATCGATTCAATGGCTGCGAGACGAACTTAAACTTATTCGCCGTGCTGAAGAGTCAGAGCAGATGGCGAAGAGTGTTGAATCGTCAAATGGTGTGTATGTTGTCCCGGCCTTCACTGGGCTTGGCGCGCCATACTGGGATGCCTATGCTAGGGGGACAATCGTCGGGTTATCTCGTGGAAGTACGGATCTGCATATTGTTAGAGCAACATTAGAGAGCATTGCATATCAAACTCGTGATGTGATTGATGCCATGCAAGCAGATTCTGGTATCCATTTGAACAGCTTACGGGTCGATGGCGGGGCGGTTCAAAATAGTTTTTTGATGCAGTTTCAAGCTGATTTGCTCAATATAGATATCGAACGTCCGGCTGTCACTGAAGTGACTGCATTAGGAACAGCCTATCTGGCGGGTTTAGCCATCGGTTTTTGGGATAGTATTGACGACCTGAAAGGGCAGTATCAATTGGCACATCAATTTGTCGCGGATAATGATGAAGAAAAGCGTTGTCGCCGTTATGCTGGATGGCTACGTGCGGTAAAATGTGCCCGTGTATGGGCAGAAACTGAATATGAAACGTAATCCATGAATGAGCCAAAGTCTCCATTATCTTTATCGCTGTCATCATCGTTGCCAGATATTACGCTACCCGCGGACTACTATCTTACCAATTTTGTTAAGCTTATTGATATTATCGAGCAGCGTGACAATGATTTATTGTTAGAAGGTGAACGAGACTGGCTTGCTCGTTTTAAGCTGCTAAACCGTAATGGCAAGTGCCTGTTGGTGCGCTTATTAATGCGAAATGGCGAGTGGTTTAAACGGGATAAACTCTCATATGATGAAATAGGGTTAGAGCGCGCGATTAACGATCTCGCAAAATTCGGTTTTATCTGTGAAGTTGATAAGCCACCTATTGACGTGGTGCTGTTGTTAGCAACAAAATCTGAGCTACCAGCCATTTTCCCTTCAATTGTTTTGGCCAAGTCAGCAAGCAAGCCTCGGTGGATTTCGGCGGTATTGGAATGGTCAACATCGTTTGCGATACCTTCTGTTGACTATCCATTGATACAGCTGTGTGATGGTGATTATTTAACGACCTTTATGTTGTTATTTTTTGGAAACTCCCGCCAAAGTCTGACGCAATTTGTACTCGATGATCTCGGGGTTGAACGTTTCGAACAATACACGCTATCTCTTGATGCTCGACTTTTTCACCAACGCCTTCATATCGATGCATGGTTACAATTGTCTGCTTTACAGGATCAATATTGGCAATTTGAAACAGAAAAAAATAAACAGGGGATAGTCTCTCTCGCAGCATCACTACCGACTCATTTTGAGTGGCCACCATTGGAGAGAAAAAGAGCCAAGCTGCTAAACGCCATTGCTCGAGAAATGGAAAGGCAAGGTGAATTTGATCGCGCATTGTCGTTATTTGAACAAACTGATGCGGTACCAAGTAGAGAGCGTCGATGTAGGATAACTCTAAAGCTTTTAGCACAAGCCTCAGCGTCGTTAATCGGTGAGCTTTACGATCGAATATCGCATGTTTTGTGCTCTATGCTCTTATCCCCAAACAATGCCGACGAGTATGAAGTCGCGCTAAGAATACTTAAGCCATTAGAAAAAAAACACCCGCCATTGTTTCGTCTGATCGAGAGTGACTATTCGAACCGTGTTGCCAGCGATGCTTCTATCGCAGAGACACCAGTACCAGAGAGACAGAGACTGAGGATAGAACTAAATCCTAAGCCTCTTCGTACACAGACGTGGCAGCTGAAAGATCTTATTGGTGCGGAAAGCAGTGAGCGTATAGAAAGAATAGTCGCTCAAGAGTATGAAGCTCAAGGTTGGGTCGTGTGGTTTAGTGAGAATAGATTACTGACAGGGCTGTTTGGCTTGGCATTTTGGGATGTTATTTTCTCACATCAACCAGAGGCATTCATTAACCCTTATCAACGTGCACCTTATGACATGTATTCCCCTGAATTCATAGAAAGGCGCAGTGGGCTCATTGCTAAAAGGCTAACAGAGATCGAGACCGGGGATTATTTGTTTATGGATGTGTACGAGCAGAAGTGCGGTATCGCGAATGACTGGATTCATTGGCAGAGTTTCGATAAATCACTGCTACTGGAATCACTTCGTGTTATTCCCGCTGAACTTTTATGTGCCACATTTAGGTGGATATTGCAAGATTTAAGAAATAATCGTACTGGAATGCCCGACCTTTTTATGTGCAGAAACGATGAGTGGCAGTGGGTAGAAGTCAAAGGCCTCGGTGACAAATTGCAAAATAATCAGCGTCGTTGGTGTCATTGGTTTGAAGACAACGAAGTCCCTTATCATATCCTCTACGTAGAAGATAAAAAGCAGTAAATCACACATAGAGTAGACAGGAGATTTAGGTAGTGGCGATAAATCGTATTTAGTACATTACCGAAAGGTACGACCGAAAACTTGAGCATTGGTCTAGGCTTGTTATGGGACTTTTAAACACTACTCTTGTTGCTCAAGTAGCCAAATATTTAAGCCCTTTAGTTTATGAGGTATTGTCGTTTCTTAAATCGTGCAGTTTCTTGATGGTATAGAGGGCTGACCAATCTTGAGAAGTACTTAATTGTGATGCTTTAAATTGAAAAGTACTGGATTGAAAAGCGCTGAGTTGAGAAAGACGATATCGAAGGGCAGGGTGATAGCAAGGTACAGTGATGAAGGAGGCAATGCATGCCATGTAAGCGGTATGACATCATTGTTGTTGGTGGAGGTATTAACGGTGTCGGCATAGCTGTTGATGCGGTGGGTCGGGGATTAACCGTCGGTCTGTTTGAAGAGAAAGACTTTGCCTCGGCAACCTCGTCAGCAAGCTCGAAGTTAATTCATGGTGGGCTTCGTTATCTCGAAAACTATGAGTTTAAGCTCGTCGCTAGCGCGTTGTCAGAGCGTGAAGTTCTACTCAAAAAAGCGCCCCATATTGCTTGGCCCTTACGATTTCGTCTTCCTCATCAACCATACTTAAGACCTGCATGGATGATCCGTGCTGGTCTTTTTTTGTATGACCGTTTGGCTGGGCGACAAGTGCTAGCGGCGAGTGAAGCGATAGATTTCAGGAATGACCCGGCATTAAAACCAGAGATAATGCACGGTTTTGAATATTCTGACGCTTGGGTAGATGATGCCCGTTTGGTAATGCTAAACGCGATGCAGGCAAAGGCATTGGGGGCGGAGGTCAAAAACTATTGCGGGGTCGTCGCGACTAAAAGACATCGAGATTACTGGGAAGTGACCTTATTTGATCAGCAAACTCAGACAACATTGCGGCGGGAGTGTCGAACCTTAATTAATGCGACGGGTCCTTGGGTAACGACGTTTATCGAAGATAAAGTGGCTATAACACCTCAGTACCAAAGCAGAATGGTAAAAGGTTCGCATATTGTTGTGCCCTCTCTTTACCAAGGAGACCATGCATTTATTTTGCAAAACAGCGATGAGCGTATTGTTTTTGTGATTCCTTACTTGAACCAATATAGCTTAATTGGGACGACAGATATTGAGTACTGTGGTGATCCTAGAGAGGTGAATATTGACGAGTCTGAGCAGCGTTATCTGTTAGATATCGTCAATAGCCATTTTACCGCCCAGACGGCATTGAGCGATATTGTTTGGTCGTATAGCGGCGTTAGACCATTAATCGATGATCAGTCAGAAAGTGCACAAACGGTGACACGAGACTATCGTTTAGTGATGGATAAAGACATAGCAAAGGCATCATTGATGTCAGTCTATGGGGGAAAATTAACGACATACCGTAAGTTAGCCGAAGAGGCGGTTGGCACACTTAAGCCAGAATTTCCATGCATGGGGCAGGAATGGACAGCTGCAGCACCCTTACCAGGTGGGGAGGCGTTTAATTTTAACGACTTACGCCAATGGCTTAAAAAGAACGCTCCTTGGCTGAACGATATGACGGTCATCCGCTATATTCGCCAATTTGGTAGCAAAATTTACCAAGTACTGGATGGTGTAGTCACGGAGGCTGATATGGGGCAACAGTTTGCCTGTGGCGTTTATCAAATTGAAATTGATTATTTCATCCAATATGAATTTGCCTACGGTGTTGATGACATTCTATGGCGAAGAACGAAATTGGGATTGAGCCTTAATCATGATGAGGTCGCGGCTATTTCGCAATACGTTAGTACTGCCAGTGTAGCTTTTGCCTATGTGAGCGCAAAGGCTAATCACTGACGCCCTACGCGGTAACCACAATACTTAAAAAGCTTCTTCCAGTACTCAGTGTGGCCGTGTAGCTGCGCTCTAAACTGACGATGTACATCTCCCATAATCATCGATTGGTAATAGTCACTGAAGGCACTTTGTGTGAATTCAGGAGGTGTATAAACAATTTGTAGGAGAGGACTGAGTTGTTGGTATTCACTGTTTATATTGGCGATATAGGGTTGTAATCGTTCAATGTAATATTTGTCGAAGATATTAATGAGGTAGTCTGCTTTTGTTTGGTCTCTTTGAGCGCCACACACAAGCTCTGGGTTAAACTCACTCAACACGGTGTTCGCAATGTGTAGCGAGGACGCCGTGTTATGGAGCGATGTGTAGAGCCTACCAAGATAATCCGATTGATAAATGGTTTCTTCTAATGCAATGAATGGGTCGTCTTTGAGTTGTGTTTCTAGCGAAGACAGTGCCAACACCTCACCATTTATATTACGGTGAATTGTCTCATCTTGTGAATGACTGGGATGGTCGTAGACGGATCCTAATGCCTTTTTAATACGAGCAAGTCGTGACAGTACCCGCTCTGCAGAGGTAAATGTTGACGGTTCGATAAGGTCAAAGCTGGATGCTGTTGGGCGAAGCCAGTTTTGCCATGCGTCATCAGTGGCGATGGCGTTCCAAAAATGGCTGTGAATCTGAGATCGCTTCTGAAAGTAGATGGATTGTAGCTCGTTTGAGAGTAGGGGTGGGAGGGTATCGATACATGTTTGTAGGCTTGCGAGAAGAAGGATTTCATATTCAAGTTGATTGCTGGCAGATTGTACCTTACCGAGTATCGAGTTTCGCTCAGCAATGAGGTTAAAAGCGTCACATTTTCTTAATTCATAGGCATCAAGCAAACCTATTGTGATGGGTTCAATCTCTATTTTTAATGCTCGTTTATAGGGTAGGGTTACAGGGCTAGGGAGGGTACTCTCTGGCGCATCGATATCCAGTACATTCGTAAGGCGGTCGATATAGTTATCAAATACGCTATCTGCATTGTGTCTTTCGCAGCTACAGAGGAAGAGTGTAGTGATAAATAGGGCGCTAACTCTCAGCATGGTGCTACCTGCATTTTTTACTTCACCACTTCTATTCGTTTACTGAGCTTATTACGAGTATAGGCGCTAAACCGATCGTTTTACCTCATTGTCATATTACAAAATAGAGTCATAAAAAAACGCACTTTTATCCGGGGAATAAAAGTGCGTTTTTTGTTTTTACGTTAACTGACAGCTGTCGATGGCATTTAAAGCACAGCTACTAGCCGATGGGCTAACGCTGCTTAGGCGGTCGATTACCAGATGGGTTACGTCGACTTCCTGCAGGTTGTGATTGTCCTGATGCATTATTGGGACGTTTTCCACGACTTGCTGGCTTGCCTTTACCCGAACTGCCTTGAGCAGGTTTAGCGTGCCCTTTTCCTTGGGACTGGCCATGTTGCGATTGCTGCCCGCCTTTCCCTTTCGGCTTGTTGGGGTTATTGCCATTATTACGACTATCGTCTCGACGAATATCAGGCTGCCCTTTTTTCGAAAAGTCGGTGTGCTTGGTAGCAAAACGGTTCGCACCATGACGTCCACTGCGACGACGTTGCGCTGGCGTCAGTTTATCAGAGTCCTCAGCAGGAATGAGGCAGTGAGGCTTATCACCGATTAGATGCGCCTTGCCCATTGCCGTTAGTGCTTCACGCAGCATAGGCCAGTTGTTTGGATCGTGGTAGCGAAGTAATCCCTTATGCAGGCGGCGTTGACGGTCACCTTTCGCAACAGGCACTTCTTGACGCTTTTTGTACTTCACGCGTTTTAACGGATTGGTTTCCGAATAATACATCGCTGTTGCATTACACATTGGCGATGGATAAAAGTTCTGAACCTGATCACATTCGAAGTTGTTTGATTTTAGCCATAACGCCAAATTCAACATATCTTCATCTTCAGTCCCTGGGTGAGCAGAAATGAAGTAAGGAATTAGGTACTGCTTCTTACCTGCTTCAGCGCTGTATTTCTGGAACATATCTTTAAAGCG
Organism: bacterium sp. HQB-150; assembly: GCA_043421945.1. Taxonomy (GTDB): domain Bacteria; phylum Pseudomonadota; class Gammaproteobacteria; order Enterobacterales; family Vibrionaceae; genus Thaumasiovibrio. The sequence continues at coordinate 25,033 of JBHOGO010000052.1, read as the reverse complement.
GTCGTATGTTCCCATGCCTGGTTTCATCATGAGATCAAGCGGATTCTTTTCAGTATGCTCGGGGGCAATCTTCAGGTAACCGCCCACATGGTGGGTAACAAGCTCTTTGACGTACTCAGGAGATTCAATGGCGAGATCATAACGGACACCTGAAGCGATAAGAACTTTCTTAACGCCCTTCACTTTACGTGCCGCACGGTATAAGTCGATAGTATGACGGTGATCAGTATCTAGCTTCTTACAGATATCGGGGAAGACACACGATGGACGGCGGCAGTTTGCTTCTGCTTTCGGGTCGCTACAGCCAAGACGATACATATTGGCTGTTGGTCCACCAAGATCAGAAATTGTACCGGTGAAGCCAGGTACTTTATCGCGGATCTCTTCGAGCTCTTCAAGAATCGATTCTTGAGAACGGTTCTGAATGATACGTCCTTCGTGCTCAGTGATACTGCAGAACGAACACCCGCCGAAACAACCACGCATGATATTAACCGAGGTTTTTATCATGTCATACGCAGGGATTTTCGCTTTGCCATACATTGGATGTGGAACGCGAGCAAACGGCAAGCCAAAGACGAAATCCATCTCTTCCGTTGTAAGAGGGATAGGGGCTTGGTTAACGAGTAACTCTCTTGCTGCGTGCTTTTGTACCAGAGCACGACCTGAATATGGGTTCGTTTCAAGGTGCATGATGCGGCTAGCGTGCGCATAAAGAATGCGGTCGTTTTGTAATTTCTCGTACGACGGGATACGAACAACAGAATTGCTAGCATCGTGTCGAGACGGCTGAATATGGATAGGGGTCGCTTCGACAGCAGCGACCTTTACAGCACCATTTTCTTGCGCTTTAGCGTCTTGAACAGTGCCGTCTTGGTCAGATTTGCTGTCACACTGCGTTTCAACTTCATAAGGGTTGGTCGCAACGAATACCGCTTTGCTCGGTTTTTCGATGCGTGAAGAGTCAATCACCTTATAGTGCTCAGGGACTTCTGGAAGACTAACTGCCGTACCACGAATATCCGTGAGGGCTTTAATGTCTTCACCTGCGGCTAAGCGGTGTGCGACTTCAACCAGTGCGCGCTCTGCGTTACCAAACAGTAGGATGTCAGCTTTCGCATCGATGAGAACGGAGCGACGAACCTTATCAGACCAATAATCATAATGAGCAATGCGTCGTAAGCTTGCCTCAATACCACCAAGTACAGTAGGCACACCTTTAAAGGCTTCTTTACAGCGTTGAGCATAGACAAGTACAGCACGGTCAGGGCGCTTACCACCTTCATTGTTTGGTGTGTAAGCATCATCATGACGAAGTTTACGATCAGACGTGTAACGGTTGATCATGGAATCCATGTTGCCGGCAGTGATGCCAAAAAACAGGTTAGGTTTGCCCAGCTTCATAAAGGCATCTTTGCTGTTCCAATCAGGCTGAGCAATGATGCCGACACGGAAACCTTGGGATTCGAGTAAACGACCAATAATTGCCATGCCAAAACTAGGGTGATCGACGTAAGCGTCACCGGTGACAATAATGATATCGCAACTGTCCCAACCTAGCGCGTCCATCTCTTTGCGGCTGGTGGGTAGGAAAGGTGCTGTACCATAACACTCGGCCCAGTATTTTGGATACTGGTCGATTTTTGTCATCGTATCGAAGATGGCTTGATGTTGCATTGAAAGGCCCCTGTTTTTTGAAGGCGGGAATTATACCCACTTGCAATGCTGCTGACTACTCTTGTAGCACGATGAGAAACTATTTTGCTTCAGTGAGCAGAGGAACCATTTTTCTATTCGAATAAGAGTCAATGATTATGAGCCAACAAAGCTGAAGTCGATAATGCTATTGTTGGCTCTTTATCATAAGGCTATCTCACCTTTTGGCGCCTTTTAGAGGAATGTTCGGTATCAGTCACCTCGAAACTATTCGCGAGTAACAATAAACGCTCGCCAAGCTTGGTAATATCTTCACTAACACGATCACACAATAAAATGGCCTCTTGAGTATTATCAAAGCTAGAATCCATTTGCTCGAAATTATCTGATACCCCTGAAAGGGAATGCAACTGACTTTGAATAGCACCATCAATTGTTTTTACATAAACTTCAATCGTTTGCATGGCTCCTTCAATATCACCCCAGCTTGACTCTGTTTGAGTCACTTTCACGGCACAATCTTCAGTTGAAATTAACCCTTGTCGCATAATTTCAGTTACATGCTTAGTGCTATCTATTATGTTGTTAATCATCTTAGTGACATCATCTGTTGAATTATGGGTTCTAGAAGCTAACCCTCTGACTTCATCAGCGACAACAGCAAAACCTCTTCCCATCTCACCAGCTCTAGCCGCTTCAATAGAAGCATTAAGTGCTAACAAGTTAGTTTGTTCTGCAATGCCTTTAATGACATCAATAATTCTCACGATTTCATCTGTTTGTAGCTCTAATTGTTGGACTGCACTGGAAGCACTTTCGATGTTTTGTTTCAGTTCCAACATTTGTTTTACTGAAGATTTAACGGTATCACGACCAGTACTGATTTCTTTAGATGCATTAACCGCTGCCGCTTTAATATTGCATAATTCACTTTCAACATCATGGCTGATATTTAGAGCTGCGCTTAATTCATCACGAACATTTTCTGACTGATTTCGTGTGTTTTGGGAGTATAAAATAAGGCTTTGATTGATATCTTTAACATCTTCAGACATCGGTCTCATTCTCAAAATTGATCCCATGAGGTCAGAAAATGTTTTATCTAAATAGGATATAAATTCATTGATACCTTTAGAGAGTGTGGAAAATTCATCACTCCCTTTTTCAGATAAACGAATTCTCAAATCACCCTGTCCAGACGACAACTGACTGACTGTTAACAACATATCTCGTATGGGGGCAGTAATTGCTTTAGATAGCAACCAACCCACTAAGCTACCAACAAATAATGCGGCTACTGATAACCCAATTAATGAGTGAAAAGTTTGTTGCTCAAGCTGAGTGGCAAGGTATAGGGCTTCCTTTTCTTCCATTTCGCTCAATAGCCCCCAATTTAACCCTTTTATATTCAAAGGCTGATAGGCTGACACGACCTTGGTACCAAGGTAGCCTTCAAATACATCGACGCCTGCTTGGCTTGCCTTCAGCGCTCGGCTACCTTGAGTATTAACAACTTGGAGCCCCATCGAGGTATTTTTAGCTTCCATATTATGGATAACATATTCAGTGACCCCCGCATCTCTCATGGCTGAAAAATAGAGGGTTGGATTTTCAATTAAAAAACGCCCATCTGAACGCATTACTCCATCTTGTCCTACGAGATACGTTTCACCACTTTCTCCTAACCCTGAGTTCATCCAGTCTTGATTATGAGTCATAATATTGTTGAGACGATCAATCGGAAGCTGAAAAATGAGTACGCCTAAAAGACGCTCGTTTTCTATTATTGGGGCCCCAATAAAAGCCGCTTGAGCATTGTACGATGGTATATAGGCTGAAAAATCGGTCAAGAAAACGTCTTTATTGGCGATAGTGCCACGAAACGCCTCTCCAATGCCGGTATTCGCGTAAGGACCATTGATGAGAGACGTAGCAAAATCGAGTTCTTTAAATACAGAGTAAACAATATGACCATGCTCAGGCTCTACAAGAAAAATATCGTAATAACCAAACTGCTGCTGAAATTGACGAATCACAGGGTGGAATTTACTGTGTAACTCTGCGTATTTTGACTCGTCTGTAATCGAAATTAATTCATCTTTTGAGCCCAAGGGGGAAGGGTTTGCAGAAATAAAGGTATCCTGATATGCCTTCGTACGTGTTGATAAACCTGAGAACATCGCATCGATTGGAGCTGACTCATCGGGGTTTTGTGCTACAAATTCAGTAGAGAAAGATTTTGTATAATATTGTTGAAGTGCTCCCTCATTCACAGTCTTTATTTCACGCTCAAAAAATGCCTCACTAAATTGCTTCATGGCCTCAACATACATTAAGTTAGATGATGATGTTTCGACTTGGCCGTGAATCGTGTCAAAGTAACTCTCAACCTGTGTTGAGAGTTGGTTACGAGTTGAAACTAATTGATTTTGAGCATTTTCCAGTAATAGCTTTTTTGACTCAGCAGCTGTCAAACCGCCTAAAATTAAACAACTGACAACAGAAAAAATGACAGTAAGTGATGATGTGCTGAGTAGAAGTTTAGATTGTAATTTCATTATCGTTAATACTTCCTTATATTTGTCCTATGTCTAGTCTAGTAAAAATATTTCTATTCAACATGCTCACAAGCTGTGACTTTCACGTTTTTTTTCTCAATTTAAGTAAAAAAAGAACGTCATGTTGCTGACTACTATTTGCGCTAATCTACAACCAGATTTCAACACTTTCAGACCTATATGATTTGGGTTTCTTGGGCGTGTTTGACGGTTGAAGTTTCAAATCATCTTGGATTGGTTGAGTTAGGTTTACGTTAGTTGCAAGGTTTCTGACACCAATGTGCATATGTTAAAAATACCACCGGTACACTTGCATAATAGCGCATCTGTGTTAGTGTTGTTGCATGATCATTAGGGAGAAAACAGATGAGTAGTGCATTGACGAAAACCGGCCGAAAATTGCTTAACCTTTGCCCCTATAAGCACATTTATGCGGTTGTAAAGCAGACGATTAAAGAAGGTCGCCTGCCTCCATCAGCAAAAAGTGGTGCCATGATTACGTTACTGGGAATCTTTTGCCCAATCTTTTGGGTTGCGTTATTCTCTGGCGTAAGAGGTGGTGAACTTCTGTTTCATGCTGCCCATTCAAGTATTGTTGCGGGTATTGGGTTTGTACTCATGATACAGGGGCTACTAAAAGATAATCGTAAAGGATAACCAAATGGATCAGCTTTATATCGACGCCCTAAAGGCATTAGCAGAACCCAATAGACTGAAACTATATTGGCTTTTAGTGCACATTGATGAGCGCATCTGTGTCGCTGAGGCGATGGATGTGACTGCTGAGTCCCAATATAACGTGTCGAGAAATTTAAAAATGCTTCACAAGGCTGGGTTGATAACGCCTCAGAAGCAAGGTAAATGGGTGTTTTATACCTTGCAAGTGCAGCCCAATGAATCGTTGAGTTTACTGGTTGATTCTGTCAGAAAATTGCCTGCAGATGTATTTTGTGATGAGATTTCTCGGTGTCAATTGCGGTTGTCAATGCGTGAAGGAGGAGAGTGTGTTGTTGGTGCAAACAGCGAAGAGTGGCAACAGTTATTGCGAACTGCGTCTGCTGTTTAGCTAGCCTTTCTTTCATATTACTCGTAATACGTTAATTTCAATTTTTTCTCAATCAGCTCGCTGCAGCACTCATCACGAGTGCTTAGCTTAGTGATGCGACTGCTTTATAAAGTCGATAAATGTTCTATCGGCGACGGACAAATAGCTATCTTTCCTCCAAGCAAGCACTAGATCGAGCATGATGGGTGTCGAAAATGGGATGGGCACCAGCCCGTCTTCGTGTTCAGTCACTAACTCTAAAAGCGCTGTAATGGCTTGACCTTGGCGGACTATCTGCAAAATCATCGGCAATAAATTGGTCTCAAAAGAGATATTAGGCGTTGCTGACTGCTCAACAATGGCTGCATCAATGTAATCTCGGTGGAAATATCCGGCTTTGAACAGAACCAATGGTTCGTTAAAAAATTCAGCGAAAGAGATTGATGGTTGTTTTGATAGTGGGTGTTTGGTGTGAGTCACAGCAACCATTTGTGAAAAAAGTAGGTGGTCAGTAGAGAGTGTTGGCGGTACGTCTTCGTTAATAATTACAGCAAGGTCAATCTCGCTGTTCAATAACATCTCCTTTAAAGAAGCCGCACCTGCTTCAACCAGTGTGAGCTTTAAATTTGGGTATTTCTTCTTAAAGGCGATCAAGATGCTGGGGAAGTAGTATGAACCAAGCATGCCAGGTACGCCCAGTCTCACTTCACCACATTCAATCCCTTTTAAGTCAGCCATGGCTCTTTCTGTGTTGGTCAGTTGCTGCAATACGCTATGAGCATGAGTGAGCAGTGCCTTTCCTTCATAAGTGAGGCTTATCTGTTTCCCTAAGCGATGAAATAACGTAAGTCCAAAATGAGACTCTAAGTTCTTAATGGCAACGTTCAGTGCTGGCTGAGCGATATGAAGTGCTTTTGCAGCATTGGTGAAGTGTTGATGTTCAGCCAGCACGACAAAATAATGGAGGTATTTAACGTTTAGCATGGCTTTAGAGACCTATCATATTGCTGCTGAATAGCTCGGCATATGCGTTTCTTTTCCTAATACTGATTATAATCATAAACTATCAAGTTAATAAAATTAATATATTTTTCTTATCAGGATGGTGTTGATAAGCTAATAAAACTTAGGTGCTAGGGAGAATTTCAACATGATAGAGCAAGGAACTCGTGCATACCGACAATTGACGTATGCCATGGCGTTAGGCTCATTTGTCATCTTCTGCAATCTCTATCTTTTTCAGCCTCTATTACCACTGTTGGCAACTGAGTGGGCATTGTCTGAAACGTCTGTGAATAGTGTGTTGGCGGTAACGACCTCAATGCTGGCAATTAGTATGGTCCCATGCGCTGCATTGTCGGAGCGATATGGTCGAAGAAGCGTCATGTTGATTGGATTAGCGTTGTTACCAATACTGGGTATATTGATCTCGCGAGTAGAAAATTTTCAAGCATTGGTGTTTTATCGAGGGCTTTTAGGTTTTGCTCTCGCGTGTTTTGCTTCCGTCGCTGTTGCGTACATGGCTGAAGAGTTGAGTCCGACGGCATTTAGAATTGCGATAGGTGCCTATATCAGTGCGAATTCACTGGGGGGGATCGTTGGCCGAGTGACTGGCGGTATGCTAGGGGATTGGTTCGGATGGCAAATCGTGTCGGTCATCATGGCGGCCTTTACCATGTTTTCTATGATTCTCATTGCCCGCTGGCTACCTAAACAACAGCACTTTTCGCCGAGTCAGGGCGGTTTTCGAGCTATCAATCTACAGGTTATTCAGCATTTACGCGACCGCGCTTTATTGCCTGCCTTCATTATCGGCGGATTTAATTTTGCGATCTTCGTTAATCTCTACTCCGTTATGGGCTTTCGATTAGTGGGGGAGCCTTTTAATGTGCCTGTCGGCTTCGCTTCATTGATTTTTCTCTGCTATTTGGCAGGTACGTTAAGTTCACGCTTTAGTGGGTATTGGGCGAAGGTTGGTTCGGCAAACAGTGGAATGATATTGGGGACTTTATTGAGTGCGATAGGAATGTATATTGCTGTCGCTGATGTACTCGCGTTGATGATTCTTGGTCTTTTGCTGGTCAGTGGCGGGGCATTTTTAGTGCATTCGCTTGCTTATCGTTGGGTTGGGGAGAAGGCCCTGAATGGAAAATCCACGGCAAATGCTATTTACCTCGTCAGTTATTATACGGGCGGCAGTTTAGGTGGGTACCTTCTTTTAAGTGCATGGCAATGGCAACAGTGGTGGGGTGTGATGCTAGCGGGGAGCGGGCTATTTGTTGTGATGCTGCTGGTCATTCGACATCTTCGTCGCATTGAAATGGACGAAGATGTCGAGCTTTTACCGTCAGCATAAGCGGTTAGCTATTTTGTTTATGAGCCTTTAAAGCTGACAACGATAATAACGGGCTAATACTTAAACCTGCCGACAATTGCCTGTAGCTCTTGTGACATAGACTCAACCTCTTCGCTGCGTTCTGAGGCGTGTTGAATGACGTCCATAGTACTCATGGCTAAGTCAGAGATATGCATGATACGTTGATTGATATCGTCGGAAGATTGCGATTGCTCTGTCGAGCCTTGAGCAATGGCATTGTTCATTTCAACCAGTGCTTCAATCGTATTGACGATAGTCTGCATGGAATCGATGGCTAGCTGTGCTTTTTCTGCACTTTGGTCAGCTTGCTGTTTGCCGTTTAAGATGGTGTTCACGCTATCTTGGACACCACCGGATAGGCCTTTGATTGTGTTTTCGATCTCTTGAGTTGAGTCGTGCGTTCTTGTTGCTAGTTGACGAACCTCATCCGCAACGACCGCAAACCCTCGACCTGATTCACCGGCTCTTGCGGCCTCAATGGCGGCATTTAGTGCTAAAAGGTTGGTCTGTTCAGCGATACTTTGAATGACCGCAACAACAGCGCTGATTGCTTCACTCTGGCTCTCAAGTTGCTTAATGGTTTGTTGGGAGTCATGTAAATAGTGCGCTAGCTGACTGATATCACCACCCGCTTGAGACAGTATCTCTAAGCTCTGTTGGGCTTCAGAACGCACAATATGGGCATTTTCTGCGGCTTGTTGTGTATGGTCGGTAATCGACATATTGGTTACAAGCATTTCACTGACGGCCGTTGCAGCATCCGTTGAGTCTACTTGTTGCTGTTCAGCATTGGCTCTACTGGCTTCAGTTGCATGAAAAGAACCTTGTGCAGCCGTGTGTAGTTGCTCTGAAATTCCGCCAATTTGTTGAATCATACCCTGTAGTCGAGCGATGAATTCGTTAATGTCGCAAGCTAACATCGCGAGTTCATCTTTTCCTTTTACGTCCATCCTGTAGGTTAAATCACCTTCACCTTTAGCGATATCGTTCATCATTTGATTAACGGTACTAAGACGTTGTGTAAGTTGGTGCCCAAAGGTGACAAGGAGACCAATTATCACAAGGGACAGCAGAGCAATAGTCGTGAAGAGAAAGCGGAGTTCATCACTCTGTAGCTTATCACTGATGGATATAAGCTGTTGTTCTAAGGTATTAACGTCTTGCTCTACTTGCTGGATAAGCGCCCTTAATTGTCCGAGCTGTCCTTCTGTGTGCTTGAGACCTATCCTATTGTAGGCCTCAACTAACTGGGTGAAATCACTTTGAAAGGCGTGCAATAGAGCTGTGAATTCTGAAGAGGTAGAGGAAGGTAGGGGGCTGTTTTGTATCGATGAAATAAGATTGTCGATGTTATTGTTATAGTAGGTTTGATGTTCTAGCTGCTTGGTCAGCTTGAAATCGCTTTCGTTACGTCGTAACGTAAGGAATTGACTGTATAGTAAATCATCCCCCTGAATCAGAAAGGCTTCTTCAGCGGCATTTCCGCTCTCGAAGACTTCCCCTCTTAGACCTTCTCGTTCACTAAGACCGATGAGTGATGCGCTTTGCGTGAGGTCGCCAAAACGCTGCACATATGTTTGTATTTGCTTCGCCATGGTGATTATTTGCGCTTCCAAGCTGGGGTCAAAACTTGATGCAATATCACTAATCGACATGACTCTATCATCAATAATCTGGGCTCGGCTTTGGAATTTTTCCACGTATTGCATATCCAGTCGAGCAAGAAAGTCTTTCTCATGCCGCCTTAAAAGCAACATATCAACATTCACCTCGCTGACCTGCATTGAGAGCGTCTGTAATGATGAAATACGCTGTAATGTTTTCCATTCAGAAAAAGCGAATAAAAATAAGCTGAGTATAACCAATGCTGTGATGGTATATAGTTGCGTTTTTATGGTTCCAAAGCGTTGAAATAACATGATTTACCTTATTTCGTGGTTAGTATCGGTGTTTATCATTTTTAATGATTTACTTAGTAAGCATATGCCATAAATCTAATCTTCAAGAGGATTCTTTCTTGTGAACGTCAAATACGTGAACCTTTATGATCCTACAGGTATAATCGGTTTTAAAATCTTATAGTTGGTGTTTTGCATGTACGGTTCGTTCTATATATTTATGCCGATGGCAGTCGGTGCGCTGTTGGTCATCATGTTGTGCCTGTATAAAGGTGACATCTGCCCAGGACAACGTGGCAGATTGCATAAGTGGTTACCCTTTATCGCTATCCCTTTAGCTTTTACTGTGTTGAGCGACTGGTTCGCTGTGATTCCATTAGGTTTACTTGGGATATTTTGTCTTAAAGTGAAAACAGGTAAGACACGTCAGGAGGGGCCGCGGCTATTGCTTGTAGTGTCTGTTGTACTTGCTGCAGCAGTTTGGCTAAAAGGGCTAAATTCAGCAGAGCTTCCTCTCATTGCGATATCCACAATCTGTCTTCCACTTTGTGGGGCGGCTTATTCACACCTAGTCATGACAGTGTCACGTTCCCGGCTACAAGCCTTCCACCGTATCCTCCCAATCGTGGGCTTACTTTCAGCGATGCTGATGATGTTAGCGTGGGTATGGAGTTGGAAGATGATTCCAGCAGAAGAGGTAATGATTGGTACCGCACTTTTATCTCTTCTCTCTATTGTGGCAGCCGTTTTACTCTGGGTAAGTCATATGCTACTACTGTTTTCCCCTTCCAAGCGTCAGCTGGTGGGGGTCAATATATTGATCTTGTTCTCGTTACTTAATCAAATGTCGGTGATTGCTTAACGGTGTGTGGGTTTTCGCGGCAATAAGAGACAAAAAGCGCTAAGCTTTTAATGTCGACTGCTTTTGTTGGCTTCTATTTTCTTTGTCATAAGGAGAGCGTATGGAAGTACATAATCTACTACAGCTTGATAGCCGTATAGCCCTAGGTATTATCAATGAAAGGCTTCGTTTGGATTGTGATAGTATGGAAGAGCTGGTTTTGCGATATGAGCTCGATGTAGAAGCATTGATCAGCAAAATGGGCTCATTAGGCTACCATTACGATCCCATCAGCAATCAGTTTAAGTAACGCCACTAACCTTGTTTCTTCGTCGACTTACTCTTCATTAATGGTGCGCAGATTAATAGAAGACAGCATCGAATGAGTTCATTCTTAACGATGGCCACAGCATCAATCGCTGTGGCTTTTATTATGATCTTTCGTTTTCTTCCTTTTGAGTCTTTGTTTCATTTTTTACAAGGTATAAGGTATAAGAATCAAAAATATCGCTTAACATGCTTTTACACCCTCAAGATGCCCCTGACACTGTTGCTTTGCAATGGCAAAGAATGATTGTAAATAACGTCGTTCTTTTTCACTATTGCGCACAGCGGCAAATAAACGGCGCCTAAGCCCTGTGCCTAATGGGCGTGCTTCAATGAGTCCTTGCCGAGCGAAATCATAAATAGCCCAATTGGGAAGAGCTGCTACCCCAAGTCCAGCTGAAACCATCTGAACGAGCATTAACGTATTGTCTGACTGTTTCCAACCTGCGGGCTCGATGTTTGCTGGTGTTAAGAAGTGTTTAACGATATCTAAACGTGATTTCTGAACCGGGTAGGTGAGTAGCGTCTGATCACTAATATCATGTGGCTCGATGGTCGATTTCTGTGCGAGTGGATGATTCGTTGCCATTATTAACTGCATTTCAAAATCAAATAAGGGTTCATAATGGATTTCATTTCGGTGTTGAATATCCGATGTGATCACCAAATCGAGCTCGCCATTACTGAGCGCTGGCATGGGGTCAAAACCAAAACCCGAGGAAAAATCGAGTTCGACTTCCGACCAGTGTTTCCGATACTCTTGCAGCGCAGGCATCAACCATTGAAAGCAGGAATGGCAATCAATCGCCATGTGGAGCCGACCATGTATCTCTTCTTTCAACCCCGCCAGATCATTTTCAGCCTTGATAAATTGCGGCAATACCTCATCAGCGAGATTGAGAATGATCTCACCTTCAGAAGTAAATTTCACTGGTCGTGTTTTGCGAAGGAACAGCTGACTGCCAAGGCGTTGCTCTAGCTCTTTCAATTGATGGGATAAGGCAGATTGGGTTAAGCAGAGGCTGTTGGCCGTTGCGGTTAGCGAGCCTGTTTCTCGTAGCGTGGTTAATGTTCGGAGGTGCTTGAGTTCTAACATGAATATTTCTCAACTTCCGTTTGAGTTATTTGAGATTGTTAAATCAACCATACTCTTTGATTATGGAGCTGTAAACATCTAGACGGCTAAATAAGGAAGATTACCATGGTTACAACACATATTCTTGGATACCCTCGCATTGGTGCAAAGCGTGAATTGAAATTTGCATTAGAAGATTACTGGCACGGTAAGATTGACCAAGCCGAACTAAAAAGTATTGCTGCTGGCTTGCGTCAGACGCATTGGCAACAGCAAGTTGATGCTGGCCTTTCCACTGTTGTCGCAGGGGACTTTGCTTGGTATGACCATGTGCTCACAACCAGTTTGACAGTGGGTAATATCCCAACTCGCCATGGTAAAGACACCCCTGATCTTGATACGTTGTTCCGTATTGCTCGTGGTCGCTCTAAAGACGAATGCGGTTGTGCAGCCTCCGATATGACCAAGTGGTTTAATTCTAACTATCACTATATTGTGCCGGAATTTGAAAAAGATACGCAATTTTCACTAAGTTGGCATCAACTCTTTGAAGAGGTGGCAGAAGCACAAAAAGCAGGGCATAGCGTAAAACCCGTTTTACTTGGACCAGTGACTTACCTGTGGCTAGGAACAGAAAAGGGAGGTGATTTTGATCGCTTAGATTTATTACCACGGCTCTTAACGGTGTACCAACAGATACTACAAAAATTAGAGAAGCTGGGAGTAGACTGGGTTCAAATTGATGAGCCAGCATTGTCGCTTGAGTTACCTAAAGCGTGGCGAGACAGTTTTAAATTGGCTTATCAAGTCATTCGTAGTGACGTAAAGGTTCTACTGACGACATATTTTGATGATGTCACCGAGCACCTTGATACGATTGCAGCGTTGGCCGTTGATGGTTTGCACGTTGACTTATCAGCAGCGCCACAGCAACTTCAAGCAGTGGTTGAAAAACTTCCGCCACATTGGGTGTTATCGGCTGGTGTGATTAATGGACGCAATGTTTGGCGTACCGATATTGCAAAATGGTGCGAAACATTAGCTCCTCTAAAGGCAGACCTTGGTGACCGACTTTGGGTTGCATCGTCCTGTTCTTTACTGCATAGCCCGCTTGACCTTGATAGTGAAGAGAAGCTGGATGAAACCACAAAGAGTTGGTTCTCTTTTGCAAAGCAAAAACTATCAGAAGTGTGTTTATTGGCGAAAGCGCTTGAGGGTGACTCTGAAGCGAAAGCTGCATGCATTCGCTACAGCGCCCCCATCAACGCACGTTTAGGTAACGATGTTGTGAATAATTCCCAAGTGCAAGCGCGTCTTGCGCAGTGGACACCAGAACTTGCTGAACGTAGAGATGCATATCCTGCACGTGCTATTGCACAGAAATCATCATTAAATCTTCCACTTTACCCCACGACGACGATTGGCTCTTTCCCTCAAACGAATGAGATTCGTCTACAACGTCGTGACTTTAAAGCAGGACTTATGAGTGAAGGTGATTACAAAACTGCGTTACGTGGTCATATAAAGGACGCGATTGAGCGTCAAGAGCGTCTTAATCTTGATGTCTTAGTACATGGTGAAGCCGAGCGTAATGATATGGTTGAGTATTTCGCAGAGCTGCTTGATGGGTTTGCCGTGACCCAGTTTGGTTGGGTACAAAGTTATGGTTCTCGTTGCGTTAAACCTGCGGTCGTTGTCGGTGATATCTCCCGTCCGGCACCCATGACTGTCGAATGGTCTGGTTATGCGCAGTCATTAACAACACGTAAAGTCAAAGGGATGCTCACAGGACCTGTAACCATTCTTGGTTGGACCTTCCAACGCGAAGACATTACTCGTGAGAAAATCGCGAATCAAATAGCCCTTGCTTTGCGTGATGAGGTTACTGATTTACAAGACGCAGGGATTAACGTTATTCAAATTGATGAGCCAGCTATTCGAGAAGGTTTACCGTTAAAACGCAGCCAATGGCAATCTTACTTAGACTGGGCGGTGCAAGCGTTTAAGGTTGCAGCGGGCAGTGCGCTTCCAGAAACTCAGATTCATACGCACATGTGTTATAGCGAATTCAATCATATTATTGATGCTATTGCTGCGTTAGATGCTGATGTCATTACCATTGAGACATCGCGTTCAGATATGGAATTATTGAAAGCTTTTGATGAGTTCCAGTATCCAAATGAAATTGGTCCTGGGGTGTATGATATCCATTCACCTAATATTCCGTCGGTTGAGCACATAGTCAGCCTGTTAGAAAAGGCGAATCAACGTATTCCAGCAGAACGTTTATGGGTTAACCCTGATTGTGGATTGAAAACGCGTAATTGGGCAGAAACCGAAGCGGCTCTTGTCAACCTAGTTGAAGCTGCGAAGGTTCTTCGTCATATTTAGAGTTGAGAGGGCTGAATCGTCTGTTTACCGTGAACATAAACGTTATCTGCTTGCAGCCCGAAAGGATAAAAGCCACCAATTATGGTGGCTTCTCATCGTAAGGTCGAGATTTAGACCTAAAACTCGACCTGTCGCATGGAGCCTTGGTAAAAGCTCTAAGGTTGTTCTAACTAACCATAATGGGGCCACCGAAGGCGGTAACAGGGGGAACTTCCCCAGTGAATTTTTCGACTTGCACCACACAGGTGTTAGCGCTGGTGGCTTGTGCAAGCTCTGAACTACCCACATCCATTGTCATTGTATTGGGGTCACCGTAAGTATCAATAGCGCCAATCTCTTCATTCAGAGGACCGTACCAAGCTCCTTCATGAAGGCGAACCACACCTGGCGGGTAGTTATCAGAGACGACGGCACCGACGATAGCTTGCCCGCGATCGTTGAAGATTCTCACAAGGTCTCCATCATTGATACTGCGTGATTTTGCATCTTCAGGACTCATGTATAAAGGCTCTCGCCCTTGAACTGCGTATGTTGCACGGTACTCTTCAGATTCACACATTTGTGAATGGAGGCGCTTATCAGGGTGACAGGATTGCAACCAGAGTGGGAACACATCTGATTTTGGACCACCGTGTGAACGCTCTGCTTTTTCGAACCACATTGGGTGGCCTTGGCATTCGGCATAGTTCATTCGGTCAATGGTTCGGCTGAAGATTTCAATAAACCCTGATGGCGTTCCCAATGGTGCAATTTCAGGATCGTCACGGAAATCAGCATGTCGAACATAATCACTACCGGAACCAAACTCGACTAATCCTTCTTCCCAGAAGGTAGCAAAGTCGGGCATATCGAATTTACCTTTGTTGGCGTCACGACATTCATCATAGAGCATGGTTAGCCACTCCATTTCGTCCATATCGCGCGTGTATTCCTTTTTCTTACCCCAGCGACGGGTGAGCTCAGCAAAAATTTCGAAATCAGTTTTGGATTGATAGAGTGGGTCGACCAGCTTGTGCATAGCAAGTACACCACTGGCAGAATAAGCCCCATACAAGTCGAGGTCGTTGCGTTCGAATTGGGTACAAGCTGGAAGAACAATATCTGAGAATCGACAGGTTGCCGTCCAGCAGTAATCGATGCTGACTACCGTATGCAGTTTGTGAAATGCTTTTTTCATTCGGTTGCGATCTTGGTGGTGGTGCCACGGGTTATTACCACTGAAGACCATCATTTTTATATCGGGGTAGGTGATAGTACTTCCGTTGTAATTAATCTTCTCTCCCGGAGTGAGTATTGCATCAACCCAGCGAGCAACAGGAATCGTCCGACTGTAGCCATTAAAATCGTTATTGTTATATTTGGGTACCTGACCAGTATCTACATTTCGTGGGAAGCCGCCTGGTCCTGCTGCGCCTGTCGGAGGAACACCAATGCCACTATAGTGATGAGCGTAAGAAATACCGCCACCGGGTTTACCTATTTGACCAAGCATGGCAGCAATAACCGCACCCATCCAGTAAGGCTGCTCGCCATGCTGTTGGCGTTGAATACACCAGCCAAAGATAATTTGTGAGCGATTTTTTGCCATTAACCGCGCATAGTCGCGAATGGTATCAGCTTCAATACCACATATCTCCGCTGCCCACTCAGGCGTTTTCTCTACCATATCTTTTGACTCGCCCATTAAATACGGGACGAATTGATCGAAGCCAAGTGCGTAAGTATCAATGAACTCTTTGTCGTAAAGCTCTTCTTTGTAGAGGGTATGAGCGATACCTAGCATAAAAGGGACATCAGTTTGTGGGTTAATATACTGGTGTTCACAGTTGAGGAAGTTTTGTGTCTTTGTTTTGACGGGGTCAATGGAAATGACACGTATTTCGCCCTTAGCGACTTTTTCTTTTAGCTGATCGTAGTACTCGTATACCTCATGGGTTTCACATTGCCAACCGACTTGTGTGTTTTTGACTGGGTCGTTTGCCCACATAAAGACAACATCACTGTGCTCGAAAATTTTAGGCCAAGAGGTTTGTTGTGCATAGACTTCAGTAGAGCCAAGAATGTAGGGTAGGATCGTCTGTCCTGCGCCTGTTGAGTAATCACCGACCTTAGTCAGGAAATTACCGTGCATACCGACGGCGCGTTGCATGTGGCTTGTACAGCTGTGGAATTGACCTGTTTGGCGCCAACCGGTTTGTCCCGCATGCAGTGCCCATGGTCCGTACTCTTTTTGTACATATTCAAGCTCACGGTAGAATAAATCGAGCGCTTCATCCCATGTCACCCGGACAAAACGGTTGTTTCCACGTGTTTCTGCACTGTATTTGTGTTTTTTAAGCCAGTCGAGCCTCACCATTGGGTAACGAACTCGAGAGGGGCTGTAGATGACACCTTTGATCCCATTAATCATATCAGTGGGGTGCTTATCAAAAGCGAGGGGTTCGATTTCCTGAACTCTTCCTGCGTATACGCGTGCTCGAAAAGCGCCAAAGTGTGAGCCAGAGATCTTCCAAGTTCCTAGTCCAGAGTCTCCATCAGCGGCATTCACGCGAAGTGGAGCAAGAAGGCTAGGTCCGATCACTGAGGTTGCACTCGCTGTCGCTAAACCTTTTAAAAATTGTCGGCGATTAACAGTCATTTTCACCTTCCTCTTTAGTGATCGTCTGAAAAATCAGAAGAGTGTTTTTGGAGATATTTCAATACAAGCGCTTCGCTATCGGCATCGAGGTTAACGAAAGAAAGCATACCGTTGAACATTCCAGGCCATGCATTTGCGCTGAAGTGAGCTGGTGCGGGTTGGGTATGACAGATACTACAGTTCGTGTTGTAGGATTCGTCAGCTTTTGCCCACATTGTTTCTGGGTCAGAGATAAAGGAATCTTTTGCCATCCAAAGTGTGGCGGTCATGCGCTCCCAACCGAGGCCTGTTAAGTCATCTTCTTTCTGTTCAAAAGTTTGTACTATGTTGCTATTGGCAGCCGCTTCTTTACTTAGAGCAGCGGTAGAGATATTTAAACCGAAATCTTCGTTAATAACGCGACCAAAGCCTTTGGTTTTTCGCCACCCATTGATTTCGACTTGAATGGCATCACCTTGCTCAGCAACGACTTTGACCATGGAAGCAGGGTTAAGTAAACCACCTTCAGTTTCAAGAGAGGGCTCTTCAAACATTTCTAAATGACGAACGCTGTAGTATTCATTGCCAATACTATAGCGCGTACTATGGGACTGTTGGACTAATTCCCCGACCATTCCACCTGAGCTACTCATACCTTCAGGGAGCTTGTGCGCAATACCTTTATGGCAATCAATACAGCTTTGGTCTCTTTCTGCAGCCTGTTCCATTTGTATACGCGCGGTATTAGACATTGAGTCCCAATCCATACTTGCATAGTTGTGGCAGTTCTTACATTCAAGCGACCCATTTGCAGAGAGTCGTTCCCATTCGTGCTGTGCGAGAACGAGGCGACGCTCTTCAAACTTCTCAACGGTACTAATGTTGCCAGCAAACCAAGCAAATACCTCTTTACTAGCTTGAACTTTACGGGCAATTTTATCATTCCAATTATGAGGGACGTGACAGTCAGGACATGTAGCTCTTACGCCTGAATGGTTTTTCCAGTGAACGGTTTCTTGAAGTTCGGTATAAACAAGGTCGTTTTCGGGTCGGTTGTGGCACGAAATGCAAAACTCTTCAGTGTTAGTAACTTCCAACGCGGTATTAAAGCCACCCCAAAACACAATACCAGCGATAAAACCTCCTAAGCACAATACGCCAAGGCTTATTGAGGTTGCTGGCCGTCTAAAGGTTCGCCACATGTTTAGTAACGTCTTTTTCATAATGCCCTCATATCAATCATAAAAGTGGATGTTAGTTTGATGTTTAGCCACCATGTCCAGGAGGACCCCAGAAGAAGATCTGCATCATCCAGATGACGAATCCATACCCGCCAACCACAATGACAGACAAAATGGGAAATAAGAGAATGATTGTGAAGAGGTAGGTTCGCCACTCAGATGATGCTGTTGACGTTTCGTTATTTGTGTTATTACTCATAGCTATGCTCACCAATTGACCATAAATATGAGTATAGATAGAGATTGATATTTCGGGAGGGGAAAGTTTAACAAGAGATTGATCTGATGAATGGATCAATCTCTGTTAATAAGATCAGCCGTGAATATCTAGATTTGAAAGTAATTCTTGGCGTCGACCTTCAGTAACCACAGACCAGTGTTGTCCGGTAATAGCTCCTTCAAGTGCCCAAAGAAGCTCCACATTAAGTGAGTCACCTTGTGCGTCTTGAAGCATTTTGAAAGCCGTTAACGCGCCTTTATTGATTAGCTCTTCAACAGTGGTAATACCGGCTTTCTTTAGCATCCGTTCATTGGCCAACCTGAGGTTCGGCAAATCTTTTATTCTATCAGGCAATTTCGCCTTTTTTGCGACTTGTTCTTTTTTATCCTCTTGCGCGGCGGTTAAGGCTAAAGATGCTTGTGAGACAATCTTTTCGGCGTCTTCCCACCAGTCATTCGGTATTGCGTAGTACTTAGTGACGACAGGAAACCCGCGCTTTTTGTACACGTAAGGTTCGAATTGACTTGCTTTAAACGCGCGTTCGTTGCTGGCGTTTGCACGTAAATGGAGCTTGTCATTAACGACCAAAGCGAACATGGTTTCTCCCAAAAAGAGACCAAAACCACCAAACATTGATCTTGACTTAATACTCCCAAAACAACTGAGTAATTTTATTGACGTTTTTAATACTGGTTTGTCCATGCTACATCTCGGTGATTATGTGAATAGGTCACCACTAATCAGAGCTAGGAACTAAGAATAGATCAGCTGCAAAGCATCTATGTCAACACATTGTCAACTTCCATGAATACAACTCATTTTTCCATTCGTTTTCCATCGGTAACCCCGCTACCATTTACCTGAAATTACATAATTTCAAATAATTAGGCCGGAAGCTTTGCGTCCCAATCTTTCGAAAGGTTTGCCCTGTTCGTGACATTATTGAGCTTATATCAAACTGAGTTTTTGATCTTCGTCCCAATAAAGAAATGTGATGTTGGTACCATATTTTTGTATGGCAATCTGATAGCTGTAGAATAGAATATTGGCTAAATTGCATAAATGAGCAAAAAAAATGCCTACTTCATATGAAAGTAGGCATTTGTTGTGGAATGTAACAAGAATCAGTTAAGGCGTTTAACTGATTTACGTTCGACAAGCTCTGGCTCCATAATGAACAGTTGGCTGTCATGTCCTTTATCTTTTATCCGCGCCATTAATAATTCCACCGCCTTTTTGCCTAAACGGTGTTTAGGTTGGTGAATTGTGGTCAGTGGCGGTGAAAAGAACGGAGATAAATCAATGTTATCGTAGCCGATCACTGAGATATCATCAGGGACTCGAACACCAGCTTGTTCGAAAGTACTGATGAGGGCCATCGCCATGATATCGTTAAAACAGAAGATAGCAGAAGGACGTTTATCCATTAGAATAAACTCGTTAGCAGCTTTCACTCCTGTTTCACACTCAAAGTCGCCTTCGATAATCCAATCAGAATTCACTGAAAGGTTTGACTCTTGCATTGCAGCATTAAAGCCTTTCATACGCTCAACACAGGTCGTTCGCTGCAAATGGCCAGAGACACAGCCTATATCAGTATGACCGCTGTCGATAAAGTGGCGGGTAGCTAGGTATGCCCCTTTCTCTGCATTATCTCTGATCTTATCTGTTGTCACCGTTTCAGGCCCCCAGTCCATAATGACCATAGGAAGATCTTTTTGGCGTTCAAGTAGGCCAAGGAGTTCGTTGTCGAGATCAGAACACATTACGAGAAGACCATCGACACGCTTTTCTGCGAGCATGCGTAAGTAATCACGTTGTTTAGTCAGGTTACCCTCGGTATTACACAAGATGAGGGTATACCCTGCTCGATAGCAGTAATCTTCGACTCCGTGTACCACTTCTGCGAAAAATGGGTTAGCAGATTTTGTTACTAACATGCCAATTGTTCGTGTCGTATTACATTTTAAGCTTCGAGCAACTGCGCTTGGTGCGTAGTTGAGTTCATCGATTGCTTCCCATACTTTTTTTTGGGTAGCTTCTGCGACGAAACGAGTTTTGTTGATTACGTGCGAGACAGTTGTAGTCGATACGCCTGCCATGCGCGCAACATCTTTAATGGTTGCCATTTTATTCTTCTAATTTCACAATCACCAAACCATGTGATTGGGTTACAAATTGTGGTTTTTTTGAGCGGTTATCTGCAATTCTCTACAGGACCATTTCATTATGTAATCGCTTGCGTTCACATTCTAACTTGTAAAGGGGATTGTGCAATCTTTATGAAATGATATTGGCACTTTTAATCTGACACTGTGAGATTGAATAGTCGTCGATGTACAACTTTTAGTGTCTTTTTGTTGAAAACTTGATTACAACGCGTAAGTATCATCGTATTGCGTCATTTCTGTTCGTTAACTTGCTCGATACAAAAGGCGAGATCATAAGATAAATAGGCAACAAGAAGCTCAGCAGCAGCAGCGTAAAAGCCAAACTTGTCGTTCTTTGATGTCTGGCTCGCGAATGAAGGCACCCATGATAATAGTGACTCTTTGATGATATCGATTTGTTCGTTGTAATGCCGTGAAAGCTGTTTACCGTTTTCTTGTTGGTTCATATTGATAATTAGGTTTCCAACGAAATCAAGAATGATCGCTAGATGATCAGCAGGCTCGTTATGTTGGCTGGCGATACCGATTTGATGTTCAATAAGTCGTGCTTGCATGGCTTGTGCTGGTTGGCCTTGCATCAATTTATCGCTGCAAAGGTAAACTGATGCGTAGGGAAGTGCACCGGATCGCTCACCGGTAAGAAATAGCCCACAGAAATCGGCGGCGAGCTCTAGTTGGCTATCTTCACGACTGCTTAACCGAGTTAGCGCATTTGAAAAATGCTCCGCGGAGTCTTGTAGTTCTTCATTGGCAGATAACTGGGCGATAAAGTGCTGAAAATCAACGCTGAGGTAATGTTGAAGTTGTTTATCAGTCAACTCACTAAAAAAAAGAGAGGAGAGCCACCAATACATTTGTGCTCTACTCTCATTGATTTGAGGATCGTTCATGTCAGGTCACCTGATTATCTCAGTTTCAACTCTTTGATAATCATAGACCTTGTTCGATTACTCTGCGCTGTTTTGTCGACTATTTATCTGACGAGCGAGTTCTAGCATTTTCGGCAGGCTAATTGTGCTTGTTTTAGCAATATCTTCCTGTTCATTAAGCACAGAGTCAAGTATTTCGACAGTCGTGAGCGGATTGGCAAGCACAACACGAAAAACGGTTGTCATCCGACGCCCCCATTTCACGGGTGTGATTCTTGTCCGAGATACAAAGGATTTACCTGATTCACGCTGCCGTTTTTGAACGAACTTTGTCAAGTCATTTAATAGTTCGTTTAATTGGCTTAGTTCAGTATCGTCAGCAGTCGTCATCGCTTTTTCTACCTCTATAGGCACATAGCGATAGGTGAGTAAGCAAAGTTCTGGTTTTGAAATTAACTCAAATTCAGGGCGTTGATTAATCATACTTGCAAATGTCTCAGCAATCCCAATACCGCGATCGATAAGCATCTCGTAACCTTGGCGACTAATGACGTTTAAGCAGGCAAATAAGAGCATGGCCATACCACTACGAGAACCTTCTAAGGTATGGCTACCAAGGTCCTTTGAACCTTTACGGAGGATGTACTCAGCATGATGTTCGATAGAAGCCATTGATGCAGGGTGTTTAAAAATGACCATACCGGCGCCCATAGGCACATAGAGTTGTTTATGGGCATCAATAGTGACTGAATCAGCACGCTCAATGCCTTTCAGGAGTTGGCGATGGGTCGAAGACATTAACGTCGCTCCTCCCCATGCTGCATCAACATGAAAGTGACAATCATGCTTTTCTGCTATATCAGCGAGTTCATCGAGTGGATCTATATTGCCTGTCTCGGTCGTGCCAGCAACACCGATGATAGCAAAAGGCTTAATATTTTTAGCCTTTAGCTCCATGAGCTTCTCTTCAAGCGCGATTGTATTGATTCGGTTGTCATCATCCGTTTTAACAGGAATGAGACTATCGCGCCCAATACCAAGGATATCGGCCGCTTTTTTTAGAGAGTAGTGCCCACGCTCTGAAACAAGTACAGCTAAATCTTCATAGCCGTAGTGTCGCATAGCCTTGAAGAGCCCTTCTTGTGCAACACCACGAAAATCACCATCTGCCTTAAGTACGTTATTTCGAGCTACCCAAAGTGCCGTAATATTCGCGATGGTTCCACCTGAACAGAATGCGCCTAATGAGTGCTCAGCACTGTGCATCCAGTTATTATAAAAAGGCGTATCCTGTTGATAAATTAAATTGTGCAGCATCCCTAAAACTTGACGCTCTAGTGGCGTAAATGCTTTAGATGTCTCTATTTTTACTAGGTTTTGATTCAGGCCAATCATTATTTTTGATAGAGGCATCAAAAAATAGGGGAGTGCAGAGGTCATGTGACCAATGAAACTAGGCGCTGAAGTATGTACGGATTGAGCAACCAGTTTTTCCAATAAAAACTCGGTATGGTCAGAGACATAGGTCGGTGCTTCAGGCACATCAGCACAGCTAAAATCTTTCTCGATTTCAGTCAACGGCTTCTCATTTGCTGCAATATGCGTCCTTAAGAAGTCGTTCAAATTACCCGATATCTGTTTTTCGATAGAGCTCAGCGTTGAATCGGGAGCCTCAGGTATTGTAAATATTCTATACAAATTTTCCAAAGAGGCTTCGGCAGGTTTTGTAATTGTTGACATGTGGTCCAGCGTCCCTTTTGGCTTTTATTTTGTTCTAATTCGCCAGCGCAAATGGTTTATACAAGAAGTGAAGGGTAGCTGAAATACAATAGAAAAAAAACCGCTTTAGCATTAAGGATATATGATGTGATGAAAAAAGCCGATTTCGTTCATTTATTCATAGGGATAGAAGGAAATAATGGCATTGACGTTTTTCGATGACAACGCACTTCTAGGTTAAGCTAAGCGCCATAAAGAAGCGCTTAGCGTGTAGTCGCTATCAGATTTAAAAGCGGTAGTTCATTCCAATAGACATTAAAATACTGTCTTCATCGTAAAAACTTAAGTTTGAATCCATCTGACGGTAACCAAAGAGGTTAACGACGGACCAATTTTTCCAATCAAAAGGTTGACGGTATTCGTAGGCGATAAATAAACTCAATTCACTGTCATCACGTACTTTATCGTAAATTGGATGCACCTCGTCATAGGATGAAGTGTGATAACCCAGCGTTGTTACCACTGTGCTGCGTCGAGTATTAAGAATGACAGAACCTTCGACCCCAACGCGATGGTAGGCCATTGCAGCCCCTTTAGCACCATAATCGAGATAATCAATGGCCCCCCGAACAATTAACCCGCGGTTGACCATGAGGGTATAACCCAGTTCTGAAAAAATAACATCGGCATTTCGATTCAATGTTGTGCTGTCAATACCACTGAGACTACTGTCGGTTGTACCGCTTTTTTCCTCTTCAATGTCTATTTCCCCTGCCGCAACCTCCCAACTTATCCCAGAACTCGCAATATTGTTTGCTTGAAACCGAAAGGCTCGTGAACTGGTATCTGTTTTTTTTCGTGGTGTGTTAGCCACGAAGGGATCTTGCCACGTTTCGCTTTCTACAACCCCTGGGATAAAACTAAAGGAAAGCTGTGTTCTATTTGCGAGCCAGTGTCGATATCCCGCCTCGAGGTGGAGTCGACCTACAGCGATATCCGTTCGGCTAGCACCGATGAAAACTTGGCTTTGTTGATTATTAAAGGTGTAATTTAGGTTGCCTAGAGGAGCGACCGTAATGTTTGAATGCTTGTCGCCTTCGCGATAAATGCTAGATGTCGTTTCGCCCTCATCCATATTGAACTGAGAGTTTCCAGAACGATAAAAAGCACTGACGCCAATATCGCCGGAAAGTCCATTGCTCTTTGGTGGGAGAACAGAAGCGGTAACGGGTAAGCTTGAGAGCAACGACACAACAATGAGCGTCAATTTACTGAATTTCATAGCATATCCCATTGTTTATTTTTTACATTCGACGGTGCTAAGCCTAGCCATTTTATCGTTGTATGACGTTAACGGCTCATCGATATTACCTGGGTGGCTTAAAAGTTCGGCGAAGGCACTTCTGAGCTCATAATTTTGCTGATGAGGTTTTGACTGACGTAGCTCATAGACCTTTTTGGCTTCGAGAGCCAATGGATGGTCACTATTTGCTATGTCACGAATTTTTTCTTGGTCAAAAGCAAGCCATGACTCCACTGATTGGTCTAGTCGAAGTTGCTCTCGGTCGTTGTCGAGGTACCAATCGACGGCAGTTTGATTAAATAAAAAATGTGTTCGTCTTCCAGAAAGAAACCATTCTGCGACGTCTTTTAATGATTCGTCTTTTTCAATGGCGACCGAAACTAGGTCTTCATACCACTCTAAGCTGGCACTGATATAGTCATGGTAGATATCACTGTGGCAGCTTTGTGTATCGGCATATGCGCCAAACGTCGATAGACTCAAAGCAATTGCGAGGCAAACGTTCTTCATACTACGTCCTTGGTATGTCATTAATATTGAGTTTTTTTTATATACAAAGAGTGTAACGCGTTCGTTATCAAACTGAAAATTAATAATCCGTATATAGTACTTATAATATGCAAAAAAAAACAACACTCGAAAGTGTTGTCAGACTGCTGACAAAGGTCTAGCCATCGGGCTAGACCTTTGATCTAATAGGGGTATCGAAATATGGATATCCCACT
>JBHOGO010000051.1:0-33767 GCA_043421945.1 bacterium sp. HQB-150 | reverse complement strand
GTTAGAGTCATTTTCATGGCTGATAGCATGATCTTCTCGTCGCAAAAAATCAAGCCCCTTCAATGATCACAGGTATAGCTAAGCCTTATCGATTGCACATGTGTATAACTGGGATTTTTATCCACAGGCACTGCATCCCTTTAGAATCGCTGCTCATTAAAGTTATCCACGGATTCTGTGGATAACAGTGTTGATTACTTTGTATTAAAAAAGCACATTATAGGGTTCATTTTTCGGTCATAATGTTAATTTATAAAATATTGTTTTATAACAATGACTTATTGGGTATTCTTGATGTGGATCAAAAGTGTGGTTAATAAATAGACGTGTTTTTCAATGCTTTATGACGAAAAAATGTCTTGTGAATAGCGAGGATAAGATGGTGGAAAAACTAACCACAAGCTTTCAAAGAGATGAGGCTGGAAGTCTTTAAATATAGGCACTAGAGTGTGGTTTGACTGGACAATATCAACGATATGATAAAAAATTCATTGATGGCTGGCCTTTCTTGGGGGGAGGAATGATACGGCAGCAGCAGCTTCAATTCAACTCCTTTTTGTTCTTCTTTTTTAAATTTTTGTTCTCGTGTTTTTTCCACATTTCGCCAATTCATCTATAGCCAATAGGGGAATATGACTAGGTGATGGTGCAAATGTTTACTCTGCTAGCAATACCGGCCTTTCGAGTGTATACACTGTTGGAGTCGCGCTTGTCATGGCGTTCATTGACAATTTTTTTGTTGCGCAGACAATAGCAGCTTAGTTTTTTTGTAAGGGATAGATATGAGCAAGTCGTTTTCGCTTTCTTCGCCATTTAAGCCTGCAGGCGATCAGCCTACTGCAATCAACCAACTGTTAGAAGGGTTAGATTCAGGTTTAGCTCATCAAACATTGTTGGGAGTAACAGGGTCAGGTAAAACATATACTATGGCAAATGTCATCGCGGAAACGGGACGACCGACGTTGATCCTGGCGCCGAACAAAACATTGGCCGCACAGTTATACGGTGAAATGAAAGATTTTTTCCCGAATAATGCCGTAGAATATTTCGTCTCTTACTACGACTATTATCAGCCAGAAGCCTACGTCCCTACCACGGATACCTTCATTGAGAAAGATGCTTCGGTTAATGCTCATATCGAGCAGATGCGATTATCGGCGACGAAGGCATTAATGGAGCGTAGAGATGTCGTGATTGTTGCTTCTGTCTCAGCGATCTATGGACTTGGTGATCCCGATTCTTATTTGAAGATGATGCTTCACGTTCGACGTGGCGATATGCTTGAGCAGCGCGATATTATCCGTCGCCTCGCGGAGCTTCAATACACACGTAACGATGTTAACTTTGAGCGTGGTTCATTTCGGGTACGGGGTGAGGTGATTGATGTCTACCCAGCGGAATCCGACCATGAAGCAATCCGTATTGAAATGTTTGATGAGGAAGTCGAAACGATCTCCTCGTTCGATCCTCTCACAGGCGCTGTGATACAGCGTGATTTACCCCGAACAACGATTTACCCGAAAACTCACTATGTAACACCTCGCGAAAAAATCCTTGCCGCAATCGACGCTATTAAAGAAGAGTTGGTCGATCGTCGTAAAAACCTCATTGACAATAATAAGCTGGTAGAAGAGCAGCGGATCTCTCAGCGTACCCAGTTTGACCTTGAAATGATGCAAGAGCTTGGTTATTGCTCTGGCATCGAAAACTACTCAAGATACTTGAGTGGTCGAGGAGAAGGAGAAGCACCGCCTACCTTGTTTGATTACCTACCAGCTGATGGTTTATTGATTATTGATGAGTCGCACGTCACGGTGTCGCAAATTGGGGCTATGTATCGTGGAGACCGCTCTCGTAAAGAGACTTTGGTTGAGTTTGGATTTCGTTTGCCATCGGCATTGGATAATAGACCCATGAAGTTTGAGGAGTTTGAAGCATTAGCTCCACAAACGATTTATGTGTCAGCGACACCGGGTAAATACGAGATAGAAAAATCAGGTGAGGATGTTGCTGAGCAAGTCGTTCGTCCTACAGGGCTACTCGATCCTGAAATTGAAATTCGACCTGTCGCAACGCAAGTTGATGACTTGTTGTCAGAGATTCGTCTACGCACTAAGGATAAAGAGCGTGTACTTGTTACCACGTTGACAAAACGCATGGCAGAAGACTTAACCGAGTATCTTACTGAGCATGATGTTCGTGTCCGTTATTTGCATTCTGACATTGATACTGTCGAGCGTGTCGAAATCATTCGCGATTTGCGATTGGGTGAGTTTGATGTGTTAGTTGGCATTAACTTATTGCGAGAAGGTCTAGATATTCCGGAAGTGTCTTTGGTGGCTATATTAGATGCTGATAAAGAGGGCTTCTTGCGTTCTGAACGCTCTTTGATTCAGACCATTGGACGAGCGGCTCGAAACTTAAAAGGAAAGGCTATACTCTATGCCGATCGGGTGACAGGCTCAATGGAACGAGCGATTGGGGAAACCGAGCGACGTCGAGACAAACAAGAAAAGCACAATGAAAAATTGGGCCAGACACCGCAAGCACTGAACAAGCAGGTTGGCGATATTCTTGAATTAGGCGGAAAAGGTCGTTCCAAATCAGTCAATAAGGCTGCTCAGCTACATCGAGTGGCAGAACAAGGCGCAAGTTATGCAGTGATGTCGCCACAAGAGCTTGAGGCAAAAATTACTGAGCTAGAAAAAGCGATGTATGATTTCGCTCAGAATTTAGAGTTTGAAAAAGCGGCTGAGAAGCGCGATGAGCTCGATAAACTAAGAAAGCATTTTATAGCGAACAGTTAGTCTGTGTATGAATAGTGAGCAAATATTCGAATACGTATAATGCAGGCAAAAAAAAAGCCAACCGACAATAACTTTCGGTTGGCTCATTGTTTGGTGATTACTTTCACAAACAACGTCAGTTGGCTAGGCTGACCCCGAAGGGTCAATGTACATAATGCATAGGCCGTGCCAACTTTTTAAAAGCGAGCATTTTTGAGTGTATTTCATGGTTATGGTCGGATGAGCTATCAAATGTGACAGTTGTGACTCTAAATTAAGTAGTAACTCGTTGCATTGTTGCGTTTTAAAAATGAGGTTTTCGCAAAATGCTAATTAATTATTCTCATTCTGCAATAATCTGTCTTATTATTAATACTAACTTAGAACATGGCGACAGGATGCCAGAGAGGATTCAATGGAAGCAGAAGCGAAAAAACGTGTGTTGATGGTAGAGGATACCGCCTCTGTCGCGGCATTATATAAATCGTATCTCAATCCTTTGGGGCTACATGTCGATATTGTGGGTACTGGATTGGCAGCTAAGGATTATGTAAATGATAATCCGCCAGATTTGATTTTACTCGACCTACGTTTACCTGATATCCAAGGGATGGAAGTGCTTGAGTTCGTGAAGTCAAAGCACGCTGATCTTCCCGTTATCATTATGACAGCCCATGGCTCTATTGATGTGGCCGTAGAGGCTATGCGACTAGGGGCTTGTGATTTTCTGATTAAACCTTGCGAAGCCGATGGGTTGCGAATTACGGTTAATAATGTCTTTAAGCGAGGCAATGAAACGGCCTCGACTGATGCACTTGCTTCACCGGTGAGCGACGGTACGCACTATCAGGGATTTATTGGTAAAAGTCTGAAAATGCAAGGCGTTTACCGAATTATCGAGTCTGCTGCTGCCAGTAAGGCTACGGTATTTATTACCGGTGAGAGCGGAACAGGTAAAGAAGTCTGTGCTGATGCGATTCACTCGGCAAGTCCTCGCAATGGTGGCCCTTTTATTGCGATTAATTGTGCGGCTATTCCTAAAGAGCTGATTGAAAGTGAACTCTTCGGTCATTTGAAAGGGGCGTTTACTGGAGCTGCCGCAGAAAGAAAAGGCGCGGTGGAACTTGCCCACAATGGTACGCTGTTTCTTGATGAGCTTTGCGAAATGGATCTCGATTTGCAATCCAAATTGCTAAGATTCATACAAACGGGTGTATTTCACAAGCTAGGTTCATCAAAAGAGATGAAAGTGGATGTTCGTTTTGTTTGTGCAACAAACCGAGATCCGTGGGAGGAGGTGCAAGCAGGGCGCTTTCGAGAAGACCTTTATTATCGTCTGCATGTTATACCACTCAAATTACCACCGCTGTGTGAACGCGGTGACGATGTTATTGATATTGCACGTTCGTTACTGGCTCATATGGCGGTGGAAGAGAAGAAGTCGTTCACCCGATTTGACGATGATGTAATTGATATCTTCAAATTTTATAACTGGCCAGGTAATGTTCGCCAGCTACAAAATATTATTCGTAATATTGTCGTGCTTAATAATGCTGAATCTGTCAGCAAAGAGATGCTACCACCACCAATAGATGATATTTCTGGTGTTAATCTTGCATCACGTAGTTCAGAGGTACGTGCCGAAGTGGAACCATCCGTTCCATCTCAACCGTTACCGACAGAAATGAGTGATGAGATTCAAGACCGAGCTATCATCCCTTTATGGCAAGTTGAGAAGCAAGCGATAGAGGCGGCGATAAATGCATGTGATGGAAATATTCCTCGTGCGGCGGGTCTATTGGAAGTGAGTCCATCGACAATATATAGAAAGTTACAAACTTGGCAAGAAACGTCAGGCGTAAAAGGGGAGACGGTTTAATGGGTAGCAGTACCATCAACACCGATACATTAAAGCGACTGGCTTCAGAGGTTGGTGAAGATACAGTCGGTATCTTACTAACGGTATTTAGTGACGAACTAGCGCAGTACCATGCAACATTAAGCAACGCCCCTACGCTAAGTCAAATTAGAGAGATTAGTCATTCTCTGAAAAGCAGTGCTTCAAGCTTTGGGGCAGACGAGCTGGCCGATATGGCACAAGAGTGTGAATCTCGAGTGAAACAAGGTCAAGACTCTTGGGTGTTCGAACAACTCGATGTACTCACAGAGCTGGTCCACCAAATGGCAGACCAATACAAAGCATTAGCGTTAGAACAAGATACTGTCAACAGCCTTTCTTAATGCGCAGCGGTCATGCCGCCATTGATGATTAAATGATGCAAGTGGAGAGATAGCCTGATGATAAGTCGGTGCTATCTCTTTTCTTTTGTCTGTAATAACCCCATCAATCGCACGTCCCTGCATGGCACGTTCGCACCACATTAGCATCCTTTCCAACCCCATTTTCCCCGCCGGTCCCGGCTCTGAATCCAAATTGGTAATAAAGTAAACTTTAGCCGATGTTTTTTGGAGTGCTTTCCCTATTTCTCCTAATAGTAGCGGCGGCATAATACTGGTGAGAAAGCTACCAGGCCCTAATAAAATGAGGTCAGCATGAGCAATTGCCATTAGGGCTTCTTTAGTGGCAGGGACAGGAGGGTCAACAAAGAGTCGTTGCGGGACTTCATCGAGTTCATCGACGTTAGTTTCACCATTAATCACGGTACCGTTGGGTGTCATAGCTGCCAGATCGGAAGAATGCTCTGACATAGGTAAGATACGGGTATCGACTTGCAGTAGATCGCAAATAGTTGTTATTGCATCAAGTGGCCGAACGCTGAGGTTATCCAACGCGGTTAGCATCAGGTTACCAAGGTTATGGCCGTCCAGCTCACCGTTACCTTTAAATCGATACTCAAACATCATGGAGCCAACAGAAGGCTCAGTAATAAGTTGGTTAATACAATTGCGTGTATCCCCCCAA
This sequence comes from bacterium sp. HQB-150, assembly GCA_043421945.1. GTDB lineage: Bacteria > Pseudomonadota > Gammaproteobacteria > Enterobacterales > Vibrionaceae > Thaumasiovibrio. The sequence goes on along the minus strand of JBHOGO010000051.1, from coordinate 28,058 downwards.
GCTATACCACCTTGGCACTCACGAATTCGCCCTGTTGAGCCGCCGTTATCTGTCGTCGCAACAATACCCGTTACGTTTTTTCCGTAGTCTGATAGGGCCGATAATACACGCCCTAATCCGTGACCGCCTCCAAGAGCGACAATTTTTTTATTCTCTGTTGTCATGTGCAATGTCTATGTTGTATCGAAACGTGGTATCAAGAATGATATCGAAAGCCCGATTCTAACGAATTGCCTCAAAGCAACAAGCACCTAAACGAAAGAATGCTGTATCAGGAGGCATTTATTACACTGCAATGTATGTTTAGTTAACAAATCTATATGTGCTGAGCGGTGAGTATGCTCGAAGTTGCATTGGCCTCATGCTGTATTCGGCAAGTGGCATCCGCTTGTACTAACAGCCGCTCCTATGTCGTGCGTCAAGCGGAAGAACAATGTGCTTAATGAGGGTCTAGCATGATACTCATTAAGTAATCCGATGTTTCGATACAGTTTGGACGATTCAACAACCACTGCTTTTCACGAACAGGCACGGGCAGAATTTCTAACCAACGCTGACATAGCCAACTAAGATTTGAAAATTGCTTCTCATCTTGCAAATCATTGAGCTCAGGATACTTGTCATACATGATTTGTAAGCGTTCAGCGAGTAGCTTTTGTGTGATAGAGAGCTTGGCTTCCGGCCAGCGACACAACACTTTACAGTCACCGTAATAAACGCCAGCTTCATCTTGACCAAAAGCTTGGACTTCAAAAGTATCGATGCCAAGTACAGTGATTTGCAATAAACCATCCACTAACTCTGCGTCAAAGTCCTCTATTTGAACTCGCGTACCGATTTCAAAAAACTGTTGCTCGTCGTTTGGTTCGTACATACAAACACCGAAGATACCATCATTACTTAGCGCTTCTTTTATTGTGTCCATTTGTATGCCTGGAGCAATGCGTATGGCTAAGCGGCCATCAGGAAGTATGTGACGTCGCTGGAACAAGATTGGTAATGTAGTATTCATATTGCTCACCTGTATGTCTGTTCTTTTGTATATGCTAAGCAATAGTAATGCCTACTTTTTTATTCTTTATAATCAGCAACTTATTTTTGGTGTGCCGTAGAGGGTAAATTTGATTTGCAATGTGCACTGCATTGGCATGCATTTTGGGAATCATTTTTAGCATAGATGTAAATCATTGTATTCATCACTATAAATAGGGAGAATCAACACATTAGGCTGTTGCAGACACGGTTGCTGGAACGAAGCCCACACTCTTAGGTTGCAAGAACGGTGATATACAACGTGTATTTTTGCCGGAGAAGATTTTCCCCCTCTTAGAAGAAGAAAAATTGTGAATAAAAAACAGAGTTGTAGGGTGTATGTTTGCTTTGGGTTGTATCTTTGACAATAATGTAATTGATTGTGAGTAAGCTTAATGTTCATATTGTAATCATAACAATTTGCCATAACCCGAGCGTCGTTGACTAAGTGGCATAAGCTCATATGTTAACGAGGCCGTGACTGTGGTCACCAGGGTTTGCTGAGAAATTGGTAAGCCTCCCGACTTGGAAAGGTGTAGTATGGCGCAACCATTAGAAGACCGATTCCATCGGCAGTTTTACTATTTGCGTCTGTCAGTGACGGACGTATGTAACTTCCGATGTCAGTACTGTTTACCCAATGGCTATCGCCCGAGTGGCGGCAAGAGGCCAGGGTTCCTTACACTCGAAGAGATTCGCCGTGTGGCCGAAGGTTTTGCGCATTGCGGAACCAATAAAATCCGTATTACTGGCGGTGAGCCTAGTATGCGTCGTGATTTTACTGAAATTATACGTGCAGTGTCTGCTGTACCAGGAATTTCTGAGGTCGCAACAACCACAAATGGCTATCGTCTTAAATCAGGTATTGAAAGCTGGCGCCAAGCTGGTTTGACACGCTTGAACGTGAGTATTGATAGTTTAGACCCCCGTTTGTTTCATCAAATTACTGGCGAAAATCGCTTCCATGAGGTAATGGGAGGGATTGATGCTGCATTTGAAGCTGGGTTTGAACGTGTCAAAGTTAACACCGTGTTATTACGTGAATTTAATAGTCATCAGTTTAGTCAATTTTTGGCTTGGGTTAAGGATCGCCCGATCCAATTGCGCTTTATCGAGTTAATGCAAACCGGTGACATGGATGCTTTTTTCCAACGTTACCATCAATCGGGTGTTGCTTTTCGTAACCAATTGATGGCAGAAGGGTGGCAGTTGAAAGCCCGTGGTGAAAGTGATGGACCCGCAGAAGTTTATCGACATGATGATTACCAAGGGGAAATTGGTCTGATCTTGCCGTATGACGACGGTTTCTGCGAAAGTTGTAATCGACTGAGAGTCTCTGCGTTAGGTAAGCTACATTTGTGCTTATTTGGCGAGCAGGGTATTGATCTCAGAGAGCTATTAGCAGCCGATGATCAACAAGCGGAATTAATTGAACGTATACGGGAAAGCCTTAACCAGAAAAAGCAGACGCATTTTCTACACGATGGAAATAGCGGCATGACCCCGCACCTCGCTTCTATCGGTGGCTAATACTCGCGTAATGAATAAAGGGACGACGATCCCCACAGCGTGCATGAATAAGCATGTTGATCAAAAGAACTATTTTATAAAGGACTAAAGTATGGGACATGCACCGAAAGCATTTTCACCAGCGAACATTGCGGTATTAACCGTTTCTGACACCCGTACCGAAGAGACGGATACATCGGGTGGTTATCTTGTTGATGCCTTGAAGGACGCAGGGCACACGTTGATTGCAAAAAAAATCGTCATTGATGACAAATATCAAATCCGTGCCATTGTCTCTAATTGGATCGCAAGTGAAGAGGTTGATGCCGTTGTGATCACTGGTGGTACAGGCTTTACTGCCAGGGATACGACACCAGAAGCGATTCATGTCCTATTTGATAAAGAGATTGAAGGCTTCGGTGAGCTGTTTCGTCATATTTCATATCAAGAGATAGGAACATCAACCATTCAGTCTCGTGCACTGGGTGGCTATGCGAACCAAACGGTAATTTTTGCGTTACCAGGTTCAACAGGTGCTTGTAAAACGGGTTGGGAAGGCATCATTTCAGAGCAACTGAATGCGACACATCGCCCTTGTAATTTTATGCCCCATGTGAGAAATCGCTTATGTCAGCGTTAACGCATATTTCCGCCAGCGGCGAAGCAAACATGGTGGATGTCTCGACAAAGGTTGAGACAGTGCGTATTGCAAAAGCGGAAGCCTATGTCGAAATGTCAGCAGAAACATTGGCTGTGATTTTAAGTGGTTCACACCACAAAGGGGATGTTTTTGCGACGGCACGTATAGCAGGAATCCAAGCAGCGAAGAAGACATCCGATCTTATCCCTCTTTGCCACCCATTAATGTTGACTAAAGTGGGGGTTGAACTTACACCTGAGCCGGAAAAACAGCGGGTACATATCGAAACTGTTTGTAAGCTCACTGGTAAAACCGGCGTGGAAATGGAAGCTCTCACCGCAGCGTCAGTTGCAGCCTTAACCTTGTATGACATGTGCAAAGCGATTCAAAAAGATATTACGATTACAGGATTACAGCTGGTTGAAAAGCAAGGTGGAAAATCGGGACACTTTAAAAGAGAGGCATTGTGATGATTACCGTTAAATTCTTTGCTATGACACGAGAGCAAGTTGGTGCTGATTCATTGACGTTAGATGTTGCTCCTCGTTCTACGTCTGCACTTAAAGCAGAGCTATCACAACGCGGTCCTGAATGGGAAAAAGCCTTAGCGACAACTTTGGTAGCAGTGAATCAAACGATGTCAGCGAATGATGAACCGCTTTCTGAAGGCGATGAAGTCGCTTTTTTCCCGCCGGTAACGGGAGGTTAAATGATCCGAATTCAAACAGAAGATTTTGATGTAGGCGCGTTATATGAACAATTGTGCGTTTCTCCTTCTGTCGGAGGGGTCGTTAACTTCATTGGACGTGTTCGAGATTATAACCAAGGTGAGGACGTCACTGGGCTCTATCTCGAACATTATCCGGGAATGACAGAGAAAGCGCTAAAAGAGATTGTCGACGAGGCTAAGCAGCGGTGGACGTTGGCGGAGCTGATTGTTGTCCATCGAATTGGTGAATTGTCATTGACCGATCAGATTGTTTTTGTGGGCGCTTCAAGTGTACACCGTGAAGAGGCATTTAAAGCCTGTGAATTTGTGATGGATTACCTTAAAAATCGTGCCCCTTTTTGGAAAAAGGAGTGTACGACGTCGGGTCAGCGTTGGGTTGAAGCAGAAAGCAAAGATTTCCAAGCTACACAACGCTGGATAGAGTAGGGTTGACACAAGATGGGCAGTCAGCGAATTCTTTTTGATATGATGCCCCATGGCTATGGCACCAATTGCTGTGAGCCTTTTGATGACTGGCTATCTCGTCATCAATCGGTATTGCCAAATTTTCCCCCCTGTATATTACGCCAATGGGTATTTGCACATTGGCAAGCCGTATTATCACGTTGGGGTTGGTTAGATTTTAATACGTTGCAATTCGAAAAACAGGTATGGACAACAAGTGATCTTATTGCGAATGTCCATACCCCCTATCAAGCGACGATCAATACGTTATCACGACGTATGCAAGGTCAGAGCTATGAAGCCGATTTTTTAGTGAGTGGCTTTAATGCTACCCGTACATGGCCTTTTCCTCCTATCGTTTTAAAACATTCTTTTGGATTCACGCTTGCTGGTGAGCATCATTTTCAGGCAGGTTTAAGCTTGATTGAAGGTCATCACCGTTGGGCAGCGTTGCTGGCAGCATTGCACTGCTCAATAGTGAAGCCAGACGATGAACATCATCTTTGGTTAGTACAGATAAAGGGTTAGCGGTAAATTGAACGGAGTATAGCTAGGTTGCGCTTTCGATATAAATACTGCGCTTTCGACATAAATAAAGAGGCAAAAAAGGCCCCGTTGTGAGGAGCCTCTTGTACACTAAAATCAATGTTTATTGCGATTTTGGTGTTTTCTTTGTTGTACCTTTTGCAGGCACAAAGCCGTGGCGAACACGGGAGCTAGATGGGTGTGGTTGGTAGCCTACTGGTCTCATTCTCTTCTCTTATTACATCAATACGGAACGGTTCTGCTTATTTTTTTAGTATTTTCTTCTTAATGTATATTGTAAAAACAAAGATAATCAGCAGGTGAATGAATATGATTGCAGTGTTCACTTCCTTCTTGCTGATAAAAAAATAATACGTGTAAAACGAATAAAAATCAGGCGTTTCTGTCCGTAAATCATCTTATGTGAGCAGATAATCTAACCAGTTTTTTGATATTCCTTTTTGTTATGTCTATTGGACTTTGGTTGCCAAAAACTGGTGATGCAGTCGTTCTGTGCCATAGTTATGAGTACCTCAGTTATTTCATTAATCGATAAAAATTGGCCATTTGGGATGGCGAAAGAGAAATGGTTTCTGAGGATACTAAATCAACATATTGCAGCGAAAGGAGAGCACGATGAAACATGGCCGTGTTGCGAATAAACGAATCAAGCAGATGATGCATGATCTCGGTATAGATGAAGTTGACAATAGCGAAGAATTGTTAAGGGAAAATCAACAAAATGACAGCGATAATCATCCTTTTGAATCTGAAGGTGACGATAGATAAATTGTGATGAGTGTATGATTTTGCTTGCACCAATGAAGCGCCTTAAGGCGCTTTTTTAGTGCAGGTAAAAAAGAGAAGCTCTGTCAATTGAGCAGCGTCTGTGTGCTTTTGTATCAAATGTGAAATTTTGTGCAGTTTTTATTGCCGTTTAATGTGTGAAATGCGCTATTTTGGGCTGATCAACTGATTATTCGTGCTATTAAAGTAAGAAAAACATCACAATAGTAAAGCTTTTAGTGTTTAATGCTCCAAAGGTGTTGCCTTTTTAGCATAAAGTTATTTTTTGTGGGTAGGATGTAGCAAATAGCTTCATTGAATGGTACTGTTTCGAGCGTAATCTACCTTTCCAATCAGTGTAACAGTGATAAATACTGATATTTGCTGAAATATTGGACAGAACATGTGGGTAGTCAAGGACGTAAAACGCATTGAATTTGGAGCTAATGCATGAATAAGAATAAAATCACTCAGGCGCTACTTTTAGCCGCAGGTATGTCTGTAGCCTCTACAGCCGCTTTTGCCGCTCACGTACCGGAAGGCGTACAGCTTGCAGATAAGCAAGAGCTTGTCCGTGGTAACGGTACTGAAGTTGCCTCGATTGACCCCCACAAAACAGAAGGCGTGCCAGAGTCGAACGTTATCCGTGATCTTCTAGAAGGTCTAGTTAATCAAGATGAAAATGGTGCGACGATTCCAGGCGTTGCTGAGCGTTGGGAAACTGCAGATAACCAAACGTTTACATTTTACCTTCGTGAAGATGCAAAATGGTCAAATGGTGACCCTGTTGTTGCTGAAGACTTTGCATACAGCCTGAAACGTGCTGCTGATCCAGCAACCGCTTCTCCTTACTCTTGGTATCTAGAAAAAGCGCAATTTGCTAATGCAAAAGAAATCATTGCGGGTGAAAAAGATAAAGAAGAGCTTGGTGTTAAGGCGATTGATGAGCGCACATTAGAAATCACTCTTGTTACCCCACTACCTTACTTTGTTAAGATGATGGGCCACACAACAGTAAAACCTGTTCACCGTGCAACGGTTGAAAAGTTTGGTGATCAATGGACTCGTCCAGAAAACTTCGTAGGTAATGGCGCATACACGCTTAACAACTGGGTTGTTAATGAGCGTATCGAGCTAACACGTAATGAGCATTACTGGGACAACGATAAAACAATTATCGAGAAAGTGACTTACTTACCAATTGAAAACCAAGTAGCGGAAATGAACCGTTTCATGGCTGGTGAGATTCACATGACGAACGAACTACCAAATGAGCACTTCCGCCGTCTTCAACAGAATAACCCAGAATCAGTGAAAATCGTTGGTAACTTGTGTTCATACTACTACGGTTTCAACAACGAAAAAGCACCGTTTGATGATGTTCGCGTACGTACCGCACTTTCTTACGCCATTGATCGTGATGTCGTCACTCAAGCGCTACTAGGTCAAGGCCAAGTTCCTGGTTACTTCTTCACGCCAGAAATCACTGAAGGTTTTGAGCCAGTCATGCCAGAATTTGGTACATTGACTCAGCCAGAGCGTGTTGCTAAAGCGAAAGAAATGCTTGCAGATGCTGGCTTTGGTCCAGGTAATCCACTTGATTTCACGTTGCTGTATAACACCAGTGAAAACCACCGTAAGCTTGCTGTTGCCATTGCTTCTATGTGGAAAACATCACTTGGCGTTGAAGTTAACCTAGAAAACCAAGAGTGGAAAACTTACCTAGACAACCGCCGTGCAGGTAACTTTGATGTAACACGTGCAGGTTGGTGTGCAGACTACAATGAAGCATCTGCGTTCCTTGCGCTAATGCAATCAGACAATGGTAGTAATGACCCTCGTTATAAAAGTGAAGCCTATGATGCCCTCATGGAGGCTGCACTTGTTGCAAAATCTGACGAAGAACGTAATAGCATCTACCAGCAGGCTGAAATCCAACTAGCTGAAGATATGCCTATCGCGCCTATCTATCACTACGTCCGTGCTCGTTTGGTTAACCCAACTGTTGGTGGTTACCCTGATGGCAACGCAGAAGACAAAATCTTCTCTAAAGATCTCTACATTACAAAGTAAATCTTACTTAATTTAATGTGAAGTCACTATTCAATCGATAAGTGTGAGTATTTATATACTCACCTATCGATTGAATTTTCATCTCATTGAATAAAGATGCAAATACAACATGTTATGTAGGGTCGATTGATAGATAGCCCACCGCTTGCTTTTTTAGCCTAGATAACTTTCATCCTATGCAATTAATGATCTGGATGAAAATGAATATGGCTAAGCACATTATAAAAATGCAGATAACTGCAAAGTAAACAAGCGTTCATTTTTTAATTACTAACCATACTCATTATTTGGTATGCATTAGCTATGTCACAGACTATAAAACAAGGTTGAGTTTATGATTAAATTCGTCGCTAAACGGATATTTGAAGCGATCCCGACCTTATTGGTGCTGATTACGATCTCATTCTTTTTAATGCGATTCGCACCCGGGAATCCGTTCTCAACGGAGCAACCACTACCCCCTGAGGTAATGGCAAATATCGAAGCAAAATACGGTTTAGATAAACCTGTATTCCAGCAGTACACCACTTATTTAGGTAATATCCTTCAAGGTGATTTTGGCCCGTCATTTAAATATAAAGATTACACGGTAAATGAACTGGTTTTTGCCGCATTACCAGTGTCTGCAAAGATTGGTTTCTTTGCGTTTATTTTTACGGTGATCATGGGGGTCACAGTCGGTACGCTTGCCGCATTAAAACAAAATACTTGGTTTGATTATATTGTGATGTCGACCGCGATGGCAGGGGTAGTGATGCCATCCTTTATATTAGCGCCAATTTTGATCTACATATTTTCTATTAACCTCGGATGGCTACCTGCGGGTGGTTGGCATGACGGTTCGTTACAGTACATGCTCATGCCGATGATGGGGATGTCTCTTTTATACGTAGCCACATTTGCACGTATTACGCGTGGTAGCATGATTGAAACTCTGAACAGTAACTTTATCCGTACTGCTCGCGCGAAAGGTTTGAGTTATCGCTACATCATTCTTAAACACGCGCTTCGTCCAGCGTTGTTGCCTGTCGTTTCATACATGGGTCCTGCATTCGTCGGTATTATTACCGGATCGGTGGTTATCGAGACCATCTTCGGCTTACCAGGTATCGGTCGACTATTCGTTAATGCCGCCTTTAACCGTGATTATTCGTTAGTACTTGGTGTGACCATCTTGATTGGCACCCTGACTATTATCTTCAATGCTATTGTCGATATTGTATTGGCATACATTGATCCGAAAATTCGATACTAAAGGTAATGACTATGCTAACGAAAAAAGAAAACCTTGATGCGATCGAAAAATTTTCTGAGCAATTGGAAGTTGAAGGTCGAAGTCTTTGGCAGGATGCGCGTATTCGTTTTATGCGAAATAAAGCGGCGATGACCAGCCTATTTATTCTTACACTGATCACCCTAGCGGTATTATTTGGGCCGATGTTTAGCCAATATGCTTACGACCAAACAGACTGGTATGCCTTACATGCAGCACCAAGTTTTGGTGGCGAAAATGCCCATTGGTTTGGTACTGATAGCTTAGGTCGTGATTTGTACGTTCGTACACTCATTGGCGGTCGAATTTCAATGATGGTCGGGGTGTTAGGCGCCCTCGTTGCTGTTGTTATCGGTACGCTTTACGGTGCGACATCAGGCTTTATTGGTGGTCGAACAGACCGCATTATGATGCGTATTCTAGAGATCCTTTACTCTATTCCTTTCATGTTCTTTGTGATTGTATTGGTAACATTCTTTGGCCGAAACATCATGTTGATATTTGTCGCGATCGGTGCGATCTCATGGCTTGATATGGCAAGGATCGTACGTGGACAAACATTAAGCTTACGAAGTAAAGAGTTCATTGAAGCGGCGCACGTTTGTGGTGTCAGCCGTTGGAAAATTATCACACGTCACATCGTGCCGAACGTTTTGGGTATTGTTGCAGTCTACTCAACACTATTAGTTCCAAGCATGATTTTGACTGAGTCATTCTTATCGTTCTTAGGATTGGGCGTTCAAGAGCCAATGACGAGTTGGGGCGCACTATTACAAGATGGTGCACAAACGATGGAGCTCGCTATTTGGCAGCTACTTTTCCCTGCCGCGTTTATGGTGACAACGCTGTTCTGTTTTAACTATGTTGGTGACGGCTTGCGCGATGCGCTAGACCCGAAAGATCGATAAGGAGAGAATGATGAGCCTTTTAGATGTAAAAGATCTGCGGGTAGAGTTTACGACTCAAGATGGTAATGTTACCGCAGTAAATGATTTGAATTTTTCGCTAAACCAAGGCGAAACCTTAGGTATTGTTGGCGAGTCTGGCTCGGGTAAAAGCCAAACAGTTTTCGCGATAATGGGGTTATTAGCGAAGAACGGTATTATTACCGGTAGCGCTAAGTTCGAAGGTAATGAGATTCTTAATTTACCGGAGAAGAAGCTGAACTCAATCCGTGCTGAACAGATTGCGATGATCTTCCAAGATCCAATGACATCGCTAAACCCGTATATGAAAGTCAGCGATCAGTTGATGGAAGTACTCATGCTTCATAAAGGTATGGGACGTACTGAGGCATTTGAAGAGTCAGTTCGTATGCTTGAGGCGGTGAAAATCCCTGAAGCTCGTAAGCGTATTACAATGTATCCTCACGAGTTTTCTGGTGGTATGCGTCAACGCGTTATGATTGCCATGGCACTGCTATGTCGCCCGAAACTGTTGATTGCTGATGAACCAACAACAGCACTTGATGTTACGGTTCAAGCACAGATTATGGATCTGTTGAATGAGCTGAAAAGTGAATTCAATACGGCGATTATTATGATCACTCACGACTTAGGGGTCGTTGCAGGCAGCTGTGACAAAGTCTTGGTGATGTATGCCGGTCGTACGATGGAATATGGCAAAGTGAATGAAATCTTCTACCAGCCATCTCACCCTTATACCGAAGGCCTACTGAAAGCTATCCCACGTTTGGATACAGTCGAAGATGAGCTACCGACTATTCCAGGCAATCCACCAAACTTACTTCGTTTGCCGACAGGGTGTCCGTATCAAGACCGCTGCCACCGTGTTTCAACACGCTGTAAGTCTGAAGCGCCAGCACTTGAAGCCTTTTCACAAGGCCGTTTGCGCGCCTGTTTTTCTGATCAGAACGCTTGGTAGTAAGGGGATAGCGCTATGGAAGCAACAAAACAAGTTTTACTTGATGTGAAAGATTTGAAGGTTCACTTCAATATTGCCTCAAAATCGGCATGGCCGTGGAGTAAACCATCAACTTTAAAAGCAGTCGATGGTGTCGATATCCGCCTGTTTGAAGGCGAAACACTGGGCGTGGTCGGTGAATCAGGTTGTGGTAAATCCACTTTTGCGCGTGCGATCATCGGACTGGTAGAAGCAACGGAAGGTGATGTGGTTTGGTTAGGTCAAGACTTAACAAAATTGCCTCATAATGAACTACGTGAAAAACGTAAAGAGATTCAGATGATATTCCAAGATCCTCTGGCTTCTCTTAACCCACGTATGACTATTGGCGATATTATCGCTGAGCCACTGCAAACCTTTTATCCTGAATTAAGTAAAGACGAAGTAAAGGCGCAAGTACAGTCCATCATGACCAAGGTGGGCCTGCTGCCTAACGTCATTAACCGCTACCCACATGAATTTTCAGGTGGACAGTGTCAACGTATTGGTATTGCTCGTGCATTGATTCTCAAGCCGAAGATGATCATTTGTGATGAACCTGTTTCTGCACTGGATGTGTCGATTCAAGCGCAAGTGGTTAACCTTCTAAAAGAGGTTCAAAAAGAGATGGGCCTCTCGCTTATCTTTATTGCTCACGATTTATCCGTGGTTAAGCATATTTCAGATCGTGTATTAGTGATGTATTTGGGGAACCCTGTCGAGTTAGGGGAAGGGAAACATTTATTTGCTAATCCTTTGCACCCGTACACAAAAGCATTGATGTCAGCGGTGCCAATTCCTGATCCAGAACTAGAGCGAGCAAAAAAGATTGATATGCTTGAAGGGGATCTACCTTCACCAATTAGTCCACCTTCTGGTTGTGTGTTCAGAACGCGCTGCCCAATGGCTGATGCACAATGTGCAAAAGAAAAGCCGCGTTTGAAAGGTGGAGATGCTCATGCTGTATCCTGCATACACGTGAATCAGTTTTAGCCTGTGACAGGCTTGGGCGCGACGAAAGTCGCGCCTTTTTTATTTTAATGCATTTATCATGTGATATTTTTACTCGATGTATAAAGCGTAATGTTTTTGTTTACTCAAGATAGTTAAAAATATATCGTTATCCATGTGTTTTAAGCATTCATAACTTTATTTAAGATATTAGGTTCAGATATATCATTGAGTAAATATTAAAGGATGCCTTTGAGTAATGTTGATGTAACGGATTGCATTAATGAATAATTACTTGAATATATGCAGTTAAGTAATATAGTTGTTACTATTGTTGAAATGAATCCTAGTTGAGAATAGTTAAAAGGAATTACTATGCGCTCTCTCTCTGTTCAGTGGAAAATTACTTTATTTTCCGGGCTCTGTTTATTATTCACAGTTATCGCCCTACTCAGTATTGGTAGCTATTATAGCCGAGTGACACAAAATGAAATAAGCAATCAAAGTTACTTAACAGTGACAACGAAAACAGAAGAGTTAGTTAAAGCGCAAGCCGCACAGCAAGCTGCAGAGTTACGAAGTATTTTAGATGAAGCCGATTACCGTGCACAAATGATGGCGCAAAGTGTCCTTTTCTTAAAATATAACGCTGAAAAAAATTATACCAATAGTGCTGAGTTAAGAGGCTCTATTAGTGAACTATTAAGTCGCACAGTTGCTGACTTTCCTACGGTGATGGCTGCCTATGTTGTTTTCGAACCCAATGCACTTGATGGTGAAGATAACTTTTACCTTAATGCCGACTATGCAGGTTCGAATGACGCAGGTCGCTTTGCTACTCGCTGGGATGCTCATGGCGATACGACAGAACTCGCCATCATTCCTGAGTCTGACATTGTTGATGCGACTTGGTATCAGTGCAGCATGGCATCAGTAAAGGGGTGCTTTCTCGACCCTGAGTTGACAGGTCATTCGATCACCAGCGCGATTACCGTTCCTTTGATGCTTGACAATAAACCCGTTGGTATTATTGGTTTAGTGACCTCATTAGATGCCCTCCAGTCTGAAGTTGTGCGAGCTGACCAGCAATTGATGGATGGTGCTGGTCGAGTCGCAGCGATTGCTGCAAATGGGTTGATCTTAGCCTCAGACGATATCCAGCAGCGGGGAACGATGACCAATAGTCATTCAAGTTATTCCGCTTCTTTGAAAGCATCGCTTGAGATGGGGCAAGATATGCTGGAATGGACCGCTGATGGAGAGTGGTTAAATACCATTACAGTTGCTTCTATTGGACAAAATCACGTCAGTATTCTCATTCAGCTCCCTCAAGCTAATGTATTGGCAGATGCGGTGGCGTTGGATCAGTTAATGACAAAAGAGCGTCTCGATAGTGAAAAAATACAATGGATGGCGACGAGTGCCGTGGTCCTAATCGTATTGGTCATCACATGGCTTGTCGCTAAAGCGGTTGTCGCACCGATTCAGCTGGTTGTGACCCGTTTGAAGGATATTGCGAGTGGGGAAGGGGATCTTACTCAGCGCTTGGATGTGGTTGGCACTGATGAAATTAGTTCGCTAGCGATGTGGTTTAATCGCTTTTTGGATAAATTGCAGTCAACAATCAAAGAAGTCATTGTATCGGCAAGCGAAGTTGATAAGAAGGCGAACCAAGCATCTCGAGTCGCTGAAGGTGTGGAAAAAGGGAGTGCATCCCAGTTCAAAGAGGTTGATCTGGTGGCAACAGCAGCAGAACAGATGACGTACACAGCAGGGCTGGTTGTACAACAAACAGAGCGTTCAGCAACGTCAGCGGTCAAAGCCCTTCAATACGTTGATCAAGGTGAGTTAGTCGTTAACACGTCTGCAGGGGCGATGCGGGAGCTGGTTGTGAAAATGGAATCTGCTGTGCCAATTGCTCACGAACTGGCGAAGGGCAGCGATAATATCAGCCAGATCCTGACGGTTATTGAAGGTGTATCAGAGCAAACTAACTTACTTGCCCTTAATGCTGCGATAGAAGCTGCTCGAGCTGGGGAGCATGGTCGTGGTTTCGCTGTTGTTGCCGATGAAGTGAGACAGCTAGCACAGCGGACGCAAGATTCTGTTGGTCAGATAAGAGAAGTCATAGAGACGATCCAATCAGGTACAGCACTTGTTGTTCAAGCGATTGAAGAAGGGAACGGTGCTGCGCGTGAAACCGCAGTACAAGTACAAAAAGCAGTTGCAAGTTTAGAAGAGATAACGAGTGCAGTCGCTGAGATACAAGATGTCGGTGAAGAAATATCGCGTGCGGCAGAAGAGCAACAAACGGCCTCGGCCGAGGTGAATCTTAATGTGGGTAATATTCGAACCTCGAGCGAGCAAATTCTGCAACAGGCTGAAGAAACATCAGGAGTCAGTCATCACTTATCGCAATTAGCCGATCAGCAACGACAGCTCGTGAGTCAGTTTAAGGTCTAACCTATCAAAATGAATTGATTGGCAGTCAGCCTGTTCATGAAACGTAAATGTCTCATGAGCAGGACTGTCGCTCGGCTAATCTGCCGGATACCAATATCCGAAGTTAGCCATTTCGGTAATAAAGGCGATCACGATGGGGTCTTGGTCGATAACATTGAGGTTATTAATACTCAATGTCTCTTCATTACACATTATGTTCACCATACCCTCTGCCTCTTGGGGTAAAACAAAGCATTCTCCGTTGACATAGATCTGTTCCGGTCTGTCGGTATGATAGAGCGCCTTTAGCCCAGAAACTTTATTGAGTGTGCCACCTTTTTCAAAAAACTCTCGCAGTTCTGCTTGTTGCCAAGGAGGTTCAGCAGGCATGATATCTAACTCAAACTGCGAGCCACTAAGGTGCTCTCCTAGCCAGTTTTTTATCACATCGGGCTGGTCTAGCAACTGCCTTAAACCATCTTCCACGCAGGCATAGTCATCGGCAGAAATCGCACCTGATTGTTCACGAGTTGATAAACTCGGTAGGGAGATAGGGTCATTATTATCCGCACTATGTTGCAAGTAGTCCCCAAGGTGTCTAAAGAGGGCTGATTGACTTGGGGAGCGGAAGTTAAGTGTATAAGTCAGTGAGTCCTGTTGTGTCTGTGTCTGTGTGATACAGCCAGCAGGTACGTAAAGCACATCGCTTTCCGTCATATCAAATTCTAAGGCAGTCGATTCTGAAGTGTTATCTACAATTGTTGAGGGCTTTTGAATGTGCCATCTGCGGCTCCCTTGTCCTTGAATAATCAATCTATCGTAAGAAGCAGGGTCGGAATGGCAGATATCTCCCGCCATGCTGTAGTTGACGGTCACTTCGTTGAATACCCACTGAGGAAATTGATTAAACAGTGTCGCTAGGGTATGGATACCAAGGTGCCAATGGTTAGCGGCTTGAACAGACAGTGAGAGGATAGCGTTAGGTGGGAGGCTTTCGAAATCAATTGGACCCACTTTGACTTCTCGATCATCGCCTACCGTCATTGTTAGTTGAGAAGATATTTCATCTTCACTGGCTAAGCCTGTCAGCTCGTCAGCAGAAATGGGCTCAATAAAGTCATCGATACCTTTAGGGAACAATATCGGCTGTTTGTGCCAGTAAGTTTCAAAAAAGTTATTTAGTTCGAAGTTCAAATTCATCGTCTGCATCCTCGATTACACAGCAAGGCGCCGCCTAAAGATCATACAGTAACGACTAGAATGCCGCCAATAAAAAAGGCTTGCCGAAGCAAGCCTTAATATTGTGTCTATCTTTAAGAATAACGAATTATTCAGAGTAAAGATTACAGCTTATCAGTAAGCTCAATAGCTTGACCGATGTAGTTAGCTGGCGTCATCTCTTTAAGACGCACTTTCTCGTGCTCAGGTAGCTCTAGGCTATCGATGAACGCTGCCATGCCTTCAGCATCAACACGCTTACCACGAGTTAGTTCTTTAAGCTTCTCGTATGGCTTTTCGATGCCGTAGCGACGCATAACGGTTTGTACTGGCTCTGCCAATACTTCCCAGTTTTTGTCTAGCTCAGCAAGAAGTGCTTCACGGTTAACTTCTAGCTTACTAATACCTTTAAGCGTAGAGGTATAAGCAATGATAGCGTAGCCACAACCAACACCAAGGTTACGAAGAACCGTTGAATCCGTTAGGTCACGCTGCCAGCGAGAGATTGGCAGTTTTTGTGCCATGTGACCAAAAATTGCGTTCGCTAGGCCCAAGTTACCTTCAGAGTTTTCGAAGTCAATTGGGTTCACTTTATGCGGCATTGTTGAAGAACCAATTTCGCCAGCAATGGTTTTTTGCTTGAAGTGACCTAGAGCAATGTAGCCCCAAACATCACGATCGAAATCGATAAGAATTGTGTTGAAACGTGCAAACGCATCAAACATTTCTGCAATGTAATCATGCGGTTCGATTTGAGTTGTGTACGGGTTCCAATCGAGACCTAGTGAAGACACAAATTCTTCAGCGTATTGGTGCCAATTGATCTCTGGGTAAGCAGATAGGTGAGCATTGTAGTTACCTACAGCACCGTTAATCTTACCAAGTACTTCAATCGCTTCTAGCTGCTTGAATTGACGCTCCATGCGGTACGCAACGTTAGCCATTTCTTTACCCATCGTAGATGGAGAAGCTGGCTGGCCGTGTGTACGAGATAGCAAGGGAATATCGCGGTATTCGTTGGCAAGTGATGCAATCGCATCAATCACGTTGCGAACTTCTGGCAACATAACCGTATCGCGCGCTTCTTTAAGCATAAGAGCGTGAGATAGGTTATTGATATCTTCTGAGGTACAAGCAAAGTGGATGAACTCATTAACATTATGCAGTTCAGCTACATCTGCCACTTTTTCTTTTAGGAAGTACTCAACCGCTTTTACGTCGTGGTTGGTTGTACGCTCGATAGTCTTGATACGCTGTGCATCTTCTTCGCTGAACTCTGCAGCAATCTTATCAAGATAAGCGTTCGCTTCGGCACTGAATGCAGGTACTTCTGCAATGGCATCGGTCGCAGCCAGTTTTTGTAACCAACGGATTTCAACAATAGTGCGGTACTTTAAAAGACCAAACTCACTAAAAATGCTGCGTAGTGCAACGGTTTTACTTCCGTAACGGCCATCGACCGGGGAAACAGCAGTCAACGCTGACAGTTCCATGGTACCTCTCTCCAGATATATGAAGGTGAATGAAAACGTACCGAGGCTCGAAGCCTCGGCAAATAAATATTAGTTTCTTGCGAGTATGATTTTCGCTTGCTCGACCATTTGTTTACGGCCAAAAATGATATGACGGCGTTTACCACCTACTTGCTGCCACAACACTGCACTACGAATACCTGCTAGCAGTAAAGCACGCACTTTATGCTGTACTAAAGACTGTTGAAGTTGTGCTGGCGTACCTGTTACTTGGATACGAGGCCCGAGTGGGCTGATAACATCCAAATAAATACTCGCAAGGTTACTGACCATTTGATCTTCGAGCAACTCATAGTGATCAAGCTGACGCGTAATCGTGTCAATACGATCACCTAGCTGAGAAAGTGCATCTCGTCGACCAGAAAGCTTACGCTCTAGAGCTATAAGGCTCACAGTGTAGCGAGTCAACTCACTCCCTGTGGGCGTGTTATCAAACTCTTCTGCTAGGGCTTTTAGACCAAGCGTTAAATTTGCTTCATCGTTACCATAAATACCAAGCGTTGCATCACTATTAACGACTGTGATGCTGCGCAAGCATGCTTCTAACTGCGCTTCATCACAGCGTCCTTCGCGAGCAACAGTTTGTACTAACTTTATGGCTTGGCAGATGCCCGCAAAAGCGATCGTTCTGTCGTAGGTATTGTACGCCACCGGTTATACTCCTTTAAAAGCGCTTTTCAATGATACCGCCGCCCATGCATACGTCGCCTTGATAGAACACGGCTGACTGCCCTGGGGTTACAGCAATTTGTGGTTCGTCAAAGACCACTTTAATGTTTTCATCATCCACAGGAATGATGGTACAGGCGATATCTTGTTGGCGGTAGCGGGTTTTCACCGTACAGCTCACAGGCTCAGTAATTGCTTTGCGGTCAACCCAATGAAGTTGTCCGGCTAGTAATCCATTTGATTGCAGGCGAGGATGATTTTTTCCTTGTCCTACGATCAATACATTTCGTTTGACGTCTTTGTCAACCACGTACCAAGGGTCTTCACTGCGATCTTTCATGCCGCCAATATGAAGGCCTTTACGTTGACCTAGCGTGTGGTACATCAAGCCTTGGTGTTCACCAATCACTTCACCTTCAGCCGATTCAATCGGGCCCGGTTGAGCAGGGAGGTACTTCTTCAAGAAGTCAGTAAACTTACGCTCACCGATAAAACAAATACCCGTTGAGTCTTTTTTGTCTGCGGTGACGAGACCTTGCTCTTCAGCGATGCGTCTTACTTCTGGCTTTTCTAATTCACCGACAGGAAAAAGACTGCGTGAAATTTGCTCATGGCTCAATGTATACAGGAAGTAGCTTTGATCTTTATTGTTATCAACGCCACGTAGCATCTGTGCATGTTCACCTTCCTGTTGAGGGAAAGTACGACGCACATAGTGTCCCATTGCAATGTAGTCTGCTTCGAGTACTTCATCTGCAAATTCTAGGAACGCTTTAAATTTGATTTCTTTATTACATAGAATATCTGGGTTAGGCGTACGACCCGACTTATATTCTTCAAGGAAGTACTCAAAGACGTTGTCCCAGTACTCCGCTGCAAAATTGATCGTGTGTAAGTGGATACCTAGCTTGTCACACACAGCTTGTGCGTCAGCAAGGTCTTCCGCAGCAACACAGTATTCCTCATTGTCGTCTTCTTCCCAGTTTTTCATGAACAGGCCTTCGACCTGATAGCCCTGCTGCATTAACAGGTAAGCTGAAACGGAAGAATCAACGCCGCCGGACATTCCGACAATGACTTTTTTCTGGCTGTTGTCTGACATAGTTCTCTACAAATAAGCAAGTTAAGACCAAAGCGGAATTGTAGCAAAGAAGGACGGCAGTAGATAGCATCGAGCGATGTGAAGCTCGTCACTGGTCTGGCATCTTTGCTTTCCGGATTAAACCCTACTTTTCACTGTTGCGCAAACGTTTGCTTTGGGCGGGACTATACCAGCTCTTCGAGAAAATGGCAGTGTTTTTTGTGATTTCCAACTGGGGTTTTTTCAAATACCCGCATGAATAGCAGTGATGTTAACCATGCGGATATTAGCAGCTTGTTTTTTGTTCTAACCTACCGTTTTGGTGCTGGAACTTCTCGCCACTCACCGGGCTTTAGACCGTCAATGTTCCAGTCTGCCATTTGGTGCCGGATAAGTCGAAGTGTCGGGTAACCAACATGAGCGGTCATGCGTCTAACTTGACGGTTACGACCTTCACGTAAAGTGATTTTCAACCAAGACGTTGGGATGCTTTTACGCTCGCGCACAGGGGGATGGCGCTCCCACACATCCGGCTCTTCCATAATGGAGACATCAGCAGGTAGGGTAGGGCCATCTTTTAATGTGACGCCACTACGTAATTGCATTAGCGCTTCTTCTGTAGGGACTCCTTCAACTTGTGCCCAATAGGTTTTGGGCTGTTTGGATGAAGGTTGGGTTAAACGCGCTTGTAAAATGCCGTCATTGGTGAGCACTAACAGTCCTTCGCTATCTTTATCGAGTCGGCCTGCAGGGTACACATCTTTAATGGGAATGTAGTCTGCGAGTGTTTTATCACCGGGCTCGCCACTAAATTGTGTCAATACATCAAAAGGTTTGTTAAAAAGTATGACTCTGCTCGGCCCTTTAGGTCGACGTGGTTTAGATTGTTGCCGAGAAGCCCGACGTGGCTTAATGCGCGATGGTGCTTGTCGTGAAGGTGTAGATGAATTCATAAAGTTCTAATGGCAAAGGAAATAGTCAATAACGCGATCTTCATTATACTCGAAAGTGGTAGTGTTGGCGCGTTGAAAGATTTTCCAGTATGATTTGCCCGCCTCTTACAAAAAGATAACAAATGGACTCTAGGAGATTTAAATGGATAGTAAAGTAGTTGTACCAGTAGAAGGTCAAAAGATCAGCCTAGATGCTGACGGCAAATTAGTGGTCCCAAATAACCCAGTTATCCCATACATCGAAGGTGATGGCATTGGTGCTGACGTTTCACCTGCGATGATTAAAGTTGTTGATGCAGCTGTTTCAAAAGCCTATGAAGGCCAGCGTAAAATTGAGTGGATGGAAATCTATACCGGTGAGAAGTCGACTCAAATTTACGGTGATGATGCATGGCTTCCTCAAGAAACATTGCAGTTTATCCGTGATTACAAAGTTGCGATCAAAGGCCCGTTAACGACGCCAGTAGGTGGCGGTATCCGTTCTTTGAACGTAGCGCTTCGTCAAGAACTTGACTTATACATCTGTGCTCGTCCAGTTCGTTACTTTGATGGTGTTCCTAGCCCACTGAAGCAACCTGAACTGACGGATATGGTTATCTACCGTGAAAACTCAGAAGATATTTATGCAGGCGTTGAGTTTAAAGCGGGCACACCAGAAGCAGATAAAGTGATTCAATTCCTACAAGAAGAGATGGGCGCAACGAAGATCCGCTTCCCGCAACAATGTGGTGTAGGTATCAAGCCAATTTCTGAAGAAGGTACTAAGCGACTTGTTCGCGCTTCACTACAGTATGTTATCGATAATGACCGTGACTCTCTGACGATCGTTCATAAAGGTAATATCATGAAGTTCACTGAAGGTGCCTTCAAAGATTGGGGTTATGAAGTTGCAGCTGAGTTCGGTGCAGAGCTTCTTGACGGTGGCCCTTGGATGACATTGAAAAATCCAAACACTGGTAAAGAGATCATCATCAAAGACAGCATTGCTGATGCATTCTTACAGCAAATCTTGCTGCGCCCTGCGGAATATGATGTTATCGCAACCATGAACCTGAATGGTGATTACATTTCTGATGCTCTTGCTGCACAGGTTGGTGGTATTGGTATCGCACCTGGTGCGAACATCGGTGATGGTATTGCACTGTTCGAAGCGACACACGGTACAGCGCCTAAATATGCAGGCCAAGATAAAGTGAACCCTGGTTCTCTTATTCTATCTGCTGAAATGATGCTACGTCATATGGGTTGGACTGAAGCGGCTGATTTGATTATTTCTTCAATGGAAAAAGCCATCAGTAACAAGACTGTGACTTACGATTTTGAACGTCTAATGGACGGTGCAACATTGCGTAAGTGTTCTGAGTTCGCTGATGACATGATCGAACAGATGTAATAACAACGTTTTCTGCTTCCATTTTAAGCAGAGAAACGAGATTTACATTTCTCTACTGGCTCAGCTTTCGCTGGGCCTTTATACTTTTGGAAAGAAGCTGATCGCATTTAGCCTCGCAGGCTATTGTTGTTCACTAAACACGATATAAAATGGCGTTATAGCCGTTACTATCGTTGTTACTGCTCTTTTCAAACTTGTCATTTGCACTGCTCTTTGCGTCTACTTTGTCGTGTGACCAACATGTTATGTTTTGGACCCAGCGCATTTAATCTACTGAGCGACAGGATTTGCTCTAATCAAAGTAACGCAAAAAGGCGACCCAAAGTTCGCCCTTTTGAATTGCTACGGTTAAGCAGCGTTGATGCTTTACTTCATTACTTCGCCTGATCTGCTCCGACTGGAGTAATCTCACTCGCGTGAAAGCCTTTTGGACCTGTTTGAACTTCATAGTTCACTTGTTGGCCAGCTTTTAACGTGCGGTATCCATCCATATGGATAGTTGAATAGTGAGCAAATATATCGCCTTCGCCCTCTTCCGGACAAATAAAACCGAAGCCTTTTGCGTTATTGAACCATTTAACTGTACCAGTAGCCATGCTTTACATCCCTCGTCGCATATCAGTTCCAAAAGCAGGTATCATAAGTTTAGGCTGCAATTTGATACCTGCAAGTAATGCAGTTTTACCTACTACACGTTACACTTTAGTAAAAACAATTAGACAGTCAAGTGCATATGGCAACAAGTACATAAAAACCACGCATCTAACACAACTTTATGTAGCGCGCTACATAACAAATGACTAAGATAAAACTATGAGCAAATTGTACGAATGGGTAATTCCGGACTCGGAAGTTGTTGAAAAGGAAGAGACAAAGGTCTCACCACCGTCGATGTATAAGGTGATTCTTAATAATGATGACTATACTCCGATGGAATTTGTAATCGATGTTTTACAGCGATTTTTCTCTCTTGATGCAGATAAGGCCACAGAATTGATGCTTTCCGTACATTACGATGGTAAAGCGGTTTGTGGACTTTTTACTGCAGAAGTTGCAGAAACGAAGGTCGCTCAAATTAACATGTATGCTCGAGAAAATGAGCATCCTTTGCTATGTACTATGGAGAAAGCATAATTTCTAGTACATTTTATAGCTATTAGGGGAGGTGTTTTATGCTGAATAAAGAGCTAGAAGCGAGTTTGAACAGTGCTTTTGCCAGAGCTCGTGAGAAGCGCCATGAATTCATGACAGTAGAGCATCTTCTACTTGCGCTTCTCGATAATGCGGCTGCTCAGGAAGCGTTATTGGCTTGCCGTGCTAACTTAGAGGTCCTAAAGCGAGAGCTTGATTCGTTTATTGACCAAACCACACCATTAATTCCTGCGGATGATGAGTCTCGAGAAACCCAACCAACCTTGAGTTTTCAACGTGTCTTACAACGAGCGGTTTTTCATGTCCAATCTTCCGGGCGCAGTGAGGTTACTGGGGCCAACGTCTTAGTCGCGATCTTTAGCGAGCAAGAGTCTCATGCGGCTTACTTACTGAAGAAGAATGATATTAGCCGACTCGATGTGGTTAACTTTATCTCGCATGGCACGGTGAAATCCGAGTCGGGCGGAAGTAGCAATAGTAATGATGAGATCCCTCGTAGCAACGATGCAATGAACGAGAGTCAACCAGCAGAAGCGCAAGGTGACGATCGTTTAGAGAATTTTGCGACTAACTTAAACCAACTGGCAAAATCTGGTGGTATTGATCCGCTTATCGGTCGAGACAAAGAGTTAGAGCGAACCGTACAAGTACTGTGTCGACGTCGTAAGAATAACCCGCTCCTAGTGGGTGAGGCTGGTGTTGGTAAAACAGCAATCGCTGAAGGTTTAGCGTGGCGTATCGTTGAAGGTGATGTACCGGATATCATCGAAAATTGTGTGATTTATTCACTTGATATTGGTTCGTTGTTGGCAGGGACGAAGTATCGAGGTGATTTTGAAAAACGCTTTAAAGCGATTTTGAAACAACTTGAGAAAGAAGATCAAGCCATCCTATTTATCGATGAAATCCATACTATCATTGGCGCGGGAGCAGCCTCTGGTGGTCAAGTTGATGCAGCTAATTTGATCAAGCCACTATTGAGTAGCGGTAAGTTGCGCTGCATCGGTTCAACAACCTATCAAGAGTACGGCTCTATCTTCGAGAAAGAGCGTGCGTTAGCTCGCCGTTTCCAAAAAATTGATGTGGTTGAACCATCGCTTGATGACACAACTAAAATTCTACTGGGCTTGAAGCCTAAATATGAAGCTCACCATGAGGTTCGTTATACCAATACGGCTATCCGTGCTGCTGTAGAGCTGTCTGCTAAATACATTAACGAGCGCCACCTGCCTGACAAAGCGATTGATGTTATTGATGAAGCGGGTGCTCGTTGTCGTCTTGCGCCTGCGAACAAGCGCAAAAAGACGGTCAATGTCGCTGATATTGAATCGATGATTGCGAAGATGGCGCGTATCCCTGAAAAATCGGTTTCTTCATCTGATAAAGAAGTACTGGAGAAACTTGATAACAAGCTCAAAATGTTGGTGTTTGGACAGGATGAAGCAATCGAGGTGCTTTCTCAGGCCATTAAACTTAGCCGAGCAGGGCTAGGGGCTGATAACAAGCCGGTGGGATCATTCTTATTTGCAGGCCCTACGGGAGTCGGTAAAACAGAAGTGACGGTGCAGTTGGCGCGAACGTTAGGTATCGATTTACTGCGTTTTGATATGTCGGAATACATGGAACGTCATACGGTTTCACGCTTGATCGGTGCACCTCCGGGTTATGTTGGGTATGATCAAGGCGGCTTGTTAACTGATGCGGTAATTAAATCTCCTCATTCAGTGGTATTGCTTGATGAGATTGAAAAAGCGCACCCAGATGTCTTCAACTTGTTACTACAGGTGATGGACAACGGTACTTTGACCGACAATAACGGTCGTAAGGCTGATTTCCGTAATGTCATTTTCGTTATGACGACGAATGCAGGTGTGACACAAACAGAACGTAAATCGATAGGCCTAATTCAGCAAGATCATAGTTTTGATGCGATGGGTGAGATTAAGAAAGTCTTTACCCCTGAGTTCCGTAACCGTCTCGACAATATTATTTGGTTTAATCATCTTGAACCTGAAGTGATTATCCAGGTTGTTGATAAATTTATTGTGGAGCTACAAGCTCAGTTGGATGCGAAGGGCGTATCGATGGAGGTTTCATCGGAAGCACGTCACTGGCTATCAATGAAAGGCTATGATAAAGCGATGGGTGCAAGACCAATGGCACGTGTCATCCAAGAGCACTTGAAGAAACCACTCGCGAATGAGCTACTCTTTGGTTGTTTAACGAAAGGTGGCACCATCAAAGTAGATGTTGCGAACGGTGAATTGAAGTTTGAGTTCAATACTGATCTACAGCCTGCGCATTAGTGCAGGTTATTTTCAGCTTGAGATAGATATAAAAAAACCCGGTGCTTAAACCGGGTTTTTTTAATCCTGGCAACGTCTTTATTAACGTGCGCGGAAGACGATGCGACCTTTAGTCAAGTCGTATGGAGTCAGCTCAACAGTGACTTTATCACCTGTCAGAATGCGGATGTAGTTTTTACGCATTTTACCTGAAATGTGAGCAGTAACTACGTGACCATTTTCTAGTTCTACACGGAACATAGTGTTAGGTAGCGTATCAAGTACGGTACCTTGCATTTCAATTACGTCTTCTTTTGCCATTGAATCCTCTTAGGCTGACCATTTACAAAATCGGGTCGATAATGCCTTGAATCTGGGGTTTAGTAAAGTTCAGGGCGCAATTTTACCCTTGAAGGCGCTCTTTGTCAGTAACTCATCGACTTTTTTTATACACTCTGTGTTCAAGCCACGTAAATCACTTGTCGTTTTCATTGCACCATTGATTGTTTTTCCATCGCTGACAAGGTTTGAACTGTACTTTGTAATTCATCGCTGGACAGTCATCAACTTGATAGCCAAGGTATAACCACGCTTTTTTATGATTACGTGCATAGTTTAACTGTAGCAGTATAGCCGCCGTGCCCATCGATAACCTCATACCAGGGTCAAAAAAAGTATAAAGCGCGCTGAGTGCATCGGGAAATACATCACATACTGCAACGCCAACCAGCTTGCCCTCTAGATAAATATGTAAAAACTGAACGTCATTCCATTCTGCTTGTACAAATTGCTGAAAATTATCGGCATCTGGTGGATACATTGAACCATTGCGGTGTCGTTCGGTGATGTAATGGCTATAAAGTGTAAACCAATTTGAGTCGAGTGACGGTTTGAGGACAACATCAAACTGGTTGAGCTGTTTAGCAATACGCTTTTGACTGCGACTAGGTGTAAAAGCCGTAACGTTGACGCGCACAGGTTGGCAGGCTTGGCATTTTGCACAGTAAGGCCGATACATCATGGTGCCACTTCGTCTAAAACCATTATCCATTAGTACTCGGTAGCCATGGGGTGTGTGCCATTCCTCATCCATGACGACGGCAAGACGGTCCTTTTGCTCAGGTAAGTAGCTACAGGGTTTTTCTGGCGTGACGCCGATCTGTAAACTCATCGCTTTGTCTCTAGTTTCTTTAGTTCTTGTGCACTCAAATTTTATGCTTACTTAAGTAATATTGTTTGTGGTTTAAAACACCCATCGAGTAAGTGCCTGTCCCTCAGTATGTGTAGAGCTGAAATGAAGGGTTGTCTTGACATCTCCATTGCCCCAAGAGAACAAAGGTGGTCATTCATCACCTGACAATCAATCAGTTTACCTTTGTGCGCTTTAAAGTGGTTACAGAAGTACCATAACGCTATCTTGGAAGCATTTGTCTGCAAAGAAAACATAGACTCACCACAAAATACTTGGCCAACATTGAGGCCGTATAAGCCACCGACTAGACTATCTTGGTCCCAAACTTCTACAGAATGGGCAATGCCAGCTTGATGTAATGCCTTGTATGCATTTCGCATTTCCGCCGTTATCCAGGTTTGTTCTGGGCTTCTTGTTGACGCGCAGTAGTCGATGACATTATCAAAGCAGTGATTAATTGTGACTTTATATTGCTGTTTACGTTGAAATTTTTTTGTGCTTTTACTTGGTTCAAAATGTTCAGGCACAAAAATAGCACGCGGTGCTGGGCTCCACCACAAGATAGGTTCGTCGTCGCTATACCATGGGAAAATCCCATGCCGGTAGGCATTAATCAGTCGTGCTTTAGAGAGATCGCCACCATAGGCGAGTAACCCATTCGGGTCTTGCAGAGCTTCTGATGGACAAGGGAATTCCGTGTTATGCTGATTAAGCTGAGGTAAATAAATAGTCATGTATAAAAAGTAGTACAGGTTATTTAGAGACGGCGGCAGAGCCTTAACATTATGTTTGGGATAGTAGCAGTGTCTGCGTTAATCCCCAAGGCATCCATGGGGTGTCTGTTTGATATTATTCATAGGTCTGTCGTGTATTCGTGAAGGAAAGAGGAACTTGTGATGAAAAAATATTGGTTAGTTTTCCTGATGTTGCCGATGCTGGCGTTTGGCTCCTATGAACGAAATACTGCAAGGCAAGTAAATAGCGTGGTCTACGGTAAGGTTGACTCTGTAAGATACATTACGCAGCAAGAAGTGATTCAAGCACGACAATCTGGTTGGACAACCTTGATGGGGGCGGTTGTCGGTGGTGTGATAGGTCATCAATTTGGTGACGGCCGGGGTAAAGAAGTAGCAACAGCGGTAGGTGTTATTACGGGGGCAGCGATTGCAAATAGTCGTTCAGGACGTATTAATCTCAAGGAGTATCAGCTGGTTGAATTGCTGATTGTTACTGAAGATGACCGATGGGTGGATGTGATCCAAGACGTAGATAATAAAATGCTTTTTTCGGCCGAAGATGAAGTCAGAATTCTCTATTTTAATGATGGTGTTAGGGTTGATTTGGCAATGTAGTTATCAGTATTTTGGCTATATATCGCAGCAATGACCATGTAAATTAAGTGGCTGAATTGCTTGAGTCAGAATCAAACGGTTTCTATGTATCTGCACTATGATGATGCCATTATCAGTCATTAATTATAATCAAACACCACAGCTAGCGTTTCGAATCATGCTGTACTATCTTTAGTGGCATAAATTACATAGTCTATAGGGTTACTTTCCAGCAACAAAACCTGCAAACTTAGGCAGCATTAAAGGCGTGTTGTTTACCATTAGATGAGGTTCAAACAGTTAAGGTAAATATGAAGAAAGTAAGCTAGTTTGAATCAACGGTGGATAAATGAATAGTGGGAAAGCAGCAGAGACAAAAACAAAGTTAAAATGTTTGGGAACAGTTAGCTACATCCCCTCACATTAGCAGCAATTGCTTTGTTAGTCATGCTGATAATTGTTTACAAGATGACTGATATTCAACACGAAATTAAACAGAGTGAAGTTAATCGATACCAGTCAATAGACTTAGCGCATGAGTTATTTCAATCTTCAGAAGATCTTACACGAATGGCAAGAGCTTATGTTTCGACAACCGATCCTAAATATAAAATGATGTATTTTGAAATATTGAATATAAGGAATCTCGGGTATAGCGCTGCATCTGCGATAAAGTAGCGACTATTTTGAGCTGCCTTTAGACAATGAACATGCCGCTTAGCGACTTCAGAAAATGCCTTAGCATCATTGGTATTGCCACTGAGAGCTTGCATATAAACGGGTAGACCTGCTTGGTTCTCATAAATCAGCTCAAGGACCACTTGGATGAGCTCTGGACGGTGGTCGCGGCTGTAGCCTTTTACCAGTATAATAGCATTGAGATCTTCGTCTTGGAGGTATTCCCCATCAACATGAAAGCTAGTGATATCAAGGTGAACAGAATCC
>JBHOGO010000050.1:18506-33881 GCA_043421945.1 bacterium sp. HQB-150 | reverse complement strand
GATTGTTGCAAAGCTATTGAATCATACTGCTTTAGCCAGTGATATTTGCGGGATTTCTTGGCAACCGCAAGCAGTGGTTTAATGTCCTTTTTAGGGCTCAATGTAACGTTATGCTTACGGTACATATGAGACTTTAAATGCAGAGCTTTATTGTACGCGAACCGCACAGCACCGAACTGAGCTACTAGAAACTCAGCCTGATTTTGTGTTGGGAAAATGCGTATTTTGGTTGCTCTTAACATTCAAAGCACCTTGCTGTATGAATGACCAGTATTATACAGCTCAAATAGAGTCTGTCTATCTTAAAGTGCTATCGCACTTTCGCCTTATATCCCCGCCCTCATCGAGCGAGGGTTTACGGCAAGGTTGCTAAGTTATTAACTCCCTAATGCATCCAGGTGACATCATAATTGATCCCCCGGTCACATTTAATGACAGATATGTTAAAAATCATCCACTAACAATCCCTTATAGGAATAATAGAAAATAATGAATAAAGGATAAAGCAAAGGCCTTCGATGGCAGAAAATAGCGAGGAGAATTAGTAAAACATCGTATTGGGATAGAGCGCTGCTTTTAGCCTTGAGGGAAAAATAGGTTGAGGGAAAACGACAAAATCAAATCAGGAAAATTGAGAATGAATATAGAAAAAGCGCAAACATTTTCAGTGAAGAAGAGAATGTTTGCGCTTTTTTAAACTAAGCACTAAAAGCTTAATCTCAGCAATTTAATACCTTGATGAAACGTTTATGCACGTCGCGTTCGCAAAAACATCGTTAATGCAGCTGCAATGGCCAAGAAGAAGCAGTAATAAGAGTGAGCGACCACAGTAACAGGTGAAAGACCAAACACCGAGCCCAGTAACAAGGCCTGTGCACCATAAGGTAATACACCTTGAACCACACACGAATAGATATCCAGTAAGCTTGCGCTACGGCGTGGTGTTACCTGATTTTCTTCTGCAATCTCTTTTGCGACGCCACCAGCAACAATAATCGCGACGGTATTATTCGCAGTGCAGAAGTTCGTTAAGCCTACCGCTGTTGCAATACCGATTTCACCGCCTCGCTCGCTTTGCTTATGACGCTGGATCATGCGGCTAATCAAACGCGTAATAAAAGCCAAACCACCTTGTTGACGCATTAGCTCGCCCATCCCGCCAATAAGCATCGACAATAGGAAGATCTCTTGCATGTTACCAAAGCCACCATAGATATCATTACTAAATGTGGCTAACGGGTAATCAGGTAGAGTGATAAAACCAATCGCACCCGCCAGTAAGATACCAATGCTCAGTACAACAAAGACGTTCAAACCCGACACAGCAAGAACAAGAATAGTGAGATAAGGCAGCACCTTTAGCCACTCAATGCTTTCTGCTGCAGGTACGCTCGATACTTTGCTACTAAAGGCAAAAAGAACCAGCGCTGCCACAGCTGCAGGTAATGCGATTCTTACGTTTTCGCGGAATTTGTCTTTCATCTCACAACCTTGTGAGCGTGTTGCTGCGATGGTTGTGTCAGAAATGATTGAGAGGTTGTCACCAAACATAGCACCACTCAAGACCACACCAGCCGTTAAGGCAATATCCATATCGGCAGCTGTTGCGATACCTAATGCAACAGGGGCAACCGCTGCAATGGTACCCATTGATGTGCCCATTGAAGTCGCAATGAACGCAGAAATAATGAAGATACCTGGCAAAATGAGGGCGCTAGGGATCATCGCAAGCCCTAAGTTTACAGTCGCTTGTACACCACCCGTTGCACTCGCAACCGCTGCAAACGCTCCTGCTAAAAGGTAAATCATGCACATCGCAATGATGTCAGTATGCCCAACACCACGCAAAAACTGTTCAATGGTCTGATTAAGCTTATCCTTACTCAGTATGATCGCCAAAATAATAGCGGGTAATGCAGCAACCGGCGCAGGAAGTTGGTAAAACGCCATTTCGACACCTTGCAGTGTCATATAAATGCCTGTTCCAATAAACAGAAGTAAGAAAAGTCCTAGCGGCATCAATGCTCTAGCAGAAGGCGATACCAGTGTATTGTCGTCTAGGTTAGTGTTTGGTTTTATGTTGTCGGTTGGCATTTGTTTAGCTCATCGTTCTAATAATCGCGCGTAGACTATAGAACCCATCTATCCATGTCAACGTCTGGACGTCTAAATAGCTAAACATCTCATTAAGTTTAGCAACAGCGATCTCTCCACTATCCCATTGCCCCTCTAATTTGAATCACACGGTTACACTCGTCTGCCTGTTTGGCCTTCACACTGATAACATCTAGCGGGTAGCTTTTCACCTATCTCTACCACAAAAAACAACATTCACAACACAGTCATAAACACTTACTTAACACGTTGTAATCAAAGATTTTTATAAGTTTAATCTGTTTGACTTTTATCCAAATACAACGAAAATATGCAGCGCTGTTCACCCCCATGAATAAGCCTTTACCTTCGTATTTTGAAAGGCGCTCTAGTTATGACATTGAAACACAAATTAATGGTGGCAACGCTAGCCGCTGTGTTAATGATGGCGGCGGTCATGTCGACCATCATTGGCTTTAACTATTACAGTTTTGGCAGAAGCACTGTTTATACTAAAACAGAATCTGTCGCATCAGCAGTTTCAGAAAACCTATCAGATTGGTTAGAAACACAAGGTCGTATTCTGAATGCTGTGGCACGCTACCATACCGAAAGCCCGTCAGAGTCAGCACTAACACAAGCTCGTGAGTCGGGTGGTTTTTATGACGTTTATTTCGGCTCTGCAAATGGCAATATGTATACCAGCCTCATTGAAGAACTACCTGAAGGGTACGACCCACGACAGCGTGATTGGTACCGCCAAGCCGTTTCTGCTGGGGCTCAAATTCTGACAGCTTCCTATCAAGATGTCGCTACCCTGGAAACTACTGTCACGTTTGCTCAGCCCCTTTATCGCAATGGTCAGCTACTGGGTGTTTTAGCCGCAGACTTAGTTCTCAATGATTTAATCGATAATATTTCCTCAATATCATTGGGCGAGAACACGCATGCGCTCCTTTTTGAAGGCAACCGTATCCTCTCTCATTACCGCTCTGACCTTTTACAACAGCCGATCAACCGCATTCACAATCAACTATCGATACAGACCATTCAACAGTCGATCAACGACCAACGTATTTTTATGGCTGAACGTGACGAAGGCAGTAAGCTCTATCACTTTGTTCCGGTACAAGGCAGTGACTGGATGTTAGCTATCGAACTCGATCTTGATACCGAAATGGCCTTTGGTTACGCGTCCTTCTTTGAACTCATTACGGCAGGTACTTTGGTTTTATTACTAGTAATGGGATTAAGCAGTCTTCTTGTGAATTACCTTTTTCGTGATCTCACTTATGTCTCACAAGCGCTGCAGACTATTGCAAATGGTGAAGGTGATTTACGTCAACGATTAGACCCTAGAAGTCAGGATGAAGTCGGTCTTCTCGCTAACAACTTCAACCAATTTGTCGGTCATATGCACGGCATGGTGATGAGAATGCGTAGCATTGCTGAACAGCTTAGCGCTCAATCTAGTCAGGCTGCTGCACAAGCACAGCAACGAAGTGTCAGTATTCGTCAACAGCAAGATGATATTGCCGGTGTGGCAACAGCGATCAGTCAAATGTCGACAACCACTCAAGAGGTTGCGGGGCATGCTGAAGAGACTGCGCGTACCTCACATGAGAGTGTTAACCTCTCTTCTAAAGGCACGCAGCAGGTAGCACAGAGTCAGCAATCGATAACACGTTTAGCTGCTGAAGTTGAGACAGCAACGGAAGTCATCACTGCACTAGATGCCCATACACAAAGTATCAATACGATTTTGGCTGCTATTCAAGGTATCGCAGAACAAACGAACTTGCTTGCCCTTAATGCTGCGATCGAAGCGGCTCGTGCAGGGAGCCAAGGTCGTGGGTTTGCCGTGGTTGCCGATGAGGTACGTGTATTGAGTCAACGAACACATGACTCGACGTCAGAGATTCAGTCAACCATCGAAACCCTTCAGCGTGTTACCGCTGAGGCAGTGATGCTCATGCGTGACAGCCACCAGCTCGCGAACACCAGTGTCGATGACGCCGAACAGGCTGCGCAAAGCCTACAACAAATCACAACGTCCATTAATGAAATCAGTGACATGGCAACGCATATTGCCTCTGCCGCTGAAGAGCAATCATTGGTCAGTAATGAAATAAAGCGCAATACTCAAGGTATTAGTCAGGTATCAGAAGAGATGGCTGCGGAAGCCATAGAGTCTGCCGCGCAAGCAACGGCACTCTCTGATCTTGCCTATCAACTGCAATCAGAAGTCAGCAAATTCCGCGTATAGAATGCTGATTGTTCACACAGCCTTGCGTGATTAAATCAAGGCTGTATCTGATTTATTATCTGGTGAATGCTGTCAGCACCTTCGGGTGATTCGGTCATTTAAAATCTCATCTCACCATAAGCGCATTAAAAAAGCCCTCTCACGTTAAACACTTTCAACTCGAAAGCACTTAACGCGAGAGGGCTTTTTTCTTTATCGCTTTAGCGAATCACATCGCTATCTATTATCTATGTACAATTAGCACATCACGCGATTACGCGATATCAATCTTCTCAAAGCTTTTCACAAGATCATCAAGCTGCTTCGCTTGTGCTAAGAAAGGCTCTAATTTATCAAGAGGAAAAGCTGACGGGCCATCACAGCGAGCTTGATCAGGCGTTGGGTGCGCTTCCATAAAGAGGCCGGCAATACGCGTCGCCATACCTGAGAGGGCAAGATCAACCGTCTGCTCACGGCGACCACCGGATGCAGCACCTTGTGGATCACGGCACTGCAGTGAATGTGTCACGTCAAAGATAATTGGGCTACCGTTTGACGCTTTCTTCATCACATCAAAACCAAGCATATCAACCACAAGGTTATCGTAACCATGTAGCGCGCCGCGCTCACAAAGAATGATGTTTTCGTTATCACACTCTGCAAACTTTTCGACAATGTTACCCACTTGGCTAGGGCTCATGAACTGTGGTTTTTTCACATTAATCACAGCACCCGTTTTGGCCATCGCTTGCACAAGATCTGTTTGGCGTGCGAGAAATGCAGGGAGTTGAATGACATCAACAACCTCTGCGACGGGTTGGCACTGCTCAATCTCATGCACATCCGTAATGATTTTCACACCAAACTGAGCTTTTAACGCTTCAAAAATCTTCATGCCTTCATCTAGCCCTGGGCCACGATAAGAGTACACTGAAGAGCGATTCGCTTTATCGAATGAGGCCTTAAAGACGTAAGGAATACCGAGCTTCTCAGTGACCTCAACGTAATGCTCACAAATACGCATCGCAAGGTCATGCGACTCAAGCACGTTCATGCCACCAAACAAGACAAACGGTTTATCGTTATTTACTTCTATTTCACCGATACGAACAGTTTTCTGATCCATCATGATTCTCTTTTTCTTGGTGGCCTAGTGCAACACGGCCGTGGTTTCATTAAGTACCATTACCTGCAATTTCAACACATTTGATGCCGGATCTTCCGGGCATTGGTCGATGAAGTACTGGTAATCTTGTGCAGCAAGGTGGCTTACCTCAAGCTGCTGATAAATATAGCCGCGATCACGGTGCTCGTGAGGATCTTCAGGGCTAAAATGAAGCGCGAGATCACTACTGCATAACGCAAGCGGGTAGTTTTCTTCTCGAATCAACGCCCCTTTAATCACGCCAAGCCAACGGCCAATTATCGTTGAGTGATCCGTAGCACGCAGATCAGCGTCTTTCAAAGTCGCTAATGGACCTTCTTGACCGATTAGCCATGCTCTTAACAAGCGGTGTGTGATAAAGGTGCCTTCGAACGGGTCGAAATAACTTGGCTCTCGACTATCACGCCAATCGATACGCAGTAAAAACTGCGTTGGGAAGTTTACCGCTTTGACAGGTAACTCCATGTCTTCGGCGAGATAAAGGAAGATCGCCCCAAGCGTCACCGGTGATCCAGCTCTTGCTTCTAGGACTTTCGACAAAAATAGATTGTCGGAGTGATAAAATGTGTCGTGGTCGCCACAAAATCCCCACTCGTTATAAAAAAGGCGGACTAAGCAATCAAAACGATCTCGCTCATCAGGCAAAATCATGCAGTGTTGCTCTGCCTCTTCAGCCAGATCATCCAAGGTATTCATTACCGCTTCAAAGGGCAATGAGGGATCAATCATGGCATTTAAACGTGCACCACCTTCAGCCAGTGGCATCACGTCTAATTGTTCATCAGTAAATTGGTACATCTTTTCTCTCAAATCACCCGAACAATGTCGCCGATTTTGTGGTGGCAATATTGAAGGCCATAACGACCCAGCCTAGCGCACCCAAAAACGCAAACACTTGCAGTAAACGGTTACTACCGCGAAATGCAAACACACCTAATGCGATATAAGCTAATACACACGTGATCTTATTGGTGAGCCAAGCGCCACCCTCGGTAAATGGCATAAAGCCCGTTACCATAATCAATCCTAAACCACTGATAAGAAGAACTGTATCAATGGCATGCGGTGCTATCTTCATCACTTTATTTTGTCTTAATGGCGAGTCTGCAAGCATTAATCCAAACCGTACGATAAATAACACCACGCTTAACCCAATCAGTAAAAGGTGAGTATGCTTCATTGCCATATACATCGTTGCTATCCCTTCCAGCGTCCGAGGGTCACCCTATCGTGCCCTGCATAGTCTTGTTCAGTGCGCACCGCATCATAGCCCAAAGCATGTAAGCATTGTTGTGCGACGGCACCTTGATCGTAGCCATGTTCAAACAGCAACCAGCCATCGGCTTCAAGGTACTGACGAGCGTGAGCGGCAATATGTTCGATGTCTGCCATCCCCTTGTTATCGGCAACCAATGCGGTGATTGGTTCAAAACGAACATCGCCTTGCGCTAAATGTTCATCCGTTGGATCGATATAAGGCGGGTTACTGACAATCACAGCAAATTTCTTCG
The DNA here is from genome assembly GCA_043421945.1 of bacterium sp. HQB-150. Lineage (GTDB taxonomy): Bacteria > Pseudomonadota > Gammaproteobacteria > Enterobacterales > Vibrionaceae > Thaumasiovibrio. The sequence goes on along the minus strand of JBHOGO010000050.1, from coordinate 26,866 downwards.
CAGAAGCTTGATCGCTACTCAGCGGCTCAAACCAACTCCCTTGTAGGAAAGTGGCATTATTGATGCTTAAACGCTGCGCATTCCGAGTTGCCAGTGCAACGGCTTCGATTTGGTAGTCGACACCAATGAGCTGACAATCAGGGCGCTCAGAAGCTAACGCCAACGCAATGGCACCAGTACCAGTCCCAAGATCCAAGACATGAGAACGGGTACTCGGCACTTTCTCAAGAGCCAGTTCAACCAGACGTTCAGTATCAGGACGAGGGATAAGCGTGGTTGGCGAGACTTCCAATGGCAGTGACCAAAACTCTCTCACGCCAGTGATATAAGCGACAGGCTCACCTTTTTCTCGGCGAGACACAGCCCCAGCAAGTGCTTGACGCTGTTCATCACTCAACACTTTGTCTGGCCAAGTAAACAGGAAGCTTCGTGGCTTGTCGAGAATGTGCAATAGCAAAACTTCGGCATCAATGGCAGGGCTAGCTGAGCCTGCAGCATCAAGTTGCGTTTGTGCAAGCCGGAGCCACTGCTCAACAGTCAGTGGCTCTTTTTTCGAAATCTCACTTAGCGACATAGCACTCATAAATATTTCATTAGATGAAGATGACGCGGTCATTGGCGAATTAGCTGCCTTCAGCCAATGCGGCAAGTTGATCGGCTTGGTGCTCTTGAATAACAGGGTCAACCAAGCTATTCAAATCACCTTCCATCACTTCATTCAGGCGATAAAGCGTTAGGTTAATACGGTGATCAGAAACACGGCCTTGCGGGTAGTTATAGGTACGAATACGGTCACTACGGTCGCCACTTCCTAATAGGTTACGACGTGTTGACGCTTCTTCAGCGTGACGTTTTTCTTCTTCAGCAGCGATAATACGTGCCGCTAGCACCGACATCGCTTTCGCTTTGTTCTTATGCTGAGAACGCTCATCTTGACACTCAACCACAATACCGGTTGGTAAGTGAGTAATACGAATGGCTGAATCCGTGGTGTTGACGTGCTGACCACCCGCGCCTGATGCACGGAATGTATCGATCTTCAGGTCACCCGCATTGATTTCTGGGATCTCTGCTTCTGGGACTTCAGGCAGCACGGCAACCGTACAAGCAGAAGTGTGTACACGACCTTGAGATTCTGTCGCAGGGACACGTTGAACTCGGTGGCCGCCAGATTCAAATTTCAGAACGCCGTATGCGCCATCACCTGACACTTTCGCAACCATCTCTTTGTAGCCACCTTGCTCACTGGAGTTAGCATTGATGACTTCAACACGCCAACCTTTTGATTCGGCAAAACGGCTGTACATACGGAAAAGGTCGCCAGCAAAGATACCGGCTTCATCACCACCTGCACCGGCACGAATTTCAACAAAGCAGTTGCGATCGTCGTTCGGGTCTTTCGGCAGAAGTAAAACCTGAAGCTCGTCGTTCAAGCTTTCAATGGCTGCTTTCGCTTCTTTGATCTCTTCTTGCGCCATTTCGCGCATTTCAGCATCGTCTTCTTTCGCCATCTCTTCTGCAGCTTCAAGATCGTCTTGAGCTTGAAGGTAGCGTTGGAAACATTGGGTCACTTCTTCTAATTGAGAATACTCACGAGACAATGCACGGAAGCGGTCTTGGTCGCCAATAATGCCAGGGTCGCCCAACAAATGTTGAACCTCTTCATAACGATCAACGAGCGATTGAAGTTTTAACAGAATAGATGGTTTCATAGGGATTCGGTCTGGTTAGTCATCCAAGCCAAGGGTTTCACGGATCTGCGCCAGTTTTTCAGGCTCACCGTCTTGTGCCGCTTGCTGCATTGCACGAGTAGGTGCGTGGATGAGTTTATTAGTTAATTTATTGCTCAATTCAGTCAACAACTGTGCTGGATCTGCTCCGCTTTGAAGAGATTGTAGCGTACGTTGCAACATATCGTGTCGCGTCGTTTCAGCCTGTTGACGGTATTGTCGAATGCTATCTACAGCTTCTAGTGAACGCAGCCAGTGCATAAAATCAGCGCTTTCTTCACTGACAATCACTTCAGCTTGCATCGCCGCAGCTTTGCGTTGTTCGATATTTTTATCGATGATCGACTGTAAATCGTCGACAGTATAAAGGTAGACGTCCCGTAAGTCGCCTACTTCTGATTCAATATCCCTTGGAACCGCAATATCGACCATCAACATCGGTTGACGGCGGCGCTTTTTCAAGGCTTTTTCGACCATGCCTTTACCCACAATGGGCAATGGGCTTGCTGTCGAGCTGATCACAATATCAGCACGGTGCATATTGTCAGGAATTTCAGGAAGGCTAATGATTTCAGCGCCAAACTCTTCAGCAAGACCGCGCGCATTCTCAGGGGTACGATTGGCGATGATTAAGGTTTTACAGCCATGCTCATAGAGGTGGCGAGCGACCAATTCGATCGTTTCGCCAGCACCGATAAGCAGCACGGTGGTTTCATGCAAGGATTCAAAGATCTGCCTCGCCAGCGAGCACGCGGCAAACGCAACAGACACGGCATTGCCACCAATATCGGTTTCGGTCCGTACCCGCTTAGCTACCGTGAAGCTTTTTTGAAAAAGCTTTTCTAGCAGCCCTTGTACTGCTTCCGCTTGTCGCGATTCAGAATAGGCTTGTTTAATCTGCCCGAGAATTTGGGGCTCACCAAGCACCAATGAATCGAGACCACACGCAACACGCATTAAATGCTTAACAGCTGCCTGCTCTTCATGGAAGTAAAGGCTCGGCATGAGCTCTTCGAGGTTAATACCATGGAACTGGCTTAACCAATCAATAAGACCATGATTCCCTGCACCATCCAACTGGCAGTATAATTCCGTTCGGTTACACGTCGAGACAATCACGCCTCCATCGACCTGCTCCTTCGCGGCTAACTCCTTTAGCGCGTTTGACAGTTTATCAGGAGAAAAAGCGACTTTTTCACGCAATTCAACTGACGCTGTCTTATGATTAATTCCTAATACAAGCAGGGTCATGGGGGTTGTTTATTGTTCTCTAAGACAGGTAAGCAATGATTTAAGCATTAATTTTACTTGATGACCCTACCGAATAAAAGCAAACTATTTTTCTACTTGATAATGAATGGAAACAAGTTGTGACCAAACGCTCTTTACTTCCGTGGTTAAATACGGCATTGCCTAGCGCCTCATTGATAAGTCCATTTGTAAAACGGTTTATCAAAACAGGGGCGTTGATGGTTGCACTTTTCCTCAGTGGCTGTGCCGCTGTGAGCACACCGACAAGCACAGAATGGGAAAGCCATCGCCTTCAACTCGAACAGATCGAGAGTTTTACCACAAAAGGACGACTTGCCTATCGCAGCCCTGAGCAGCGTTTAAGCTCGACCCTCTACTGGGTGCAAACTCCTGAAGAAACGACGATTCGCTTAATTAACGTAATAGGAAAAACACTCCTCGCAGTAGAGAAGACGGATCAAAGAACGATCGTGACCGACATGGATGGTCACCGACATGTGGGTCACGACATCAATCGAATGACTTATCAACTGACAGGGCTCATGCTTCCTATCGAGGAGCTACAAGACTGGATCCTCGGCTTACCTTCCGGTGCCGATCAATACACGCTCAACGAGCAGCAACGTTTAGCCGCCTTAACACTCAATGCACAGGGGCAAGTATGGCGTATGGAAGTCAACAGCTATAATTATGCCTTAACCCCTGCACTCCCTTCTAAGCTCACGCTTGAGAATGATGACCAACGTATTATTGTTTTATTGAACCAATGGGAACTGAAATGATTGAAATGCCTTCAACTTGGCCTTCTCCTGCCAAGCTCAATCTTTTTTTATACATCAATGGACAACGCAGTGATGGTTACCATGAATTACAAACGTTATTCCAGTTTGTTGACCACGGTGATGCCATTACTTTTACCCCTAACCACTCTGGGAAAGTGACCATCAGCCCAGAATGGCCTGATGTGCCTCTTGAAAGTAATCTAATCTATAAGGCAGCTGTCGCACTTCAAGCTGCTAGCCAGTGCAAGTATGGCGTCGATATCACTATTGATAAGGTACTTCCGATGGGAGGCGGCCTCGGGGGTGGTTCGTCAAATGCCGCCACAACGCTTGTTGCGCTCAACCATTTATGGCAAACCGAGCTGTCAGAAGACGAACTCGCCGAAATTGGTATAAAATTAGGGGCAGATGTCCCTGTATTTGTCAGAGGTAAAGCGGCATTTGCCGAAGGGGTTGGTGAGATTTTTCAGTCAGCAGAGCCTAAAGAGAAGTACTACTTAGTCGTTAAGCCACCTGTTGATGTCTCAACGGTTTCAATTTTCAAACACCCAAAATTGATTAGAAATACACCAAAACGTGATTTATCAGCCCTTCTGGAGCACAAATACGAAAACGATTGCGAAAAGATTGTCACTGAACTGCATCCTGAGGTTGATAAGGCACTTTCGTGGCTGCTAGAATATGCGCCGTCGAGATTGACCGGTACCGGTGCTTGTGTTTTTGCCGAGTTTGACACAATTGAACACGCCGATACTGTTTTAAGACAATTACCCGACTGGCTAGATGGCTTTGTTGCTAAGGGCGTTAACACGTCACCCTTGTTGACGACTTTGCAACAGTCTTGAACCAGACCCCACTTTGGACGCAACCCTGAGGTTTACACCGTGCCTGATATGAAGCTGTTTACTGGTAACGCTACACCAGAACTAGCCCAACGCATCGCTGATCGTCTTTACATCTCTCTTGGAGATGCTTCTGTTGGTCGTTTCTCTGATGGTGAGATTGCAGTACAGATTAATGAAAATGTTCGTGGTAGCGACGTCTTCATTATTCAGTCTACGTGCGCACCAACAAACGACAACCTGATGGAACTGATCGTAATGATCGATGCCCTGCGCCGCGCTTCTGCAGGTCGTATTACCGCTGTAATTCCTTACTTCGGTTATGCGCGTCAAGACCGCCGTGTGCGTTCATCTCGTGTGCCAATTACTGCGAAAGTAATTGCTGACTTCCTGTCTAACGTTGGTGTTGACCGCGTTCTTACAGTTGACCTACACGCTGAACAAATCCAAGGCTTCTTCGACGTACCTGTTGATAACATCTTTGGTTCGCCAGTGATCCTTGAAGATATGCAAGCGCGTGACCTAGAGAACCCTGTTGTGGTTTCTCCAGACATCGGTGGTGTTGTACGTGCTCGTGCTACTGCGAAACTGCTTGATGACACTGACATCGCTATCATCGATAAGCGTCGTCCACGCGCTAACGTTTCTCAAGTAATGCACCTAATTGGTGACGTTGAAGGTCGTGACTGCATCATCGTTGATGACATGATCGATACTGGCGGCACACTGTGTAAAGCTGCTGAAGCACTAAAAGAGCGTGGCGCTAAGCGTGTATTCGCTTACGCAACTCACGCAGTGTTCTCGGGCACTGCACCACAAAACATCAAAGATTCAGTGATTGATGAAGTTATCGTAACCGACTCAATCCCTCTTTCTGATGAAATGAAAGCAACAGGTAAAGTAAAACAACTTACTCTATCTGGCATGCTAGCTGAAGCGATCCGTCGCATCAGCAACGAAGAGTCTATCTCTGCGATGTTCTCTCAATAAGCCTTTCGCTTATCGAACATTAGCAGACCGCTAGACCCTAAACACCTCGCTTCGGCGGGGTGTTGTCGTTTTTACGGCAGTCTGTGGTAATATAAGCCACTTTTTTTAATCTATGCCCGCAAATACTGGGGTATACCTAGCTGAGAGACTTTACGTGAGCAGTTCTATTCGCCTTCTTGTCGGGCTCGCTAACCCTGGTCGAGAATACGAACGCACCCGCCACAATGCGGGCGCTTGGGTCGTAGAAGAGTTGGCCCGCATCCATAATGTGACCCTAAAAGCCGATCCTAAGTTTTACGGGTTAACTGGACGGATCACGATGGGGAGTACGGATCTCCGTTTACTCATTCCGACGACATTTATGAACCTGTCCGGAAAGTCGGTTTCTGCTCTAGCGAAGTTCTATCAGATCCCTGTAGAGGAGATCATGGTTGCCCACGATGAACTAGACTTGCCTCCAGGCGTGGCTAAGTTTAAGAAAGGGGGCGGTCACGGTGGTCACAATGGGCTTCGCGATATCATCAGCAAAATGGCTAATAACAAAGATTTCTATCGCCTGCGTCTCGGTATTGGGCACCCTGGCGATAAAAACAGAGTAGCGGGTTTTGTGCTGGGCAAAGCACCGGCTAAAGAGCAAGAGTGCATTGATGCCGCCGTCGATGAGGCAACACGCTGCATGGACATCTTAATGAAAGATGGCCTAAGCAAAGCACAAAATCGCTTACATACTTTTAAAGCGGAATAGCTTTTAACATCGCGCTGTTTAACAAACAGAGATTTTTTAACGCAGCGCTTTTAGAAGTATTCTATAAAACAGTTATAACAGAACATTCACCAAAGGGTTCCATCCATGGGTTTTAAATGCGGTATCGTCGGCCTACCAAACGTAGGTAAATCAACTCTGTTCAATGCGTTAACAAAAGCAGGAATCGAAGCGGCAAACTTCCCTTTCTGTACTATTGAACCAAATACAGGCGTTGTCCCTGTTCCTGATCTTCGTCTTGATGCGCTTGCAGAAATTGTAAACCCTGAGCGTATCTTACCGACGACGATGGAATTTGTAGACATCGCAGGCCTAGTGGCGGGTGCATCAAAAGGTGAAGGTCTAGGAAACAAATTCCTTGCTAACATTCGTGAAACGGATGCGATTGGTCATGTTGTTCGTTGTTTCGAAAACGAAAACATCATCCACGTTGCAGGTAAGATCAACCCACTAGAAGATATCGAAGTCATCAACCTTGAGTTGGCACTATCGGATCTTGATACGTGTGAGCGTGCAATCTTCCGTCAAGCTAAGCGTGCAAAAGGTGGCGATCAAGAAGCGAAGTTCGAAACAGCAGTACTTCAAAAAATGCTTCCTGTCTTCACTGAAGGTGGCATGGCTCGATCTATCGAACTCAGTAAAGAAGAGCTAGCAGCGGTCGAGTACCTGAACTTCCTAACATTAAAGCCTACAATGTATATTGCTAACGTAAGCGAAGATGGCTTCGAAGATAATGAGTACTTAGAGCAAGTACGTGAGCATGCTGCGAAAGAAAACGCGGTTGTTGTACCTGTTTGTGCTGCGATTGAATCAGAGATTGCTGAACTAGACGATGAAGATCGTGAAGAGTTCCTTGCTGATATGGGTATCGAAGAGCCAGGCCTTAACCGTGTGATTCGATCTGGTTATGAGCTACTTGATCTTCAGACTTACTTCACGGCTGGCGTGAAAGAAGTTCGCGCTTGGACGATCCCTGTCGGTGCAACGGCACCTCAAGCAGCAGGTAAGATCCATACTGATTTCGAGAAAGGCTTCATTCGTGCTGAAGTCGTTGGTTACGATGCCTTCATTGAGTTCCGTGGTGAAAGCGGTGCAAAAGACGCTGGTAAATGGCGTCTAGAAGGTAAAGAGTACATCGTAAAAGATGGTGACGTGGTGCATTTCCGCTTCAACGTCTAATCATTTTTAAGAAAACCGTCCGCAAGGGCGGTTTTTTTTATCTCAACATTGCACTTTTTTCGCCTTCGCTCTCCCTTAATAGTCCAACGTGCTATCCATAATCCCCACTCCCTTCAAATTCTTTGTTTTTATACTGTCGTCAAAAAGAGCACTTTTGGTTGATGTTTCCAACGTTTTGTCCAAATAACCACCGAACGGTTTATAAATCCAAATTTATTCAAAAAAACAGTTGACGGTTTTTTCTGAGATGAGCATAATGCGCCCCGTTCCCAACGACACGGCATCGAAAGAAACGCTAGGTCGGGAACAGAAAATTTAGAGAAATGGCTACGTAGCTCAGCTGGTTAGAGCACATCACTCATAATGATGGGGTCACAGGTTCGAATCCCGTCGTAGCCACCATTCTCCTTCTTAGTTTTAAAACACTACGAAGTTAAAATTTAAAACTCTTTAAGAGTTCAGTAGGGCTATCGCCAAGCGGTAAGGCAGCGGCTTTTGATGCCGCCATCCCCTGGTTCGAATCCAGGTAGCCCTGCCAATTAATTTAAGGTATACTGCTGCGCTCGCTTAAAGCGAAGCATTATATTTAATACAAAATACATGAATGGCTACGTAGCTCAGCTGGTTAGAGCACATCACTCATAATGATGGGGTCACAGGTTCGAATCCCGTCGTAGCCACCATTTATTTGTTACTCTCTGAGTAACGAATTTAATGGATTCACTTAGTGAGTTCGTTAAATACAAGATGCGCGAGTGGCGGAATTGGTAGACGCACCAGATTTAGGTTCTGGCGCCGCAAGGTGTGAGAGTTCAAGTCTCTC
>JBHOGO010000050.1:0-18406 GCA_043421945.1 bacterium sp. HQB-150 | reverse complement strand
CGGAATTGGTAGACGCACCAGATTTAGGTTCTGGCGCCGCAAGGTGTGAGAGTTCAAGTCTCTCCTCGCGCACCATCATTCGATAAACCCACCTTTTGGTGGGTTTTGTCGTTTCTGGGGTTAAAAAATTGTCATTGCACTGTTTCTCATCACGGTCTTAACAAGCTGACAAAGAAAAGCCCGCATCATATACGGGCTGTCATGTTAGCGTACGAAAGAAAATCATTCCTTCCTAAAAATGCCAAGGCAAAACAACTCTTCAGCCTTAACCACGCCCTCAGTTTTTATCAATAGAGCCTAACTAAAGCCCCATCGCATACTTCAACGCTTGTGCTTTTAATGGCCCCGCTTTCTCTGCTAAAGCTAATCCTGCATTTCGTAGCACTTTAAGTGGTGGGAGATCATTGCTAAATGCACCATAAAAGAGATCCATGCTCGATTGCATCAACACATTGTCAGGCTTACGTTGGCGTTGATAACGGCGTAATACGGCTTCTGGCTCAACAAAATGGTCAACCTCGCTGCTCAATGCTAAAAATGTATCGACATCTTTAAAGCCGAGGTTTACTCCCTGCCCTGCTAGCGGATTAATCGTGTGGGCGGCATCCCCCATTAAAACCACTCGCTGCCGATAGTAAGACTGCGCATGACGACGAGTTAACGGGAAAGATCCATGCTGAAGCACTTCAATATCACCCAATTCAGGTGGAAATGTTTTCTTTATTTCTCGCTCAAGCTGATCACTTTTCATCGTACTGAGCTGTTTTATACGCTGCGGCGAGTCATACCATACCAACGAGCCTTGGTGCCCAGGTAATGGCAAAAATGAACGTGGTCCTGCCGGTGTGAATTGTTGCCAAGTAATATCTTGCTGCGCACTCTCTGTCGCAACACTAATCAACATACAGTGTTGGCGATAATCAAATGATGAAATACCAATCCCCGCAAGCTCTCTAACCCTAGAGTTCGCACCATCAGCGGCAATAACCAGTGATGTACTGACCGTCATGCCATTATCTAAGATCACTTCGGCATGGGTATCCATTTGACACAAAGAGTGTAAACGGGTTGGACAACTCACCGTCAAATTATCTTGGTGCTCAAATTGCGACCAAAGTGAAAGTTGAAGTAAGCGATTTTCGACAATATACCCTAACCACTCTTTATCAAGGCCATCAGCACTAAAACGGGTACGGCATGTCGGATTTTCCCACGTCTCCAAACGACGAAATGGGCATAAGCGCATGGTTAGTAACTCTTTCCATGCACCAAGGTCTGATAATAGCGCCACAGAGTGTGGTGATATCGCCGATACGCGCAGATCCATTGACTGTTCGGCCTCATACGCTTGAGGCTGCAACCCTTCGACCAACAATATTTGCTTGCCTTGTTGCGCTAATCCTAAAGCGGCGGCGGCACCGACCATCCCTCCACCTATCACTACGCAATCATAGTGCTCCATGGTAATTCCTTGTCTTAACTTCAATTATTCTCAGTTTACCATGATGCCTTGTATGGGTTCGAGATGATGAGCTATTCCGCCTTGTTTGGCCTCACAAAATGGTGCCAACGTAAACTATAATTCCCACAGACGATTCAGGGTGGTGAGGATCTAGTCAGCGCCCCTTTAAAGCAGTACAATACGCGGCTTGCTATTGGTAGGACAGAGAGTTTACTGCCCATTAAAGCCAATCAAACGTACAACCTAAAAGGTGCCGACGACAAACACGGGTATGTTTCATTTGCGAGTTGCCTGCAATTCGCCATCAATATCCTAAATAAGTCGCTGCACTGTTGAAGCAAACCTATTAGTTAAACGAAGAGTGAGACATGGCGAAGAAACTGCTTATTAGAACCTGGGGCTGCCAGATGAACGAATACGATTCATCTAAAATGGCCGACTTGCTAAATGCGGCTAACGGCTATGAGCTAACCGAGGATCCAGAAGAAGCAGATGTGCTGCTACTGAATACCTGCTCTATTCGCGAAAAAGCACAAGAGAAAGTATTCCACCAACTGGGGCGCTGGAAAAACCTCAAAGATAAGAAGCCCGATCTTGTTATCGGTGTTGGTGGCTGCGTAGCGACACAAGAAGGCGATCATATTCGCCAACGTGCGCCCTATGTCGATGTCATCTTCGGCCCACAGACGTTGCACCGCCTACCAGAGATGATCAAACAATCTGGTAGCGATCATAAGCCTGTTATGGATATCTCTTTCCCAGAGATCGAAAAATTCGATAGCTTGCCTGAGCCTCGTGCTGAAGGGCCAACAGCCTTTGTTTCTATTATGGAAGGTTGTTCGAAGTACTGTACGTACTGTGTCGTTCCATACACACGCGGCGAAGAAGTCAGCCGCCCTGTTGATGATGTGCTTTTCGAAATCGCACAACTCGCAGAGCAAGGCGTTCGTGAAGTGAACCTGCTAGGGCAAAATGTTAACGCCTTCCGTGGTGCAACACACGACGACGACATCTGTACTTTTGCAGAATTATTGCGCTATGTTGCTGCGATTGACGGTATCGACCGTATTCGTTTCACCACCAGCCACCCAATCGAGTTTACCGACGATATTATCGCGGTTTACGAAGATACCCCTGAGCTGGTGAGCTTCTTGCATTTACCGGTACAAAGTGGCTCTGATCGTATTTTAACGATGATGAAGCGTCCACACACTGCTATCGAATACAAATCCATTATTCGTAAGCTTCGTAAAGCACGTCCTGATATTACTATCAGCTCTGATTTCATTGTTGCCTTCCCTGGTGAATCTGACATGGATTTCCAAGCAACGATGAAACTGATCAAAGATGTTGATTTTGATATGAGCTTTAGCTTTATCTTCTCTGCTCGACCTGGCACCCCAGCGGCAGACTATCCGTGCGACTTGCCGGAAGACGTGAAGAAGAACCGCTTGTACGAATTACAGCAACAAGTGAACTCGCAAGCAATGCGTTACTCGCGTCAAATGCTTGATACTGAACAGCGTATTCTGGTTGAAGGCCCATCAAAGAAAAACTTGATGGAACTTCGTGGCCGTACAGAAAACAGCCGAGTTGTGAACTTTGAAGGCTCAGCAGACTTGATCGGTCAGTTCGTCGATGTGAAGATTACAGACGTATACAGCAACTCGTTGCGTGGTGAACTCATTCGCACAGAAGCAGACATGGATCTTCGTATCGCGATGTCACCTTCTGAAGTGATCGAGAAAACACGTAAAGAAGATGATTTAGGTGTAGGAGTGTATACTCCTTAGTAGACCCCAAAAAACGCCGCGAACCCGATCTCTATCGGGTTCGCACCTAATGTGAGGCAACATTGAGTAAAATTACTACCCTCGAGCTCGCTCTCGAACCTGCAGATAACCAACGTTTATCTAGCCTTTGTGGTCCCTTCGATGACAATATCAAGCACCTCGAACGTCGTTTAGGCGTAGAAATCAACTATCGAAGCAACCAGTTTTCTATTGTCGGCAAATCTCATACTGCTGAAGTCGCCGTGACTATCCTCAAAGACCTCTATGTCGAAACCGCGCCTGTTCGTAATGTCTTCCCGGATATTGAACCTGATATGATTCATTTGATGATCAAAGAATCTGGTGTTCTAGAGCAGACGGAAGAGTCGAGCATCCCTTACGGCAAAGAGATCAATATCAAAACCAAAAAGGGTATCATTAAGCCTCGTACGCCTAACCAAGCGCAGTACGTTGCCAATATGGTGACTCACGATATCACGTTCGGTATCGGTCCTGCCGGAACAGGTAAAACCTATCTGGCCGTTGCCGCTGCTGTTGATGCACTTGAGCGTCAAGAAGTACGTCGTATCTTGCTGACTCGACCTGCCGTCGAAGCGGGTGAAAAACTTGGTTTCTTGCCAGGCGATCTTTCACAAAAAGTCGATCCTTACTTGCGCCCTCTCTATGATGCGCTGTTTGAGATGATGGGCTTTGAACGTGTCGAAAAACTTATCGAGCGTAATGTCATCGAAGTCGCGCCTCTCGCTTACATGCGTGGACGTACCTTGAATGATGCGTTTATCATCCTTGATGAAAGCCAGAACACCACGGTTGAGCAGATGAAAATGTTCTTGACCCGTATCGGCTTCAACTCTCGTGCTGTTATCACCGGTGATGTCACGCAGATCGATTTACCTCGTCACGCAAAATCTGGCTTACGCCATGCGATTGAAGTGCTTTCCGAAGTAGACGAAATCAGCTTTAACTTCTTCTTATCTGATGATGTTGTTCGCCACCCCGTTGTTGCCCGAATTGTTCAGGCCTATGACGTATGGGAAGCAGCAGAGCAAAAAAATAAGAAAGAAGCGGAAAAACGTCGTGCCGAGAAGCAAGACCAAATCCAGCAAGCCGCTATTGAAGCAGTGGTTAAAGCCACTGAGGTTAACCCATCATGAACCACTACTTAGACTTACAAATCGCCACGGAATCTGAAGAAGGACTCCCTTCTGAAGCACTCCTCACTGAATGGTTTAACGCCGCAATCGGTGAGCAGCGTAATGAAGCTGAAGCGACGATTCGTATTGTGGATGAAGAAGAAGGGCAAGCCCTTAACGCTGAATATCGCGGTAAGGATTATCCGACTAACGTGCTTTCATTTCCTTTTGAGGCGCCTCCAGGCATCGAAATCCCACTGTTGGGTGACATGATTATCTGCCGTCAAGTTGTTGAGCGTGAAGCGAAAGCACAAGAAAAACCACTAATGTCACATTGGGCGCATATGGTTGTACACGGTAGCTTGCATCTGTTAGGTTATGATCATATCGACGATGCTGAAGCAGAAGAGATGGAATCACTCGAAACAGCGATTATGCAAGCACTTGGGTTTAACGACCCCTATATTGAAGAGAAAGAATAAAAGCCATAGGAAGCTTTTTCCTATCGTTTTTGCTCGTGTGCTATCACACATCTGATAGCGATTTTAACTGAAGAAAAGATGAACGACGACAACTCACAAAACTCAGATGGTCCGAGTAGAAAGACCTTCTTAGAACGTATAGGCCAACTCTTTCAAGGTGAACCACAAAACCGAGAAGAGCTGGTCGAAGTTTTCCGCGATAGCGAAGAAAACGATCTGATTGACCACGACACCCGTGACATGCTGGAAGGGGTGATGCAAATTTCTGAGATGCGGGTTCGAGACATTATGATCCCTCGCTCACAAATGGTGACAATTGAACGTTCCCAGAAGGTTGAAGATCTCATTGATCTCATCATCGACGCAGCACACTCCCGCTACCCGGTGATCAGTGATGACAAAGATCACGTAGAAGGTATTCTACTGGCGAAAGATTTACTGCGTTATTTACGCCCAGACAGTGAACCTTTCAATATTGACGAAATCCTAAGACCTGCAGTTGTTGTGCCGGAAAGTAAGCGAGTCGATCGCCTGCTTAAGGAATTTCGTGAAGAGCGCTATCACATGGCTATCGTGGTTGATGAGTTTGGTGGTGTCTCTGGTGTCATTACCATTGAAGATATTCTTGAAGAGATCGTCGGCGAAATCGAAGATGAATTCGATGACGAAGAAGAGCAGGAAATCCGAAAACTCAGCAAACACACCTATGCAGTGAAAGCCCTCACGACCATTGAAGACTTCAATGATATCTTCAACACTGAATTTAGTGATGAGGAAGTCGATACTGTGGGTGGTCTTGTCATGACCAGTTTCGGCCACCTACCTGACAAAGGGGAAGTCGTCGAGATTGCGAATTACACCTTCAAGGTAACTTCAGCTGATAATCGTCGAATCGTGCAGCTTCAGGTCACGGTACCCGAAGACGCAACGAAGCCTAATTTAAGTTAATAGAGAGTCGATGCAACGTGCATTCTACCTTCGCTAAATACCTACGGCCCCTTGGGGCCGTTTTTTCTGGCGCCCTCGCCACTCTTGCCTTCGCCCCTTATCACTGGTGGCCAATGGCGATTCTTTCTATCACCGTACTGCTTGGCTGCCTTCATAAGCTTTCGCCGCGTCATGGTGCGCTCATTGGTTTTCTGTGGGGGCTCGGGCAGTTTGGCTCTGGGATCAGCTGGGTCCATGTCAGTATTGCAAACTTCGGTGGTGTGCCGTTTCTCGTCGGCTGGTTAATGATGGGGCTGCTGATCGCTTATTTAGCCCTCTTTCCTGCTGCGTTTGGTTTTGCTTACCGCTCCCTGTTCAAACATATCTCTCATGGTGTTCGGCTGCTCATACTAGCCCCTATATTGTGGCTATTATTAGATTGGCTCCGCGGCTGGTTATTCACTGGTTTCCCATGGCTATGGCTAGGCTACAGCCAAACGGAAGGGCCAATGGCCCCCATTGCACCAGTACTTGGTGTAGAAGGCATTACTGTTGCGATTGTTATCCTCGCTGCCAGTATTATTTACTGGGTGATTGAGCGCCGCCACGCGATACTCTTTTTGCCCGCAGCTATAGTCCTAATAACGGCGCTAGGCCACCAGCAACAGTGGGTAACACCCAATGAAGATGCCCCTATTGATGTGGCGATTATTCAAGGTAACATCGCCCAAGAGTTGAAGTGGCTACCAAGTCAACGATGGCCAACTCTGATGCTCTATGCGGATCTCACCCGCGAAAACTGGGATGCCGATATTGTGATATGGCCTGAAGCTGCTGTCCCCGCTTTAGAAGAAGAAGTCAGTTTATACTTAGAGCGCTTAGACACTACCGCAAAGCAAAATAACACCACGTTAATGACTGGCGTCCTTGACCATGTTGGAAACAGTGTCTTCTATAACAACATCTTGACACTGGGTGACAACGGACAAGAGCAATACAAATACAATGATGCACAGCGCTATAGCAAGCATCATCTTTTGCCTTTTGGAGAATTTGTTCCTTTCGAAGATATTCTGCGCCCGCTTGCCCCTATCTTCAATTTACCGATGTCTTCCTTCAGCCGAGGCGACTACATTCAGCCAAATTTACAGGCCGGTGATTACCTCATTGCACCCGCGCTTTGCTATGAAGTTGCTTACAATGAACAAGTTCGCCAAAACGTCTCGACAGATACTGATGTGCTATTAACACTTTCGAATGATGCATGGTTTGGTGCCTCTATCGGCCCTCATCAGCACCTTGAAATAGCGCAAATGCGGGCATTAGAGCTTGGTAAACCAATGATTCGCTCAACCAATACAGGAATTTCTGCATTGATTGATCATCACGGTAGAATCACGGCGACCATCCCTCAGTTTGAACAGGCCGTACTTCGCGATACGTTGATAACAACCTCAGGCCAAACGCCCTACCATAAGCACGGCTCAATGCCTTTGTGGGTCACAATACTCCTAGGGCTAGGCTTTTTAATGTTGAGAGAAAAACAAGGCAAAGTACCGTCATGTTGCCAGCCCTAAGTACAGGAAATAGGGATTAAAAGCTTAAAAGCGACCAACGACTAAACAGCCAATGCTAAAACCAAGCCTACCAACATTTGGTAGGTTTTTTTCAGCCATTAACTTCCATTCTCTACTCTTCAGCGCCTCTTTTCACACTTCAAATGTGAAGGCTATGTCAATTTACGTAAAGATAGAATGTTACGCGGATAAAAGTGCTCATTCAGTGGTCAGAAGGGATACCTGCATTAATATCTCTGCAGAGCAGGCTTTATTTATCGTTAGTTAAAAAGGACACCCTATGTTTCGTTGGTTACGCATTAGTATTTTATGTTCGCTATTAACCGTTTTAGTGGTCACCCCCCTTCGCGCTTCTGAGAACCTAGAGGTTGAAGCCGCGCTACAAAAATTTTCTACCGCCACAGAAAGCGCACCTTATTTTGCCGATGCCTATGGCTACGCTATCTTTCCATCCATCGGCAAAGGTGGCTTTTTTGTCGGTGGTGCTTATGGGAGCGGCGAGGTATACCGAGAAAATCAACTGCAGGGGGAAAGTCAGCTCACACAGGTTTCGATTGGCTTACAGTTTGGCGGGCAGGCTTATAGCCAAATCGTCTTCTTCCAAGATAAGCGCGCCTACGACCGGTTTACATCAGGCAGCTTTGAGTTTGACGCTCAGTCCTCTGCAACCATGATCACCGAGCACGCATCAGCGCGAGCAGGAACGCAAGGCGTGAGCGCTCAGGCGGGTGATAACCTGCATCACAAAGGCTACCAAAATGGTATGGCGACCTTCACCGCGGCAAAGGGTGGGTTAATGATTGAGGCCTCCATTGCCGGGCAAAAGTATAGTTTTAGCCCGACGCCAAATGAAGCCATATAGATAGATAAATCAACGACAGCGAAACAAGGGCTGCCACAGTGTCCGATAAGCCAAGGTCCGATAAAACTAAACCAAAGGCCCATAAAACAATGCCTGATAAATAAGTGCCCTGCCACGACGCCATGGGTTGATGGACGTTAGGGCTCGAAAGCCTTTCGGGTAAATTGGTCATGGCTGCACTTAGAGCACAGTGCAACCTTCTGTGGGTGGTGGTAGATCTCTTGGTGGTGGCACTTTTCACACACTAAAATCCCCAATCCAACAATCTCTCCCGTGTTGTAGATCCCCTGATGCTCAAGGTCATTGAACACTTCTTGCCACTCTAGCTGCGTTTTGTCTGTGATATCAGCAAGGCTCTGCCACACCGTATTGACAATCGTTTGATAAAACGGGCTCGACTGAAGAGGGTAATGATTATCAGCCTGACGACCAAACTCCTTAAGATCACGTTTGAGGTACTGATTGATAAGCGCTAACTCATCTTTTGTCATATCAGACGCCGCCTGTACGACCTTCTCGCTGGTTTCGACCCACTCCTTAAAGGCTTCAGGACTGTGTTGAAGCGCTTCCTTCGCCTCTTCTAACATCGCTTCATAACGGGCTTTTTGCTTAGGCATTGCGTATACCTCCAAATTGTTGGTACATGTACCCTTGTTGACGAACGCTGCATTAGTTATTCTATGCCGATTAACTAAAATGTGTTTATATCAAACTCACACTTTCCTGGATGCCATCGATGCAAGAACAATATCGCCCACAGGACATTGAACAAAAAGTTCAACAGCACTGGGACAACAGCAACACCTTCGTCGTCACTGAAGACGCTAATAAAGAAAAATTTTACTGTCTTTCTATGTTCCCGTACCCAAGTGGTCGTCTCCATATGGGCCACGTACGTAACTATACTATTGGCGATGTTGTTTCTCGTTACCAACGACTGCAAGGCAAAAATGTGATGCAGCCGATAGGTTGGGATGCATTTGGTCTGCCAGCTGAAAACGCTGCAGTCAAAAACAACACGGCACCAGCACCATGGACTTATGAAAACATCGAGTACATGAAGAACCAACTTAAGCTATTAGGTTTTGGTTACGACTGGGATCGTGAGTTCGCAACGTGTACACCGGAGTACTACCGTTGGGAGCAAGATTTCTTCACTAAGCTTTATAACAAAGGCCTCGTTTACAAAAAGACATCATCAGTCAACTGGTGTCCGAACGATCAAACCGTACTTGCAAACGAGCAAGTTGAAGACGGTTGCTGCTGGCGTTGTGATACCCCTGTGGAACAAAAAGAGATCCCACAGTGGTTCATTAAGATCACTGAATACGCACAAGAGCTGCTTGACGACCTTGATAACCTAGACGGTTGGCCTGAAATGGTGAAAACCATGCAGCGTAACTGGATTGGCCGCTCTGAAGGTGTGGAACTGGCTTTTGCTGTGAAAGGTGAAGAAGCACCGCTAGAAGTGTACACCACACGTCCTGATACCCTTATGGGCGTATCATACGTTGGCATCGCTGCTGGACACCCTCTTGCAGAGAAAGCGTCTCAGAACAACCCTGAGCTTGCTGCATTCGTTGAAGAGTGTCGCAACACGAAAGTGGCTGAAGCTGAACTCGCAACAATGGAAAAGAAAGGCATGGATACTGGTCTAACGGCTATCCATCCTCTTAATGGTCGTGAAGTACCTGTTTACGTCGCTAACTTTGTCTTGATGGATTACGGGACAGGCGCCGTCATGGCGGTTCCAGCTCACGATCAGCGTGACTACGAATTCGCAACAAAATACGGCATCGATATCATTCCAGTCATCAAACCTGAAGATGGTACTGAGCTCGACGTGTCTGAAGCCGCTTACACTGAAAAAGGTGTATTGTTTGATTCAGGTGAATTCGACGGCCTAACCTTCCAGGCAGCATTCGATGCAATTGCAGCGAAGCTTGAGTCTGAAGGTAAAGGTAAGAAGACCGTTAACTTCCGTCTACGCGACTGGGGTGTATCACGTCAACGTTACTGGGGTGCGCCAATCCCAATGGTAACGACGGCTGACGGTGAAGTTCACCCAGTACCTGCTGACCAACTTCCAGTCATTCTTCCTGAAGATGTGGTAATGGATGGCGTAACGAGCCCAATTAAAGCTGACAAAGCATGGGCTGAAACAACCTTCAACGGCGAACCAGCACTACGTGAAACGGATACCTTTGATACCTTCATGGAATCTTCTTGGTATTACGCACGTTACTGCTCACCACAAGCTGACGATATCCTAGACCCAGAAAAAGCAAACTACTGGCTACCGGTTGATCAGTATGTTGGTGGTATTGAACACGCTTGTATGCACCTGCTTTACTCGCGCTTCTTCCATAAACTGCTTCGTGATGCGGGCTATGTCACGTCTGACGAACCTTTTAAGCAGCTTCTTTGCCAAGGTATGGTACTTGCTGATGCATTCAGCTTCACCACCGAGAAAGGCGGTAAAGAGTGGATTGCACCGAACGAAGTTACTATCGAGCGTGATGCAAAAGGTCGTATCGAGAAAGCAATAGACAAAGACGGTCGCGCAGTTGATCACTCAGGCATGATTAAAATGTCTAAGTCGAAAAACAACGGTATTGACCCACAAGAGATGGTCGATAAGTTTGGCGCTGATACCGTTCGTCTATTCATGATGTTCGCTTCACCAGCAGACATGACCCTTGAATGGCAAGAGTCTGGCGTTGAAGGCGCAAACCGCTTCCTAAAACGTGTGTGGAAACTGGTTCGTGAGCATACTGCAAAGGGCGAAACAGAAGCGCTTGATATTGCTAGTCTAACGGGCGATCAGAAAGCACTACGTCGTGACGTTCACAAGACAATTGCGAAAGTAGGTGATGATATCGGTCGTCGTCAAACCTTCAACACTGCGATTGCTGCTGTGATGGAGCTGATGAACAAGCTGACTAAAGCAAGCCAAGAAAGTGCACAAGACCGTGCCCTGCTTGACGAAGCACTAAAAGCTATCGTACCGATGCTTTACCCAATCACTCCACATATCTGTTTTGAGATGTGGGAAGCATTGGGGCAAAAAGACATCGACAACGCGGTATGGCCTGTCGCTGATGAGTCTGCATTGGTAGAAGACGAAAAACTGATCGTTGTTCAAGTTAACGGTAAGCTTCGTGCGAAAATCACCGTTGCTGCTGATGCATCAAAAGACGATGTGGAAGCATTGGGACTTGCCAACGAACACGTTGTGAAATTCACCGACGGCAAAACAATTCGTAAAGTCATTTACGTACCGGGTAAACTACTAAACATCGTGGCAAATTAAGCCTTATGGTAAAATAAGCCTCGTGTAAGTTTCCCTACCTATCACCAGTGCAAGCTGGTGATAGGTTGTTTTACCGCCTAATTACAAGGTAGTTATCTTTTAAAAGGAGTGAACCAGTGACTACTGTTTCCCGTCGCTTACCAATATCGCACTTCATGTCATTGACCACCACTCTCGCTGCCTTCTCGTGTTTACCTGTCTCTCAATGTCGCAAACTTTTCACTGTGATACTGCTAGCCCTAGCGATAACAGGCTGCGGCTTTCAGTTACGAGATACAAGCATACTCCCTGAAGAGCTAAACCAAGTATCACTCAGTAGCTATGACCGCTACGGAACACTCACAAGGGTCATGCGAAACCAAATGGCACTACACGGTATAGAGCATGTGCCTGCTAGCGTAACAACGGCAAATCTCAATATAGAAAGTGAAACCATTGATGAGCGTACGCTGTCCTTGTATCAAAACAGCCGACGTGCTGAATACGAATTAACGCTAGAAGTTTCCTATACGATCAGTTTACCGGAACAGGCCCCTCTAAACCTGACCACTCAAGTAAACCGAAACTTCCTTGATAACCCACGAACAGCCTTGGCAAAATCAGTCGAAAGAGAGATGGTCGAAAATGAGATGCGTGAACAAGCCGTTTCTCAAATTATGCGTCAACTTGCGCGTGTAAATCGACTTATCGAAGAGACACAACAAAATAACGATCTCACTGAGGCGCAACAGTAATTCATGCGTGTATACCCAGAACAATTGGCTGCGCAACTAAAGCAGCCACTCAAACGTGCGTACCTGCTGCTCGGTAGCGAGCCTTTACTCATCACCGAATCGACACAAGCTATTCTTAGCCAAGCAAGGCAACAAGGATTTGAAGAGAAGCATAACTTCACTATCGGCCCTCAACTCGATTGGCAAGAAATATTCGACTGTTGTCAGGCATTAAGCCTATTTTCACAACGCCAAATCCTCTATATCGAGATCCCTGAATCAGGCTTAAATGCCGCTTACAGTAAGCAGCTCGTTACCCTATCTGACATAATCCACGATGATATATTGGTGATCTTAACAGGGCCACGTATCAACAAGCGCCAAGAGAGCGCTCAGTGGTTTAAGGCGTTGACTAAGCAAGGGCTTTGGGTGCCATGCAATACACCCGATATCCGTCAACTGCCTCGTTTCATTCAACAGCGTTGTCAAAAGTTGAATCTTAATGCCGATCACGAGTCTATACAGATGCTAGCGCAGACCCATGAGGGCAACCTGATGGCACTGGCGCAGAGTTTAGATAAGCTCTCTTTACTCTACCCCGATGGGCTATTGACTTTGGTACGTCTGCAAGAGTCCTTAAGCAGACACAACCACTTTACGGCGTTTCAGCTTGTCGACGCACTACTCGCCGGACAAGCAAAACGGAGTCAGCGAGTGATAACACAGCTTGAAGGTGAAGGCGTTGAGCCGATTATTCTTCTAAGAACACTCCAAAAGGAGCTGTTTCAGCTCAACCGCATTCATGAAATGGGGTTAGAGGGAAAATCCTTATCGAATATTTTCGAGCAGCTCAAGATTTGGCAACAACGACGCCCATTATTGACAGGCGCCTTACAACGCCTGCCTCGTCAACGGGTTACACTGTTGATGCAACATTTAGCCGCTCTCGAAGTTTCGGCAAAAACAAGCTACGACACGTCAATTTGGTTGGGATTACGCCAATTTTGCCTTGGGATGTGTGGCTTACCAATAAGCGCACCGCCACCAGACTTGCCCTGATAAAAGTGAGTGCTATACTCCCTCGCTTTCAGGCGTACTCTATACTGCTGAAAGAGATGCGATTGCTGCCATCATGCAGCTCAACACTATGAACTAAGGACTTCTTTTGCAACTACAAGACCTTCAAGACTTCATCGTCGATAAAGTAGACGATATGAAAGCAGCTGACATCGTTACCCTAAACGTTTCAGGTAAATCAAGCATTACTGAAGTCATGGTTATCTGTACGGGTAACTCTAACCGCCACGTTTCTTCTATCGCTGACCACGTCGATAAAGAGAGCAAGGCAGCCGACTTCCCTCCTTTTGGAATTAGTGGCCAAGAAGATGGCGAGTGGGTTATTGTTGATATGGGCAGCGTAATGCTCCACATCATGCAAGAAAGCGCTCGTGAGCTTTATCAGTTAGAAAAACTGTGGAGCTAATGCACGAATGAAGTTACAACTGATTGCCGTTGGCACCAAAATGCCCAAGTGGGTTGAAGAAGGCTACAAAGAGTATAGCCGTCGTTTTCCCAAAGACATGCCTCTTGAACTCATCGAAATTACGGCGGGTAAACGAGGGAAAAATGCTGATATCGCCCGTATTTTGCAAAAAGAAGGCGAAGCGATGTTGGCGGCGGTGCCTAAGGGCAATCGGATTGTCACACTGGATATTCCAGGGAAACGCTGGGATACCGAGCAGCTTGCTCAGCAGCTCGAAAGTTGGAAACTAGATGCACGTGATGTCTCCATTCTTATTGGTGGTCCAGAAGGGCTGTCCCCTGCCTGTAAAGCCGCGGCAGAACAGAGCTGGTCATTATCTCCACTCACACTTCCTCATCCGCTCGTTCGCGTTGTGATGGCGGAAAGCCTATATCGAGCATGGAGTATTACCGCTAACCACCCTTACCACCGAGAATAGCGAGCAATGAGACAAAAGCGAACCCAGATCCGAGACTATCGAGCTGAATCGGCGCTCTTCTTTCGCCGCGCGGTTGTCTCATTTGCAGGTATCTTAGTATTAGTGAGCTTACTGCTCACTAATCTCTACTCCATTCAAGTTAAACAGTATGAAGATTACGCCACTCGCTCTAATGACAACCGCATAAAGTTTGTCCCTGTAGCGCCGAATCGCGGCCTCATTTATGACCGTAATGGTGTCGTTCTCGCAGAAAACTTGCCGGTTTTCGCCCTCGAAGTTATCCCCGAATTAAATCCAAACATCGATGAAACAGTCGCAGCTATTCAAGAACTGATTCCATTAACTGAAGCAGAGATTACCCGATTTGAACGCGAGAGACGTCGTACCCGCCGTTTTAACTCGGTTCCGTTAAAGAACTTACTGACAGAGGAAGAAGTCGCCCTTTTCTCTGTCAACCAACACCGCTTTCCCGGCGTTGAAGTCCGCGCTCACCTAAAGCGCCACTACCCGTTTAATGACGCGTTAACACATACACTTGGCTATGTTGCCCGTATTAACGACCGCGATATCGAGCGCTTAGAGCGCGACGAGAAAATCAACAATTACCGAGCAACTCGTGATATCGGCAAACTGGGTGTCGAGCGTTATTATGAAGACCTGCTGCACGGTATCGCTGGCTACCAGGAAGTGGAAGTGAACAGCCGCGGTCGCGTTATCCGAACCTTGAAGTATGTTCCTCCCGTCCCAGGACAGGATATCTACCTCAATATTGATATCGACCTTCAGCTCTATGTACAACAAAAGCTAACGAAAGAAGTCGAAGACCCAGAGACAGGCGAAGTTAAACAGGTTCAAAAGCGCGGCGCTATTGTGATTCTCGATCCAGAAGATGCCTCTGTCTTAGCGATGGTCTCTAGCCCAAGTTATGACCCGAACCTGTTTGTTCATGGTATCTCAAGCAGCGAGTATCGCAGCCTACTCAACGATAATAGCCGCCCTCTCGTTAACCGTGTCACCCTAGGTATATACCCGCCTGCATCAACAGTGAAACCGTATCTTGCTGTCGCGGCGCTACAAGAAGAAGTCATCACAGCGAAAACGACTCGTAATGATGGTGGCTCTTGGCGTATTCCTGGCACCGACCGCAGCAATACCCGTGCATTCCGAGATTGGAAACGTTGGGGGCATGGTCGCGTCGATATTAAGCGTGCTATTGAAGAGTCCGTCGATACATTCTATTACCAATTGGCCTATGACCTTGGTATTGACCGCATGTCGACATGGATGAATAAGTTTGGCTTTGGTGACTATACCGGCATCGACATTTTTGAAGAAAGCAAAGCCAATATGCCGACCAGAGAATGGAAACAAGTCCGCCATAAAGCGCCTTGGTATAAGGGAGACACTATCCCTATCGGGATCGGTCAGGGTTATTGGACGGCAACACCAATGCAACTCGCGAAAGCAACCAACGTGCTCGTTAATCGTGGTGTCGTACAAGCGCCTCAACTATTGAAGCATATTGCTGATGGCAGCAGCGAAGATATCGTGCCAAGGCCATTCGAAGATATCAGCTACGTGAACTCAAGCTATTGGGATATTGCATTAGAAGGGATGCGATTAGTTAACCACGGCAACTCAGGGACAGCGCGTCGTACTTTCTCATCCGCAGGCTACGAGTCTGGTGGAAAAACGGGTACCTCTCAAGTCTTCGGTCTTGCTGAAGACCAAGAGTATGATGCTGATGAAATTGAAGAGCACCTGCGTGATCACGCTCTCTTTGTTGGATTCGCCCCTTATAAGAACCCTGAAGTTGTGATTTCCATGGTGCTCGAAAATGCGGGGGGTGGGTCAAGTAATGCCGCGCCGCTTGCAAAGGAAATTTTTGATCATGTACTGATCGAAAAAAAAGAACAGAAAGTAGACCCGCAACAAACACTAAGTAAGGTGACGCAATGAGTACGCTATCTTCCGTAACTGGTCGAAAAAAATCAGCGTTCGAGCGCATCCACCTCGACCTGCCACTACTCCTTGGGTTAATCGCGGTAGTAGTGTTTGGCCTTATTGTCATGTGGAGTGCCAGTGGACAAAGTGTCGCGATGATGGAGCGACAAGTTATCCGTATCGGTATGGCCTTTGGTATCATGTTTATATTGGCGCAGATCCCCCCTCGCCAATATGAAAATTGGGCGCCTTACATGTTCTTTGCCGGTATCATTTTACTACTCTGCGTGCTGTTTTTCGGTGTCTCCTCAAAAGGAGCGCAGCGCTGGCTCGATCTGGGTTTTATACGCTTCCAGCCTTCTGAATTATTAAAGCTTGCTGTTCCATTAATGGTCGCGCGCTTTATTGGTAATCACCCGCTTCCGCCCAGCTTTAAAAATTTGGTTATCGCCTTGGTCATGATCATTGTCCCGACCATCTTAATCGCTAAGCAGCCTGACCTAGGTACATCAATTTTAATCGCGGCATCCGGCATTTTTGTGCTCTTCCTCTCTGGAATGAGCTGGCGATTAATCACATCAGCAGGCGTACTTGCTGGCGCTTTTATCCCTGTGATGTGGTTTTTCTTGATGCGAGACTACCAACGTGTTCGTGTTCGAACTCTCTTTAACCCCGAGTCAGATCCGCTCGGTGCTGGTTACCACATTATTCAATCCAAGATCGCTATTGGCTCTGGCGGCGTTACCGGAAAGGGATGGCTGCAAGGAACACAATCACAACTTGAGTTCTTACCTGAGCGACATACCGACTTTATCTTCGCCGTAATTGCCGAAGAGTGGGGGCTCGCGGGTATTTTAACTCTGCTGCTGATCTATCTCTTTATCATTGGTCGCGGGCTGATCCTTGCTAGCCGTGCTCAAACCGCGTTTGGCCGAATGATGGCTGGCAGTGTTGTCTTAAGCTTTTTTGTCTATATATTTGTTAACATTGGAATGGTGAGTGGCATATTGCCCGTTGTCGGTGTTCCCTTACCACTCGTTAGCTATGGTGGTACCTCTATGGTGACCCTATTAGCCGGTTTTGGTATTTTAATGTCCATCCACACCCACCGAAAAATGCTTTCTAAGGCGACATAATGCGTAAATTTCACCTTATTTCGGCGATTATTATTTTAGCTGGTTGTAGTTCGACACCGACTGAGCGCTATGACCTTGCTGATGATGTCGCCCCTGAGCTTCCTCCTTCGGTTGTTCACCTAGAGAATGCACAACCAAAATACGAGCCATACAGTTTAGCGGGAAACAAAGACTATCACCTCCGTGGCGGCTCCTACAAAATTGTTCAAGATACGAAAGGTTTCACAGAAACGGGGGGGGCATCTTGGTACGGCCAAAAGTTTCATGGGCACTATACCTCCAATGGAGAAGTGTACGATATGTACTCCATGACGGCGGCGCATAAGACACTACCTCTTCCTTCCTATGTCAAAGTGACCAATTTAGAAAACAACAAAACCGTGATTGTTCGTGTGAATGATCGGGGGCCTTTCCATGAAGGGAGAATCATTGACCTCAGCTATGCTGCCGCGAAACGTATTGGCTCTTTAGAAAAAGGCACAGTGCCTGTTCATATCGAAGTCATTGAGGTCGCTAAACCAGATAAAGACGAAGTGCATGTCATTAGTGAATACCGTTACTTTGTTCAACTTGCTGCCGTTAGCCAGCCTGAAGACGCAATCAAACGCGCCACACCGCTCGCTGAGCAACACGATACGGAAGTAAGTAGCCAAGAAGACACAGAGCGTGGACTGTTTCGAGTGCGACTAGGACCTTTTTTAGACCGCGACGCAGCAACACAAGCACAACACGCTGCGCAACAAGCTGGGTTCGAAAATGCCTATATCATCACAAGCAAACGTTCACAAAGCAACGATGATGGTGTCGTGATCAGTGATGCTAAAACCACACGTTATGACGCTGATATCGCTGAAATGGCGGGTAAAGATGATGATCAAACGGCTCCTTCTGTCGTACTGAGTAACCACACAGAAGAGACAAACACCTTCGAAACAATGGCTATAGAAACAGAGATTTTGGCAACGGAGACCTTAGAAAGTAACGCTTTAGAGGCCAGTGTTTTAGAAGCTAGCACAATAGAAGCCAAGGCAGTGAATTACTCCCACTAAATCAAAGATTATAGTGTGAGCTTCTTGGTGTAGCCTTGACTTACTCGCCAAACT
>JBHOGO010000004.1:85861-120312 GCA_043421945.1 bacterium sp. HQB-150 | reverse complement strand
AGAATTTTTTTGGTCTTTCGACCGGCTCAACGAATACTGTTGTTCATCACCGAAGTGATAAACGAATTGACTGTGCCGCTTATTCTTTTCACTTTAAAAAGTGAAGCAAACAAGCATTTGAACTATTTCTAGCTCTGGTCACTCAGTTTCATTGATAAATCTTTTTGACTATCTATTCAACGAGTGCCCACACAGATTGCATGGTCATATTGTTAAAGAACAATGTTGTTGGGAGTTATTAACTTAGCGTTTAACGCCGTGTTTTCCCTGACAACGAGGCGCATTATAGGGAGTTACTCAGCGCATGCAACCGTTAAATTAACTAAAAAACGAAAAAAGGCGCCAACCGAACAAACTTTGCACGATAACGCCTTTTTTGATTAAAAATGCTACAGCAATTACTGTTTAGCGATCACCATTTCTTGATCTACGGTTAGTAATAGTGGTTTATCAGGTGTTATTTCTCCTGCTAGCATCTGCTGAGCTAACGGGTTTTCAACTAAATGTTGAATAGCACGCTTTAAAGGCCTTGCACCAAACACTGGATCAAAGCCCGCTTCAGCTATTTTGTCGTAAACGCCCTCTTCTATCGTGAGATCAAATTCTCGCTCAACTAAACGTGTAGCCAAACGTTGAAGCTGTATCTTAGCAATATGCTTAATATGATCATTGCCAAGTGGATGGAAGACAACACTCTCATCAACACGGTTAATAAACTCTGGTCTAAAGTGGCGACTAACGACCTCCATGACCATATGCTTCATACCTTGGTAATCTTGTTCACCAAAATGCTCTTGAATACGGTCTGAACCTAAATTAGAGGTCATGATAACAACGGCATTACGAAAATCGACAGTACGCCCTTGTCCATCAGTTAAACGTCCATCATCTAACACTTGAAGCAGAATATTGAATACGTCAGGGTGCGCCTTTTCTACTTCATCTAATAGAATGACGGCATAAGGACGACGGCGCACTGCTTCCGTTAAGTATCCCCCTTCTTCGTAACCGACATAACCAGGAGGCGCGCCGACCAATCGAGCGACAGAGTGTTTTTCCATAAACTCTGACATATCAATTCTCACCATTGCATCTTCACTATCAAACATGAAGTTCGCTAACGATTTACACAGTTCCGTTTTCCCCACCCCCGTAGGACCTAAAAATAGAAACGAACCTATCGGGCGATTTGGATCGGCTAGCCCCGCACGGCTACGACGAATCGCATTGGATACTGCATCTACAGCTTCTTTTTGACCAATCACTCGCTCGTGCAGTGCCTCTTCCATTTTAAGAAGCTTTTCACGCTCCCCTTCAAGCATCTTAGAAACAGGGATTCCAGTCTGGCGAGATAACACTTCCGCTATCTCGGCATCTGTGACCTTATTTTTGAGCAGACTCATCTCTTGCATCTCTGCTTGGGAAGCAAGGTCGAGCTGTTTTTCTAATTCAGGGATACGTCCATATTGAAGTTCAGACATTCGGCTTAAGTCACCAGCGCGTCGCGCGACGTCCATATCCATGCGTGCTTGTTCAAGTTCTGCTTTAATATGCTGCGTTCCTGATAAAGCGGCTTTTTCTGCTCGCCATATCTCTTCTAGTTCAGCAAACTCTCTCTCTTTTTCATTCAGCTCGTTGTTCAGGGACTCAAGACGTTTACGACTGACATCATCGACCTCTTTCTCCATCGCCTGCATCTCAATCTTAAGCTGGATGATTTTTCTCTCAAGGCGATCAAGTACTACGGGTTTTGAGTCTATTTCCATACGGATACTTGAAGCCGCTTCGTCAATAAGGTCAATCGCTTTATCAGGAAGCTGGCGGTCTGAGATATAGCGGTCAGACAACCGAGCAGCAGCAACGATAGCGGGATCAGTGATTTCTACATGGTGATGGAGCTCATAGCGCTCTTTCAAACCACGTAGTATCGCAACGGTATCTTCGACTGATGGCTCTTCTACCAATACTTTCTGAAATCGTCGTTCTAAAGCAGCATCTTTCTCAATATACTGACGGTATTCATCCAAAGTGGTTGCGCCGACACAGTGAAGCTCTCCACGAGCGAGTGCAGGTTTCAGCATATTACCGGCATCCATCGAGCCCTCACCTTTTCCTGCACCAACCATCGTGTGAAGTTCATCGATAAAGAGGATAACGTTGCCTTCCTCTTTCGCCAGTTCATTCAAAACCGCTTTAAGGCGCTCTTCAAACTCCCCTCTAAATTTGGCACCAGCAATAAGCGACCCCATATCTAAAGACAAGACACGTTTACTCTTTAGCCCTTCAGGCACTTCACCATTAACGACTCGCTGCGCCAGCCCTTCAACGATTGCCGTTTTACCCACACCAGGCTCACCAATAATAACGGGGTTATTTTTCGTTCGACGCTGGAGTACTTGGATGGTGCGACGAATTTCATCATCTCGTCCAATCACCGGATCCAGCTTGCCTTGCTCAGCACGCTCAGTGAGATCAATCGTAAACTTCTCTAGAGCTTGACGGTTTTCCTCGGCATTTTGGTCATCCACCTTATTGCCGCCTCTCACTTCATCGATCGCTGTTTCTACGTTCTGTTTAGTGACATTAAACTCTTTAAGTAGCTGCCCTAATGAACCCCGATCTTCTACCGCTGCTAAGATAAACAGCTCAGATGAAATAAACTTGTCATTTCTCTTTTGAGCCAACTTATCGCAAAGGTTAAGCAACACCCCCATCCCACTAGACAATTGAACATCACCACCAATACCACTGACCTTGGGGCAACGATCAAGTAATTCAGACAGGCGAGAACGTAGCTGCGTAATATCAACATTCAGTAAAGTGAGTAACGGTCGGATAGTGCTGCCGTCTTGATTTAACAGCGCCACCATGAGGTGTTCTGGTTCGATATATTGATGGTCACGTCCCAATGCCAGGGACTGGCCATCAGAAATTGCCATTTGAAATTTGCTCGTAAATCGGTCAAGGCGCATGGTGTCTCCTCCTCAAACTTCGGTTCTACATAAGATATGGCAACGAAAGTGTTACTTTTCAACTGATGACATAACACTCTTACGAATATTCACAGGCTCTTGCCAATGAGCAGACAAACCTAATGATGCCAGAAAGTAACAAGCCACTTAACGAAATAGCTCTCATCGCTGAGTGCGCACTGGCATGCATAACCAACAGTGCTGTGAAATCAATCGCAAGTTGGCATACAGCTCATACCGAAGGATTTCTATTTAGAAGATTGAAAGGTATTTCTACAAAGAACTATCAGGGATATAAATCATATAAAGGGATAAAAATGATAATAAATATCAAGCGATGGGGGCTGCTAGTACTTGTCGCCACTTTATTAAGTTTTACTTCAAATGTAATCGCGTGTGAGAGTAAGGCATATAGTTCACAAGTCTACATTGTGTATGTTGATGACTTTTCTGTTGGCAGTAATGCTGGGCAAATAGTGAAACAACGAGTGGACTACTTAAAAGGAATAATGACAGGGGCAGCCTTTGAAGAGATATCAGAGATAAGTACAAGCGTATCTGCCTATGTTGAGCAAGATGAAATCACAAGCCTGATCATATCACTCAATGCTAGCTACACTGGCTCTTACGAAGCGGTCTCACAACTTATCAATAGTAAAGAACACATTTCTATCGATATATCGCAATGTCAGTTTGAATAATATTGAACAAATAGGGATTAATCAGTCGTCAACCAAATCAAACTGGCTTGGCGACCTGTTTGTCCGTCACGACGGTAAGAAAAGAACGTCTCTTTTTCGGTAACGGTGCACCTGTCACCACCATAGACAGCGGTCACCCCGACAGAGTGTAGCCTTAGAGTCGCTAAGTGATAAATATTAGCTAACCACTTACCATTTGGGGCGGGTACAAATGCATCGATAGCTTCAGGTTGAATAGCAACAAACGCGTCACGAACTTCACCCCCGATCTCAAATTTTTCAGGCCCTATCGCAGGCCCTAGCCACGCCATAAGATGAGATGCAGGGTGGCGAAACTTTCTCACACTATTCTCGAC
This sequence comes from bacterium sp. HQB-150, assembly GCA_043421945.1. GTDB lineage: Bacteria > Pseudomonadota > Gammaproteobacteria > Enterobacterales > Vibrionaceae > Thaumasiovibrio. The sequence goes on along the minus strand of JBHOGO010000004.1, from coordinate 116,283 downwards.
AATACCATCCACCAGCCCACGCCAACCCGCATGTACTGCTGCAACTTCAGAGCCATCTTGGCTACAAAGCAATACTGGTAAGCAATCTGCGGTCATCACAATACTAACTTGATTTTCAAGATTGGTATACGAGGCATCAGCATCAACAACTTCATTGGTATTCAGGCTAGCGAGATCCACGACACGAGGGCTATGGATCTGATTTAACCAATACGGTTCGCTTTCTGTGAAAGCGGTAATCTGCTGACGGTTACGATGAACGTGATCGAGGTTGTCCCCAACATGCCCCCCTAAGTTAAAACTCTCAAACGGCGCTAGGCTTACACCACCCTCTCGCGTCGTACTGATTGCTTTCACATTTTTAGGGGCAGGCCAGTCAGGAACAATCCAAGGCATTAATAGTCGTCCTCGCCATTTTCTAGCGTATCACGACGCAATACATCTGCGAGCGCGACAAAATCATCAGGAATTGGCGCATGCCACTCCATTAACTCTTTTGTTGTCGGGTGCTCTAGACGCAACATACGCGCATGCAGTGCTTGGCGATCAAAGCCACGTAGTGCTTGAATCAACTCTTCACTTGCATCTCTTGGTGGACGAGGGCGGCCACCATACTGCTGATCACCCACCAACGGGTGCGTCAAGAATGCCATGTGTACACGGATCTGGTGCGTACGACCGGTTTCAAGACGAAGAACAATACGCGTGTGCTCACGGAAATGCTCCGCAACACGATAGTGCGTGATTGCTGGCTTACCCAGTTCATTCACCGCCATCAATGTACGCTTTGTCGAGTGACGACCAATGGGTTTCTCAACCGTGCCGCCACCAGTCATTTTACCTATCGCAATAGCTTCATATTCACGCGTAAACTTACGCTTCTGAAGTTGGCGAACCAAACGAGTTTGCGCTGGTACTGTCTTCGCAATCACCATTAAGCCTGTCGTATCTTTATCCAGACGGTGCACAATTCCTGCTCGAGGAACTTCCGCTATTTCTGGATAAAGATGCAGTAAGCCATTGAGGATAGTACCATCTGGCGTACCTGCTCCTGGGTGAACAACAAGATCTCGTGGTTTATTGATCACAAGAATATCGTCATCTTCATAAACAATGTTTAGAGGAATATCTTGAGGTTCAAAGCGTTGCTCATCTTCGATCTCTGCATTGACGACAATGCTCTCTCCACCCATCACTTTAAGGCGAGGCTTGTTGGATAACTCTCCCTCAACGAAAACGTTACCACCCAAGATCCACTCCTTGATACGAGATCGAGAGTAATCGGGGAACAATTCGGCCAATGCCTGATCTAAACGCTGTCCTAATTGACTCGCGTTTACGACTGCTGTTAATTCTATCTGCTGTGCCATGTCGAACTTTTTTAAAAACTGTGGGACTAATTGACGCATGGTGCGTAAAATAGACGAATTACGCTATTGTATCCGTAATCGGCGCCTGCCGACACGTATATTGCAACATATTTTAGTTCAAGGAAGCTTACGCGGTAATGAAACGACTAACACTTTCCGGCTTACTCGCCATCGCGCTACTTGCAGGTTGTTCTTCTAGCAAAGAAACTGTCGTCCCAGACGTACCTCCTGCTGAGCTTTATTCCGAAGCTCAAGCAGCTTTACAAGAAGGACAATGGACAACAGCCATCGAGAAATTGGAAGCGTTAGATTCGCGTTATCCTTTCGGTGCCTATTCTGAGCAAGTGCAGCTTGATTTGATTTTTGCTTACTATAAAAGTGATGATCTTGCCTTAGGTGAAGCGACAATCAACCGATTCAATCGCCTTCACCCTACGCACTCTCGTGCTGATTGGGTTTTGTACATGCGAGGCCTTACCTCAATGGCACAAGATCGCAGCTTCATGCATGACCTGTTCCGCGTCGATCGTGCTGACCGGGATCCAGAGCCTGCGCGTAAAGCATTTAGTGACTTCCGCCGATTACTAGAGCGCTATCCCGATAGCGTTTACGCAAACGACGCACAAGCACGAATGGTCTTTTTGAAAAATCGTCTTGCTGAATATGAACTCTCAACTATCGACTTTTATATTCGACGCGAAGCATGGATAGCAGCGGTTAACCGAGCACAGCAACTGCAACAGTATTACCCAGATACCCAAGCGGCCAAAAAGTCGCTCACTTACCAATTAAAAGCCTATGAAGCGCTTGGACTGGAAGAGCCAGCAGAGCACACCAAAAAGCTAATGGAACTAAACCCTATTTAGTCGGCATTAATAAATGACCTTCCAAAGCTTGGATAAGCTTTGCGGTGACTGAAGAAAAAGCACAAAAAACCGAGCATAGGCTCGGTTTTTTTATCACCCTTTTTAGCAACACAACACGCATCAAGCCACACATCAAAAAAGTCGAAGCTAAAGATGTAATACGCTGAAAGAGCATCAAGACAGGCGTTGTTTAAATCTTCACCAGAGACTTTTCTGGGATTGAAAAAAACCCCTAAAAGCGTGAGCAATTAGCGTTCTTGATTTCTTCATACTGCCTTATACTTCCTATGACCTACAAGCCTTTTCTTCCGTTTTTACTAACAAATATCCTGCTTGCTCACACTTCGGTTTTCCTTTGTCATAACAGTGCCATAATGTGATGCGCGTCACATTACTAAAGTTCTAAATCCGTATTCTGAAGTTAACCCAACACGGGGTAGCAATAGAGGAAATACCTATATGAATTTAGAAATTACCGGCAAAAACCTTGAAGTCACTCCTGCTATCCGCGCTCGAATCGAAGCCAAATTTACTAAATTAGAGAGATGGGAAGTTTCTCTGCTAAAACGTCACGCAGTTATCAGCCAAGAGCCAAATAAACGCTTCAAAATCGAAGCTTCTGCATCCATTCCTGGAGGGAAACTCATCGCTTCGGCTGATCATTCTGACTTGTATGGCGCAATTACCGAAATGTTCCAAAAGATGGAACGCCAGCTCAATAAGCAGCAACATAAACCAGAATCCCGCCGTGCATCTCATGCTCAGCCTGTTGCGGAAACTGAATCTCATGCTGAAGAAGACATTATTGAGGAAGATATCTAATTCCAACGCCAGACCCTGCCATGCAGGGTCTGGGGCTTGACATCCCGCACCAACCTCCCTATTGTAAATACTCATCAAAATTGAATAGTTAATCACATGCACAAAAACCTGTTTTTCTTTGCTTTCTTTTTTTCCTCACTCAATGAATGAGGGAGCCCTGCACGGTTGAAAAAGAAAACCAAGAACAGCAGATAAGCCTCCCAACTGGGAGGCTTTTTTATACATGCATATAAGACACAACATATTTTATAATAGGTAGCAAGATGACAGACGCCGCTATGCCGTTAGAACAAATCCGTGAAGAGATCACGGCGCTAGATAATGAGTTGGTCGCCCTACTCGCTCGACGTCGTAATTTAAGCATTGAGGTTGCGAAAAGTAAGATTGGTACAACAAAGCCTGTTCGCGACCAAGCAAGAGAGCAGCTACTGCTACAGCGACTCATTAAACAAGGTAAGCAGCATCAATTGGATGCTCAGTATGTCACGCAAATTTTTCATTCCATTATTGAAGACTCTGTACTCTACCAACAAGCTTACTTACAGAAACTCACGAACCCAGAAAGCACTCAACCAACAGCGAGAGTAACCTTTCTAGGGAGCAAAGGGTCATATTCCCACCTTGCGACTCGTAACTATTTTAGCCGTAAACAAACACAAGTTGTTGAGATGAGCTGTTCAAGCTTTAAAGACATCATCAGCCAAGTAGAAAAAGGCAACGCTGACTACGGTGTTCTACCGATAGAAAACACCAGCTCAGGCTCAATTAACGAAGTCTACGACCTACTTCAGCACACTCGACTCTCCATTGTCGGAGAAATTACACTGCCCATTGAGCACTGTTTATTAACTGCTGTTAATACTCGTCTTGAAGATATTGATACGCTGTACTCACACCCACAACCACATCAACAATGCAGTGAATTTGTTCACGACCTAGGTAACGTTTCTCAAGAGTATTGCTCTAGCACAGCCGATGCTATGGCGCTTGTCGCTGATAAGCAAGAGAGTAATATTGCTGCCATTGGTAATGCGAGTAGCGGCGCACTATACGGTCTACAAGTGCTTAAAACGAATATTGCTAATCAAGATGAAAACTACACCCGCTTTATCGTTGTTGCACGCAAGGCCGTCGATGTCACCCCACTCGTTCCTGCAAAAACAACGTTGATAATGTCGACAGATCAAAAGCCGGGGTCTTTAGTTGAGTGCTTACTGGTACTACGTAATCAGCATATTAATATGGCAAAACTAGAGTCTCGCCCTGTGATGGGGAACCCATGGGAAGAGATGTTCTATCTTGATGTAGAAGGGAACATTAAGTCAGAACAAATGCAGCAAGCAATGGATGAGTTAACACGATTAACACGTACTATCAAAGTACTCGGTTGCTACCCGTCGGAAAACATTAAACCAGTCGACCCACAGACTGGTGAGCTGCTCGACAACTAGCCTTCATTCGATTCATGATTCGGTGGTGAACATGAATTTGAGCTAGCGCTAAAACAAAAAAGCGAGCTAATAAGCTCGCTTTCTTTATACCCGATTTTTTACACCTAAAATCCGGAATAACTAACCGCGGTGAGTCGCATCATTGGCTTGCTTTAATAGTCCTTGGCTTTCTTTTAAGAACTTACCAGCAAAATCACCAAACCAACCTTCTACGTGATCGAATGCTTGTTTGAAACCGACTTTATCCTGATTCTCTAACAGTTGAATCGCATCACCAAAACGTTGATGGAAGCGCTTAATCATGGCGAGATTCTGTGGTGACGACATGATAATATCGCCATAAAGCGCGCCATCTTGTGCAAACAGCCTACCGACCATTGCCAGCTCCAAACGATAGATTGGCGAACTCATTGCTAATAGCTGCTCTAATCGTGGATCTTCTTCTGCTAAATGAACACCATAAACAAAAGAGGTAAAGTGACGTAATGCTTGAATCAACGTCATGCCTTGATCATGCTCAATGGCACTAATTCTTTCAATGCCCGCCCCCCAGATCTGAAATTGCTCTAGCAGCCATTGATACGCTTCTGGCATACGACCATCACAGTAGATGATAACCTGCTTTGCAAGGCTCGCAATATCTGGTCCAAACATCGGGTGAAGACCAACAACTGGCCCATTATGAACCTCGAGCATTGCTTGCAGTGGCTCACTCTTCACGGAGGTCAGATCGGCCAAAATACAGTCATCAGGCAGTGAGGAAAGCCTGCGGATCACACTATCCGTTAAGTGAATAGGCACCGTTACTACAACCATCCCTGCATCATCAAGAATATCGTCAGCTTGATCCCAATCTTTACTACCAAGAATCTTTACCTGATACCCTGACAGCTCAAACAAGCGTTTAAACAACCCGCCTAGCTGTCCATGCCCGCCCACAATGACAATAGGGCGAAGTGTTGGGTTTAAACATTTAAAGCCAGAGTCATTTTCACTCGCATAGGATTCACGCATCGTACGGCGTAAAATATCCTCAATAAGATCTGGAGGAACGCCTTGAGTACTTGCCTCTTCACGCCGAGAAGCAAGCATCGCTGCCTCTCTGTCTGGTGCATAAATAGGCAGGCCATGTTCGCTTTTGACCTCTCCTACTTCTGCAACTAACGCCAACCGTTCAGCCAATAACGCGACCATTTGTTTATCGACCGCGTCAATTTTATCTCTTAGTTGTGATAACTCTGCAACCATAGTACTGATTAACCCTTAATCCTATCTTCCAAGAATGGAACTAATTCCTTGTGTGCGTGGCGAAGTAAATCTTCTGTTGCCTGCCAATCAATACAGGCATCTGTGATTGATACACCATATTGCATCTCACTACGAGGTAAATCTGATGACTGATTTCCTTCATTGAGATGGCTCTCTAACATCACGCCAATAATCGATCGGTTCCCATCACGGATTTGATGAAGTACATCGCCAGCCACAAGCGGTTGACGGCGGAAATCTTTACGTGAATTAGCGTGACTACAATCCACCATGAGTGAAGGCTCTAAGCCTAAGCCTTCCATCTCTAACTCACACTCTTTAACAGAAACAGAATCATAGTTAGTCTGCTTCCCACCACGTAAAATCACATGGCCATCTGGGTTACCTTGAGTGTTTAGTAATGCCACTTGGCCTTGACGGTTAATGCCCATAAAGCGATGCCCATCAGAGGCCGCTTGCATCGCATTAATGGCGGTGCCTAAGCTCCCATCCGTTCCGTTTTTAAAACCCACTGGCATTGATAGCCCACTCGCCATTTCACGGTGAGTTTGTGATTCCGTAGTACGAGCACCAATAGCAGCCCAGCTAAACAGATCCCCTAAGTATTGAGGACTAATCGGATCTAGCGCTTCTGTCGCAAGAGGGATTTCCATTTCAGTCAAATCGATAAGAAGCTCGCGCGCTAGGTGCAGCCCCTCTTCAATTTCAAAGCTACCATCGAGGTGAGGATCATTGATAAGCCCTTTCCAGCCCACCGTAGTACGCGGCTTTTCAAAGTACACTCGCATCACAATATAAAGCTGATCATTAAGCTCTGCCGATAAGGCTTTTAACTTTTTAGCATACGCTTTCGCAGCTTCCACATCATGGATAGAGCATGGCCCACAAACAACCAACAAACGATGATCCCGTTTATGGATAATATCTGCTATCTCTTTTCTAGACTGGCAGATAAAGGCATTGCCAGCGTCACTCAACGGCAATTTATCCTTGAGTTGCTTCGGCGTAATCAGTACTTGCTCATCACTAATATGGACGTTATTTAGTTGGTCTCTATGCATCATGCTTCCCTTGCGAATCTGAACTTCACGACATGGCGTGATCTTGAACACACCATAACAAGGTTTCCCTACCCCTGACAACCCACTGTAAACAAAAAAAACCACTCGTAAATAATTATTTACACCACGTGTTTTTTTACACATGTGTAATAGCAAAGTATGATGCTCACAAACCCCACAACTCATATCCTATTGTTATGGATCTCGTCTTTTCCTTATTACAGCAGCTCAGCGTTTATTTAGTTATCGCCTACCTATTAAGCAAAACGCCTCTTTTTATGCCTTTGATGAGTATTTCAGGCAATGCATCACAACGGTTCACCTGCTACATTCTGTTTTCTCTTTTCTGCATCCTAGGGACCTATTTTGGATTACAGATCCAAGATGCGATAGCAAATACACGTGCCATAGGTGCTGTTATGGGGGGAGTACTTGGTGGGCCGTTAGTCGGCTTTGCCGTGGGATTTACCGGAGGAATGCATCGCTATAGCATGGGAGGATTTACCGATGTTGCTTGTGCGATTTCAACAACGGCAGAAGGTCTCATTGGCGGCTTATTTCACATCTATCTTATGCGTCGTGGACGTATCGAAGATATCTTCAAACCACTGACGGTTTTAGCCATTACATTTGTTGCTGAAATTACCCAAATGGCTATCATCCTTGCGGTAGCCAAGCCCTTCGATCAAGCTTACGAACTCGTCAATGCCATTGCTATACCGATGATTGTCGCCAATTCTATCGGTGCTGCAATGTTTATGAGTATCATATTGGATCGCAAAGCCGTCTATGAGAAGTACTCGACAACCTTTACGAGTAAAGCCCTGAAAGTAGCACAACGTAGTGTTGGCGTTTTTAGCGATGGGTTTAATGAGAAAAGCGCGAAAAACATTGCTCAAATTATTTATGAAGAAACGGGCGTAGGCGCCGTCTCTATCACTGATCATGAAAAAATTCTCGCTTTTATCGGCATTGGCGCTGATCACCACCTTCCCGGCACAAAAATATCATCGTTGTGCACACAGCAAGCCATTATTGAAAAAGAGCTCATTTATGCAGACGGTTATGAAAAACCTTATAAATGCTCTATTGACCCTCACTGTAAGCTTGGCTCTACGCTAGTCATTCCCCTAAAGGGCGGAGCTGATGAGGTTATCGGAACCATTAAGCTCTATGAGCCAAAGCATAAATTATTCTCAACCATCAACCTAACACTAGGCGAAGGCATAGCAAAACTGTTGTCAAACCAGATCCTCGCGAGCCGTTATTTGCAACAAAGGAGCCTACTCACTAAGGCGGAGCTGAAATTACTCCAAGCTCAGGTTAACCCACACTTTCTATTCAATGCTTTGAATACGATTAGTGCCATTGTTCGTCGAGATCCCGACCGAGCAAGAGATTTGATCCAACACCTTTCACAGTTTTTCCGTCGAAACCTAAAACAAAATAGCGATACGATTACACTAGGGGAAGAGTTAGAGCACATCCAATCTTATATGAAAATTGAGCTTGCTCGATTCTCAGACAGGCTCTCATTAACCGTCAACATTGAAACCAGCTTACTCAATATAACAGTGCCGACATTTTCGCTACAGCCTCTTGTTGAAAACGCGATAAAGCATGGTACTGCTCATCTCCTTGAAGGGGGAAAGATTCATGTTAGCGCACAATCCACAGCCGAAGGCGTTCTCCTTCAGGTAGAAGACAATGCCGGAAACTACGACAAGAACAAGGTCAGTCAAGTTGGTTTAGGGACTCGTATTGTCGATAAACGAATTAAAAATTTATACGGTGAAGAGTACGGTCTAACGTTAAGCTGTCAACCAAATGATTGGACACGTGCTTCCATTTTGCTTCCCCATTCAGTGAGACCAAATTTATGATTTCAGCCCTTATCGTTGATGATGAACTCTTTGCTCGCGAAGAGCTGATTGATTTGCTAGTACAAACCAACGAAGTGGAAGTCATTGGACAAAGTAATAACGCGATTGATGCACTAAAAAAAATCCACCAACTCAAGCCTGATGTCGTGTTTCTTGATATTCAAATGCCACAAGTCACTGGTATTGAATTACTGAGTATGATGGACCCAGACACGATGCCTAAGGTGGTATTTGTCACGGCATATGATGATTTCGCCATAAAAGCCTTTGAAGAAAATGCCTTTGACTACCTATTAAAACCACTGGATGAACAGCGCTTACACAAAACTATCGAAAAGCTAAAACGCAGTGCCCACCAAGATATCACACCATTGGTACAGGAATCCTTAGAGCAGATCCCTTGTAGCGGTTTAAACCGTATTTTAATCATTCCTACAGCAGAGATTGAATACGTGAATAGCGGTCTTAGTGGCGTAACGGTCTACACTGCGTCACAGCAATCTGCTACGCAGCTAACGCTAAAAACACTCGAAGATCGAACAACACTCTTTCGCTGCCACCGCCAGTATTTAGTCAACCCCAAACAGATTCGAGAAGTACGTTTATTAGAGAATGGTCTAGCAGAAGTGGTGACCCCATCAGGCCACCAAATCCCAATCAGTCGCCGCTACCTTAAACCACTCAAGGACCTCTTAGGCCTTCATAATTAACAGCCCACCAACAATTCCCACCCCTCAAATTAAGTAAGTTATTGTTACATAATAAATATTTGAGGGGGATCACACTTCAATTTAATGACCGCGATCACATCCTGAACCTTCCCTGAACCACTTAATCTCTATTTCGACCACTCAACCTGCTATCCAACCACTCGGCTATTCCTTGGGTGAACATCGGAAATAACGAGGTAAGATAACAGCAGACTTTAAAATTAACCTGTGAATATCGAAAGGATAGAGCAATGACCTGGTTCCTACTCTGTGTTGCTACACTTATCGGCGGCTACTTTATTTATGGTAGTTTTGTTGAGCGTGTTTTTGGCATCAATGAAAACCGCCAAACCCCTGCCCACACTAAAACGGACGGCGTTGACTACGTACCTATGTCAAATGGCAAAGTGTACCTTGTACAACTTCTGAACATTGCTGGTGTTGGCCCAATCTTCGGCCCTATCCTCGGTGCACTATATGGTCCTGCTGCGATGCTCTGGATTGTATTTGGCTGTATCTTCGCTGGTGCAACACACGATTACTTCTCAGGGATGCTATCTGTCCGTAATGGTGGTGCATCTGTACCTACCCTCACCGGTCGCTATTTAGGCAACGGCGCAAAACACTTTATGAATATTTTTGCTCTCGTGTTGTTGCTACTCGTCGGCGTAGTATTCGTTTCAGCACCTGCAGGTATGATCACCAACCTAGTGAACGAGCAAAGTTCAATGACTGTCTCTATGGGTACGATGGTCGCTATTATTTTTGCTTACTACGTGGTGGCAACCATTGTTCCTGTAGACAAGATCATCGGCCGTTTCTATCCGCTGTTTGGTGCACTACTAATATTCATGTCTGTGGGCCTGTTAAGCGCTATCGTGGTTTCAAGTGAATATACTATTCTTAGTGGCTTTACTGCGTCAGACTTCATGACAAACCTAAACCCGAACGACATGCCACTATGGCCTGCGCTCTTCATCACTATCGCTTGTGGTGCGATTTCAGGCTTCCACGCGACTCAATCACCACTCATGGCACGTTGCATGGAAAACGAGAAAAACGGTCGTTTTGTCTTCTATGGAGCAATGATCGGTGAAGGCATCATTGCGCTAATCTGGTGTACGATTGCATTAACATTCTTTGGTGGAGAGCTAAAAGATCTTGGCAAAGCAATTGCTGATGGTGGGCCTGGTAACGTTGTTTACTCTGCATCATTCGGTCTTCTTGGCGTTGTCGGTGGTATCATTGCATTCCTAGGTGTGGTCATCCTACCTATTACCTCTGGTGACACGGCATTCCGTTCAAGCCGTCTAATCCTTGCTGAATACTTCAACATGGATCAAAAACAAATCAAGAACCGTCTTATTATCGCAGCACCACTATTCCTCATTGGTGGTATCCTGACCCAAGTTGACTTCCAAATCATCTGGCGCTACTTCGGTTTTGCTAACCAACTGACTGCGGTAATGATGCTTTGGACTGCGACTGCATTCCTGCTACGCCACAACAAACTACACTGGATCACATCTGTACCTGCAGTATTCATGAGCACAGTGGTTGTCACTTACATCCTCAATGACAGTACATTAGGCTTTGGACTACCAATGACCCTATCGACAGTGGCTGGTATCGCTGTCGCAACAACAGTACTCGGTCTAATGATTACCAAATTCAAAGGTATCGGTGAACCAGAAGATGAAGCAGGTGAAGCGAAAGAAGCTTAACCCACTCCTATTTCTTAAGACACGTTCTCGATGAGAGACAAAGCTTAAAGACCACAAAACCAGCCGCTTGGCTGGTTTTCTATATTAAGAGTAAATTAACTTTAAACTACAAGCTTTAAGTATAGTTTCCCCTCATTAGCAATGCAGAATATTCGCACTGGGTACTCTAAACACTTTCATCTGGCTTTAATTTACCACCCCATAGAATGGTTGCTTAAAGTTATTCAGTATATAAACCCCCTAATACTCACTAAATGCTTCCAAAGCATAATGCATGGAGAATAAATTATTTCAAAATATGAATATTAACATACAAACAACTGATTACTGTTAGTGATGCACATTACAATAAAATTATTCTAGATAACCATAAAATCAAAAAAACAATATTCTTATAATAACTTAGCTCTTATTGATCACTTATCAACCATTGATATCATGTAAACCAACATAAATAAAACCAAAGAGAAAAACCTTGCAACAAAAAAACAAAACCTTTTGAGAACAATTAGTTACACAGAAAAAACTTCAGAATGAGTATGTCTCACATAGATTTGATATAAATAGCATCAAAATTTAATCAGTGAGGCTAAAATGAAAATCAAAACTATAACCCTTTTTATCGGTGCTGCATTACTGGCAGGTTGTAATTCATCTGATGATAACTCTCCAGTTAACAATACGAAGACAATCACGTTCACAGCAGATGTAACGCGTAATGTATCTCCGGTGGAACAGCCTGAAAAAGATCTTGTATGTAATATTCCAAACCTTGAAGTGCTTATTCATGATGAAAATGGCGACTATGCTAATACAATCCTGACTAACTCAGACGGAAAGATTAATACTTCTCAAATTCCTGCAAATCACTACTTCACGGTTAATCCATACCAATCAAGCATTGATAATAACGGGTTCACACGTGTAGAGTCGATTCAAAAAGAGCTTGTGACTGTTAACAGTACTATTGAGATCAATAACTATGCTGATACTGACAGCCTAACTAACTGTCAGGTAATTGACCAAGAGAATGAAGCTGCGCCTATTACTGTTACACTTAAGCATATCGAAGGCTTAGAAACAGTTCCATATAATAATGCTGGTGACATAACTCTCTACGCAGACCAACCAGGTATCCTACTTCTAACTCGCAATGATGATGAAGAAGGTGCACTGGTGAACTATGCGTTTATCAGTCGCGAAAACCTAATTGATGGTGGTGTTTACAAGTTTGACCGAAATGACCTGCTATCAATCGACAATAAAGTGACCACTTCAACCGATGCATACGCTTCTAGCATTGAGGTAGAGTACCTTATTGATGGGTCTTACTATCTAGAAAATTATTTTTCATTACTACTACCTGGTGAGAAATCAAACTCTTACCCTTCTATAGCTAATCAGTCATATACGGCACATCACGCTTCTGTTGAGCATGTTCTATTGAATGGCTTTGTATATGGCCACCAAGTAAATACAGATCAAAATGAGCTCAAGTTACCAAAACTAGCAGAAAATGCATTTGTACAAGAAAGCACAGATGGGAATATCATTCAATACTCGACTAATGGTCTCAAACCACAACTTATCGAAATTGAACGAAAGTACGAGAACGTAGAGCATACTGTTTATGCTGCAGCAAACAACAACCAAGCTGCCGTTCCTTCTGTTATTAAGCAGCCTGAATTGTCAGATTTTGAGCAATATGTTTATATAACTGAGTTCAAATCAGCAGGACAATACGCGGGTTACTGGGATGCAATGCAGCCAGTAAACAATGCAGAAGAGATCTACACTCAAATCGAAAATGCAGATAAGACCTTTGTGATGCCAGTTTGGGAAGGATTAGATATCGACCTTCCTGATTTTGACTTCCCATGGTCTCGCTCAAAGTAATGATTTAAATATCAAAGACTAAACCACAAAGCCAGCTCTATTAGCTGGCTTTTTCGTATCTAAATAACACCTCAATAACCAGCACCTCACTAAAACGACGCCACATAGCATTACACTGCACCGCATTATACTGTACAGCAAATTAATACCTGTGAACCTTTTTGCAGTACCTATAGATGGTGCCGTAAATAGCGCACTCATTAAGTCATTGATATTAAATACGTAACGCCCCATGTACAGCTTTATAAGCTTTATGCCTACCATGTACCTTTTGCTTAAAAGGCTGCACATACCTCTGAATAGCACAATATGAACACTCAAAAGTTTCGTAAGTAGCCACTGTATGAATGGTCGAGTGACACGCTAAGACATCAAATAACAGGCATAAAAAAACCCGCCTCATTGAGGCGGGTTCTTTAAGCTTTATAATCGTAAAACGATTACTTAGAAAGCTTCTCACGGATACGCGCTGATTTACCAGAACGCTCACGTAGGTAGTACAGTTTGGCACGACGAACTGCACCACGACGCTTAACAGTAATGCTGTCAACCATTGGTGAGTGAGTTTGGAATGCACGCTCTACACCTTCGCCGTTCGAGATCTTACGAACAGTGAATGCAGAGTGCAGGCCACGGTTACGCTTAGCGATAACCACACCTTCGAACGCCTGTAGACGCTCACGGTCACCTTCTTTTACTTTAACCTGAACGACAACAGTGTCACCAGGTGCAAAAGTAGGAATATCTTGTTTTAGTTGCTCATCTTCGAGCTGCTTAATGATGTTGCTCATTGTTCTATACCCTAGAATAAACTGATACTAGTTAATTTGATTATCTACTGCGGTGTTCACGAATGAACTCTCCGAGTAATAATTCCTGATCGTCAGTCAGAGCTAGGTTTTCCAGGAGCTCTGGTCTTCGCAACCAAGTGCGGCCCAACGACTGTTTTAGTCGCCAGCGACTAATGTCCTTATGATTGCCTGATAGGAGTACTGCAGGAACAGTCTCACCGTCTAAGCTCTCCGGACGGGTGTAGTGCGGATGATCTAATAACCCATTAGCAAAAGAATCTTCTTCTGCTGAAGCCATATCTCCAAGGACACCGGGTACAAAACGCACCACTGCATCAATTAAAGTCATGGCAGGTAGTTCACCACCTGTTAGCACAAAATCGCCAATAGACCACTCTTCGTCGATCTCTTGTTGAATAATGCGCTCATCTATTCCTTCGTATCGGCCACAAACCAGAATTAAATTCTCATTTGTTGCCAACTCCTCAACGCCCGCTTGATCAAGCTTTCTGCCTTGAGGTGAAAGATAGATCACCTTAGCCGTTTCACCTACATGCTGTTTTGCTGAATGAATCGCTTCGCGCAAAGGCTCCACCATCATTAGCATCCCAGGTCCGCCACCGTATGGTTTATCATCAACCGTTCGATGTTTGTCATACGTGAAATCACGAGGATTCCATGTATTGAGTGACAAAAGGCCTTTTTTCACCGCCTGGCCCGTTACCCCAAAATTGGTAATGGCCTCGAACATGTCCGGGAACAGGCTAATTACGCCAACCTTCATTTGTTCGTTCCTAACTTACCGGGGTTAAAACTCAGGATCCCAGTCAACTTCGATCCGTTGAGCAGTGCGATCAATCATCTTGATGACCTGCTCATCGAGGAACGGAATTAATCGTTCCTTCTGGCCAAAAGCGTCTTTCAGATTAGCTTTCACTACCAATACATCGTTTGAGCCTGTTTCGAGAACGTCAATGACCTTACCCAAATCGTAACCTTTAGAGGTTACTACAGACATACCAAACAGCTCGCGCCAGTAGAATTCTTCATTCGACAGCGCCGGCAATGCATCGCTAGGAACGGCGATTTCAGCATTAGTGAACAGTTGAGCTTCCTCGCGGACCTCTAACCCTTCTAGCTTTACCACCCAGCCTTTTCCGTGACGTTTCCAGCTCTCAACAGAAAACGTTTTGTACTCGCCATGGACATTTACTGACCATGGTTTGTAGCTAAATATGTTTTCGGCTTCTTCTGTGTAGGAAAAAATCTTGAGCCAGCCGCGGATACCATAAGTGGCACCTAGTTTGCCGACTACAACAAGTTCTTGCTTGCTCATATTTTCCATAACCAATCAATTATGCTTTAGAAGCGTCTTTGATTAGTTTAGCGGCACGGTCAGAAACTGTCGCACCTTCGCCAACCCAATGGTTAACGCGGTCTAGGTCTAGACGTAGACGCTCTTCTTGACCACGTGCTAGTGGGTTGAAGAAACCAATTTTTTCGATGAAGCGACCGTCACGCTTGAAACGTGAGTCAGCTACAACGATTTGATAAAATGGGCGTTTTTTCGCACCGTGACGTGCCAAACGAATGGTAACCATATCGTCCTCTTTGCATTACTGAAAATAAATGACCCCGCCAAAATAACGGGGTCCGTGCCAAATTAAGCTCGGGAATTTTACTCTTTATCAGCGTGATTGCAACTGCTTTAGCTATTTTTTCGCCAATGCCTTTGCCCACAGCGAGTTAAACCCTTTATCTACCTGGGAAGCCACCGCCGCCAGGCATCATTCCTTGCATGTTTCTCATCATATTGCGCATACCGCCCTTCTGCATTTTTTTCATCATTTTTTGCATCTGGGTGAACTGTTTCAACAGTTTATTCACATCTTGTACTTGTGTACCAGAACCGGCAGCAATACGTTTTTTACGCGAACCTTTAATCAACTCAGGGCGTTGACGCTCTTTCTGCGTCATTGAATTAATAATGGCAGCCATTTGATTGAAGACCTTGTCGTCAACTTGGTCTTTAACGTTAGCAGGAAGGTTAGACATACCTGGAAGCTTGTCCATCATCCCCATCATGCCACCCATATTGTTCATCTGCTGCAGCTGATCGCGGAAGTCTTCTAGGTCAAAGCCTTTCTTCTCTTTAAATTTCTTCGCAAGCTGCTGCGCTTTATCTTTATCAACGTTACGCTCTAGGTCTTCAATCAACGACAGAACGTCGCCCATGCCTAGAATACGTGATGCAACACGATCAGGGTGGAACGGTTCTAGTGCGTCGGTTTTCTCACCCACACCCAAGAACTTGATTGGCTTACCCGTAATGTGACGAACAGACAGCGCCGAACCACCACGCGCATCACCATCAACCTTGGTTAAGATAACACCCGTTAGTGGCAATGCATCATTGAAGGCCTTCGCGGTATTTGCCGCATCTTGACCTGTCATTGCATCGACAACAAATAGCGTTTCGACTGGGTTAATTTCAGCATGAACGAACTTGATTTCGTCCATCATCTCTTCATCAACCGCAAGACGACCTGCAGTATCGACAATTACCACGTCGTAGAACTTTAACTTACCGTGCTCTAATGCGGATTTCGCAATATCGACCGGCTTCTGTTCGACGGTTGAAGGGAAGAAATCAACGCCCACTTCAGTCGCGAGAGTTTCTAGCTGCTTAATCGCGGCCGGACGATAAACGTCGGCAGACACCACCAGCACTTTCTTCTTGTGTTTCTCTTTTAAAAACTTACCTAGTTTACCGACACTGGTCGTTTTACCCGCACCTTGCAGGCCAGCCATTAAAATAACGGCAGGTGGCTGTGCGGCCAAATCTAGGGCTTCATTCGATTCACCCATGACAGATTCAAGCTCAGCTTGAACAATCTTGATGAACTCTTGACCTGGGGTCAGGCTTTTAGATACTTCAGTACCTACAGCACGCTCTTTTACGCGCTTAACGAAATCTCGAACTACTGGTAGCGCAACATCAGCTTCCAGTAATGCCATGCGTACTTCACGCATGGTGTCTTTAATATTGTCGTCTGTTAGACGTCCACGTCCGCTGACATTTTTTAACGTGCGCGACAGTCGATCGGTTAAATTCTCAAACATAATGCAACTCGCTCAATACGCGACCAAAAGGCAAATATTTTCCCAGTATACCTGATTCAATCTTTGGCGGGTATCTACAGATAGCCACTCAAGCAATCACACGGTATAATTATCACTCTATGTGCTTATTATCAACGAGTTGTTGACTATGGATATGATGCTGGCTGTTATGGCGGCGTGCTTTTATTGCTTGGCATTGTCACAGGTCCTTCCAGGCCTAACGAACAATGAAGGCATTCGGTCTCGACGCGTCTTAACCATGGCGGGTATCGCTCTTGGGTTGCATGTCATCTTACTGAAAGACCTTATTTTAGGTGGGGCTGGGCAAAATCTCAGCATCTTGAATGTTGCCTCTTTAATTAGCTTTATTATTTCTTCGATAACCACGCTTGCTGCAAGTCGAATTCGAGTTTGGTTTTTGTTACCCGTGGTCTATAGCTTTGCTGCTTTAAATTTGTGTGCTGCAACCATGCTGCCAGGTGCCTTTATTACTCACTTAGAAGCACACCCCCATGTTCTTCTGCACATTTCTTTTGCTCTATTTGCGTACGCCACGCTCATGATTGCCTGCCTTTATGCTATTCAACTCGCTTACCTTGATAACAAATTGCGCAGCAAGAAAAAGCTATTAATTAACCCTAACCTGCCACCGCTCATGCTTGTTGAACGCCAGCTCTTTAAGATCATTCTTATCGGTCATGCGCTCCTCACTTCGACATTAGCAACAGGATTATGGTTTGTTGGCGACATGTTTGCACAAGGAAAGGCACACAAAGCCATCTTTTCTATGCTGGCGTGGTGCGTTTATACCGTTTTATTGTGGGGACATTACCAAAAGGGATGGAGAGGCCGTCGGGTCATCTGGTTCTCTATTATTGGCGCTTTTCTTCTCACTCTTGCCTACTTTGGTAGCCGTTTTGTCAAAGAAGTGATCATCGGCGGTTAATTTTGACCATTGAATGATTGACTATTTTGACGGAGTCGGTACAAAGTAATCTCATATTAAAAATCAAAGGACACCTTCTTGGACGACATATCCACGGGAGTATTATTCTCCCTATTGGTATTACTCATCGTCATTTCCGGATACTTCTCCGGTTCTGAAACTGGCATGATGTCGCTTAATCGCTATAAGCTACGTCACCTAGCCAATCATGGTCATAAAGGCGCTAAACGTGTTGAAGGGCTTTTATCTCGCCCTGATCGGTTGATAGGGCTGATTCTTATTGGCAACAACCTCGTCAATATCCTCGCCTCAGCGATTGCCACGATTCTTGGCATGCGCCTGTTCGGTGATATTGGTGTCGCGATTGCGACGGGTATACTCACCTTAGTTGTCCTAGTCTTCGCTGAAGTTACACCGAAAACACTGGCTTCGATGTACCCAGAAAAAGTGTCTTACGCGAGTAGTATCGTATTAAAAATATTAATGCGCTTACTCTACCCACTTGTCTGGCTCGTCAACGGTATCACCAATACCTTCTTAAAGATTCTTGGGCTTGATGTCAGTAAGGGCGATGAAGAGAATCTAAGCTCAGATGAATTACGTACCATTGTTAACGAAGCCGGTGGGCTAATTCCTCGTCGTCACCAAGATATGCTTATCTCTATTCTCGACCTAGAGAATGTGACGGTTGAAGATATCATGGTGCCACGTAACGAAATTGCGGCCATCGATGTCAACGCTGACTGGAAATCGATCGTTCGACAGCTTACCCACTCAGCTCATGGACGTATTGTCCTTTATCGTGACCAGATTGATGAAGTCGTCGGTATGCTTCGAGTGCGCGAAGCCTACCGCCTCATGATGGAAAAGAATGAGTTTAATAAAGAGACACTATTACGTGCTGCCGATGAAGTTTACTTTATCCCTGAAGGTACGCCGCTCAACACGCAACTTCTAAAGTTCCAACGTAATAAAGAGCGGATTGGTCTCATCGTCGACGAGTACGGTGATATTCAAGGCCTCATTACGATGGAAGATATTCTCGAAGAGATTGTTGGTGAGTTTACGACTTCTATGCAACCAAGCTTAGCAGAAGAGATTACCTTGCAATCTGACGGTAGCTTTTTGATTGAAGGCAGTGCAAACATCCGCGACCTCAACAAGAGCCTTAATTGGAAACTTCCAACGAATGGACCGCGTACGCTGAACGGATTGATTTTAGAGCACTTGGAAGAGATCCCCGAAAGTCAGCTCAGCCTTGCTGTTGAAGGGCACCAGATGGAAATCATGGAAATCTCAGAGAACATGATTAAGCAGGTTAAAGTATTGCCAGAGCGTACGCCTGAAGAGATCACTTAACCCAATAGTCGGTAAGCAAGCCCAATAGCTAGCAAAGCTTCAAATATAAAAAGCCCGAAACACTGTGTTTTGGGCTTTTTTGTCTTTAATACTTGGGCTTTTTATAACATCGAGCAATCAGCACAATGTCGAGTTAAGCTACTTAACGTTCAGTTCTTTAAGCATGCTTTCTGGTAGCGCTAGTTCATCATTCTTATTGACGTTAATGCCCGCTGCTAGAATGTTCGTCGCGATCTGCTTTGCTTCATCCAGAGAGTGCATCGCGGCAGTACCACACTGATACTCATTAAGCTCTGGGATCTGCTCTTGCGACACCACCTTCAATACGTCTTCCATTGCAGCCGTCCAAGCAGCGGCAACACGTGACTCTTCTGGCGTACCTATCAAGCTCATATAGAAGCCTGTTCGGCATCCCATCGGCGAGATATCGATAATTTCAATATCATCAGCGTTAAGATGATTACGCATAAACCCAGCGTAAAGGTGCTCTAGTGTATGAATACCTTTTTCTGAAAGGATCTCTTCATTCGGTCGACAAAAACGCAAATCAAACACGGTGATGGTATCGCCCTTGGGAGTTTGCATTGCTTTTGCAACACGAACTGCTGGTGCATGCATTCGCGTATGGTCAACGGTAAAACTGTCTAATAACGGCATCTTAATCTCCTTTCGATGGCCTTAGTTGGCATGGATACCTTCATTAAAAAGGCCACCAGCTGCTATTTTTTTCTAATTCAGAGCGGCATTGCTTCAGCTGCCACCCATAGTCCTTGGCTTGCTGCTCGACACGTCGAGCAACTTTAATTAAATTAGGTTTACTGTTATATGAGCCACGGCTATAGCCGCCCCTGCCTTCATGATAGGCAAGATACTGGTTGTATGTGTCCCATTTTGAAATACCGAGCTGACGCTGAGTTTCGTGGGTGTACCAACCGATAAACATGAGTGCATCACCAAAGTTTGTGCGACGCCCACCATTCTTTGTCGCTTTTTGGTAATCGCTCCATGCGGGATCCTGCGCTTGAGCATACCCATAAGCACTACTCACATGCCCCCATGGGATCACCCATAACACTTTTTTCTTTGGTGGTCTGGCATCGTGACGGAAGCTACTTTCCTGCTTTACAAAGGCCAAAGCGACTTGAATAGGGGTACCCCATTGGTCTTCCATGCGCTTTGCATCTTTATACCAACTCGGTTGCTCTCGAAAAATTTCACACAGATTAGACTGATTCTTTGGCGGTGGTGGTGCAGCGCATCCGACCAATCCAACAGTCAACAATAGTGTTAACAATGGTCTGTACATTCTATCCCTCAAAAAAATGGCAGCTCTCGCTGCCATCATAACCGATTGATAATGCTACATCAGTGTATATCCGCAAAGTAATCAGCAAGAAATTGGTCAAATGAGATCGTATCCTCAGCTTCTACCTGCTCCTGGCGCTTAAAGGAGGCATCTCGCTCTGTGATAAATTGTTCATAGCTAAACTGATGATATGCTTGATTCTCTAGGCTATGCACATGCTGCTGGGCCAATTCGTAGCCAACAGAACTAATACTTTCATTCGCAATGATTTTATCTAACAAACGAGCAGATAGCGTCAACTCAGGGTTTTCAACCCAACCAGCAAGCTTCTCGCATGTGTCGGTATATGCACTATTACCTTCGGCCGCATCGATTTGCTTAGCAATCGCCTTTAATTCACTAAATAAATTCGCGCCTAACGTTTGTAATGAGTACATTGGATCACCGCAGCCCATCTGAAGCTTGAGATCAGGGTTTCTTCCATCAAGTACAACGCTGTTCCAGTTTTGACGCCAGCAGTCAAGCTCAGCATCGGACATATCTGCTGAAGGGGATAGTACCGCCCAAGTTAGGAAGAGGTCTAGGAAACGAATCTGGTCTTCATCAATACCAACAGGACTAAATGGGTTAACGTCCAAAGAGCGAACTTCAATATATTCGACACCTGCACGCTGCAATGCGCCTGAAGGCTTCTCACCACTGCGAGCGACGCGCTTAGGTCGAATAGGAGAATAGAGTTCATTTTCAATTTGCAGCACATTGCTGTTTAATTGGCGATACTCATCCCCCACCTTAACGCCGATTTCCGCAAATTCCGCTGACGGCGTACGAATCGCAGCCTGAAGCCCCTCAACATACTGATCGATACTATTAAAGCCAATACGCAAGCTACTTTGCGCGTTATTTGTATAGCCAAGGTCGCTCAACCTTAATGCTGTCGCGTTAGGAAGATAATGAGTCCCCTGACCAACGGTCTCAAACGGAAGCTCAGACGCAGAAGCTTTAATAAACGATCCACAGAGTGCTGGGGAAGCCCCAAATAAGTATGGAATGATCCAACCGTAGCGATAGTAGTTTCGAATTAAACCAAAGTAAGCATCTGAGATCGCATCTTGGCGCAAATCAGCAGGTTGTTCACCAAATAACTGATCCCAAAAAGCATCAGGAAATGAGAAGTTGAAGTGAACACCCGATATGATCTGCATCACACTGCCATATCGGTGCTTTAAACCTTCTCGATACAACGTCTTCATACGACCTGTATTCGAATGTCCATATTGAGCCAATTCGATCTCATTTTGATCTTGCACGAAACATGGCATCGACATCGGCCAGAGCTGCTCATTATTCAGCTCGCTATAGCTGAATCGATGAATATCAGAAAGTTGAGCTAGAGTGGTTGAGACATCGGTTGAAACAGGAGTAATAAACTCCAACAAAGACTCCGCAAAGTCTGTCGTTATCCATTGGTGTGTTAACGCGCTTCCTAGCCCCTGTGGGTGAGGCTCTGCAGATAACTTACCTTGGGGAGTGATGCGCAGGGCTTCTCGCTCTATGCCGCGTCCAAATTGAGTGAGTGCGTCTGGATTGGCAGCAACTTGTTGCAACCGTTGCGTAAAGTTAGTCAAGGTATGTCTCATTGGTTAAGAATGATAATAATAACCGCCAGCATAACGAGCTTAGAAAAGGATTTCTATGCTGATCAATACCAAGGGCATAAAAAAGCGCCAACCAGAAGACTGGCGCTATTGATTGTTACTCTATATTGAGGTCAAAAAGCGGAAGTTCAAGGGCTTCAAGCTGCGAACGTACTAATGTTGCATCGCCAACCACGATCATGTGGTATGTCTCAGGGTCAAACCACTTAGCAGCCAATGCGTTTAAGCGCTCTTGGCTAATCGTTGCGGCTAAATGGTTCTGCTCTTCAATATAAGATTCATCCAAATCATAAGTCTGTATTTGTGCAAGCAACCCAGCTTTCTGACTCGGCGTTTCATAAGAGAGCGCCTCTTTTTGTCCAACAGCTAAGCGCATATAGTCGACTTCCTGCTTAGTAAAGCCAGCCGTTGCGGCTTCATTCATCTCATTGATCATTTCACCTAAAGCTGGTCCAGTGACATCCGCACGCACTTGAGCGTAATAACTCACATAGCCAATTTCACGCCCAGCGATCAAGTATCCACCCGCCCCATAGGTATAGCCTTTATCTTCACGTAAGTTTTGATTAATTCGGCTATTGTAGTTACCGCCTAAATTGAAGTTAGACAGCTGAGTTTGATACATTTCACCTGTTGCATCGAACGGTTCTGCATGACGAACAATACGGATAAGGCTCTGAGGCGCATTAGGGCGGTCGACTAACCAAATGGCTCCCGTTTCACGCTCAGGAAACGAAAAATCGTGGTAGCTCTCTTTCGCTGCTCCTTGCCAATTCCCCAACGCTGATAATTTATCCTCTAGTGAGGCTTGTTCAATATCACCGACAACAACAATACGGCTTCCTAAAGGGGTAAAGTTATCCTCATAAAAAGCTTTCACATCATCGAGCGTCAATGCTGACAAGCTCTCTATCGTGCCGTCTTTTGATTGTGCAAAGGGGGTTCCCTCAAACAGCAGTTCACGAATCGCTTCACCAGCAAGCCATTCAGGGCGTTGCTGCTCATAACGAACGCCTTCTAAACTTTGCTGCTTAATTCGGTCAAAATCGGCCTGCTGAAACCCTGGATGCCATAGCTTTTCATAAGCAATATCGAGTGTGGCGTCTAAGTGCTTCACTAATGTCGTAATGGAGAGTGTTGTTGAATACGTTGCGGAGCTAAAGCTCACTCGGCTGCCGAGTTTATCAAGCTCAGTTTGAAGTGCTTCTGCCGTTCGCTTAGCCGTCGCCTCATTCATCATCGCCGCCGTCAACGACGCTAACCCTGCTTGCTCCGGTAACTCATCCCGACGACCTGCAGGGATCGATATCCGAATTTGTACTGTCGGCGTTTCTTGGTTAACCGTACCAAGAACATCAATATCATTGGCGAGATCAAAACGATAAAGCGTAGGAAGGTGAACTTCAGCTGGGGCTGTCGGTAAAGGCATTACACTGCGATCAAAATCGTCGACGGCCTTAATGTAAACCGTCGAATCATCTGATTTCGGTGCATCCGGAATAACACGAGGTGCTGGCGTATAATTCGTCTCCGCAGCCGCTAGCTGAAGCTGACCTTGCGGTACTGTGCTCAACGATACAGAAGGCTGTTGATGAACGAGTTGTACAAACGCTGCTTCGACCGCAGAAGGCGTCACATTTTGCAGTTTATCAAGCTCTGTCACTAAACGGTCGGGTTGTCCGTAAAACGTCTCATTTGCCGCCAGCTGAGAGACTTTACCTCGTACGCTTTGTAGACCGAAAACAACACTCGCTTCTACCGTGCCAATAATCTCTTCAATATCAGCGTCACTAATTCCACGCTCAACCATCTTGTCGAGCACTGCCATAACCTCTTCGCGAATCAGTGTTAAGTCACCCTGATCACCGCTATTGCCCATCGCATAGACATAAAAGGTACAAGCTAATTCAGCACAATCATGAAAAGCACCGGCATCAAGCACTTTCCCCGTTTTGACAAGCTCTTGGTAAAGCAAACTATTACGGCCACTCCCTAATACCCTTGCCAGCACATCCAGTGATGTTTCATGCTCACTACCGAGGTACTCGGTAGGCCAAGCCATCAAGAGCATTGGCTGTTGAATATTGTCTTCTAGCGTAATAAAGCGGTCAGACTCCAACGCTACTGGCCACTTGTCGGCCGCCTCAGCTTCAGGCCCTCTCGGTATTGAACCGAAGTATTTATTCACCCACTCAAGCGTTGCTGCATTGTCCACGTCTCCACCAATCGTCAACACGGCGTTATTAGGGCCGTACCAACGTAAGAAAAACGCTTTCAAGTCATCAACATCAACACGATTAAGGTCTTCGATATAGCCAATAGTTTGCCATGAATAAGGGTGCTCACGTGGGTATAGTGCCTCCCCCATTCTTTCGTACATTAAGCCATAGGGGCGATTTTCATAACGCTGTGCGCGTTCGTTCTTAACAGTATCACGCTGAATCTCAAATTTTTGCTGAGAAACGGCATCAAGTAAAAAACCCATCCGATCCGCTTCCAGCCATAAAATTTTCTCAAGCTCGTTAGACGGAATAGTTTGGAAGTAATTAGTGCGATCGCGGTTTGTCGTTCCATTTAAGGTACCACCCGCTTCAGTGATCAGTCTAAAGTGCTCTTGATCACCGACGTTTTCTGATCCTTGGAACATCATGTGTTCAAAGAAATGCGCGAAGCCAGAATACCCTTGCTCTTCTCGAGCAGAGCCAACGTGATAGGTCACATCAACATGAACCAATGGATCGGAGTGATCAGGGTGGATAATCACCGTTAAGCCGTTAGCTAACTGATACTTTTTGTAACTAATACCGGTATCACCCGGTGCGACGTCATGTGAATCAATTAAAGTCACGCCATTTGGCAATGACTCTGACACAGAGGGAGAAAGATGACTGCAAGCCATCAAGGTGATACTAAGTAACGCAATAAATCCAGATCGCACTCGTCTACTCCTAAAGAATACCAGATACAATCATCGCCAAGACGATGTACCTCAATGCTTTACCAATGAAAACAATAACAAAACTTAAGCTATGGTTAAGACGGAGCCATCCAGCAGCAAGACACAAGGGGTCACCGATAACCGGTAACCAGCTCAATAGCAGCGCCCAGTAGCCATAGCGTTTTAACCACGACAACGCTTTATGACCATGCTTCTCATCAGAAGTTTTATCTGGCAGTAGCCGACCCAGCCAATAATTCGTCATTCCGCCAAGGGTGTTACCGACTGTCGAGACAATAATTAACAAAGTGGTGCTATGGTCACCTAAATTTAAAGCGGCAATTAACGCCGCTTCCGATCCACCGGGCAATAACGTTGCGCTGAGAAAGCCCGTAATGAACAGTAACCATAGACCACTTTCACCTGCAAACATGGCTGTAATGAAAGGGACAATTTCACCCATTGATTATAATTTCCCTGACACCGTTAAAACTAATTTACCGCGGGTGCGGCCTGTTTCAATGGCTTTATGAGCTTCGTGACCATTCGCAAGAACAAAACGATCGCTAATATGAACCGTCAGTGTTTGCTCAGCAAGACGAGAAAAGATATCGCTACACTCTTCAGCACGAGGTTCGATAAGCATGCCTGTTGCAGATAAAGAGAGCTTAGCGGCTTGTTCTTTAATTTTTGGGGCAGTCACTGAAGGCACGGTGACGACTCTGCCGCCTTTTTTAACGCAAGAGAGCGCACTCATACCCACCTCGCCACCAACAAGGTCAACAAGCAGATCAACACCTTCAATATCCAAATCACCCTTAGTGTAATCTAAGGCGTTTGCGCCCAAGGCTTGGACAAATGCCACGTTCGGGCTTGAGCAAGAGGCATACACCTGAGCCCCCATCTCTTTCGCTAACTGAATAGCGAGGTGACCCACACCGCCCGCACCCGCTAAGATAAGTACGCGCTCACCACTCTCCAACTTCCCGTGTTGCAGAGCCTGATGTGCCGTGAGTGCAGCCAAAGGCGCTGCCGCTGCCGCATCAAGCTGAACACTCTCAGGCACAGCAATAGCTTGTTGGGCATTAACTGCAAGGAACTCGCTATAGCACCCACCATCAAGCGTGACACCAGCAACACGATCACCCACTGTAGGAGTCTTCACATCGTCAGCAACGGCAACGACCTCACCCGAAAAATCAAACCCTGGTGTCCAAGGAAGTTGATCTTTGCAACGCTCAGCGGCCCAACCTAAACCCGCACGCGTTTTGGCATCCACTGGATTAATACCAGCAAAGGCGACTTTCACCACAACCTGACCGGGCTTTACTGCCGGAATAACTTCTTGAGCTAAGTTCAATACAGAAGGTTGACCAAAAGTGGTGATCTGCAGACGATTATTATTCATTATTTTTCTCCCAGATATAAAAACGGGTAGCCTAAGCTACCCGTCATATCATAATCGTTTAGCGCAATGTTGCCATCGTCAAATCATCCCTATTGCGAAAATGCTATCAGGGTCAAATAGATAAATAGCTAACTTGCCTAAAAATGCTCCAATACAATGACTCATCGTAATAGGAGTAATTTCGTCGCCGACTGAGTAATCAGTTAACCACCTACCAGTGCGAGCAAAATACCCGCCGCAACGGCTGACCCAAGAACACCAGCAACATTGGGGCCCATTGCGTGCATAAGTAGGAAGTTTTGTGGATTTGACTCCAAACCCACTTTATTCACAACACGTGCCGCCATGGGAACTGCAGAAACACCCGCAGCACCAATCAGTGGATTGATTGGCTCTTTAGAGTGTTTAGCAAGTAGCTTCGCCATCATGACACCTGCTGCGGTACCAATACTGAAGGCAACAGCGCCCAACACCAAAATACCCAACGTCTGTACATGAAGAAATTTATCAGCTTGTAGCTTAGAGCCCACACCGAGACCAAGGAAAATTGTCACGACATTAATGAGCTCGTTTTGTGCGGTGCTAGAAAGGCGATCTACCACCCCCGATTCACGCATTAGGTTACCTAAACAGAACATGCCAACCAAAGGTGTCGCTGACGGTAAGAAAAGAATCGTCATCATCAGCACAGCTAACGGGAAGACCGTCTTTTCGACTTTGCCTACATGACGAAGTTGAGCCATCTGAATTTTACGCTCTTCTTCCGTCGTAAACGCCTTCATGATCGGTGGTTGGATGATCGGAACCAACGCCATATAGCTATACGCAGCCACCGCAATAGCCCCTAGAAGATCAGGGGATAGTTTACTGGCTAAGAAGATAGCCGTTGGACCATCAGCACCGCCGATAATAGCAATAGACGAGGCATCCTGAAGCGTAAACTCCATACCTGGAACCAAGTTCAGCATGATGGCACCAAACAGTGTGGCGAAAATACCAAACTGTGCCGCTGCGCCAAGAAGAAGCGTCTTCGGATTCGCGATTAACGCTCCAAAGTCAGTCATTGCCCCTACACCCATGAAGATGAGTAACGGGAACACTCCTGTAGCGATACCAGCTTCATACACCATGTATAGCAAGCCACCCTCATCGGTAAAACCCGCATTAGGAATGTTAGCTAAAATGGCGCCGAAGCCGATAGGTACCAATAGTAATGGCTCAAATCCTTTCTTTATTGCCAAAAACAGTAGACCACAACCCACCAAAATCATGGCGATCTGTCCAAACTGAAAATGGGCAATCCCTGTGTTATTCCACAGGATCATTAGTCCTTCCATGACATCCTCTACTACTATGCAAGGCTCAGGATAGGCGTACCTACCGCGACTGTATCACCTTCTTTAACGAGAATTTGGTCAACAGTGCCGCCACGTGCAGCACGTACTTCTGTTTCCATCTTCATCGCTTCTAAAACAACAAGCACATCACCTTCACTCACTTGGCTGCCTGCCTGAACTTGAATCTTAAAGATGTTACCAGCCAATGGGGCAGGAACAGGTTCTGCATTGCCCGCAGGTGCCGCTGCTGCCGGCGCTTCACTTGCTAATGAAACAGACGATACTTCGCCTGCAGGCCCTACTTCAACATCAAAGACCTGACCGTTCACTTTCACGCTATACGCTTCAATACCACCTGCTGCAACAACAGGTGCAGCTACTGGCTTCTCTTCAGGCTGCTCTTTACCCGGTGCCGGTTCAAATGCATCAGGGTTATTGCGGTTCTTCAGGAATTTCAAGCCAACTTGCGGGAAAAGAGCATAGGTCAGAACATCATCAACCTTCTGTTCTGCGAGCGTGATATTCTCTTCTTTTGCCTTTGCAACAAGGTCATCAGTGAGTACATGAAGCTCATGCTCAATCAGATCCGCAGGGCGACAAGTGATAGCTTCACCGCCATCAAGCACCTTCGCTTGAAGCTCAGCATTCACGTCAGCAGGTGGTTTACCATATTCACCTTTGAGTACGCCAGCTGTCTCCTTGGTAATCGACTTATAGCGCTCTCCCGTCAATACGTTAATCACTGACTGCGTACCGACGATCTGTGAGGTTGGCGTCACCAATGGAATATAACCAAGATCCTCACGAACACGAGGGATCTCAGCCAATACTTCATCCATACGATCCGCGGCGCCTTGCTCTTTCAGCTGACCTTCCATGTTCGTCAGCATACCGCCAGGAACTTGTGCAATCAGAATGCGAGAATCTACACCTTTTAGTTGACCTTCGAACTTCGCATATTTCTTACGAACTTCACGGAAATAAGTCGCGATTGGCGCGAGTTGATCAAGTTTAAGGTTGGTATCTCGTCCAGTGCCTTCCAACATCGCGACAACCGTTTCAGTAGCTGTGTGGCCATAGGTCTGGCTCATTGACGAAATAGAGGTATCAAGAATATCTAAGCCTGCTTCAACAGCTTTAACGGCAGTCGCTGCAGAAAGACCAGTAGTCGCATGGCAATGAAGGGCAAGAGGGATGTCACAAGAAGCTTTAATGCGAGTAATAACCTCTTCTGCTTCATAAGGTTTAAGCAGCCCAGCCATATCCTTTAAACATAGGGAGTGGCAACCAAGATCTTCTAGGCGCTTAGCCAGATCAACCCAAGTGTCAGATGTGTGGTAAGGGCTAGTCGTATAAGATAGCGTGCCCTGAGCGTGCCCACCGACATCCACTGTCGCTTTTACGGCACGCTCAAAGTTACGTACATCATTCATCGCATCAAAAATACGAAATACGTCCATACCATTTTTATGTGCTCGTTCAACAAACTTATCTACAACATCATCAGCATAGTGACGATAACCCAATAAGTTTTGGCCACGAAGTAGCATTTGCATTGGTGTATTTGGCATTGCTGCCTTCAAAAGGCGCAAACGCTCCCACGGATCCTCACCAAGGAATCGAATACACGCATCAAACGTGGCCCCACCCCAGGTTTCCAGTGACCAATAACCAACTTTATCTAGCTGCTCTGCAATCGGTAACATATCTTCGACTCGCATGCGGGTCGCAAATAATGATTGATGGGCATCGCGAAGTACCACATCGGTTAATGCTAATGGTTTGGACATGCTCAAACTCCTTGTAATCGAATTGTCCGACTAAATTATGCGTTGCGTTGTCGGTGCTGCTTCACTGCCGCCGCGATCGCTGCGACAACATTAGGCGAAACACCTGACGCTGTATTTGATGGTGTTGCTCGAGAAGGTAGCTCATGCGTTTCAGCGATCTCAGCAGGTAAATGCTTCGCTAAAAGCTGAACAAGAAAAATTAAGGTGCTTAAAAACAAAAAGACAACAACCATACCGGTTAGCATGAGTGTTGCTGCTTCTACTAGCAGATCACTGATATTTGACATCCTGCTTCCTTTCTACCATTTAACTCGCGACACTCCGTCGCATGGATTGACGTTTCACCCACATTAACGTCAAAAATGGCTGCAAATCTTAACATAAATCAACATTCATGACATTTTATTGACCAGCTAATGATAAAAATGCGAAGAATGCAGCATGAGTATTCGATACTAAGGGGGATATGCTGAAGAGGAAGAGATTAGCAGAACAAAAAAAAGGCCTGACTCATAAGTCAGGCCTTTCTTTCAATCAGAAGCAAAATATATGTCTTAGTCGAGGAAGATAAACTTAAGAAATACCTTGCAAATAATAAAACATCCGTATCTTTTTACACTTCTTATCATTAAGAAAGTGGCGCGTCCGGGAGGATTCGAACCTCCGACCGCCTGGTTCGTAGCCAGGTACTCTATCCAGCTGAGCTACGGACGC
>JBHOGO010000004.1:0-85761 GCA_043421945.1 bacterium sp. HQB-150 | reverse complement strand
CGCGCTCGGGAGGATTCGAACCTCCGACCGCCTGGTTCGTAGCCAGGTACTCTATCCAGCTGAGCTACGAGCGCGCAATGTCGTTTTTACTAAAACGAGAAAAAATGGCGGTGAGGGAGGGATTCGAACCCTCGATACGGCTATAAACCGTATACTCCCTTAGCAGGGGAGCGCCTTCAGCCTCTCGGCCACCTCACCGTCTTGTGGGGGCACATATTACTTCGCAGCGAAAATATGTCAAACATTTTATCGAGAAAAATTAAGAAATAAAGTTCACTTGCACACTTCGCAATCAAAGTGACTCATAAAGCAACGATGTGGTAGTTTTTCCTACAGAATCAAATAGGTGATACTGCCGATATTACGTTTCATCCTAACAGAAGGTTTGACGAAAAACTTTTACCACGCCCCAATAATCGAAAGGTATTATCAAAAAACGACGGAAAGCTAAGCCCCTCCCCTTTACTGACATTAACTTTAACGACATCACAATAATGCCTTTTAGACTATTCACTGCCGTGTAGAGCCTTCTCATGAAGAAAAAACACCTAGTAAGAGGAACGATAAGATGAGTACCTAGCCCAAATTAAGCGAAGACTTAAAGAATCACTTCATTGAGGCTGCATAGAATGGCACAGACGGCTGACAATGCCAGTAGCTCTGCATTCGTTTATGAAGACTTCAGAGAGGTAAATGAGAGAGGGGGAATGATGTGTCTTGTCAGTGACTCTAGAAACGAATAATAGAGAACAAGGGCAAGCGCCCAGTTATCACATCAAATAAGCGCCTTCAAAGCGATAGCTCGCTTTAAAGAGGCTAAAAATAAAAAAGTCGGCCATTAGACCGACTTTCTTTTAGAAGTTGCCTGCGTTTTCCGCGCCAGCACCCTTCTCAGCTTGTATGCGCATGTAAATCTCTTCACGGTGCACAGATACTTCTTTTGGTGCATTCACACCAATACGTACCTGGTTACCTTTTACACCCAGAACTGTAACGGTGACTTCGTCACCAATCATTAACGTCTCACCTACGCGACGAGTCAAAATAAGCATTCGTGTGCTCCTTGAGTAATCTCTACTTTATAGTATTTAACAGCGAACTCGCCTTTCTGTTACGACACTGCCAATAGTTCAGGCTCATGCTTTGAAAGACCAGCAACCACAAATTGCGCATGAAGTAGCTTCACCGCTTGCTTATGGTCAGATTCAGCTACCAATAAGCATAGACATTGCGGCAAATGTTGCACTTTATACACAACAATTCCCTCACTGGCCAGCGTCGCTAACATCGCCTGCTCGCATTCCGTTGCAGCATTTCCGACGACGGATAATGTCGCTACATTGTCAATATGATCCAATTCATCACAATGCGCTAGCTTCAATTGTGCCAAATTTGCACCTGACACCACAACATGTGAAGAATTTGTTTCATCTATCACATTATTCCATAACTGAGACTCAATACCAGCATTTTGCCAAATCATTTTTTCGCCCTGAGAAGTAAGCGAAAAAAGATGTTGATTAGACAAGACAGCAATACCAGCTATTGAAGTCTGACAGTTAACATTCATCGTGACCAAAGTGCCATCAGTCATGACCTCATCTTCAAAAGAAGACAAGACACGTAGTGGCACTTGATGTTGATGAGCATACTCCACGGATTGTAGCTGTAGTACCTTAGCCCCCAGCTTAGCCATCATCGTCATCGTCCTGAAGTCTACCTTATCAAGACGTCTTGCATGTGGCTCAATCCTTGGATCGGTGGTATACACACCGTCTACATCGGTAAATATCTGACATTCATCGGCATTTAGCGCACTCGCGAGCGCGACAGCACTCGCATCTGAACCACCGCGTCCTAATGTCGTGATATTTCCCTTTTCATCGCGACCCTGAAAGCCAGCAACAATCACTATATGGTCCATCGAAAGCAATTCGTTCAATCGTGCCGTTGACACCTGATCAATCTCTGCATTATTAAACCCACCTTGAGTGGTAATGCCGACCTGATCCGCTGTCAATGACGTCGCTTTTATCCCTTGCCTATTGATGGCCATTGCGAGTAACGCCATCGATACCTGCTCACCAGCAGATAATAAAACATCTAGCTCTCGCCCCGCAGGAACTTCATCTATCTGTTTTGCTAGACCCAGAAGACGGTTCGTCTCACCAGACATTGCTGAAACGACCACCACTATCTGGTGTCCTTGCTGCTGAGCCTTAATCACTCGTCGAGCGACTGCCTCAATTCTTTCAACGGAACCGACAGAGGTTCCGCCAAATTTTTGGACGATCAGTGCCACTTACTTATCTTCTCCTAAAAAAGCTTATAGCTTTTCTGTTAACCATGGAGTAACGGATTCTAATGCTGCAGGTAAAGCTGCAACATCAGTACCACCAGCTTGAGCCATATCAGGACGGCCGCCACCTTTACCCCCAACTTGTTGTGCAACAAGGTTAACTAACTCGCCTGCTTTTACTTTGCTTGTTAGATCTTTTGTCACACCTGCGATAAGGCCAACTTTGTCACCACTTGCATTACCAAGAACAACAATGCCACTACCTAACTGGTTTTTCAGTTCATCAACCATACCGCGTAGTGCTTTGTTATCTGCATCATCAAGCTTAGCGACCAGAACCTTCACACCATTAATGTCTTTGGCTTGATTCACAAGCCCTGCACCTTCTTGGGCTGCTAGCTTGTCTTTTAGCTGCTGAATTTCTTTCTCTAGCGCTTTGCTGTGACCAACTAAAGCGCCCACTTTTTCCACAACAGAAGCCTGGTCAGATTTCAGTAAGTTTGCCGCGTCAACGAGCGCTTGCTCTTGAGCATGTAGCGCTTCGATAGCTGCTTGACCGGTAACCGCTTCAATGCGACGAATACCAGCAGCAATACCGCCTTCAGATACGATCTTAAATAGACCAATATCACCTGTATTCTTAGCGTGGATACCACCACAAAGCTCTGTTGAGAACTCGCCCATGCTTAGAACACGGACTTCATCGTCATACTTTTCGCCAAAGAGTGCCATTGCCCCTTTCTGCTTCGCTGATTCGATATCCATGACATTGGTATCAATCGAATGGTTGTGACGAATTTGCTCATTCACAACACGTTCAATTTCACGCAGCTCTTCAAGCTTCACGCCTTCAAGGTGAGAGAAGTCAAAACGCAGGCCGTCAGCTTTCACTAGTGAACCTTTCTGTGCGACATGCTCGCCTAGTAAGTTACGTAATGCAGCGTGCAATAGGTGCGTTGCAGAGTGGTTAAGCGTAAT
Source organism: bacterium sp. HQB-150 (assembly GCA_043421945.1). Lineage (GTDB taxonomy): Bacteria > Pseudomonadota > Gammaproteobacteria > Enterobacterales > Vibrionaceae > Thaumasiovibrio. The sequence continues at coordinate 82,484 of JBHOGO010000004.1, read as the reverse complement.
TGCAGCACGACGAGTCGCATCGACTTGCGCCTCAACAGCCTGACCAACAGTCAATGAACCGGTAGTCATTTGGCCTTGATGACCGATGGCATTACCGAATTTCTGTGTATCGTCTACAGTAAAACCACTAATCGAACCTGCATCACCACACTGACCACCAGACTCAGCATAGAAAGGGGTATTGTCGAGAACAATAAGCCCGTTATCACCTTCAGATAGGCTATCTACTGCTTCGCCGTCACGGTAAAGCGCAACGATAGTCGCGTTACCTTGAGTCGCTTCGTAGCCACAGAATTCACTCTCTGCATCAACTTTGATGACGTTGTTGTAATCCACACCAAACGAACCAGAATTACGTGCACGTTGGCGTTGAGCTTCCATCGCTGACTCGAAGCCAGCTTCATCGATAGATAAACCACGTTCACGCGCGACATCATTGGTTAAATCCGCTGGGAAACCGTAGGTATCGTAAAGTTTAAACACGGTTTCACCGTCGAGTACTTTGCCATCCAGCCCATCTAGCGCTTCAGCCAGAATAGCCATACCACGGTCAAGCGTGCGGCCAAAGTTCTCTTCTTCAACTTTAAGTACTTTCTCAACAACGGCTTGTTGCTTTTTAAGCTCTTCACCCGCAGTTCCCATAATCGTGGCTAGAGGACCAACGAGTTTATGGAAGAAAGCGCCTTGTGCGCCTAGCTTGTTACCATGACGTACCGCACGACGAATAATACGACGCAGAACATAACCACGGCCTTCGTTTGATGGCATAACACCATCAACAATTAAGAATGCGCAAGAGCGAATATGGTCAGCAACAACACGTAGCGATTGGTTATTAAGATCGTCAAAACCAATCACTGCCGCGGTATCTTTAATTAATGTTTGGAATACATCGATTTCATAGTTTGAGTGTACGCCTTGCATGATAGCGGCAATACGCTCAATACCCATACCCGTATCAACGGATGGCTTTGGAAGTGGTTCCATCGTGCCGTCAGATTGACGGTTGAACTGCATGAATACGTTGTTCCAAATTTCAATGAAACGGTCGCCATCTTCTTCTGGCGTACCAGGGCGTCCACCCCAAATATGTTCACCGTGATCATAGAAAATTTCAGTACATGGACCACAAGGACCTGTGTCACCCATCTGCCAAAAGTTATCCGACTCGAAAGGTTTACCACCTTCTTTATCTCCGATACGGATAATGCGGTCTGCAGGAATACCCATCTCTTCATTCCAGATCGCAAATGCTTCGTCGTCTGTCTCATAGACAGTCACAAGCAAACGGTCAGCTGGTAGTTTCAACGTCTCTGTTAAAAACTCCCATGCATACTTAATCGCGTCTTGTTTGAAGTAATCACCAAAACTAAAGTTACCCAACATTTCAAAGAAAGTATGGTGACGGGCAGTAAAGCCAACGTTTTCCAAATCATTGTGCTTACCGCCAGCACGCACACAGCGCTGGGCCGATGTCGCTCGCGTATAGTTACGCTTTTCAACACCTAAGAACGTATCTTTAAACTGATTCATTCCGGCATTGGTAAACATTAACGTTGGATCATCTGCGGGTACTAGCGATGAACTCTCTACGATTTGGTGTCCTTTGCTCTCGAAAAACGCAAGAAATGCGCGGCGTATCTCGTCTGTGCTCATGTACATTGGCAATTCCTGAAAAACGATATATTTGTTGATCAACAAAATCGCAGTCGAATGTGCAAAATTCAACCGCGACGAATAGAATGTGCGTTATTGTAAAACAGCCAGCTTGAATATAGGAGGGAAAAAAACATGAATACCGTAATTATTACGTCGAAATAACGTCACATTACGGTAATGCCACTGTCTAAATGTCTGCATTTAAAATAAAAGTTAGTCTTCTATTTCATTTAAGTGATCAATCGTCGCGAATCGTTACGTCTGTATATTCATTAAGAGGCATGTGCATGGGAAGGGTTCGGTCAACCTCTACAGCAGTATTCTCGCATAACTCCACCCTCGCCTGCAGAAAAGCGAACAGCTATACATATAGCCATCATAGGAATAGCATGGAAATGATGCGAGAACGATAACACGAAGAAAATAAGATAAGAGGAAGAAAGCATTGAGCGATAATGGCTTATATGCTCAAAGACTCCAAGGCATAATTGGCTTGCTCGAAGTCAAAGCCTCGATATTGCAAGAATCGAAAGCGTTTTGCTTTCTCTTTTAAATGACTTTGATGATCACCATTAGGCACTGAACACGAACCAAATTTGCGCTGGGCTGTATTTCGAGCCTGTTCAAACCAATCGACATCGAGATCTAAGAAGAGCTCTTGTACACGGCTATCTGCAATCCCTTTTTGCCTGAGTGCTTGCTGGATACGTTGTGGGCCCCAGCCTTTCATAATGCCATTACGAAGCATCATTTCACTATAACGCCCATCATCAAGGTAACCATACTCTTTACAACGGACAATCGCTTGCGCGACATCGTCAAATGGGAAACCTTTACTCAGCAATTTACTGCGTAGCTCTTTTTCACCATGATCACGGCGGGACAAGAGTCCCACCGCGGCTTCATAAGCAGATTGCTTCATGCTTAAAATGCTTCGTCTTCCGCTGCATCTTCATTTTCTGCAGCGTCAGATTCTACTGCTGCTTTCTGCAATAGTAGATCTCGAAGTTTCTTATCTAACTCTGCGACAATCGCTGGGTTATCCTTCAGATGCTTACAAGCATTTGCTTTACCCTGACCAATCTTGTCACCGTTGTAGCTGTACCAAGCACCCGCTTTTTCAACAAGCTTGTTCTTCACACCAAGATCAACAAGTTCACCAAGCACGTTAATGCCTTGGCCATAGAGGATTTGGAATTCAGCTTGTCTAAATGGCGCCGCCACTTTGTTTTTAACAACTTTAACTCGAGTTTCGTTACCAACCACTTCATCGCCTTCTTTGATTGCACCAGTACGGCGAATATCAAGACGAACAGAAGCGTAGAACTTAAGTGCATTACCACCCGTAGTTGTTTCAGGGTTGCCAAACATCACACCGATCTTCATACGGATTTGGTTGATGAAAATCATCAGTGTGTTGGAGTTTTTGATATTACCCGTCAGCTTACGCATTGCTTGCGAAAGCATACGCGCTTGAAGACCCATGTGAGAGTCACCCATTTCGCCTTCAATTTCTGCTTTTGGTGTCAATGCAGCAACGGAGTCAACAATGATGACATCAACAGCACCTGAGCGTGTTAGTGCATCGGCGATTTCTAGCGCTTGCTCACCGGTATCAGGTTGAGAAACTAATAGGTTATCGATATCAACGTTTAGCTTACGAGCATAAACGGGATCCAAGGCGTGCTCGGCATCGATAAAAGCACAAGTCTTACCTTGCTTTTGTGCCTCTGCAACCACTTGTAGAGTTAGGGTCGTTTTACCTGATGATTCAGGGCCGTAGATTTCAACGATACGACCGTAAGGTAAACCACCTACCCCTAACGCGATATCTAAAGAAAGAGAACCGGTAGAAACAGTTTCAATGTCCATGGTACGATCATCACCCAGACGCATGATCGAGCCTTTACCAAATTGCTTTTCGATTTGGCCTAGCGCCGCAGCCAGTGCCTTCTGTTTGTTGTCGTCCATTCGACTCTCCACACACATGTTCTCAAAGATGGAATTCCATTATACTGTCCATTCATACAGTGTCTATAACTGATTGCAAACTTTTCGTTGAATAGCTTAAGTAAACTCTGTTTCAGTTACGTATTTAAGAGCCACCGACAACGCTTTTTCAACCGCTTGCTGACGTACTTCATGGCGATCGCCATGAAAATGGCAAGTCGTAGTTAGTAACCAACCATTCTTACCAGCAAAGCCAAAACACACGGTACCGACAGGCTTTTCTGCACTTCCACCAGCGGGACCGGCTATACCACTGATTGAGACTGCCAACGTTGCCCTTGAATGCCTCAATACGCCCTGTGCCATTTCGATAGTTGTCGCTTCGCTCACGGCACCATGCTCATTCAATGTGGCTTCCTTAACCCCTAGCATTTCAATTTTCGATTCATTGCTATAGGTGACAAAAGCGCGATCAAACCAGGCTGAACTACCGGCTATATCCGTCATTGCGGTAGCAACCCCACCTCCTGTGCATGATTCTGCCGTTGCAATAACCTGCTTTTTCGCGAGCAGTGCTAACCCAAGGCGCTCACTTAATATATTGATATTGTGCATGGCAACTCCTATAAAAAAGCGCTGAAAAACCAACGCTTATTCTGAGCCTTTCTCGTTACGACTACAAGAATGATACCGGTTATCGCTCATACCAATTAAAGGAAAACCAGCCTTACTTTTTCATTAAGTTCATTAATGTCGTCGCTGTATTCAATACATCTAGACCCTATAACATTAATGAAATTCCCAACGAATATTGGCAATGACAAAACGTCCTTTACCAGACATCGACAATTCAAAAGGCGTCGTCACACTGTCTAATTGAGACTCGAGCGAGATAAGCTCACTCATCGGCACGGTGACTGTTTGAAAGCACTCTATCGCCTTCGTGAAATGATGGCTAACATCCACGTAAAGTCTCTTATTCGTCGATGTTAAATCATTCATTGAAAGTGCAACGTCACCATTAATGGGCACATCAACTTTCACATCAAAAAGTACAGATGCACCCTTCAAGGCGCTACGGTGCCATGGCTCAGGCAGTGAAGACCCCGTTTCGATGTAAATACAAGATTGCCCTCCTTCAAGCTCCAAAGTTATCGCATCTTGTTGCTGTTGGTAGCTAAACGGCGTACTCAATAGCGATGGCGTCTGTGTTGTGTTATTTCTAGAGATATCGATCCCCGAGACACGAATATCATCCGTCGGTAACGCCACCACCTTAAGCTTGTAATCACCCAACGTTGCCTTAATACCGAACAGGTGCTTAACCTTGTTATTTTCATCATTCGTAACAGATTGATCTAAGGTAATGTTATCGAGATCCAGCTCTTGAATATTTGTCGTGTAATTTAAACCATACCCATATTCAAATAACGGTTTATGCTCACCTCTAGGGTCTTGCTCAATATCAGGTACCTGATAATCAGGGATATGACGTGGTAGGCAGTTAACGACATAACTATTTTTGCGATTTGGCCAGCTATAAGAGAGTGTACCTTGAAAGTCATAACGGGGCTCTCCGCTCTCTTTTCCAACCATGACATCGGCAATGCCATCTCCCTCGCTACCCGGTAAGAATGCGGCAATAAAGGCATCAGATAGGGCTATTTCTTGATTAAGATAAAGCGGGCGACCACTAAAAAACAATGCGATAACCTTGAGCCCATGAGACTTAAGGTTGGCTATTTTTTCACAATCGGCGGCATAACTACGCTTTAACTCAGAAAAAGCTAAGCTCTGCCACTCTTTAATATCCCCCATCATTTCTGCGTAGGGGTCTTCCCCAAAAGCAACGACTGCAATATCACCCTGTTGTAACTCCCCTTTCAATTGAGGGTCATAAGTCACATTGCTCTCCCCAAGTGCCGATTCAAATGCCATTTTGACCGTTGTTGCACCAGGAAAATCACTGAGGCTATTTTCGTCACCTTGCCAGGTTAAGTTCCAACCGCCAGATTGTTTCTGTAGATCATGCGCGGCACTTCCCGTCAGGATAATGCGCTGGCTGGGTTTCAAAGGAAGAAGTTGACCTTTATTCTTTAGTAAAACCATAGATTTACGAACAGCTTCCCGAGCAACTTCTCGATGTGCATCACACCCCATCACCGATTGTTTTGCGGCCAATGAACGGGCTGAAGGTTGAGGCTTTTCCCATAACCCTGCACGCATCTTAACGCGGAGAATCCGAGTCACGGCATCATCAATACGTGCCATCGAAATAATCCCGTGATTCACATCCTCTACCGTTTGACGATAAACAGCCTTCCAATGTGCGCGCACCGGCACCATCAATACATCATTGCCGGCATTAATGGCATAGCTTGCGTTGTTATCTGAGCACTTACTCACCTCAGAATGACCATGCCAATCAGTCACAACTAAACCATCAAACCCCATTTTCTCTTTCAATACATCCGTCAATAGATACCGACTACCATGCACCTTATTGTTATAAACAGCAGAAGCGCGGTAAGAGCATTGCTCAATCTCATTTGTCGTTAAGTCACGATCTTGATCATAGTTAGCGTCACACTCCCAACTATTAAATGACGACATCACAACTTGTGCACCTGCATCTAAGCCGCTGAAATAGCCCATCGCATGCACATTTCGAAGTAGTGCTTCACTGTAATGATTGATACCTCGGTCAACACCTTGAGCTGTCCCTCCGTCACCAACCCAGTGCTTCACATTTGAAATGACATGGTGGTCATCTTGCAGTTCTTTCTGATCCCCCTGCAGCCCTTTAACCATCTCAGCCGCATATACGTAGGTTACTTCGGGATCTTCAGCATAACCTTCATAAACTCTCCCCCAACGAAGATCGCGTGGTGTCGCTACTGTAGGAGCAAATGTCCAATCAAGCCCTGTTACTGCTATTTCTTTCGCTGTAATTCGTCCAATACGATGAATTAATTCCGGATCACGCGCACACCCTAGGCCAATGTTATGAGGGAAGACCGTCGCATGGTAAGCATTGTTATGTCCATGCACAGCATCTGTTGCCCAGATAAAAGGAATACGGAACGGACGGTCAACAAAAGCTTCTTCAGCTGCCAACCAAAATGCATCGGCTTTTTCGACCCATGCAGAGGAAGACGCCAGCTTATTTTCATCAGGCCATGATCCACCACCATTTAAAATTGAACCAATTTTGTAATCGATCACTTCTTGTGGCGTTAAGCTACGCAGCTCAGGCTGGATCATCTGTCCGACTTTTTCTTCTAGAGTCATTTGACCAACAATCTCTGCCACTCTGCTTTCAAGGGCTGGATCTTTGCTTATCAACGACTGGATCTGTGGCCAATCGGAAAAATACGGTACATCAAATACATTGCTCATGATCATTTTCCTAAAGAAAGCCTCTACTGACTGAATCGACGTTATCGCGTCTATCTATTTTCTATTCGATAGGAAAATAGTAAGATTCAAGTGCTCGCATATCTACCAATATCACGACAAAAAAAGGGAATTTTGCGACATGGTGATCACCTATAAGCTCAACGAACACCTGAGACACCCTCACATCAACTTCGCTTATGTCAATGGTCATCATCTTGATGACTTCGCTTCCCATAAGCATGATTTTGCAGAGCTTTTTATTGTGACGGAAGGGGAAGGAAGTCACACTGTCGGTACACACTCCTTCCCTCTAAGCCAAGGCGACGTCTTTGTTATTCATGGCGACACAGAGCATGGCTTTAGTCATGTCAAAAAGCTAAAAATAATTAACCTGATGTTCGAAAACCACTCTCCCTTTTTTGAAGTCCCTGCAATGCGAAAGCTTGCGGGGTACCATGCCATGTTTAAGGTTGATCCTATCGCGAGAAAGAGAAGTGAATACAAAGCAAAATTAACGTTGTCAGCATCACAGCTTGAGCAAGTACTGGTACAGACGAATGCCATTGGTGATGAATATCAAGCGGCACCTATCGGGTTTGAATTGATGCTCACAAGCTTAATGCAACAGCTTGTCATTACCCTCTCTCGCTTTTACCAGGGACAAAGTGACGACACACCCACCACCACCTTGGCATTAAGCCGAGCACTTATTTTCATTGAGCAAAACTATACTGACGTCGATATGAGTAGCGACAAAATAGCCAAAGCAGCATATGTCAGTCGGCGGCAACTCGAGCGACTTTTCCGCCAATTTCTCAATACCTCCCCGGGCCGATATTTAAGAGAAGTTCAGCTCACTCATGCATGCCAATTGCTGCAAGCCAGTGACAACCGTTCTATTCAATCTATCGCCGAGCAGTGCGGGTTTTCTGACAGTAACTACTTTTCAAAATGCTTTCGAATGACCTATGCCAAAAGCCCTAGAGACTATGCACAGTTACACCATACTCGCTAAAAGAGCAGCATCACAATTGCCCTCTTAGACAGAGGTTTGCTATCCTTGCCAGCAATAGATCTAATTGGGTCGACGTTGACACGATGGACACGTTTAGCGCCATCGTCTCTAACCAACATTTGAATACTGCTCGTCGTCAATATCACTGCCGCACCAGCAGGTATTCCTCGAGATATAGACGCTCGTCAATCACTAATTTAGAAGAAAGCAATGACCGATAAGCCTGCGAAAAGCAAAGCGAAAAGCGCCCAGCACACCCCTATGATGCAGCAATACTTGGGGCTAAAAGCTGAGAATCCAGATGTACTGCTGTTTTACCGCATGGGTGATTTTTACGAACTGTTTTACGACGATGCCAAGCAGGCCTCCCAACTTCTGGATATATCCCTCACGAAACGCGGCAATTCTAACGGCCAGCCGATCCCCATGGCAGGTGTTCCCTACCATGCGGTAGAAGGTTATTTAGCCAAGCTAGTACAGCAGGGGGTCTCCGTCGCGATTTGTGAGCAAGTGGGTGATCCTGCGACCAGTAAAGGTCCCGTCGAGCGAAGAGTTGTTCGTATCGTGACCCCCGGTACCGTGAGTGATGAAGCACTACTAAGTGAGCGTCAAGATAACCTTATCGCTGCTATTTATCATCGCGAAAATAGCTTTGGTCTGTCGACACTCGATATCACTTCTGGTCGATTTATGCTGAGTGAACCAGAGACTGAAGAGACACTGCTAGCTGAGCTACAGCGAACCCAGCCAGCAGAGTTGCTTTATCCTGAGGACTTTGAATACGCACATCTTATTGAAGAGCAGCAAGGCTTACGTCGCCGCCCTATTTGGGAGTTTGATTTAGAGACAGCACGCACGCAGCTGAACAAGCAGTTTGGTACACGAGACCTTGTCGGCTTTGGGGTTGAGAATGCCGAACACGGCCTGTCAGCCGCGGGGTGTTTGCTTCAGTATGTGAAGGATACCCAGCGAACAGCACTACCGCATATTCGTAGCCTTTCTGTTGAACGACGCGATGATGCCGTCATTCTCGATGCTGCGACGCGCCGTAATTTAGAGATAACTCATAACTTGGCTGGTGGGGTGGATAACACCTTAGCAGAAGTTCTCGACCATACTGCAACGCCAATGGGTAGCCGCTTACTTAAACGCTGGCTTCACCAGCCTATTCGACAACAAGCAGTACTGAACGGTCGCTTAGATGCTATCTCTGAGCTAAAAGATAGCGCCCTATTTGCTGATCTTCACCCGCAATTGAGAGCTATTGGTGATTTAGAACGTATTCTTGCACGATTAGCGCTACGCTCTGCTCGTCCTCGTGATATGGCAAGAATGCGAAATGCCCTACAACAGCTTCCTGAGCTTGCCTCACTGTTGGAAAGCGTTGAAGATACCCGACTGAAAGTGTTAGCAACACAATCGGAGCCCTTGCCTGAACTATGTGACCTGCTTGAACGTGCCATTATGGACAATCCGCCTGTCGTGATCCGTGACGGTGGAGTGATTGCGACTGGCTATGATGAAGAGCTAGATGAATGGCGTGAACTCGCTCAAGGGGCTACTCGCTATCTCGAAGAGCTTGAAGCGCGTGAACGTGAGCGCCACGACATCGATACGTTAAAGGTTGGCTACAATGCCGTCCATGGCTTCTTTATCCAAGTCAGCCGAGGTCAGAGTAACCGCGTGCCGGCTCACTATGTTCGTCGCCAAACCCTGAAAAATGCTGAGCGCTATATCATTCCAGAGCTTAAAGAGCATGAAGATAAAGTCCTTAGCTCCAAGTCAAAAGCTCTCTCTTTAGAGAAGAAGCTATGGGATGCACTTTTTGATCTTCTGCTTCCACATTTAGAATCGCTGCAATTACTTGCTGCATCACTCGCAGAAATAGATGTGCTTGCTAACTTAGCTGAGCGTGCTGATACCTTAAACTACTGCCGCCCAACGTTGACAGATCACGCGGGGGTTGAAATTACTGCCGGTCGCCATCCTGTCGTTGAACAAGTCCTTAAAGACCCGTTTATTGCCAACCCTATCACGCTCCACCCCGAGCGTCGCATGCTTATTATCACGGGACCGAATATGGGTGGTAAGTCGACCTATATGCGACAAACAGCCCTCATTGCCTTGTTAGCCCATGTAGGAAGCTTTGTACCTGCTGAAGGTGCAAACATCGGACCACTTGATCGTATCTTCACTCGTATTGGCGCTTCCGATGACCTTGCCTCTGGGCGCTCGACGTTCATGGTTGAGATGACCGAAACTGCAAATATTTTGCACAATGCAACGCAAAATAGCTTGGTTCTAATGGATGAAATAGGTCGTGGTACCAGTACTTATGACGGATTATCACTGGCTTGGGCAAGCGCAGAATGGTTGGCTGACAAAATAAAAGCCATGACACTCTTCGCCACGCACTATTTTGAACTCACTGAATTACCTGGCATGCTGACAGGTTTAGCCAATGTTCACTTAGATGCTGTAGAACATGGAGATGAAATCGCCTTCATGCATGCTGTACAAGAGGGGGCTGCAAGCAAATCTTATGGTCTAGCCGTGGCAAGCCTTGCAGGCGTTCCTAAAACAGTCATCAAAAATGCCAAGGCTAAGTTGCGTGAGTTAGAAACACATCAAGCACCGACTACCTCTGCTTCAACGAAAGCAGATCGAGTAGAAACACAATTGTCTCTCCTGCCTGAGCCAAGTGAGGTTGAAATGCTCTTATCACAAATCGACCCGGATGATCTAACCCCAAGACAGGCATTAGATGAGCTCTATCGATTAAAGAAACTCTTATAAATTTAAGATGTTAGAAACACCCTTTGTAAGGTAAATCGAGAAGGGTAGTAGAGTAAAATCCATTTGGAAAACATGAATAAAAAAGGCGCTATCAGCGCCTTTTTTATTTCAGTGAAGGGAGTCATTTAACGGCAAATGGTCTACTGTAAACGCTCTTACTGTATTGCTTTTTACTGTAAACTTTCTGCTGTAAAGAGAGACTCAATGTTTAACCCTTGATGAGTTAGCATGTCTCGCAGACGGCGTAAACCTTCCACCTGAATCTGACGAACACGCTCACGAGTTAAGCCGATTTCACGTCCAACATCTTCCAACGTCGACGCTTCATAGCCAAGGAGACCAAAACGACGGGCTAACACTTCACGTTGTTTAGGATTTAACTCTTGAAGCCAGCCAACAATAGAGTGCTTCATATCATCCTCTTGCGTTGAGCCCTCTGGGCCTCCGCCTTTTTCATCAGGGATAATATCAAGGAGTGCTTTCTCGCTATCACCACCAATCGGATTATCGACTGAACCCACTCGCTCATTCAAACGTAGCATTCGGTTTACGTCATCCACAGGCTTATCTAGCTTTTGTGCTATCTCTTCTGCCGTTGGTTCATGATCGAGCTTTTGAGCAAGTTCGCGAGCCGTACGCAGGTAGACGTTTAACTCTTTCACCACATGAATAGGCAACCTGATGGTGCGGGTTTGATTCATAATGGCACGTTCAATCGTCTGCCTTATCCACCACGTCGCATAGGTAGAGAAGCGAAAACCACGTTCAGGGTCAAATTTCTCAACAGCTCGAATAAGGCCTAGGTTACCTTCCTCAACCAAGTCCAATAATGCTAAACCACGATTACTGTATCGACGAGAAATTTTCACAACTAAGCGTAAATTACTTTCTATCATGCGTTTACGAGCAGCCTCATCGCCACGTAAAGCTCGACGAGCATAAAGCACTTCTTCTTGAGCAGTAAGTAAAGGTGAGAATCCGATTTCACTCAGATAAAGTTGTGTTGCATCAAGGGCCTTTTGCGTCGCAGCATAGCTCTGCTCCTCGGCTTCCTCTGCGGCAGTCTCGACTGTTTCAGACTCTTCAGCGTTGAGTTCAACTTCGTTCATTGACTCTTCGTCAAAGCTCTCTTCTTTCGCTAGCGTATTACTCTTAGACATAGCGCGCCTCCCGTGTGGCGAATAGCAACACATTACAGCGAACCAAGCTGTAATGACGACCTAGTTGAGGTATTTCATCGGATCAACCGACTTACCTTTATAACGAATTTCAAAGTGTAACTTCACACTCTGAGCCCCAGAACTACCCATTGTTGCAATCTTTTGACCCGCAGTTACCGTTTGATTTTCTTTAACAAAAAGCTGGTCATTATGAGCGTATGCGCTTAGGAAATCGTCATTGTGTTTTACTATGATCAAATTCCCATATCCACGCAATGCATTTCCTGCATAAACGACCGTACCGGCAGCGGTTGCATTGATAGACTGACCTCTTTGTCCAGCAATATCTATGCCTTTATTTCCGTTGGTAGAACTGGAAAACGTACTTATTACTCTCCCCTTCGTCGGCCACATCCAGTCTGATACCTTCACTGGCTCCGGTTTTGGAGCTGGCTTAACCGGTTCTGGTTTCGCTGGCTCTGATGTTGGAGTCGGCTTAACCGGTGCAGGTTTTTCTGGCTGTGTTTCAGTTGGTTGAACTGATGCCGGATGAGTATCTTTTGTAACAGTTTGTTTACTTTCCTGTTGAGAGTACTCTGAGGGTTTAACAGGATCAACTGTTTTAGCTACATTGTTATGTGCGCTAGGTATAGTTTTAACGGGTTCGCTTGTTACATCTTTTACATTTGAAGGAGGTGAAACTGGTTCCTTTACAGCTACTGGCTTACTGGCTGTTGCCACCACAGCCACGGCTGGTGCAGCCTCTGCGCGTTCTCCATATTGTGGAGCGGTATACCTTGGGCGCCACAAACGAAGCTTTTGTCCCGGGTATATTGTATAGGGGGGAGTTAACTCATTGTATGTTATCAAATCGTTAACATTCTTATCAGTAACATAGGAAATAAAATACAGGGTATCGCCTTTTGCAACCTCATAGTAGCTACCACGATAGCTACCTCTTTCGAGAGATTGATAATTCTTAGTATTCGCTTGATCTGTCATTGGGGAATGGTAAGCACAACCAACCAACAGGCTCATTGATAAGCCTGCTGCAAAGCGCCATCCCTGAATGAACTGCTTCCCTGTCGGTTTCATATGGTATTAAACTGTTTCGCCAGCCACCAATGGCACAAAGTTCACAGCCTCAATATCCTCACTGATAAATGTATCTCCTTGTCGCACAATTCGCTTCAACACCTGATGGTCATCCCCAACAGGAACAACCAGCCGACCACCATCCGCAAGTTGCTCTAACAACGCTTGGGGTGTACCGACTGCCGCAGCAGTAACGATAATGGCATCAAACGGACCTTTATTATGCCACCCTTGCCAACCATCTGCATGTTTTGTAGAGATATTATGCAGATCAAGCTGCTTAAATCGACGTTTTGCTTGCCACTGAAGCGCTTTTATTCGTTCTACAGAGTAAACATGTTCAACGAGTTGTGCTAAGACAGCCGTTTGAAACCCAGATCCAGTACCGATTTCCAATACACGGCTTCGATACTGCAATCCCAATAATGAAGTCATCTTTGCGACGATATAGGGTTGAGAGATGGTTTGCCCGCATCCAATCGGTAGTGCATTATTCTCATAGGCTTTATGCGCCATCGCTTCATCGATGAAGTGCTCTCTAGGCAATGTTGCCATGGCATCAAGAACGGCTTGTTCTGCTACCCCTTCGACACGCAAAGCCGTATATAGTTGTTGTCGATCACTCAAGGAGTGTCTCTCCCTTTTTTATCAATTATTACCTAACCACTGCTCTACTGCCGACATCGATTGATGTGCCGTCAAATCGACTTGTAGCGGCGTAATGGAAACCTTTTTCTGCTCGAGGGCATAGAAATCAGTCCCAGGTCCTGCATCTTGGCAGGGACCAGGAGGACCTAACCAATAGATATCATGCCCTCGAGGGTCTACATCCTTAATCATGGCTTCTGCACGGTGACGAGCGCCTAAACGTGTAATCTGCCACCCTTTAAGCTCATCATAGTCGCAATCTGGCACATTAATATTCAAAAGGCGCTTATCAGGAACAGGGGCGACCAACATCCGCTCAATCACCTCTCTGGCAACGCGGGCTGCCGTCTTAAAATGGGTCTTGCCCACTAAAGAAACCGCCATAGAAGGGACATCAAGGAAATGGCCCTCTGTCGCAGCAGCGACTGTACCCGAATAGAGCACATCATCGCCCAAGTTAGCTCCGTGATTAATACCAGCAACAACCAAGTCAGGCTTAAAGTCCAACAAAGAATTTAATGCTAGGTGGACACAGTCCGTTGGTGTTCCTTGTACAGAAACTTGATTAGCCGTGTGGGTTTGAATCCGTAGCGGGGTATCCAGCGTCAACGAGTTTGATGCCCCACTCCGATTACGATCAGGTGCGACAAGATATACCTCACCCAATAGCTTTAATTCATCAGCGAGTGCATGAATCCCTTCAGCCCACAAACCATCATCATTGCTAATCAATATTCTCATCGTTACTCTTCTTCGCTTTCGAATTGGATTAATTCACGTAATACCGCGGTGGCAAAGCTCCCAGCTGGCAAAGTGAACTTAAGTACTAACTCTGAATCACTCTTTGTCCAACTCATCTGTTGAGGTTGCAACAGAAGCGGTCGGCGATCATGTCGCATACGGTTGTCACGGATAACTTTCAACAGTGATGGCTCTTGCTCAATCACTGAAAGCTCTAATGCTTCCGCTTCACCTTCTGATGGCAAGGCATTGTCACCGGTTAGTGGCCCAGAGAGGGTTGCAGCACCTGTAGCAACATCATTGCTATGTTGCTCCGTGGTGGCAACAACTGGACGCTCATCATTCGCATAAAGTAGTGCATCACCATCAAGAACGGTCGTGACATTGCCTTGCTGAATACGCTCAGACAAAACAAGATTAAACAACCAACTTCTCGCCGCAGACAAATAGAAGCTACGCTTACTCTTATCACGAACACGAAACTCATCGTCGCCCCACGCTCGTGCCGAAATAATATTATTTCCACCACGTCCAAAGCGCTGTGCACCAAAATAGTTTGGCACACCTTGGTCTCTAATTTTCACTAACTTTGATTCAATGTCTGCTTCAGCATTGAGGTTAGTAATCGTTAATTCAAATTCATTGCCACTCAAGTCACCAGGGCGTAATTTTTTGTCATGGCGTGCTGTCGCCAACACTTCAACGCCTGGGTGGGTAGCAACAAACTCAGTCAGATCAGGATCTTCTTTGCCAGGTAGTTGCACACTGATCCACTGCTCAGTAATCGCATGGCGATCTTTCAATCCCGCCCAGCTTACATCACGAGATTTCACACCACATGCTTTCGCTAGTTCATTGACCACATATTTAGTGTTCTCACCGCGTTTACGGATGTGCACCATAAAATGTTCGCCATGGCCACTAAACTCAAAGCCTAGTATCTCTTTAACGATGAAGTGCTCAGGTTCTACTTTCATCTTGCCCGTGGTGGCTGGTTTGCCATTCCAATAAGACAAGCTATTCATTAATTCGCTCATGCGTTCGCCTTTGTGATTAATACGACCGCTTCACAGGCAATACCTTCCTTGCGACCAGTAAATCCAAGTCGTTCTGTGGTGGTCGCTTTCACGTTGACATTTCCTATGTCAGTTTGTAAATCTTCAGCAATGCTTAAACACATTGCACTAATATGTGGGGCCATTTTAGGTGCTTGGGCCATAATCGTCACATCGAGGTTACCCAAGGTGTAACCTCGAGCTAAAACCTTGCTATAAACCTCACGTAACAGAGCTCTGCTATCAGCGCCTTTCCACTCTTCATCTGTATCAGGAAAATGACGACCAATATCGCCTTCGGCTATAGCACCTAATAGCGCATCACAAACGGCATGCAAAGCAACATCACCATCAGAGTGAGCAATAAGGCCCTGCTCATAAGGTACTTTCACTCCGCCTATGATAACCGGACCTTCACCACCAAATTTGTGTACATCAAAACCATGACCAATACGAATCATGATGACTCCTTAATTCTTTGCGATAAGTAGAAATCTGCCAACGCTAGATCTTCAGGACGAGTGATTTTTATATTGTCGCTGCGTCCCGATACGATTCGCGGGCTCAACCCACAATGCTCCAACGCTGACGCTTCATCGGTTATCGATACTCCAGCTTCAATCGCGCTATCCAATGCTTGTTTTAACTGTTCGGCTCTGAACATTTGTGGTGTTAGTGCGTGCCATAATGCTTCGCGGCAAACCGTTGTTTGAATGCCACCCTCTTCACTACCCCGTTTCATCGTATCGCGAACAGGCATCGCGAGTATTGCCCCCGCATCGCTCTGTTTCGCCGATTCAATCAAAAGGTCAATATCAGCAAGTGTCACGCAGGGTCGAGCAGCATCATGCACCATGACCCACTCTTCTGATACAGTATTGATGCCAGCAAGAACTGAGTCGACCCGCTCAGCTCCACCAGCGACTCTGCTGACTCTATCATTCAATGAGATTGGCAATGTTGGGTAATAAGGATCATCTTCCCCTAATGCAACAACCACCCGAGAGATTGCAGGGTGTGACAATAGCAAAGATATTGTATGCTCAAGAATCGTCTTTTGATTAAGCTGCAAATATTGCTTCGGACGATCGGCAGCCATGCGTTTTCCCACCCCAGCGGCAGGAACAACGGCAACAATGTGCGGAGAGTAGTGCGTCAAAACAGAAATCCAATTTATAACTATTGTTCAGTATCAATTACGCGAAAAAATGTCTCACCTTTTTTGATCATACCCAACTCATTGCGAGCACGCTCTTCAATGGCATCAACACCACGATTTAGGTCTGCTATCTCGGTATACATCTGTTCATTACGCCGTTGAAGCTCTAAGTTAGCTTCTTGCTGTGCTGCGACATAATCACGTATTTCGAAATAGTCAAAGACTCCGTTTTTTCCATACCAGAGTGTTGCTTGCAGCAACGCCAGTGTGATAAGCAATGTTAAGGTAAGTAATCGCATGTAAGCCTTTAGCACCAATGTGATTTGGCTGAATAATCCCATAAAGCCTATCAATAGGCTAGCACCTTATTAACGCTGGGAGTAAAAAGTCGAGAGTGTGCCCAAACGAGCATTTGGGTGGTGTAAAATTGCACGCTAAATACCATATTGAAGAATAGATAGATCGCAGCATCACTCTTCAGCCGTACAAAATACAGACATAAAAAAAGCCGCCCGATGGGCGGCTTCAAAAGCTTAAGCTAATAATTCAAAGAGAATTACTGACCTTTTACTTCTTTAAGACCGTTGTAAGGAGCTTTAGAACCTAGAGCTTCTTCGATACGGATAAGTTGGTTGTACTTAGCAACACGGTCAGAACGGCTCATAGAACCAGTTTTGATTTGACCTGCAGCAGTACCTACCGCTAGATCAGCGATAGTTGCATCTTCAGTTTCGCCAGAACGGTGAGAGATTACAGCTGTGTAACCAGCATCTTTAGCCATCTTGATTGCAGCTAGAGTCTCTGTTAGAGAACCGATTTGGTTGAACTTGATAAGGATAGAGTTAGCAACACCCATCTCGATACCTTTCGCAAGGATCTTAGTGTTTGTAACGAATAGATCGTCACCTACTAGTTGAATTTTGTCACCTAGTAGTTCAGTTTGGTGCTTGAAGCCATCCCAATCTGACTCGTCAAGACCATCTTCGATAGAAACGATTGGGTACTCAGTCGCTAGCTCAGCTAGGTAGTGGTTAAACTCTTCAGAAGAGAAGATTTTACCTTCGCCTTTCATGTTGTAGTTGCCAGCTTCTTTGTCGAAGAACTCAGATGCAGCACAGTCCATCGCTAGAGTAACGTCTTTACCTAGCTCGTAACCAGCAGCTTCAACAGCTTCTTTGATTGCAGCTAGAGCAGCAGCGTTAGACTCAAGGTTAGGAGCGAAACCACCTTCATCACCAACTGCAGTGCTTAGGCCTTTCGCCTTAAGTACTTTAGCTAGGTTGTGGAATACTTCAGCACCTACACGTAGAGCTTCTTTAAGCGTTTTAGCGCCAACAGGTTGAATCATGAACTCTTGGATATCAACGTTGTTATCTGCGTGCTCACCACCGTTGATGATGTTCATCATTGGAAGAGGCATAGAGAATACGCCAGCAGTACCGTTTAGCTCAGCAATGTGCTCGTAAAGAGGCATGCCTTTCGCAGCAGCAGCAGCTTTTGCGTTTGCTAGAGAAACCGCTAGGATTGCGTTTGCACCAAACTTAGCTTTGTTGTCAGTACCGTCTAGGTCGATCATGATTTGGTCAAGTTCAGCTTGTGCTTTCGCATCTTTGCCAACTAGCGCTTCAGCGATTGGACCGTTTACAGCTTCAACAGCTTTTAGAACACCTTTACCTAGGAAACGTGCTTTGTCGCCGTCACGTAGCTCTAGAGCTTCACGAGAACCAGTAGAAGCACCAGATGGCGCAGCAGCCATACCTACGAAACCACCTTCTAGGTGAACTTCAGCTTCTACAGTTGGGTTACCACGTGAATCGATAATTTCACGACCTAGAACTTTAACGATCTTAGACATTAGTCTTTCCTCTTGCTTTAACAATTTAAAAAGCGAACCAAAGCCGCGGCCCTTATGGCTGCGGCCTTTCCATTTGATTACTTGTCAAGTTCACCGCGCTGGAAAACGCCAGCAGCAGCAACAAAACCTTCAAATAACGGGTGACCGTCACGAGGTGTTGATGTGAACTCAGGGTGGAACTGAGCCGCAACAAACCATGGGTGGTTTGGTACTTCAATGATTTCCACCAGTTTCTTATCTGCAGAAAGACCTGAAACACGTAGACCCGCTTTTTTCAGTTTTTCTAGCAGATTGTTATTTACTTCGTAGCGATGACGATGACGCTCATGAATTGTCGCATTGCCATACAGCTCACGTGCTTTAGAGCCATCTTCAAGGTGACATAGCTGCGAACCAAGTCGCATTGTGCCGCCAAGATCTGAACTCTCAGTACGCTCTTCTACTTTACCTTCGCCGTCAACCCACTCAGTGATAAGGCCAACAACTGGATTCGTCGTTGCTGGGTTGAACTCAGATGAGTGAGCATCTTCCAGGCCAGCGACATTACGAGCGTACTCAATAAGAGCAACTTGCATACCCAAACAAATACCCAAGTAAGGAATCTTGTTTTCACGTGCAAATTTTGCAGTTTGAATCTTACCTTCTACGCCACGGCCACCGAAGCCACCAGGAACGAGAATAGCGTCAAGGCCTTGTAGTACCTCTTCACCTTTAGATTCAACATCTTGAGAATCAACATACTTGATCTTCACAGACAAACGGTTTTTCAAACCAGCATGTTTCAATGCTTCGTTCACCGATTTGTATGCATCAGGTAGTTCAATGTATTTACCAACCATACCAATAACGACTTCTGCCGTTGGGTTAGCTTCTTCGTAAATAACTTGTTCCCACTCAGACAGATCAGCTTCTGGCGCAGTAATACCAAAGCGCTGACATACAAGATCGTCTAGACCCTGAGCCTTAATTAATTGTGGGATTTTGTAGATTGAATCTACGTCTTTCATCGATATAACGGCTTTTTCCTGTACGTTACAGAAAAGTGCAATTTTCTTACGCTCGTTTGCAGGGATCATGCGATCACTACGACAAACAAGAATGTCAGGCTGAATACCGATAGAAAGTAGTTCTTTAACCGAGTGTTGCGTTGGCTTTGTCTTCACTTCACCTGCCGCAGCAAGGTAAGGAACCAAAGTAAGGTGCATGAACATCGCGCGCTCACGACCAAGTTCAACCGCTAACTGACGGATAGCTTCCATGAATGGCAGTGATTCGATATCACCCACTGTTCCGCCCACTTCAACGATAGCAACGTCATGACCTTCTGCACCAGAGATCACGCGCTCTTTAATTTCGTTGGTAATGTGAGGGATAACCTGAATGGTAGCGCCAAGATAATCACCGCGACGCTCTTTACGCAATACTTCAGCGTAAATACGACCAGCAGTGAAGTTGTTGCGCTTAGTCATTTTGGTGCGGATGAAACGCTCATAGTGACCTAAATCTAGGTCCGTCTCTGCCCCGTCTTCCGTAACAAATACTTCACCGTGTTGAGTTGGGCTCATTGTGCCCGGATCAACGTTGATGTATGGGTCGAGCTTCATCATTGTGACGTTTAAGCCACGCGCTTCAAGAATGGCAGCTAGTGATGCAGCAGCAATACCTTTACCTAGAGAGGATACGACCCCGCCAGTAACAAAAATGTAGTTTGTTGTCATGCTTAACCTGGAAGTTGGTTTAGAGGAATTAAAATGTATCTGGACGGGACGCTATGATACCAGAGCCACTTTATTGCCACAACGTGAAAAGTATCACAGTCATGCTCAATTTTTTTTGTCTCAAATCAATTGGTGTCACGCAAGTGACAGCTCGGACATGTTACTACATGCCATTTCTCTCCCTTTTTTTAACCTCTTGCCAGTGTTTTTCTAGGCTTTCGAGGTCGCAGTCGTCCAGACACTTACCTTGTTCTAGCACACTTTTTTCCACTTCGCGAAAACGGCGTTCAAACTTTTTATTCGCACGAGCTAACGCCGTTTCAGGTTTTACATTGGCATGGCGCGCCAGATTCGCGACTGCAAAAAGTAGATCACCAACTTCATCTTCAACCCTATCAGGGTCGGGTGACAGTTGTGTGACCTCTTCCATCACTTCATCGATCTCTTCATGCACCTTGCTGACAACGGGGCCAAAACTGTCCCAATCAAAGCCATGTTGAGCAACCCGCTTTTGGATTTTATCAGCTCGAATTAACGCAGGTAGCGCCAATGGTACATTATCCAGTACGCTTTCTTGACCTTTGCTGACTCGCTCACTCGCTTTCTCTTTTTCCCAGTTGGCCTTGATAGCATTTTCGTCAGCCAAGTCAACATTTCCAAAAACATGGGGGTGGCGGCGGGTTAGCTTTTCATTTAAACCTTCCACGATGTCGTCGAATGAAAAGAGTCCTTGCTCCTTCGCTAGCTGGCTGTAGAAGACAATCTGGAACAATAAATCCCCCAGCTCTTCTTTTAACTCATCCCAGTTTTGTTCAGAAATAGCCTCTGCGACCTCATAAACCTCTTCAATGGTATGAGGCACAATAGTGTCAAAACTTTGCTTTAAATCCCAAGGACAGCCCCCATCAGGATCACGGAGCTTCGCCATGATAGTTAAGAGATCGTTCATTGCTGTCTTCGACATAGTTAACCCTATTACCTTATAAAAAAGGGAAGCGGCTCTCTGTCGAGTCGCTTCCCCTTCTCAATTATTGATTGATCATTACGCGAATAGCGCAGCTTCAAATGTGACCACTAATGTAAACGTCTCGCTTGAGCGACATCACGTAGTGACTCGATACGCTTAAGCACACGCCCTAGCGTTGCTAAATCTGTGAGTTCTAGCTCAAAGTCCATCACAGTGAGCTGTTTTTTATTATCAAAACGGCTCTTCATACCACTGACCGTGATTTTTTCATTCGCAAAAGTCGTAGTGAGATCTTTCAACAAGCCATTACGCTCAGTCGCTAACACCCGGGCTGTGATTTTATATTTACCACTAAAACTCCCCCACACAACATCAATGATACGCTCTGCGGCATGGTGACGAAGCTCTTCAAGCTGCTCACAGTCACTGCGGTGTACTGAAATGCCTCGCCCTTGCGTCACAAACCCACAAATGTCATCACCAGGAATAGGCTGACAACAGCGCGCAAGGTGAGTCATCAAGTTATCGACCCCTTCAACCACAATCGCATCACGACTTGGTTTTTGTACCGATGATGATGTATTCCCGCTCTCTGTTAGCTTCTCAAGCAGCTGCTGATCTTCTTCTTCCGCTGTCGGCTTATTCACTAATGCATTAATGTGATTAACGACTTGGTTAATCCGTAAATCACCACAGCCAATCCCAGCGAAGAGCTCATCAGTGTTTTTGGCATTAAAGCGTTTCAGTGCATAACTTTCAGCATCTTTTAACGTCGCATTGATTTTAACAAGCTCCGTTTCAAGGATCTCTTTACCTGCGGTGATGTTCTTATCACGATCTTGTTTGCGGAACCACGCATGGACTTTTGCTCTCGCACGGCTCGAATACACAAACCCCATGTTAGGGTTAAGCCAGTCACGTGAAGGATTCGGCTCTTTTTGAGTGATGATTTCAACTTGATCACCCATGTTCAATCGATATGTAAAAGGAACAATACGCCCTTCCACTTTGGCACCGATACATCGATGCCCAACCTCGGAATGAATATGGTAAGCAAAATCAAGTGGTGTCGCGACAGCTGGCAGGTCAACCACGTCCCCTTTCGGAGTAAAGGCATAGACACGATCATCAAACACTTGGCTACGGAGCTCTTCCAGCATATCACCAGAATCAGACATCTCTTCTTGCCAAGCGAGGAGTTTTCTCAGCCAAGTGATCTTTTCATCATAAGCGGAGCCTCGGCCGTGACCACTGCCACCTTCTTTATATTTCCAGTGTGCAGCAACGCCAAGTTCAGACTCCTCATGCATCGCTTTCGTTCGGATCTGAATTTCGACAGTCTTGCCTTCAGGGCCCAACACGACAGTATGAATCGACTGATAGCCATTTGGCTTAGGATTGGCAACATAGTCATCAAACTCTTTCGGTAAATGACGATACTTGGTATGCACAATACCCAAAGCCGCATAACAGTCTTGAAGCTCATCCGCGACAATTCGAACCGCACGCACATCGAACAACTCGTCAAAAGCAAGGTTCTTTTTCTTCATCTTTCGCCAGATGCTATAGATGTGCTTAGGCCGCCCTTGTACCTCAACGCCAATGTTCGCGCTTTTCATCGAAGCGCTTAAGTCTGTCACAAACTCATCAATGTACTGCTCACGCACAATGCGTCGCTCGGAAAGCTGCTTCGCGATTTGCTTATACGTGTCAGGGTGCTGATACCGAAAGGTGTAGTCTTCAATTTCCCACTTTAGCTGGCCGATACCAAGACGGTTTGCTAACGGTGCGTAAATATTCGCACACTCTTTGGCAGCATTACGACGAACCGCATCAGGTTCATCTTTCACCTCACGCAAATGACAAATGCGCTCTGCCAGTTTTATTACCACGCAACGAAAGTCTTCTACCATCGAGAGAAGCATTCGGCGGATATTATCAACTTGTAAGGAGGTGGCTGTATCTCCCGTCGCTGCACTCAAATGGCCAATCGCTGCCATCTGTTCAACACCCTCAACCATTTCAACAATGACCTTCGGGTGGTTCTCATGCAGCTCTTCATGGCTGTATAGCCCCATCTCTACAACAGGAAACAGCAGCGCAGAAATCAGCGTACTGGCATCCATATTGAGGGTCACCAGAATTTCAACCATCTCACGCCCGCGCCACAGCACCAAGGGTGCATACGCGGAGCCTTCTACCTGCTGCTCACACAGCAAGTAGGTCTCTCTAATTCGCTTTCTAGCCTGCTTATCCTGCTGCAGGCTATCAACCCATTGCGCCAACTCAAATGCGCGATTTTCCGTTAAATGTGCACCGCGTATCGCGACCATCGTCCCTTCCCATTATCGCTATAAATTGCTGATTTGTTACTCAGCTTGTTGCAGTCACGAGTGATTCTAGTGGTAGTTATCTCACAACTTGGTGAATAACGCCATGGACTCTGTATGTCCTGTATGAGGAAACATATCCATGGTGCCTAGTTTGGTTAACTGATACCCATTTTGCAGCAATATTTCGCTATCACGCGCTAACGTTGCAGGGTTGCATGATACGTAAACCACCTTTTTAGGCGCAAGGTTTACAATGTGCGTCATAGCACCTGCGGCACCCGCTCGAGCTGGGTCTAGCAGCACCTTATCAAATGGCTCTGATGCCCACGGCTGCTCACTAAAATCATCATCAAGATTTGCTTGGTAAAAACGCGCATTATCAACACCATTCACGTTGGCATTTTGACTTGCTCGCTCCACCATATCGTCTACACCCTCGACGCCCACAACCTGTTTAACCTTTGATGCCAAAGGCAGTGAAAAGTTACCCAAGCCACAGAAAAGATCCAACACACGCTCATCCGCTTGTGGGTCAAGCCAAGTTAGTGCTTGATCTACCATCTGCCGATTCACTTCAGCATTCACCTGAATAAAATCACCCGGTCTGAAAAATACTTTGTGTGTACCTATCTCATAGTAAGGCTGCTCACCACGAAGTTGGACAATATTCTCACCATCTGCGGAGTGAAATAACATTAAATCATGCTGCTCAGAGAATGCCTCTAGAGCCGCTAAATGCTGAGGTTTTAAAGCGGCTGTGTGACGCAACATCAGAACACGACCATTCGAAGCGGCAATCAACTCGACATGACCAAGCGCTCTTGGCTGACGAAAACCAAGCAGTAATGCTTTCACCTTTGGCAATAACTCAGCCAAAGAAGGGTCTAAGACCGCACAGTGATCGATATCAACCACAGCCTTACTGCCTTTTTGGCGAAAGCCGATATGCAGCTGCTGCTGTTTGTCCAGCCATAGGCTCAATCGAGCTGAGCGACGGTAGCCTTTCGACCCTAGCGCAATCGGCTCAGCAACAGTCAATTCAGAGTGAGGCTCAAAAAGGCGAGAGACTGACGCCTGCTTATGGTTCACTTGTGCCTCATGATCGAGGTGCTGCAAGTTACAACCACCACATTGTTGGTAGTATTCGCAGAACGGTAATTGGCGTTGTGCTGATGGCTCAAGCAATTTAATCAGTTTAGCTTTCGCATACTGACGCTTTTGCTCTGTCAATTGCACGAGCGCACGTTCATTGGGTAACACACCTTCAACAAAGACGGTTTTCCCATCGAGACTCCCAACTCCGGCGCCATGCGCATCTAATCGAGTAATCTGGAGGGGTTTATGCTTGGTATCAGCAACTTTTCTTCGTTGCGGCTTAAAAAACTGCGCCATTATGACCTTCATGTGCATTGTTTGAACGTAGATCGATTGTTCATTAGCCTCGGTTAAATTAAGCTAGTAAACATTAAGCGCCAATTCTCCCACAGACAGCATTTTTTGCAATTTATTGACTCATGACCAAATACGGACTTCGGGCAAGGGTCTTTACCCTGACATTAGCCCCCACCTTGATTATTGGGCTGCTACTAAGCGGCTTTTTTACCATTAACCGCTATCAAGATTTAGAAAATCAGCTATCGACAACTGGCTATAATATTATAGAGCCTTTAGCCATCTCTACCGAACACGGTATGAGTACAAATAATCGTGAAGTCGTTAGACGCATGATCAGCTACGCGCATCGTAAGCATTCGGATATCATCCGCACGATTGCCGTGTTCGACAAAAATAATGAGCTTTTTGTCACCTCGAACTTTCATCGCAACTTTGAAATGCTGATGTTTCCAGCTGACGAAACTATTCCGAGCTTAACGACAATGAAGTGGCACGAAAATGCCTTAATTCTCAAGTCGCCGATTATCGCAGAAAGCCGCTTCACAAACCCCAACCGGACAATAGAAGATGATACCTCGCTGGGCTATGTCGCCTTAGAGCTAGATCTCAGTGCGCTGCGGCTACAGCAATATCAGGAGATGTTTACCGCCTTATTAGTACTCAGCCTCGGGTTAGCCATCTCTGGTATTTTTGCCTATAAGCTTACCAAGGAGGTCAGCGGTCCCATTACAGATATGGTCGATATGGTTGACAGAATCCGCCGTGGTCACGTAGATACACGTATTGAAGGGCGGATGATTGGTGAACTCGATACCTTGAAAAATGGTATCAATGCCATGGCAATATCACTGTCAGACTATCACGGAGAAATGCAGCAGAGCATCGATCAGGCCACATCTGATCTCCTCGAAACCTTAGAGCAACTCGAAATACAAAACGTCGAGCTTGATATCGCCAAGAAGCGAGCACAAGAAGCGGCAAGGGTTAAGTCTGAATTCTTGGCAAATATGTCCCATGAATTGAGAACACCGCTTAATGGTGTGATCGGCTTTACACGCCAAATGCTGAAAACACAGCTAACAACCAGTCAGCGAGACTACCTACAAACCATTGAAAAATCAGCCAATAACTTACTTACTATCATTAATGATATTCTTGACTTCTCGAAGTTAGAGGCGGGTAAGTTATTGCTGGAAAACATCCCATTCGATTTTAATGACTCACTCGATGAAGTCATGCGTCTACTGGCGCCAAGTGCCCATGAAAAAGGGTTAGAATTAACGCTAAAGGTTGATCATCGAATACCTGTCGGCATGATTGGCGACCCAATGCGTATTCAGCAGATTATCACCAATCTTATCGGTAACTCGGTGAAATTTACAGAGCGGGGCAATATTGACATCTCCGTTGAGCTAAAAGCAGAACGAGATAATGCGATCGACTTACAATTCATGATTCGAGATACTGGCATTGGTATCTCAGAGCGTCAACAAGCGCAGCTATTCCAAGCCTTTAGCCAAGCCGATGCAAGCATATCTCGACGCTATGGTGGTACAGGATTAGGCTTAGTTATTACGCAAAAGCTTGTCAATCAGATGGAAGGGGATGTTGGCTTTACCAGTCGCCTACACCAAGGCTCAACATTTTGGTTTTCTGTCCGTCTCATGAAAACGGATTTACCGGTATCGCAACCTCTCGACATCCAGCCACTTCTCGGTAAGAAGGTGCTGCTTATTGAGTCCAATATGCAAGCAGCGTCCATCATTCAGCAGAACTTAATCCGTGGTGGTCTCCATGTCACTTACCGCTCTACAACACCAGAAAAAGTTGAGCCACACGATTTTGCTCTCTACAATTTATCACCGGGCAATATCCCAGACATGGCAACGCTTGAAGCTGAAATCTGTCAATTAGAGCAATTCGCCCCACAGGTATTCGCTACTCTACCAACAACTGAATTAGCGCTGTCTGAGCACCTACTCGCTCGCGGTATTAGTGGCTGCTTACCAAAGCCTGTCGCCAGCCGTAAGCTCTTTGAACTCTTAGTAGACCCAGAGATTAGTACCAGCAGCCTAACGGTCGTCCCCACTGTACCAAATAAGATTCAGCCACTGCGGATTATGGCCGTTGATGACAATCCAGCAAACCTTAAATTAATCACTGCACTATTAAAAGAACGTGTTGAGCATGTTGATACTGCCACCAATGGTCGCCAAGCACTCGAGTTTGCCACCCAGCACCAATACGATCTTATTTTCATGGATATCCAAATGCCTGAAATGGATGGTGTCACCGCATGCAGAGAGATCAGAAAGACGCCGCTTAATGTCGAAACCCCTATTGTCGCCGTCACCGCACACGCAATGGCAGGAGAGCGTGAGCGCTTGCTAAGTGAAGGGATGGACGACTATTTAACCAAGCCGATTGAAGAGCATATCCTCGAGCAAATCTTTGCTAACTGGATTGAAGTACCCTCTCAAGCTGAGGCCGATACTGCCTCATTTATTCCATTAGATGCACCTCAGAGTGATGAGGAAATCATTAGCGAAAATGGCAGCATCAACTGGTCGCAAGCGCTTAAGCAATCCGCAGGCAAAGAGGACCTTGCTCAAGATATGTTACAGATGCTTCTTGATTATATGCCAGAGGTCGAATTACTCGTTAACGAAGCACTTGATGGGAAAGATGTCGAACTTTGGCCTCCTATCCATAAACTTCATGGTAGCTGTGCTTATTCAGGTGTGCCTAAGCTGAAGAAGCTCTGCAACGATTTGGAGACCTTACTCAAACAAGATTCATCGCATGAAGAGATAGAGCCAGAGATGTTTGAGCTCATCGACGAGATGAACAATGTCGTAAAGGCCTCTCAAGCGTTCTTGAAAGGGTAAAGCGAAGAAAAGAACGATATGAAAAAACAAAAGGCTGAGTATCATCTACTCAGCCTTTTTTATGCCGTATTGCTTACCATCGCGAGCACCGCGTTGTTCAAGATTCAAATATCACCGTCGCAACAGCATAGTGTTTCTCGTCAGAGATGCTGAGATGAATACTACGCCCTTCCATCGACTCAAAAAGTTGCAATGCTTTACCATACAAAGATAACAGCGGCTTCCCTTTTTCATCATTACTGATTTCAAAATGTTGAAACGAGACACCAGCGGCAATACCCGTTCCTAGTGCCTTTGATGCCGCTTCTTTCGCTGCAAAACGTTTGGCTAAAAAGCGATGTGGCTGAGTACGGGCATGATATTGGACAAGTTCAGCGTCGGTGAGTATCCGCTTTGCAAATGCATCGCCGAGCCGAGACACACTGCCTTCCACTCGGTCTATCTGACAAATATCGGTACCAACACCTAAAATCGCCATTAACGACGTGCTTCCAACATTTCAGCTTTCATGTCTGCGACAGCTTTCGCTAAACCATCAAATGTTGCACGGCCAATAATAGAGTGACCAATGTTTAATTCGATCAACTCAGGTAACGCTGCAATAGGTTTGATGTTGTGATACGTCAGACCATGGCCTGCATTCACTTTAAGACCTTTATCGTGCGCATAGGTCGCCGCTGCAGAGACTTTTTTCAGCTCATCTTGCTGCGCTGACTCTGTTGTCGCTTCAGCATAGTGACCAGTGTGAAGTTCAATATACGGTGCACCGCACGCGACGGCAGCATCAATTTGCTCACGATCTGGGTCGATGAACAGTGAGACTTCAATACCCGCGGCAGTAAGCTTCTCTGTCGCTGCTTTCACGCGATCAAATTGACCAACAACATCTAAACCACCTTCTGTGGTTAGCTCTTCTCGCTTTTCTGGCACTAGGCAAACAAACTCAGGCTTAACTTCTAATGCAATGCCAACCATTTCATCCGTCACGGCCATTTCAAGGTTCATGCGGGTTTGCAGTGTTTCACGAAGCACACGCACATCGCGATCAGTGATATGGCGGCGATCTTCACGAAGGTGGATAGTAATGCCATCCGCACCAGCGCGTTCTGCAACATCAGCAGCATGAACAGGATCTGGGTATTTCGTACCACGAGCATTACGTAATGTCGCGATATGATCGATATTAACCCCTAACAAAATTGGATTCATTTTTCGGTACTCCTTGACCGGGGGAGAAAGAGCTCCCGGCTTTTTATCGGTTTTGACCCCAAGTATGGCTTTAACGCGATGCGAGTAAAGCGCTTGGCAGCCTGTAATTGATCTTGTGTTTCAAAGGTACGTTCTGCGATGGCTCTGAGTTGACGCCCAGTAAACGTTAATTGCCCTTGCATCATTGATGCAATAAAGCCCTGCTGCTCTCGAAAGCGGTAGGTCATACTATCCGAAACGTCTTCGCCACTACCAGCACAGTGTAAAAAATCAATACCATAGCCTAGGTGTATTAACAGCGCTAGCTCAAAGCGTCGTAACGCAGGTTCTGGATTTTGGGTTTGTGCTAACTCTCTTAAAGCGTTGAGGTAATCAAGAAAGAGTTGAGGGTATGCAGTGTGTTGTTCAAGCACCCTAGCAAGGATTTCATTAAGGTAGAGTGCCGAATAGAGCATCGGACCACTTAGAGGAAGCGCCAAGCTGATAGGTTCAGCATGGCGGAGTGTCTTCATTCCGGCTTTACCGCTCCATTTGAGCAGTAAAGGCGTGAAGGGTTGCAGTGCACCTTTTAAAGGAGAGCGCTTAGCACGCGCTCCCTTAGCCATTACAGTCAAGCGACCTTGTGTCTCGCTAAAGACATCGACAATCAAACTCGTTTCACTATAGGGACGAGCATGAATCACAAAGCAGCGCTGTAACCCTTCCATTGCGATCTGTCGTTATAGATCGTCAATGTAACCCAAGCTGCGCAATGCACGTTCGTCATCAGCCCAACCGGATTTCACTTTCACCCAGAGCTCTAGGTAAACTTTACGCTCGAACAAGTCTTCCATATCAAGACGTGCTTCACGCCCGATCGTTTTGATCTTGTCGCCGCCTTTACCGATAACCATTTTCTTCTGGCCTTTTCGCTCAACCAGAATCAAACCGTTAATTTGGAAGCCATCGGTTTCAGGGTTGTAATCGAAACGTTCGATTTCAACCGTCACAGAATATGGCAGTTCATCACCCGTGAAACGCATTAGCTTTTCACGGATAATTTCAGATGCCATAAAGCGTTGAGAACGGTCTGTCACATACTCTTCTGGGAAGTAGTATTCCCCTTCAGGTAGGTGTTCACGAACAATCTTTTCAACCGCATCAACGTTAGTACCATGCTTTGCAGAAATAGGCACAACGTCCACGAATTCCATCTTCTTAGAAAGGTGCTCTAAGTGAGGAAATAGCTCGTGTTTATCTTTTACATTATCGACTTTATTAACAAGGATAACGGTTGGTAAGCCTGATTTAACCAGCTTATTCAATACCATTTCGTCATCGTCAGTCCAAATAGTGCCATCGACAAGGAAGAGGACTAGCTCAACATCAGTTAATGAACTGCTCGCAGCACGGTTCATCAAACGGTTAATCGTTCGCTTCTCTTCGATGTGTAGCCCAGGGGTATCAACGTAGACAGCTTGATAACCATCGCGCGTATCAACACCCATAATACGGTGACGTGTTGTTTGTGGCTTACGCGATGTAATAGAGAGTTTTTGACCCACTAATCGGTTTATTAATGTTGATTTGCCGACATTTGGGCGGCCAACAATAGCAATAAATCCGCAATGTGTTGTATCTGTCATGATTCTAAGCGTCCTAGCGCCAATTCTGCAGCGGTCTGCTCAGCCTTACGCCGACTGCTGCCTTTACCCACAACAGGTTTATCCAGTCCTGTTACTTCACATTGAACCGTGAATTCTTGGTTATGTGCTTCGCCTTTTACTTGTGTCACTGTGTACACAGGTAATGGGGCGCGTTTACCTTGCAGTAATTCTTGTAGTCGTGTTTTCGGATCTTTTTGTCCAACACCCGGCTGAATGCTATCCAGACGACTCTTGTACCAGCCAAGAACGATTGGGCGAACGGTTTCCAGGTCACTATCTAAATAGATAGCGCCAATGATAGCTTCAACGGCATCAGCAAGAATAGAGTCGCGTCGAAAACCACCGCTCTTCAACTCACCAGGCCCAAGTTTCAGCACATCACCCAATTCAAATTCGCGTCCTAGCTCAGCAAGCGTTTTTCCTCTTACCAGCGTCGCACGCATACGACTCATATCACCTTCATCCACCTTAGGAAAACGGTGATATAAATCGTCAGCAATAACAAAGCTTAAAATTGAATCGCCTAGAAACTCTAGGCGTTCATTATGTTGACTGTTGGCGCTACGGTGCGTTAGCGCCAAGTTCAAAAAGTCACGGCTATTAAACGTGTACTCGAGCTTACGCTCTAATCTGTTTAGTAGAGATGTCATTGTATCTCGTTTATTTTATGCCACCGATGCGGTTAAAACGCACACCAGTAGGGATCCAAGAAGGTAGGACACTGTCGTCGCTACGTTCAAACTCAAAACTGATCCAAATTGCCACGGCTTTACCGACTAAGTTCTCTTCAGGAACAAAACCCCAGTAACGGCTATCTGCACTGTTATCGCGGTTATCACCCATCATGAAATACTGACCTTCAGGCACAACCCACTCACTACGACCCACGTTAGGCTGATAAGCCATCACTCGGTCACGTTTTGATGGGTTGGCTAGGATCTGATAGGTCAGATCATCAGTTAGTGCCTCATCTCGTTGTTCTAGAGTCGTGAAACCATCGTTGAAGATACTGTTTACCTGATTGCTCTGCTCAACGCGAGCACACGTTGATTCACCTTTCGGCTGCACACATAGCTGCTTTGAGACAGCATCATAACGAACAACATCTCCAGGCAAACCAATCACACGCTTGATGTAATCAATATTAGGCTGAGGTGGGTATTTAAATACCGCCACGTCGCCACGCTCTGGCTCACCAGTCTCTAAGAACTTATGACGAACCACTGGATCGCGAAGACCATAAGAGAACTTTTCAACAAGAATAAAGTCACCAACCAACAACGTTGGCATCATAGAACCCGAAGGAATTTGGAACGGCTCATATATAAATGACCGCAGCACCAATACAAATGCAATCACCGGAAAGGTAGAAGCTGCATTCTCTACCCACGCTGGTTGCTGTGCAATTGATGCTGCAGTATTGGCATCAACTTCTCCCCCTGCCGCTTCAACCGCAGCTTGAACTTTGAGTTGGCGGCGTGGAGCCCACACGTATTTGTCGAGCGCCCACACAATGCCAGTCACTACTGTTAAACATACCAGCAGCAAGGAAAACAAGTTTGCCATTAATCGTCCCTAATTATTTATCTTTACCAACATGCAAAATCGCTAAGAATGCTTCTTGAGGCAGTTCGACGTTACCGACTTGCTTCATACGCTTCTTACCTTCTTTTTGCTTCTGCAATAGTTTCTTCTTACGACTCACGTCACCACCGTAACACTTCGCGATTACGTTTTTACGAAGCTGTTTAACCGTAGAACGCGCGATAATGTGGTTACCAATTGCGGCTTGAATCGCAATGTCGAACATTTGACGAGGGATGAACTCTTTCATCTTCTCAACCAACAAGCGACCACGACCTTGTGCATTATCTTTGTGCGTAATAATCGCAAGCGCATCAACACGCTCACCGTTCAAGATAATGTCCACACGCACCATGTCTGATGCTAGGTATTCATGGAAATTATAATCGAGTGATGCATAACCACGCGAAGTTGATTTCAAACGGTCGAAGAAATCCAGTACTACTTCAGCCATTGGAATATCGTAGGTCAAAGCGACTTGGTTACCGTGGTAAACCATATCAACTTGCATACCACGTTTTTCAACACACAGTGTAATAACGTTGCCAAGGTACTCACTTGGCACAAGAATATTACAGCGAGCAATTGGCTCACCGATAGTCTCAATGTCATTCACCGCTGGCAGCTTCGCTGGGCTATCAACGTAGAGGACTTCTTTGTCCGTTTTAGTCACTTCGTATACTACCGTTGGTGCGGTGGTAATAAGGTCAAGATCGTATTCACGCTCTAGACGCTCTTGGATAATCTCCATGTGGAGCATACCAAGGAAACCACAACGGAAGCCGAAACCTAGTGCTGCAGAGCTTTCTGGCTCATAGAATAGTGACGCATCGTTAAGGCTCAGCTTACCAAGCGCATCACGGAAATCTTCATAATCGTCAGAAGAAACAGGGAAGAGACCAGCATATACCTGTGGCTTCACTTTTTGGAAGCCAGGTAGTGCTTCTTCACTACCGCCTTTTCCAAGCGTCAAGGTATCACCGACTGGTGCGCCTGTGATGTCTTTAAGACCACACACAACCCAACCTACTTCGCCGGTATTCAGCTCAGTCGTATCAACCTGTTTTGGCGTAAAGATACCAAGACGGTCAACACCAACGATTTGGCCAGTACTCATGACTTTGATCTTGTCATTTTTCTTCAGTTTACCGTTTTTAATACGGACCAAAGAGACAACACCTAAGTAGTTATCAAACCATGAGTCAATGATCAGAGCCTGTAATGGTGCTTCTGGATCACCCTCTGGAGCGGGGATCGAACGTACGATGTTTTCAAGTACATCATCAACACCCAGACCTGTTTTCGCTGAACAGCGAGTCGCATCTAGCGCATCGATGCCGACGATCTCTTCAATCTCCTCGGAAACGCGCTCGGGATCAGCAGCAGGCAAATCAATCTTATTCAAGATTGGCACTACCTCAAGATCCATTTCGATCGCTGTGTAGCAGTTTGCTAGTGTTTGAGCTTCTACGCCCTGACCAGCATCGACCACCAACAGCGCGCCTTCACAAGCGGCAAGGGAACGAGATACTTCGTAAGCGAAGTCAACGTGTCCAGGGGTGTCGATAAAGTTTAGTTGGTAGGTATCACCATCTTGGGCTTTATAATTGAGCGTCACGCTCTGAGCCTTGATAGTAATACCGCGTTCACGCTCTAAGTCCATTGAATCTAGAACTTGAGCGTCCATTTCGCGCTCGGAAAGACCTCCACACACCTGAATTAATCGGTCTGAAAGGGTCGACTTACCGTGGTCGATATGGGCAATAATCGAAAAGTTACGAATGTGCTTCATGAATGGCGTGACTAACTCGTTTAATGAATAGGGATCAATAAGAGCGGGATTCTACCGAATTTCCCCGCTACTCGCTATCTTGATCTGTGGCATTTATCACCATGTTAGCAGACAAAGGGTCTCCAAACACGCGAAGCAGGGTTGGTTGATAAGCACTTTGATGCTCATGACGGCGTGCGATATGCTTGACTATCCAAAACGCACCGCCCCCAAAACCGAACGCTGTGGCTATCGTTCCAAGCTCACTGCCATTGGCTAAGGTGGCAAACCACCAATCACCAATCGCTGCTCCAACGACTAACGCGATCAATGGGACTAAATAAACTAACAGAGCCGATTGCAATAGGCTCTCTTCGGGTAAACCAATCTCAACGACCTGACCAACACTCGCAGGTTGCTCAGTTTCAATTCTGATTTGGTGTTGTTTTCCCGGCATGACTTTACTGACAATTCCCGTACCGCAACTGTCACGATTACTACAATGACCGCAACTACTTTGCTGCTGGCAACTCACCAGTATGGCATTAGACTCAGTCGCTATGACTGTAGCAAGGGAGGTCATCATTTTCGTCACCTATTTATCTACCTGTCGCGAGTATAACAGGTAATAAAAAAGGAGCCATCGGCTCCTTTGTTCCGGCAAAAAAATAGCGGACTATTTTTCGGTACCTCTGGGATTCAAAATAACAGATTCAGCGATCAATTTTGCTGTTGATGGAGGAATATCCCCAACCACAGACACTTCGAAACCTTGCAGGGCATAACTGTGTAAGGTTCGACGTCCCTGACGAACAAGCTGCTCACGCATCGTGAAGCTATCAGCCTCAGCAACATACACTGAAAAGCTAAACAAGCCATCAGTATACAAGCGACTTTCTACAGGGCGCTGTGAGCTAATCAGGCGGTGCTTATTGCCTGCAATGACATCAAAGCCATGTGGCAGCCATTGAACATCCCAGTTCAACTCCGTTTTAGTACGGAAAGGGAGAGGGACGACTGGCGGGTAATCAACATTATCCAAGCGCGCCATCACAACGTCTAAATCACCACCGACTGAATGCGAAACCACGCGGAATTGCTCTAAAGGCTCTCCGTCTCGGTCAAGTAAATCTGCACGCATCACCAGATGATTTTCTTCATCAATCCAAAGAAGGTAGGAGTAGCGCTGACCATCTTTGGGAGCAATACGCACGACGTTACAAATCACACCCGCTTCACGTGCACGTCCCATGGAAATAAAATCATAGCTTTCACCGAGCGCTTCTATATCAGCGAGCATCACTGGTGGTAAAGATGCCACCATGCGGTTACTACTGATGGTATAGGGATCAATACCCGGCTCGTAATAGCTTACCTGCTCACCATTCTGAATCACTTCGCGAGCGGGACCGCTTAAATATGAGAGATGAGCGAGCACTGAGTCATCTTCTCGGGTCATGCGTCGATAACGAATAGGCTCAATGCTATTTTGCTTGATCAATATATACGAGAGTTCATAAGTCGAGTGACGGCTTGCATCATCCATTGCCTCGATGATCGCTTCAGCAGAAGGCGGAGCTGTTTCTGTTGCCGCACTCAGCGGCATCGTCCCAAGAGCACCTATCACTAGGCACCCAACGGACAATATAGCGGGTTTCAATCCGATCACTCACTAGCCTGCGTTTGTTGTTCCATAATACTACGGTCAATACTGCCATCTTCAGCGTTCAAGCGTAACTGCAATTCGTAATCCTGAAGCATTGCATTAATACGACGGCGTTGCTCCATCAATTGCGCTTCAGAAGGAGCTGCATTGGTTTGCACGGCTGTCGGTCGAGTAGAGAGGCTAACAGGTTGAGCACTACCCGCAAATGGCACGGTTTCAAGCACAGGAACGGCCGCAGGCACATTCACTAGCTCTTCTCCACCATTATACTGCTGAACACCAATAATAACGGCCAATGAGACACAGGCTGCTGTGGCTATTTGACCAAAATTACGTAACCAACTCGGCATCTGTCGACGAACGACATCAGGTTGAGGCTGAGACTCAATAGGAATGACGGGGGCCGACACCTTATGAACTGGCGCGACGTCTTCAAGCGCTGTCTCGACGATCTGATGTGCCGGCTCATCTTCTAGGGCCGCTGCGACATTCGCAGCAATATCCCAGTCACTCGACTGCGGTGTGTCGCCACGCATGACATCACCAATCAAATGGTAATCCTGCCATGTCAAGGCATGTTCGGAATCATGAGCAAGGCTATCTAGTAGCGAATCGTCCTGTAATTCGCCATCAACTAAGGCAGACAACAACTCTTTGTCAACGAGATCATTACGGTCTGTCATGTTGTTTCTGTTTGACATGAAACTTAAGCTCCGGTTTTAGTGATGCACTCATTAGCGATGCAACAAGGGTTTGATCTGTTTTTCTACCGCCTCTCGAGCACGGAAGATACGCGAACGTACCGTACCCACAGGGCAAGCCATTACTTCAGCAATTTCTTCGTAACTCAGTCCATCGAGCTCGCGTAATGTAATGGCCGTCTTCAAATCGTCTGGCAAGTTTTCAATGGTATTGAATACAACTCTCTTAATCTCATCTGACAACATGATGTTCTCAGGGTTCGAAATTTCTTTCAATGCACTGCCACTTTCGTAATATTCCGCATCTTCTGCATCAATATCTGACGCTGGCGGTCTACGTCCTTGGGCAACAAGATAATTTTTCGCTGTATTCACCGCAATGCGGTATAACCAAGTGTAAAACGCACTCTCCCCTCGAAACCCAGGTAAAGCTCGATAAGCTTTGATGAAGGCTTCCTGTGCGACGTCTGGCACATCACCGCTATTGCTGACGTAACGTGCCACTAAGTTACATACTTTGTTTTGATATTTTTGTACTAGCAAGTTAAACGCCTGTTTATCACCTTGCTGTACGCGTTCTATCAACACTTTGTCTGTTAAATGCTCGCCCATTCGAGCGGGTACTCCTATTGTTATTATGACTCCTGCTCAAGGGACCACGTTTAGCACGCTGAAACATACCAAAGTTCAACATCTTGATACACTGAGAAGCTGCTAATATGTTGTACCAGAACAGTGAGCTCAATTTAGGACAGATTTTGTCAATCTAAGTTCCCTAAATCGCAAAATACTGGTTACTTTTCACCAATCCAGCGTCAATACTCGCTTTATTTGACATCATAGATGTTAAGCAGAAGTAAAAATAGCATCGACCTCTTCCGATCACGCTATCAAAAGCCGCATACTGCACTATCCAAACTTCGTTTCCGTCTGTCGCGTGCCAATGCAAACACCTTAAATCGAAGATTTTAACGACATTTGGCGTCAATCGTGCAACAGGGTCATGCTCGATGTAATGGAATTTGATATTATCGTACAGATTAACACAGGGATATGATATCGACATGAAGCAAAACCGTGAACATTACTGTGATGTCTTGGTGATCGGCAGTGGCGCTGCGGGTCTCTCGTTAGCCTTACAATTGGCGAACAATTGTCAGGTAACGGTACTGAGTAAGGGGCCTTACTCTGAAGGCTCAACCTATTACGCCCAAGGTGGTATTGCAGCTGTCTTCGATGAAGCCGATAGCATCGACTCGCACGTCGAAGACACCCAAATAGCTGGGGCACACTTATGCGATGAAGACGTGGTGCGTTTTATCGCTGAAAATGGCAAAACGTGCGTCCAATGGCTCATCGACGGTGGC
Source organism: bacterium sp. HQB-150 (assembly GCA_043421945.1). GTDB lineage: Bacteria > Pseudomonadota > Gammaproteobacteria > Enterobacterales > Vibrionaceae > Thaumasiovibrio. Next base: position 44,707 of record JBHOGO010000004.1, on the reverse strand, counting down.
GTTCCTTTTGATCGTATCGACGGTGATGACAACGATCACCCCCAGTATCACCTTACGCGTGAAGGTGGACACAGTCATCGCCGTATTCTGCATGCAGCTGATGCAACTGGCATGGCGATGCAAAAATCGTTGCAGCAAAATGCATTAGAACATCCAAATATTACAATTTTAGAACGCCATAACGCACTTGATTTAATTACCCACCAAAAGTTAGGTCATACACAAGCCGCAAATCGCGTGCTGGGAGCCTATGTTTGGAATCGAGACATTGAGCAAGTAGAAACCATACGCGCAAAGAATGTGGTGCTATCAACGGGCGGCGCCTCTAAAGTATACCAATACACGTCAAATCCAGATGTCTCTTCAGGCGATGGCATTGCAATGGCATGGCGTGCAGGGTGTCGTGTTGCCAATATGGAGTTTAATCAATTCCATCCAACATGCCTGTATCACCCAGAATCACGTAACTTCCTACTCACCGAAGCTCTACGGGGAGAAGGGGCATACCTTCGCCGTCCTGATGGCTCGCGATTCATGGAAGACTTCGATGACCGCAAAGAACTCGCTCCACGTGATATCGTGGCAAGGGCGATCGACTTTGAGATGAAGCGTCTCGGTGCAGACTGCATGTATCTCGATATTAGCCACAAAGATCCAGAGTTCATTAAAAAGCACTTTCCGACCATCTATGAGAAACTGTTGACGTTTAAAATCGACATTACGACACAGGCGATCCCTATCGTTCCTGCTGCTCATTACACTTGCGGTGGCGTCATGGTTGATAAATCAGGCCGTACTGATCTCGATGGGCTTTATGCCATTGGTGAGGTGAGCTACACAGGATTGCATGGTGCAAATCGCATGGCTTCAAACTCGCTTCTAGAGTGTGTTGTCTATGCGTGGGCGGCATCGAAAAGTATTCTAGATACCATCAAGGATGCCCCAGAGCCACCAGCACTGCCAGTGTGGGATGATAGCCAAGTAACAAGCTCTGACGAGGAAGTCGTTATTCAACATAACTGGCATGAGCTACGTCTCTTTATGTGGGATTATGTCGGCATTGTTCGAACAACTCGCCGGCTAGAACGCGCACTTCGCCGTATCAATATGCTGAAACAAGAGATTCACGACTATTACAGTAATTTCAGAGTGTCAAACAACCTGCTTGAGTTACGTAATTTGGTCGAAGTGGCAGAACTGATGGTGCTCTGTGCACTTGAGCGTAAAGAGAGCCGTGGATTACATTACACCTTGGACTATCCAGACACTGAAGAGAATGGGAAACCAACGATTCTCACCCCTAAAAAGCCTTACTAATACCTGCCCTATGTGAGCCCTATGTGAGCCCTATCGCCATGCTCTTGCATGGACGCGCTTAGAACAAAGCTTTAAACAGCCTTTGCACCTACGGTGTGAGGGCTGTTTAACTTCAGCGCTCGCCTATATACCCGTCAGCTTGATGATCACCAGATAACTCATGGGCAGGATGCTGCGCAAGCAAGCTCAGATGATGGTAATCACGTCGATGACAGCTATCCGCAAAGACCCAAACCCACCTAGCCTCTCGCCGTGAACGTTGATCACCTACGGGTGAAGTTAAGAGACGAAACAAAAGGAAATGTCGGTTTGTCATCGCAAACCCCGACCATCGATAGGCAAATTGTCGCCATACAAGCTTACCTGCACGATCAATGATCAACCGTCCACGATAATGTCGAATGGCTGGAGATAGAGATAATAAGCAATGGCGAGCAACGATGACACAAACCACTTTAATGATCAGTGGAGCCGATGAAAAAAGAATGCAAAGAAACAGCAGACAAAAAGCGCAACGAAAACTTCGAAGCGCTTTAGAAGACGAGGTAAGGAATATATCAGCGGAGTTTGCTGCGATTATGCGCGACAATTTTATCTACCATTGCGGCTTGCGCTAGGTTATCACTACGACCGTGACCCATCATCCATGTAAATAAGTCAGGGTCATCACACGCCATCAAAGAGACAAAATCCTGCTGCTCTTTTTCAGACAGTGATTCAAAGCACTCATCAAAGAAAGGCATAACAATGACATCCAGCTCTAACATACCGCGGCGACAAGACCATTTAATACGCGCTTTTTCTTCGGTCGAATACATGGCAATTCCTTTATATAAACAAAGCTATTTGGGTACATACCCACTGTAAAACGAAAACTAGCATGGCTTTTCTTCGCTTTAAATGAAAGTCTATCAAGACTTCCCTCAAATACCCCTCGAGTGTATCAGCCCTATTCTGAGCGTACCATAAACGACAGCAACACTCTGTGAACTCAATCGCCTATAAAAACGGCTAACGACCTCGTACCCTATTCCCCTACAATTTGTGGGCTGACAAAAACGCCCATCCCCTTTACCATAGATTCATATTTCATCATCTCACTGGACTCACTATGTCAGCTTGGTCTGCCGCAGAACGCTTTCAATCTCTGCCTGTTACGCTCCCTTTACCGAAAATTGCTGTTCATCACCTCAGCGAATGGGATTTAATTACCGCTATTGGTACCGACGCTCGCACCTATCTTCAAGGTCAGCTAACGTGCGATTTGATCTCACTAGACCCACAAGAAACAACCTTCGCCGCACATTGTGACGCCAAAGGGAAAATGCATACTGCTATGCGCCTATTCCCTTTAGAGGGTGGTTTTGGCTACATACAGCGCAAAAGTGTGACCGAGAAGCAATTGGCTGAAATTAAGAAATACGCCGTATTCTCTAAGCTTGATTTCACGGTCAGCGACACTGTTATGCTCGGTATTTCGGGTGAAGACGCAACAGATTTAGTTAACCGCTACTTTGAAGGCGACACTGATGTCCGTCACAACGCTTCTGGCAGTGCCGTTAAACACAATGAGCGCTGGATCCTCTGTTTAACACACAACGCCGCAGAAAACGTTATCTCAGAAGAAGACGTTACTCTGAGTGCACAGGCGCTGTGGGATTACCAAGACATCTTAACGGGTACACCTCGTATTGATGAGGCGACGTGGGGTGCGCATATCCCTCAAGCATTAAACCTCCAAGCAATAGACGGCATTAGCTTCAAAAAGGGGTGCTACACAGGGCAAGAGATGGTCGCTCGAGCGAAGTACCGCGGTATCAATAAGCGCGCAATGTTTATCGTGCAAGGCCTGGCAGCAAAAACACCAGTGGCAGGCGATGAGCTAGAACGCCAAGTAGGTGAAAGCTGGCGACGCGGTGGTATCGTGATTGCAGGGGCACGGCTTGATGATGGACAAGCTGTTGCTTTAGCCGTTTTACCAAACGATCTCGATACCGATACAGCCCTGAGACTGACTAATGAGCCTGATACAACATGGCTACTGCAACCCCTTCCTTACTCGCTGGAAGACGATATCTAAGCGTCGCTATATAAGCACAGATGTATAAGCACAGATGTATAAGCAAAGATATATAAGTACTGACAGATAAGCATCAAGATAAACAACGATACCTGAATAATGAAAACTGAACCTAACGAGAGCGACCAAGCTCTCTACACCAGCGTCACTGCAACACTCGATATGGAAGAGGTTGATTACCAAATACTCTGGCATCAACGCCCTGCGACAAGCATTGAAGATGCTGCTGAGCAACGCGGTGTCTCGCCAGAAATTATGGTGAAGACCATGTTGCTGGAGGATATGGGAGGGCTACAGGTACTCGTCTGCTTGCCCGGCCATCGACAGGTCGATCCAGGCAAGGTGCGCGCTGTACTAGGTTGTCGTCGCATGACATGTGTCAACAGTGAACGAGTTCGGCAAATTACGGGCTACGCACCCGGTACCGTTGTGCCAATAGCGCTGCCAAAGCCACTTCCCATCATCGTCGACCCGATGCTAACGGCACACACATCAGTCACGATTAGCAGCGGGGATTGTATGGCGGGGTTGATGCTAAAGAGCCAGCACCTGTTCGATCTCATTACCCCCACATTCGCAGCTATTTGCAGAGACTGAAAAAGAAGGTAATAACAACGCCGATGTTCACCACTAAGGCGCATCGGCGACATCGATATCCACGCTCAACAAGTAGAGAGGGGATTAGATTCACGGCAGAACACGCTAAGCTCACCACAATTGTTCAGAGCGATGACTTCAGAGCATCACTTCAAAAATGACATCTAAAGCTATAAGGTCACCTGATTACGCTGATCTTATAGCTTTTACTTCAGAACTAGACGCTGATAGCCGCCAAATGAATCTTTTCCAATCCGAGTTAATAGCCACAAACTTAACGCTACAGAACTCGACGCAGTAACGAAAATAGCGAGCATAATCATAATTTGATACATCACTGCATTCATCGGTTCAGCCCCCGCAAGTATCTGTCCCGTCATCATGCCCGGTAAACTGACAATACCCAACGTTGCCATCGTGGCGAGTTGCGGTGCCATCGCTGCCGATAATGCACGTTGAATAAATGGCATATCTGGCTCACTCGCCCCCATCGACAAGTAATATTGGTACTCATCACGTTGTTTAACCAACGATTCTGACCAATGGCTCAAACCGACAATATTAGCAGAGAGAGCATTGCCTAACACCATACCTGTAATGGGGATCAAATACTGAGCATGCCACCACGGTGTCGCTTCAACGACGAAAACCAACATCAACGGTACAATCGCCAATAAATTAACCAGCAAGCTCCCGCCAACCACTGGCAAGGCATAGCACAATCTAATTTTCACGCGACTAGAGATACTATAAGCGGCAACACTCACCATGACGAGAAACCACAGAGCATTGATCCAATAGGCGTGCCAATCGAAGAGAGTTTGAAGATAAAAGCCGACCAAAATCAGTTGAAAGCTCATTCGAGATGCTGCCGCCAATAGCGAACGCACTAGGGCAACACGCCAAAAAGAGAACAGGCTAATCGGTAATAGTAAGATGCTCGCAAAGATGGCCAGTGCTAATAGCGACATACTGTAATCCTTTCTTGTTGCATCATTATCGCTTCGTGATGGCTATGCTAAACCGATAAATGGTAATGGTGTGATGCTGTCTCAATCCAATCCACATCATGGCTTACCGAAATCATTACAGCTGACTCTTGTGCTAACGCTTTGACAACCACAGCACTCGTCACTTTATCAAGTGCTGCCGTTGGCTCATCAAGAAGCCAAGTTTTACGCTGCAGCAAGAGTCCCCTAGCAATCATAACTCGGTACGCCTCACCACCCGATAAACCAGCGACTGGCTGTGTCATTGGGGTCTGAATAGCTAACTGACTCAACACAGACTGCAGTCTTTCGTCATTAGGCAATGGCTGTTGGGTAGCCCTAATATCCCAAGGTAATAACAGTGCCTCTTTTAGTGTTACCACTCGATGACCCTCACCTAATATTGCCTGCTGAGGACAATAATAAATTGTCTGACGCCAAGTTTGTAAGGACTCAGGGGTTAATGGTTTACCACTAAACGTAATGCTACCACTCTGCGCAGGCATGAGACCGGCAATCACTTTTAGCAATGAGGTCTTTCCGCAACCAGAAGCACCTGATATGGCAAGGTGATCACCATGAGAAAGCTGCACAGTAAGAGAATCACTTCCTTTCTCTCGCCCTGAACGCAATGCGTCGATCGCTAGCAAGACAGTATCCTTAAATAAAAGTGGAGAATACGCAGTCTATGACGATAGAATTAATCCATCAAATAGATGCGGAAAATGATAGTCATGAACAACATTAATTGGCGAGGTATTGACCTTAATCTCCTCGTGGCCTTTGATGCACTAATGCAAAATCAAAGTGTCACGAAAGCCGCCAACCAACTCTCCATTGGACAGTCTGCCATGAGCCATAATTTATCTCGGCTCCGTTTACTGCTTGATGATCCGCTATTTGAACGTCAGGGACAAAAAATGATCCCTAGCCAACGCGCCTTAGATCTCTCGCCGATTATACGTAGATTACTGGTTACCGTTGAAGAGCAAGTATTAAAGCCAGCACCTTTTGAACACCTTAACTACTATGGCGAAATAAAAATTGGCCTTACCGACTATGCCGAGTTAATTTTTGCGCCCATCTTATTTGATTGCCTTAATCAGTATGCGCCTCACTGCCAGTTGAGTTTTCATCAAGTTGATCGCAGTAACTATCTGGATAGATTTGCGCAACATCAACTTGACGTTGTGATCGGGAGCATGAGTAATCTACCGACAGAGTATGAGAGCCATCACCTTTATCGAGATAATCATGTTTGCCTTTATGATAGTGCAGCATGCTCAGTCGATAGCCCAATCTCACTAGAGCAGTATTTAGATATCCCTCATGCATTAGTGTCACCAGACGGCGAACTCAAAAGCCAAGTGGATAAGACGCTAAATGAGCTTGGTCATCAGCGCCATGTCAGCGTAGGGTCGGCGAATTTCCTAACGGTTAGGCACCTCTTATCTGGACGACGTTTACTCTGTATCACCACAGAGCTCCTTGCTAAGCAACCCACCTTCGCGGATCAGCTCACCTTAAGCCCGCCCCCCATTCACGTTCCAGGATTCGATATCGCCCTCATTAATCAAAAAAGAAACGCAGCACACCCTAAATGGCAGTGGCTTATTCCCCTTCTCGAGCAAACGATTTGTGAATACGTGATCGGCCTCACTAGATGACAAAACGCGGTATTTTATATGCTAGATAGTGAAAAACACCTGTATGCACAAACGGTCACATCACGGGAAAAATGCACAATATCACTCTACCAAGCTTATAAAACAGTCACTTCACCCACTCGGTGTCTAAAAAAGCAGCTTATAAAGAAATAAACCATCGCATCATCTTTGGGCACTGCCAAAATAAGTTGTGTTATCAGCTTGATATACGGAATATTATATTGCGATGTATATACTTAATAATAGTAACAACTAAGCTCTACCAGTATTGCGGCTTGTTATGCTAGCAATGTCACAATAAGTTCATGCTGCTTGTTTTATAATGCGTGTCGTTAGTTGGTTAACGTAAAATTAAAGGAAGAACTAAATGCGCATGTTTAAGCGCTATTCACCAAAGCTGGTAGCGAAGCATATTACACGCCTCTTTAGTGGACGTATCTATATTCATGGACGAGGAGGATACGAATTCGACCAAGGGTTTCTTATTGTACCGGACGAACCAGAGCATCATCATTATAAGACGGTCAAAGAAGTAAACTCAGAAATACGTCGAATCCGTGTTTTAGATTAGGCTGAGCTACTCAACGAAAAAAGCCCCTCGCGGGGCTTTTTTGTTTATGTCGCTTGAGTTAGTCATCATCAGCGATAAGATCTTGATAACCTTCAGCATCTAACAAATCATTCATCTCTTCTTCGTCATCTACTTTCAGTTGAAACAGCCAGCCATCACCATAAGGATCGGAATTAACCAACTCGGGCGATCCCTCTAGATCTTCATTGATAGCAACCACACATCCCCCCATTGGTGCATAGATATCTGACGCTGCTTTCACTGATTCGGCCACAGCACAATCATCACCAGCATCAAGAGATTCATCAAGATCGGGAAGATCAATAAACACCATATCGCCAAGCAGTGACTGTGCATGATCAGAGATACCGACAGTGTAAACGCCGTCACCTTCAGGGCGTACCCATTCGTGGCTATTTGTAAATTTCAACTCAGGAGGCACTAAACTCATCGTGGAACTTCCTTATACCGAACTAAACAATACTCGAAAACAGGCATGGTGATGATGGTCCACACCTGAGAGCAACTCAAACTTACTTTAGAAGGGAGTTCCACGAGGTGCAAACAAAGTTGACGATAAACGATGTCAAGTTGCCGATTTTGCGAGAGTTTCTAGGTTAACGTCATTTAGAATGTCACATGGGACGGTTCACAAGAGTCAATAACAGTAGGGCCCTCTTTGCACTACCAACCGTTTACTTCGCCATTCTAGGCACCGTCGCCTGCTCCCCAAGCGCCTTACGCATCAGCAATGACTTAACACCAGGTAACTGAGAAGCCGCCATCATGCCACTGTTGCGAATCAATCGCTTCAATGGATTTGCGCCTGAAAACAGCTGTTTGAAACCCTCCATTGCCGCCACCATATGCGCTGCGTCCGCTTTTCTCCAACGCTCAAAATCACGTAGCAAACGGTAGTCCCCAATATCCTCACTTTCAGCCTCTAACGCCAAAATAACCTCAGCGAGTGCAGCGGCATCCATCAGACCTAAATTGACACCTTGTCCTGCAAGAGGGTGAATCGTATGTGCGGCATCACCAATAAGAACACAACGTTCCATGGCAAAATCGCGCGCATAGCGCATCTTTAACGGCACCGAAAAGCGCTCGCCTTCTAGTTCACACAATCCGAGCTGATGATCAAAGGCGACACTCAGATGTTGGTTAAACTGCTCGACGGGCATTTGCGTCAATCGCTCTGCTTGCTCCGGCGGTAGCGACCACACGATAGAGCACAGGTTAGACTCGACGAGTGGTAAAAACGCCAATGGCCCTTCAGGGCGAAATATCTGTCTCGCCGTCCCTTGATGAGGTTCGGCTGTACGGATATTAGCAACCAAGGCGTGATGGCCATAATCCCAACTGGTTAACGGAATCTGCTGCTGTTGACGAACCCAAGAGTTCGCACCATCAGCCCCCACCACCAGCTTCGCGGTAATTTGACGCCCATCCTCCAACATCAAAAAGCTTTCACGACTTCCCATGGTCATTGACTGACAACGTGCGGGTGCCATCAAGTCGACATTCTCTTGCCCTTTAACGACATCCCACAGTGCAAGTTGAATAACACGATTTTCGACAATATGCCCGAGATCGGGTTGCCCTAATGCTTCACTATCAAACTGAATACTGGCGAAACCATCCTGTTCCCACACCGCCATTTTCTGATAAGCAGCGGCTCGGCGGGCTGTAATACCATCCCAAGCACCAATGTGAGTCAAGAATCGCTGACTCGCATGGTTTAACGCTGATACACGTACATCAGGAAGTTCGCTTAGTGCCGGCTCAGGCACTTTGCCTTCCACGACGGCAATAGATAAGTCGGTATGCGCCAATGAAGCGGCTAACGATAATCCGACCATGCCACCTCCGACGATGGCAATGTCCACTTGTTGAATCATAAGTTTGTTCTCCATCCCATTGTGTGCTTAACGAGTGGTAGTTGAAGTGCACCACACTGCCCCATCGCCATCAAACCAAGATTACGGCCAACAACAAATGGGAATGAAGACGTTGAGAATAAACTCACTAAGCTACTGGTTAATTGCACTGTTTTTTGTCGGTCTACCTGACGGCGTTGTTGGTAACGCTGCAGCATCTCAACCGATCCGATGGACTCTGTAGAGATCTCTGTTGCCTCAGTAACCGCCTTGACAAGCGCGGCAACATCACGCAGCCCTAGATTGAACCCTTGCCCAGCGATGGGGTGTAATGATTGCGCCGCATTACCAATAACCACGGCATGATGGGCAATGAGCGCATTTCGCTGTCGCAATACCAATGGGTAGCAATCACGCTGACCTGTTTTTGTTAATGCACCAAGTCGCCAGCCAAAGGCTTGTTGTAAAGCCTGTAAGAACACCTCGTCATCTTCTTGCTGCATGCGAGCGGCTTCAGCGGCAGACATGCACCAGACGAGCGAACTACGACCTTCACTCATCGGCAACATCGCCAGTGGTCCATTTTCAGTGAAGCGCTCGAACGCCTTGCCTTGATGATTCACTGCTGTCGTCACATTTGCGATGAGTGCCACTTGGTTGAAATCATAGGCTGAGGACTCGATGCCGAGTAAGTTTGAAACGTGCGACTGTCCGCCATCAGCAGCGACTAATAATCGTGTTGAAAGGGCAGCACCACTATTTAAGATAAGAGAATACCCTGACGCTTCAGCCTTCAGAGATTGGATTGAATCAGGGCAGAACTGGGTAACGTTATCGGCAGCATCCAATAAAGAGGCATAGTACTGCCCCACTGAAGCCAACTCGACAACATAGCCCAAAGCTTCAACATTGTGTTGCTTGGCATCAACACGAGTGATGCCAGCATGCCCTTTGTCTGAAACATGAATATGCTGAATAGCCGTAGCATGGGGAGACATGCCGTCCCAAAGCCCCCATTGTGACAACAGGCGCACCGAACCATGCGCCAAAGCAATACTGCGAGCGTCATAACCCGGATGCGATTCTGTATGAGACGGAAACGCTTCAATAACAGCGATAGATAACGACGGCTGCTGTTTTGCCAATGATAAGGCGAGCGTGGCGCCCGCCATTGCACCACCCGCAATAACGACATCAAACTCTATCACGCACCACTCCTTGTGTCTGTTAGCGAAAAGAAGACTAGTGAATAGTCGGTGGCGTTTGCGGCTCTTCAGGGCGTTGCCCTAGCTCTGCAAAGCAGGTCATTGCACACATTCTTACGTGCTCAACCACTTGCTCGAACAATTGCGCCTGTTCAGACATATCATCGTCTTCATCAATGCCCATTTGTGCAATCTCTTGTAAATCAGCAAGGGCCTCATTCACATCCTCAGATAATGATTTCGCTTTCAAGTCCATCAAACCCATGCCTGACAAGAATGCACTAACCCACTCGCTAAAGTGCTCACCGCGCTCGACCAACTCAACATCATCATCCGGCAGTAATAAACTAAATCCAAGCTCATCGCTGGTGAGCTCTTCCGTTGCTAGGTCAAAGATCAGCTGCGTGGTACGTGAAGCTTCATCACTCAACGATTTGCCTTCATTGGCAAAATCAGCAACAGCATTCAAATAACTTTTGTCGTCAAAAGCATGACCGGCACAAATTAATCCTGTTAACAATCCTTGTAACTCAGAAGGTGAAACAGGCAATCCATGCTGCTGTAAACTATTTTCTAGGGCGACAAATTGAGGTAGTTGAACTTCACTCATGACGGGTTCTCAATGATTACTTAGAATACTCCAATGCTACCACTTCCCCCAGTTTCGTGCTAACGAGACTGGCTATGTTTGCGGCAAGCTGGTTAAATGATGATTACTCAGCACCAATTCATCACAAACAACGCGTTAGATGCTTGATTCCTAGGGTCGCATTACCTATAGTCTCATCCAGTCGCAGCAGACAAAGGACGCTAGCGGGAGCAATGTAAGGCATGAGTACTCAAGCAGTCGAAATACAAATTATGGGCAAGATGCTCAAAGTGAACTGCCCGGTAGGTCAGGAAGATGCGCTCCGGGAAGCCGCAACCGATTTTGATAGTCGCTTGCAGGCACTGTCACAACGCACTAAAGTTACCAACACAGAGCATTTGCTAATTTTTGCTGCATTGAATATTTGCCATGAATTGCATGACGAGCGTAAAGCGCACCAGTCGGTCGATTGGGATATGTCCACCCGACTCGGTAAAATGGATGACATACTTGGTCGTGCATTAGCTGCAACGCTGCGAAAAGAACCAACAGCACTGCAAAAATAATTGCGCTGCTGAAAAATAGATTTACCCTGGGGTGTACGTCAGTGAATTAACGTCCCCGAGCCGATAAGCAAAAAACCAGGACACACTTTAATCAGCTATTGAGCAAGCTCAGCCCGACTGAGAAGCCTACGGTTGGTGTTGTGAGTCCACCTTGAACATCTGGTTCAAGGGCCTAAATTCGCAACGGCACTCTGGGGTACCCCCTTTCTAATGTGACAAGTTTCGTCACCATCACATTCAATCAACAAGCATTGAATGTTCGTCATCGCATTACACACGGTATGATTAAAGGGCGATATGATTTAAAGGCGATATAGCGACCGCACTTTTCTCCACTCGGATGACGAATTGAGAGTAAAAGGATGCAGACTAGGATGTCACCGACCCACTCGAACAACACCACAAATCATTCTCAATCAGTCGCACATCAAACAGACCGCCAGCGGTTACGCCAAGAGATCCGCCAGCGCCGACTCCGGCTTTCAGCAGACGAGCAGCAGCAAGCGTCGCTGCAACTTCTCAAGCAAGCTCAGTCCCACCCCTTTTTTGCCTCGGCAAACAAGATCGCAATTTATCTTGTTAATGATGGTGAAATAGACCCTATCGATGTCATTCAGTGGCTATGGGCGTGCGGTAAGCAAGTCTATTTACCTGTTGTACACCCATTTACAAAAGGGCATCTTCTGTTTCTACGCTATACCGAGAGTACGCCACTATACAATAATCAGTTTGGTATCCCCGAGCCCCGCCTCAATGTGCAAGAGGTCATCCCTACTGGTGAACTCGATCTTATTTGTACCCCACTGGTTGCCTTTGATGATCGCGGACAGCGATTAGGCATGGGCGGCGGTTTTTACGATCGTACACTCGCACCTTTCCAGCCCGCTATACTTCAAGTGACACCTCAAGCTAAAAACTCCTCATCACTAGTAAAAATGACTCCTCCCAAGATCCTTGGTTTGGCTCACGATTGCCAACAAGTCGACCGACTGCCTGAAGAGAGCTGGGATATCCCTTTACCAGCTATCTTGACCCCTTCAAAAAGTTGGCAATGGAGAGAGCAATAACGTTAGCGCCGTCGCTGTTTGAATTTGCTCGAAATACATTTCGTGGGCAACGATAGATAAGTAGCAATTATGTCGACATTTGCGGTGATTAGGAGTGGCGAAAACGTTTAACTCCGCTATAATCGCGCACATCTAAGGTGGCTGTCTGCTAAAAAAGGTGAAGAGAATGACGCAAGATGAGATGAAAAAAGCTGCTGGTTGGGCAGCACTAGAATACGTACAACCTGGAAGTATTGTTGGTGTTGGTACAGGTTCAACCGTTAACCACTTTATCGATGCACTTAATACTGTTAAAGATGACATCAAAGGTGCTGTATCAAGCTCTGTTGCGTCAACAGAACGCCTAAAAGAACTTGGCATTGAAGTATTCGATGCAAACGACATTAGCAGCCTAGACATTTATGTCGATGGTGCCGATGAGATTAACCCTGACTTCGACATGATCAAAGGCGGTGGTGCAGCGCTAACTCGTGAGAAGATTGTTGCTGCCATTTCTGAAAAGTTTGTTTGTATCGTTGATAACACAAAAGATGTCCCTGTGATGGGTCAATTTCCACTGCCTGTAGAAGTGATCCCAATGGCTCGCTCTTACGTGGCTCGCGAATTAGTGAAACTTGGCGGCGACCCTGTTTATCGCGAAGGTGTCGTCACCGATAATGGCAATGTCATTCTTGACGTACACAGCTTAAAAATTACTGACGCAAAAGCACTCGAAATTCAAATCAATGCTATCGTCGGTGTCGTGACTAACGGTCTATTTGCAAACCGTGGTGCTGATGTGTTGCTGATGGGCACACCTGAAGGCGTCATTAAAAAAACCAAATAATCAGACACTTAGACCAAAACTGGTCTACAATTCTGAAAGTTAACAACTAAAAACGACGTGAATGCGTCGTTTTTTTCTTATCTATTCCGTAAAATTCTTACCACAGTTGCGAAAACTTTGTTATTTTGTGTGAACGCAATCGTTAACGTCACCACTCCACCACGCAAACTGGTAGTTAGGTACACTCCCCTTAATAAGAGAGCAAGAGTTCGTCGATTGCCCCGCATATGAGCATGTTATTTAAGGACGAAAACCAATGACAAAATTTTCTCTCGATAAAGCCAAAATCAAAATTCTTCTTTTAGAAGGCGTACACCCTTCAGCTGTTGAGATTTTCAAAGCCGCTGGATACAGCAATATTGATTATCATAAAGGCTCATTATCGGGAGACGAGCTAAAGGATGCGATTAAAGATGCGCACTTTGTTGGTATACGTTCACGCACGCAGTTGACTGAAGAGGTCTTTGCCTCTGCTCAAAAACTCGCAGCCGTCGGTTGTTTCTGCATTGGTACCAACCAAGTTGACCTCAAGGCCGCGATGGACCGTGGTATTCCAGTATTTAATGCTCCTTTCTCTAATACACGTTCTGTTGCTGAACTTGTCCTCGGCGAGATTATTCTCTTACTCCGTGGTGTACCAGAGAAAAACGCATTAGCGCATCGTGGGGGTTGGTTGAAATCAGCAGATCAGTCTTTTGAAGCCCGCGGTAAAAATCTCGGCATCATTGGCTATGGCCACATTGGTACACAGCTCGGTATCCTTGCTGAAAACCTTGGTATGCGTGTCTATTTCTATGATATAGAAAACAAACTATCACTCGGTAATGCAACGCAAATTTTCTCAATGACGGAGCTGCTGAATAAGTGTGATGTCATTTCACTGCACGTACCAGAGACAAAAGGAACCCAAGACATGATGGGAGTAGAAGAATTTGCTCGCATGAAACCGGGCTCTGTTTTCATTAATGCCGCACGTGGTACCGTTGTCGATATCGACGCTCTGTGTGGTGCCTTAGAAAGCAAGCATATTGCTGGTGCTGCTATTGACGTATTCCCTGTCGAGCCAAAAACAAACAAGGAAGCATTTGAATCACCACTGCTGGCTTTTGATAACGTACTACTGACTCCACATGTCGGTGGCTCGACCCAAGAAGCACAACAAAATATTGGGCTAGAAGTCGCGGGTAAGCTGGTTAAATATTCAGATAACGGCTCTACGCTCTCAGCTGTCAATACACCAGAAGTATCACTACCAGAACATAAAGACTGTTCTCGCCTGCTGCATATCCACCAAAATAAACCGGGTATCATGCTGCAAATCACCTCGATATTTGCAGAAGAAGGGATCAATATCGCGGCACAGTACCTGCAGACAGGTGCTGATATCGGTTATGTTGTTATTGATGTTGAGACTGAGCGAAGTGCCGAAGCTCTCGAAAAGCTTAAAGCTATCGAAGGGACAATCCGAGCGCGTATCCTTCACTAACGAAAACTCCTAAGTACAGACAGAAAAAGGCTTGCGCGAGCGCAAGCCTTTTTATTTGTCGTTATGTGGATGTTTTTGTTGCCAAAGCGAGACTCAAAAGTGATTGAAGCCTGTAAGAGCAACCGCTGAACCAGTTTTGCGCTGGAAACAGCAGCTCATGTTGCTTACTTATCCTTCAATGTAAATATCACTGATATTGTATCTTGCGTCGAGATCTTCGAATCTTGGTAGCTATTACTCTCTATTGAGTCAGCTAACAGAACACCTCGCATCATTGGCATGGGGCGATGCGACTGATATTGAATTTGCCAAACGCTATCCACTTTCATATCAAACCCTGCCGCAATCTCTTTAGCTTTTTGTCTCGCGTCAGCAATGGCTAATTGACGGGCTTGGCGTTGATATTCCGCTTCATGACTGACGGTCATATTAATATTATTAATCGCATCAATACCATCGCCTAAAGAGGCATTCAGCAATGGGTTTAGCTGGGCTAAATCTCTCACGATCACAGTGACTGTCCGGCTTGCTCTAAAGCCAGTCTGTTTACGCTCCCGACCTTCACCATATTGATATTCAGGGGACAAACGAATATTGGCACTTTGAATATCATCACGGTTCACGTTTTCATTATTCAAACGTAATAGAAAAGCGTATACTGCTTTGTCTGCAGCGTCCTTTGCTGCTGAAGCCGTAACGGCACTTTTCTGCACCTCGACAGAAAACGTTGCACTGTCTGGAGGCATCGAAACCTCACCAAAACCAGTAACTTGAAGATGAGGGAAGTCAGGCTGATTCGCCATCGTCAGCGGGCTCAATAACAATATAGCCAATGCCACGATCCACTTTGTCATACTGCGCTCCTTAAGTGAGAAATATGTTGTTGAAGCTGAACTGTATAGGGAAAAAATATGAAGTTCTCTAGCTCGCATCTTTCTCACCACTCATCTTTGCTAACAGCCTATTTGCATATAGACGGATAGAAAAAAGAATGGTTCAGTAAACACCATTATTAAAGTGGTACTGCAGCTGAACTTGTGAAGCCTTAAAATAGTATCGAATACGCCACCGGTTTATCATTCATGCCATTAAAAAATGATTCGTTATACTCACTGAGGTCTAACCCCGATGATATTGTTCATCGAAAGCTTCCTACAAATAAACACAAAAGGGACTCTATGAATTTTTGGATACTCCTACAAGGTTTTGGCCTTGGAGCGAGCATGATCATTCCAATTGGTGCTCAAAATGCCTTTGTTTTAAACCAAGGTATTAAGCGTCAACATCACTTAATGGTCGCTATGATTTGCAGCGTATGCGATGTCATCTTTATTTGTGCCGGTATCTTTGGCGGCGGGGCTCTACTTGCCAGTAACCCAACGCTACTCACACTGGTCACCTTAGGTGGCGTGGGATTCCTTTCGCTTTACGGGTTGAGTTCGCTGCATCGCGCTTGGCGTACAGAATTAAGTGAGATAAAACATGATAAGCGTACACTATCAAAGAAGATGGTGATTGCATCTGCATTAGCTGTCACCGTCTTAAACCCGCACGTCTATCTCGATACTGTCGTCGTACTAGGGTCTATTGGAGGGAAATTTGATCATGATGATCGTGTTGCTTTCGCCACTGGCACACTCATCGCCTCTTTCACCTGGTTCTTCGGGCTATCGCTACTCGCTGCAAAAATGGCACCGTTGTTAAGCCAGCCAAAAGTGCAACGAGGTATCGATATTGTCATTGGTGTCATCATGCTATTTATCGCTTATCAGCTGGTCTCTAGTCTCTAGTCTCTAGTCTCTAGTCTCTAGTCTCTAGTCTCTAGGGTTCGATAAGCCACTTAATAGCAACACGCCGATTTTTCTGGCGGCCAGACGAATCTCGGTTATCCATCACAGGAGCCGACTCCCCATAGCTTTCAATCATGATTGCTTTCTCGGAGGCACCATGAGAAAGCAGGTATTGTTGTACCGTTTCTGCACGAGCAAGCCCCAAATTTAAGTTGTACTTTCGCGTCCCCACATTATCAGTATGACCACTGATGATGACAGGTTCAGCTGCTGTTAATAGTGCAAGGCGCGAATTTAAGGCCTGTCGAGCCTGCGAGGTTAAATTAGCCTTATCAAAATCAAAGTAGACATACATGACTTGAGAGTCATCATTCGCTTGCTGAACGTAAATTTCACTATTTTCTACCACGACACGGGCACAATCCTCACCGACACCAATCGCAGCCAATTGTTCGAGAAGCACCCCATGCCAAGGCGCATAATCGACCTCTTCAGCCCGAAGCATGATCTGTCCATCAAACGTCGTCATGCGGTGTATACTGGCAACCTTGACGGTAACATTGTGTTCATGCCCCCCCGCCTGACACAGAAACTCGACTTGCTCCTGCTGGGCAAGGGCTTCTGTACTCAGTGTCATGGCGGAAAAACCAAGCAACAACGTGTTCATATAACGAATCAATGAAGCCATTATTTACAATCCTTCTTTTCAATAAGCTTAATTAGTCGACAAGTGCGACTTCACAACCTTGCTTTCCGCAACACTGTTTTCTCCACAACACAGTTTATTCAACAACATAGTTTCGGTAATACAAGCGGCCGATCTCTTCAGTAATCAGCTCTAGGAGCTTGGAGTACACCGCATCCATATCAGCAGCAGTAAAGACGTTGTCCGCTCCAGCACATTCAGCGAGATTAGGGTCAGATTCAACATCGTAATCAAGCCCTATAACCGCTATCTTCGTTTGAACCTCTTTACCAAAACTCGTCACCTGACTATTGAGCGTGTCACGGATTTCGTCACACAAACCAGCATCAATCAGCTGTGTCATATGCCATTTTCGGTACCAAGGTAATGGATCCCAGTCGACGCCATCCGACAGAATAACAATGAGTCGACGAGGGTTATCACCGGTCATAGCCAGTTGTGCCGCTGAGATGAGTCCTTCAAAAGAAGCGGTACCATTTCCAGCCCACATCGCGTCAACAGAACTCTCAAAAGACGACATGTCATCGATTAAGCTCAATGTCTGATATTGTGTTGTATAACCTATACAATCATCCTTTACGTCCCAAAGTTGCTCTACGGTCTCTTCGTGTAATACCCAATCTCGGACAGTGCGCTCGGGATCAGAGTCAGGATATTCACTGACTAAATGTGTCTGATAACAGGTTGAATCTTGCTTCGTTGTCCAGAAGTTGAAAGGGATTAAACCAACAGTGTTCTTTTCTTCAGTCCTGTCCGCAGAATACTTATAGACCTCATCAGCCACATCCACGATAACTTCTTTCAACCGTGAAATTTTGCTTTGGCCATTCCATGATGAATTCATCGACCCCGAAAAATCAGAGACAAAAAGGACATCGACAGCCTCCCCTTGGAATTTACGTGCAACCGCCTGACTAGAAACGGCAACGTTCTCATCAAACCCCGTCGGGTTACTATCCGTTTTTGGGAACCAACTCGTATGCGAAGTCGTAATCGACACTTCATACTCATTGAAACGGTAGCCTTTTTCATCATAAACTCCGGGCGTTCCACACCCTGCGATGTCCTCACAGTCGCGTCGCTCAATCGCTACCTGAATAAAATCTTCGTCTGCATCCGGAACTAACGCCTCAACAAACCGTTCAACAATCTCTTTATTAACATCAATATCTTCACTGTTATGAGCAGCCAAGGCTAAGCCTGCAACCTCGGCTACATCCGATATTCTTGCTTGTGTCTGCAGATAACGGCTACCTTCAATACTCAATGCCATCACGCCAAATAGGGCAGGGATTAACATCACAAATAGGATGGCAGCCGTTCCTTTATTTCGGGACGGCAACGTCTTCATCTGTGCCTCCTAACGGCCAATCATAATGGAGTAGGATCGAATACGTGAGTAGTCCTCACCCATCAACTCCCCAAACCAATTATTACCTTGATAACATATCGTTACCATGTAGAGCGTTGCACGCCTATCAAATGTCGTCACCACGGATAACATTTCTTGATTTCTTAAACTGGTCGGCGGATTGCACGCTAGTGTGCCACGACTAAACAGATGTACCCCAACTTGTGGCTCGATAGGGACATCATCAGCGGTAAACTTTTGCTGCTCAACATACATGCCTAATTGCGAGGCCTCAAAGGAACCAATAGTTCGCGTCAAGGACTGAATCAATACTTCGTAAATTTGATCGACTTGATCACTGTCAATAACGTCATTCGCCGCATAGAGCTGTGTTCGCTCTTTCATAATATTGACAATCGAGTACGACATCCGGTCTAACTTACCTTTAACCGATTGGTTGAGGACAACGTCAGTCGTAAACGCCAGAACGAAGATCATGACACTTGCAACCAGCGCCAGTTCAATCGCGAATGTACCTCTCTGTCGGGATGGATTACTGCTTAAATTCACTGCGCTCGTACTCTTGGATAACGATGACTTCTCTCGACAAACCAATATCATTGGACAAGTCAAACAACAGGTTAAAAATAGGAGAGTAGTTATAATTCAACGTATAAATAGCTAGCGCTGAATTCTTTGGCTCTCCAACTTCATCACAAGTCCCCTCTTCGCCCTGCTCACAAGGTAAAGCGAGTTCACTGACATTATTGTAGTAACGTGTGGTCATCGACAGGTTATCAATATTGATAAAACTCCCCCAAAGAGAGTCATCTGCTTGTACCACCTCGGTAAATTTTTCTTTGTAATCTTCTTCTTCGGCATTCTTTGCATCACGACTCGATTCAGTGATGGCGAGATCGACCACTGAGGAAACATACCCCATATAACTCACTTCTACCCAAAAAAGAAACATCATGATGAAGCCAACAATACCGATGGCAAACTCAATAGAAATAACCCCCCGCTGGCGACTATTCATGACTAAAACTCCTTGGTGCGCTATCAGCTAAAGCTTGGTAAAGATCGATAACAGCAAATTCTTCTGTCTCGTAGCTAGCTAAGGCTCGAAAGTCCTCGTAGTAGCCCAGCTTGGCCATTGTTAACAACAGATTAGCTCGAATCTGCTCGTCCCCATGCCCATTGCTCCATAGTGGAAGCAGCCGATGCAGTGCAGACTCGTAATTCTGTTGGTAAATATCGAGTACTGCCAAGTTATTCTTGATCACCACATCACTAAACAGTAACGCGCGAGCCTGATTAAATGACTCTCTCGCATCATCAAATCGACCATGCTCTGCATCAATCACACCCAGAAAATTGTAGGCTGAAGCAAAATTTGAGTCTCTAACAATGGCTTCCGTCACCGCATACCGTGCTTCAAGATAATCACCTTGAAGCGCGAGTGCTCTCCCATGCAGGTAGTACCCCTCAGACGATAATCTTGACTCTTCAATCAGCGGATTAAGGTAGAAAAGTGCCGATTCAGCATCGTTGATTTCAAGGTAAGCATCGGCTAATTTGTAGCGCTGTTCGGGAGTATCGTCTTCAAGAATCTGGGATTTGTAAAAATCGATGAGCCCCTGAGAATCGTTAGTATTCTTCAAAATGGCTTCATTTTGCTCGGCCGAAACCCGAGTCGCCGTTTGTGATGTAGACTGGCAGCCAATCAATGCCACAGCAAAAATTAATATCGCGATTTTTCTCATCCCATCATCCTCATTACACCTGGTGCAGCAATCAATATGACAATGGGGAACATGATGAAAAGAATGAGCGGCACCGACATTTTTGACGATAGTTTCCCAACGTTTTCTTCTAATTGAAGAATCTGAACTTCTCGAATATCTTTTGCTAGCGTCGTAAGTACGCCGTAAACCGAACTACCATATTGCAAACTTTGGGTTAGCGTAAAAACAAAGCTACGCATTTCATTAGAAGGCACCCGATGAAGTAACTCATCAAGCGCACGATTCAACCCAACCACCCTCGCACGGTCATCAGTCGTTTTTAACAAGTGAGCTAAATCTTTATCAAAATCAGACATCTCTATCGCTATATAGGAGATCGCCGCTTCGATGGTCATGCCGGTTTGGACACACACCGCCATTAAATCCAGTAAATAAGGTAGTTGGTTTGAAATGCGTCGTGTCAGCTTGTTTTTACGACTTTCAAGCAGCATATCAGGCAGCACAATGACGACGACTAAACCGATCGCAACCAGCATTACCTGCTGTGAAAAGCTTTCTAGGCCTAACAAACTTGGAAATAGAAACCCGACGATCAATAGCAGCAATGATGAGATAATTTTGGCAGGAAGGTACAGCCAAGCAAATTGCCCTTGATAGTAACCCGCTTTAATAAATTTCTCTTTAATTTCATTACTGCGGTAACTGAAGTAACGCTGCAACCCCCCTTGTATTCTTGCTTGCCAAGACACTTTGTTTTGGCTCTGCATCTCAAAGTGTTTTAACCAAGCATGCGCACTACTCCGTTTAATCAATACCGACAACAGAGCCACTAAACCTAGCGCAACCATGATGGCAAATCCAATACGCATCCATTCGTAGGAACTCATTCAGCCGCCCCTTTCATCAATAACCAGATGATAAATATCCCGATAGACTCACTGACCAATAGGTAATAGACAATCGGTCTTCCTGCTTCACTATTCATAACAAAGTCGAAGTTTTCTGGGCTCATGTACTTCATGAAGAGCATAAACAGAAAAGGAATGGCAGCGACAATTTTTGCGGACATCCTCGCTTCAGAAGTCATAGCAGATTTCTTTTTTTCAATCGCACGACTATCAAACATGAGGCGATTCAGCCGCATCATGACTTCTTTCAACTGCCCCCCTCGATTCATATTGGCTCGTAGGGTGATAATGAAAAAGTAAAAGGGCTGGTAAGGGAAGTGCTGACACGCTTTAGCAAAAACATCATCGGGCGATTCACCTATTTGAAGGCGCTCCCCCATGTACTTAAATTCACGTCCAACACTGTTATCTAAGGATTTTCCGACAAAAATAATCGCATGCATCAGACTTTCACCCGCAGTAACGGCACCAGTCAATAAGTTCAAGGCATCTGGAAACTCGTCATTAAACCGTGTTCGCTCTCGCTTCTTAAGCCATTGCAAGGCAAAATAGCTACTCAGCAACAAAGCGATAGGTATCACAATGTAAACCGATAATCTTGCAAACAGCTCATTCAGTTTTAGCGAAGTAACACTCACTATCGCCCAAAAGACAACGATTTTAATCACTGCTCTTTCACCAATTTGCGCCAACACTTGATGAATGTATTCACTTAAACGTTGCCGTAAATTCCGCCCAATAAGAGAGTGAATATCTAACGCATCGTTGCTATTCATACTATTGACCTGACGCGACTTCACTGCTGTCGCTTTGAGGAAGTCTATCGGTTTTTTGCGCGGTCGAAAGGCAAGCCAAAGCCCAGCAATAGCCAGCATTATAATAATCGTGAACAGCAAATTCATCGGCATTAAGGCGCACTCCGATTAAATGCCGCATTTAGCTCGTCGACCATGCCAAAATAACGTGCTTTTTCATAAAGGACAGAGCGCTGCATCAGGCCTGCAGTAATAAACTCACCTTCAACTTTCTCTGTGGCTTGCTGCGGAAGAGGGCGAAAACGATATATCTCTTCCATCACGACACTCTCCCCCTCCATACCAATCACTTCTGCGATACTCATAATCTTTCGCGAACCATCATGTAGGCGACTCACTTGAATAATCAGATCCACTGCACTGACAATCGTGCGTCTAATCGCCTCTAATGGAAGGCTGGCTGTCGCCATCATCACCATACTCTCAATACGCCCCAACGCATCTCGCGGGCTATTAGCATGCAGCGTTGACATGGATCCATCATGTCCGGTGTTCATGGCCTGAAGCATCTCAAACGCTTCTGCCCCTCGGCACTCCCCAACGATGACGCGATCAGGCCGCATCCTTAGAGAGTTAATCACCAACTCTCTCTGGCCTATTGCACCCGTATTCTCAATCCCTGCCGTTTTCGTTTCTAAGCGCACCACGTGAGGCTGTAATAATTTCAATTCAGCTGCATCTTCTATAGTGACGATGCGTTCGCTCTCAGAGATATGCTGCGAGAGCGCATTTAACATGGTCGTTTTACCTGAACCCGTACCACCAGAGATGATCAAGTTAAGTCGGCATCGCGATGCAATTCGCAACAGCTGGGACATTTCATAACTCATCGCCCCAAACTCAACCAACTTATCAAAATCGATACTGTGCTTCTTAAACTTACGGATAGAGATAGAGGTGCCATCAATGGCAATGGGGGGAATAACAATATTGACCCGGCTACCGTCTTGTAATCGTGCATCACAAAGTGGGCTCGATTCATCAACACGACGGCCGACTTGAGAGGCGATTCTTTTCGCAATTTCTTGCAGCTGAAAGTCATCAATAAAGACCACATCAGACTTGACGACTTTTCCGCCACGCTCAATAAAGACATTATCAGGGCCATTGATCATGACGTCAGAAATAGTGTCATCTTCCATGAGCGTTTGTAGCGGACCTAGCCCAACGAGTTCATCACAAAGCTGCTTTACAAAATCATTACGAATAACCGCAGGGATCGGGTAATTTTCGCGCTCGATCAAAAGATCCACAGCATTGGTTAACTGTTTCATCAGCTGATCTTTATTGAGGTTATTCAGCGCTTCAGCATCGATCGCATCAAAAATACTGCGTCGTAACTTTACATATATCTGCTTTGCTTCAAACATCGTCAACTCCACCTATCAAGAGCGAGAGAACAGCGACTTGAACCCTTTTCGTTTGGAATTGGTTTCCCCAACCAGCTTCGAAACCAATTGCTTTAAAGGCCCTGACATCTTGGTCTTGCTACTAAAGAGACGTTTACCTTGTAAAACAAAGTCCCCTGCTTTTGCTTCATACGGCAGGGAAACATCGATCCCCTTATCTAAGTAGGTCTCAATATCTTTTGCGGACACCGTCTCTAACTTCCCTGCCCGATGATGGTTTACCACCAATAACAGACGAATGGGATGCCCTGCTTCATGTCGTAAAGGATTCACCGCTTCAAGCAAACGCTCTGTCTCTCTCAGAGACGAAACTGTGGGCTCCATCACCACAACAATAATGTCACTCCGTTCACAAAGCCAAGGCGCAGACGGCTCGAAATTTATAGAAGCAGAGACATCCTCAACAATAAAATTCACGTCGTGAGACACTAACTCAATCACAGAGTCGGTAAAATCTCGCACCTCTTGGTGACCACCTTGCTTCGTACCAATAGAAAGTACTTTAATTTTATCGGTGACTTTATCGAGTAGGGTTAATGCGGAGTTATGATCGAGCTTACTCGTTAACGTGCCGGGCTGGAGTTGCCGCTTTGTTAGATCCTTCTTCCCCAACATGATATCGAGGTTTCCACCGCTGTAATGGTGATCAACCAGTAACGCTGAGGCATGTTTATCTTCCGCTAACGCATACGCCACTTCAGCACAAATCATCGAGCACCCCACGCCGCCTTTCGACCCAACAATGCTTACCCTTTTACCTTTTCGGTTTTGACCCAGGCCTTGTTGACGAGTGCGGTTATCATTCACGCTCTTCACAAAGTCGATTAACTCTTGCTTTGAAATGGGCCAAAATAGGTAATAGAAACCGAGTCCTTTGAGCTGACGGATCGTTGATATGGCATCTTCATCACCGATAACAACCACTGAGGCATGGTTGGGAATGATATGGCTAATGCGCTCAGCATCTGACACTACAGAATCACTATTGTTGAGCTCTAAGAGCACCAATTCAATTTCCTGCGATTCCACATGCTCAACAATATTGAGGTCTTTATTTTCTAAAATTGTCGGTCTTCCAAGGCCTTCAAACGCAAATGCTTCCATCACCAACGCTTTGCAAACCTCAGTTTTATGAAAAAGTACCGCTTGAATAGCATTTTCTTGCTGTTCATCGACACTGTGTTTATTGAGAATATCAACGAGATCAAACATAAACGATTACTTCCTCCCCTCGCCCAGCATCCGTTCTGGATTCACAATCGATTGCCATCGTGCACTTTCGGTGTAACAGTTTACGCTACCAGCCTCAATACGCTCAGCTTGCGCTGCTTGACACAATGGAACCTGCACATGATGGGTTTCGATAATAATCTCAATAGGGAGCGTTTGCTCAGTGGGTCGCAATGTAATGTAATCAGGCGGAACACCAGCCTTTAACATCCACTGTTGAGCTGACGTTGCTAACGTTTTACCCTGTTGACCTTGCCAGTTAACGTAAACCTTATCGTTTAACATCAATTTTTTATGCTGCTCCATGAACAACATCATCGCTTTCGACTGCTGCGAGTAACTATGCGCTGGGGTCAATGATTCGTAGTGGTAGTTCACACTCACAAGATCAATATCCATGGGGGTGTAATGTCCATTAATTTGATTGCTGCACCCTGTCATGAAAAGACAAATGATAAACAGTAAGCGAATATTCATTGCTTGAACCCTCCTGTCATTAAGATCTCTTCAGCCCAGCGTTGAGCTGCTGGAGGAGTATCTGGGCTGATGCCTAAGAAGCGGGAGAGCGTTGAGGTCCGTCTCATTGTCGGGAGTTGAATTTGCGTCGCATGTACAGGCTCAACCAAGTTCACCGTGGCAACAATTAATAACTCAGTTTTTCTGCGTTCCGTTTCTGTATGCCGAAAAAGTGAACCAATGATCGGCACATCACCGATTAATGGTATTTTCGATAATGTCTCTCTATCTTCGGTGTTGAGCAATCCGCCTAACACAAAGCTCTGCCCATCACCAAGCTCTACCGTCGTTCTCGCTCGTCGTGTTCTAAAGGAGGGGATATCTAAGATTTCTGAGCGATACGAGGCATCAATTGCACTGACTTCCGGCATCAGCGAAAGTTTTATTTGGTCATCTTCTAGCACCCTTGCGGCAACTTCCAGGCGAATGCCAAACTCTTTGTAAGTGACGGTATAGGTGTCATTAATAAAGACAACAATAGGAATCTCACCACCCACTAAAAAACTGGCTGTTTCCCCAGAGACAACCGAAAGATTCGGCTCTGCGAGTATCTGTCCAACGGTATCATCATCCACTGCCGAAATGAAAAGTGCGATGTCATCCGCACTGAAGTTTGTAATAAAGTCAGCAAATTGACCATTACCAGCAAACGTTCCATCACCGACAATGGAGCCCCATTGAACGCCTAACTCTTGCAAAAAAGTGTGTGAGACTTCTGCAATAGAAAGTTTTACATTGACCTGCTTAGTCGTTGCTATTTCTATATTATTCACCAAGCCTTCATAGCGGCGACGAGTCATAAAATCGATTTCATGGCTCTGATCCCCCAAGTTCCAGTTGATTTTATAGTCTTCGTATTTCTTCGCCAGTAACTCGCCAACAAGTGAATAGATTGCCTGACGCTCACGATCCGACGAAACAGTCCCTGTCAGCACAACTTGGTCACCCAAATTAGAGACGCTAATCTCGGCATTCGGGTGGTTTATCGCAATATGTTGCTGAATATGAGTAAGGCTTTTATTCACCACTAACTTGCGATTAGCTAATGTCGATTTATTAGCACCGAAGACCATTAAAGTGGCATTCCCGACAGCTCGTCCAAAAACAACAAGGCGAGTTTCATCGATGACCTGATAATCGGCAATTTCAGGGTTAGTAATAAACACCGTTTCAATAGGCTGTGAAAAGGTAAGGGTGGTTGCTTCATCTTGACCAAGATTGACGATCCTTGCCGCCAACGTAGGAAATGAAAGTGTCAGCAAAAGAAACCAAACAAATCGCTGCATCGCGTACATCCTTAGTTAATCGATCGCGCATTGCCACGTAATTCAGTGACAGAAAAGAAATCAGGTAATACGTCCCCTGTGTCTGCATGGTGTTGAGAGTCTGCAGACATAGACTTATGTAATTCAAGCAATCCGATACGTTTGGCAATGACCATTTTAGCAACGTCTTCTTTGGTTAGCTCAAGAACAACATTAACCTCTGTTCTTGCTTTACCTTCTAATGTCGGCGCCTCGACTTGTAAAACTCTACGTCGGATCAGCAAAGGATTCACCGTAACACCACGGAAATCGGTCATGACCTCACCATGTGCAAGATTCTGCTTTAAAGACGTCAAGCTCACGATATCAACAAAATCTCCCACCTTAATCAGTCCGCCATATACGGCTTCAGTGTTAGCAAGGTAAGAATAAGGAATATAGCCAGGAGTAATAATGAGATCGATGAACTCTGGGGAATTAGGCGCCACAACAAGTGAAGACTTAAAAGGCTGCCCTGCATTCAGCGAAGAACGCACCACTGAACCTGGCTCGATAGCGGGCTTAGGTTCTGAAGCCAATAGCCATTGGTTTCGTATCGCATCATTCTCAGGTACCTGAAGTCTCTCGACATCCTGTACAGAAACAACCTCTTTAGTGTCAATGTCACGAGTAAACGCCCATACTAAAACTTGCTCAATACGGGGGGATTGCTCAATTTCAACCCTTTCTGGTGGTGGCATGGGCTGTTTAAATAAATTCCCCGTTAAGCCGTACACACCAACGCCGATTGCAAGAAACGCGACTAACAAAATGACTTTTTGTCCCACGAGCACCTCGATTAGCTATACATTGAAAGCATCACTCCAGTAAAACCAGCCAAAGCGATTGGAACCCCATAAGGCACACCCCGCAGCTTTAACTGGTCAATCTGACTCGTCTTCCATGCCCATAGAAAAAGCACTGAAGAGACAACGCCACCCAGCAATGCCATGAGTATTAAAGTCGGAACCATAAGATCTGCTGAAATAGCAATACTGTAAGCTATAAGTAATTTCACATCGCCTGCCGCAACAATACGCCATACAAACAGCAGCACACCCACAGCAAAGACAACGCTAGCCCCAATCAACACGTTCAGCCCAATGTTGAACTGAACGTTGATCAATAGACAGATTAGAAATAATACAAGCACCCATACATTCGGAAGCTTACGGTGTCGAATGTCTAACCAACACAAAGTGATAGTAACGATAAACAGTAGATACAAAGACACCTCGTTACCAAGCACTACCTTTAATCTAAGGTGTCGTCTCCTCAGCTGTCGTCACTTGACCTGCAACGGTATCCATTGCCTCCGTTAGCGCCGATTGAAGGGGATTATCAGCACCGGAACCAAAGACAGCGAGAACAACCGCAGCGACTGCTACCGCAATCACTGCATATTCAATGGCTGTCACACCGCGCTCATCATTTTTAAACGCTTCAGTGATTGAAATTAATTTTGTACCAATTTGATTAAAGATAGACATATTAAATCCCTCATTATTGCCAGTAACCTGACATACAACATTGACTGCTTCGCAGTCATCCACGTGATCTAGGCCGGTATAAAAACAACTGTGTGCATAAACAAAATTGTGATCTTTATCCAGCATTTATAGTTATAGCGTATAAATATATATTTACAAGACATTCACACCACCTATTGATCGCGTATCAAAAAAGTATCAAAAAAGTATCGTTTTGTATCAAAAATGCATCAGTGATATGTCAAAAAAGGCACCCTAGGGTGCCTTTCAATTACTCATAAGAAGTGTGATTTTTTAGTCGACCGCCTATTCAGGCTTGTTGACATGCACATCCATTTGCGGGAAGGGAATTTCAATACTCTCTTCATCGAGACGCTCTTTGATTGCTTGTAATAAATCAAAGTAAACATCCCAATACTCCGCTGTTTTGACCCAGGGGCGTACCACAAAGTTAACGGAAGAGTCTGCCAGTGCTGTTACGCCAACTTGAGGAGCTGGTGACTTAAGCACTCGAGGATCTTTTGCGACGACATCTTCCAACACGGCTTTCGTCTTTTGAAGATCTGCGTTATAAGACACACCGATAACATAGTCAATACGGCGTACTTTATGGCGTGAGTAGTTGGTGATTGGGCTACCAATGACAGTTCCGTTCGGTACCACAACCATTTTGTTGTCAGGGGTCTTCAATACAGTAGAGAAGATCTGGATCGATTCTACTGAGCCTGATACGCCAGAGACTTCGACAAAGTCTCCTGATTTGAACGGTCGGAATGCAACGATAATGACACCAGCTGCAAAGTTAGACAGCGACCCTTGCAGTGCTAAACCGACAGCTAAACCTGCGGCACCAATGACGGCAACGACAGAGGCAGTTTGTACACCGATACGCCCGAGAGCAGCGATAAGAACAATGGTGAACAAAAGATATCGTACAAGTGCAGAGATGAAGTCAACAATCGTCTGATCGAACTCTCGCTTACGCAGAACCTTAGCGACACCACGAGAAATGACTTTTGCAAAAATATTACCAATAAAAAGAATCAGTAAAGCTGAGAGGATATTAACCCCATAACCTATTAACAGGTCTTGGTTATCAATCACCCAGTTCCCTGCGTCCAGCACCCCTTCTGTAATTTCATTGTGCACAAGCGTGTCGACCACCACTTGACCTGCTGTTGTTTCTTCGCTCATAGATATACTCCTTTACGATATCAACGATTACTTTCGCGCTATGATAATCAAAACACACGCTCTAGCGTAAATATATTTTACAAATCAGTTATATCTATAGTTCATTTTCTTATTATTTAGACAAAAAAAACCCTGCCAATATGGCAGGGTTCATTAATTTAGCGACAGAAGACTAAATTATAGTACGTCGATTGCGTTTAGGTCAGCAAATGCTTTCTCTAGACGTGCAACCATTGACGCTTGACCAGCACGTAGCCATACGCGTGGATCGTAGAACTTCTTGTTTGGCGCGTCTTCACCTTTAGGGTTACCGATTTGGCCCTGTAGGTACTCACGGTTTTCAGCTTCGTATGCACGAACGCCATCCCAAGTTGCCCACTGAGTATCAGTATCGATGTTCATTTTGATAACACCGTAGCCGATAGACTCTTGGATTTCAGCTTCAGTAGAACCAGAACCACCGTGGAATACGAAGTTCAACGCGTTTGGTGCAATACCAAATTTCTCAGCACAGTGTGCTTGAGAATCACGTAGGATAGTTGGAGTCAGTACAACGTTACCTGGCTTGTATACACCGTGTACGTTACCGAAAGAAGCAGCGATAGTGAAACGTGGGCTGATAGCAACTAGCTTCTCGTAAGCGTAAGCAACGTCTTCTGGAGAAGTGTATAGCTCAGAAGCGTCCATATCAGAGTTATCAACGCCGTCTTCTTCACCACCAGTACAACCTAGTTCGATTTCTAGCGTCATGCCCATTTTCGCCATGCGAGTTAGGTACTTAGCTGAAATTTCGATGTTCTCTTCTAGAGACTCTTCAGAAAGGTCAATCATGTGAGAAGAGAATAGTGGCTTACCAGTTTGTGCGAAGAACTCTTCACCTGCATCTAGAAGGCCGTCGATCCAAGGTAGTAGTTTCTTAGCCGCGTGGTCAGTGTGAAGAATCACAGGGATACCGTAAGACTCAGCAATTGCGTGTACGTATTTAGCACCTGCAACCGCACCAGCGATTTGAGCTTCTTGACCTTCAAGCTTCAGGCCTTTACCTACGAAGAAACCAGCACCGCCGTTAGAGAACTGAACAACAACTGGTGCTTTAACTTTAGCAGCAGCTTCTAGTACGCCATTCACTGAGTCAGTGTTTACTACGTTTACTGCAGGAAGAGCAAATTTGTGCTCTTTTGCAATTTCAAATACTTTCTGAACGTCGTCGCCAGAAATAACACCAGGTTTTACGGAATCGAAGATCTTAGACATAACAATAGTCCTATTTACTTGTTGTCTGTGATAACACATAAAATGCAATCGTTTGCTTGGGCGCCATTTTAATCAAAGCAAATCCATTTCACAAACGATATACAAAAATCAAAAAAAAGGTGACGTAAAAACGTCACCTTCAAAATATTATGCTTTTGCACGCTCTTCTAGCATGGCAACGGCTGGTAATACCTTACCTTCCACGAACTCAAGGAACGCACCGCCACCCGTAGAGATGTATGAAACATCTGCTTTGATACCGAACTTGTCGATAGCCGCTAGCGTGTCACCACCGCCCGCTACAGAGAAACCTGCAGACTCAGCGATTGCTTTAGAGATACCTGCTGTACCCGCTTCGAAGTTTTTGAATTCGAATACGCCAACAGGGCCATTCCAAAGAATCGTTTTCGCATTACCGATGATTTCAGCAAGTGCCGCTGTTGAATCTGGGCCAAGATCGAAAATCATGTCATCGTCTTGAACTTCAGAAACGTGCTTGATTTCAGCTTCTGCGTTCTCGTCGAATGCTTTAGCACATGCAACATCAGTCGCAACTGGAATCGCACACTCTTTCATTAGCTTCTGAGCAGTTTCAACAAGGTCTGCTTCGTAAAGCGACTTACCTACGTTGTGACCTTCAGCAGCGATGAATGTGTTCGCGATACCACCACCAACAACAAGTTGGTCAGCGATTTTAGAAAGAGATTCAAGAACGGTTAGTTTCGTAGAAACTTTAGAGCCACCAACGATAGCAACAAGTGGACGCTCTGGGTTGTCCATTGCTTTACCTAGTGCTTCTAGCTCTGCAGCAAGAAGAGGACCCGCACACGCTACAGGTGCGTAAGTACCTACGCCGTGTGTTGAAGCTTGTGCACGGTGAGCAGTACCGAACGCATCCATTACGAAGATGTCACACAGTGCTGCGTACTGCTTAGATAGTGCTTCTTCGTTCTTCTTTTCGCCTTTGTTAAAACGAACGTTCTCAAGAACAACAAGCTCACCCGTATTTAGCTCAAGGCCGTCTAGGTAATCTTTAGCCAGCTTAACGTCGCAATCTAGTGCGTCATTTAGGTAGTTAACAACCGGTGCTAGAGAGAACTCTTCGTTGTATTCGCCTTCAGTAGGACGACCAAGGTGAGATGTCACCATAACCTTCGCGCCAGCTTCTAGGCAACGCTTGATGGTAGGTAAAGATGCAAGGATACGTGCATCTGAAGTTACTTTACCGTCTTTTACTGGAACGTTTAGATCAGCACGGATAAATACGCGCTTACCTGCTAGGTCAAGATCAATCATTTTGATGACAGACATTCTGTGTCCTCTACTCATGTTAGCCAAAGTTTAATGTATCTATCTATTTTGAGAGCAACTCGATATGAGGTAGCTCTTCATGGATAGATACGTGGATTTCAGTATTACGCCTCAGCAACCTTGATGGTTGCCTGAGTGTGATGCATTGCAAGCGCAGTATCCAACATGCGATTCGCAAAGCCCCACTCGTTATCACACCACACCAACATCTTCACTAGATGTTGATTGCTTACCCTTGTCTGGGTGCCATCAACAATAGCGCTATGGGGGTCATGATTAAAATCGATGGACACCAATGGTGCCTCTGTGTAGTCCACAATGCCACTTAATGTACACTGTGAAGCTGTAACCAATGCTTGATTTATGTCATTAACAGTGACGTTAGTATTGACTGTTACACTCAGGTCCATGGCAGTGACATTAATTGTCGGCACACGGACAGAAATGGCTTCAAACTTATTGGTGAATTTGGGGAAGATACGACCGATTCCCAAATGAAGTTTGGTATCAACGGGAATAATTGACTCACTGGCAGCGCGCGTACGACGTAAATCACTGTGATAAGCATCAATGACTTGTTGATCATTCATTGCTGAGTGAATAGTCGTTATCGTACCAGAATTAATACCAAAGGCATCATCCAATACTTTAATGACAGGAACAATGCAGTTCGTCGTACAGGAGCCATTGGACACAATCGTATGATCTGGCATTAACGTTTCTTCGTTAACACCATAAATAATTGTATTATCAATATCCTGAGATGCTGGGTGAGAGAAAAGCACCTTACCAGCACCTGCTTTTATATGGGATAAACCATCTTCTTTCGTGCCGTACACACCTGTACAATCGAGGACAATATCAACCTCGAGATCGCGCCAAGGCAACAAATCAAGTTCACTAAGATGAAGGATACGGATAGAGTCGAGGACACCTTTACCATGATCGATAAAAAGGTGCTCTTGGTCATGGCTAACCGTTTTGCCGAAACGCCCATGGCTGGAGTCATACTGCAATAGGTGGGCCATAGCTTCTGGTTGAGCTAGCTCATTGATAGCAACAACAGTAATTTGTTGGTGCTTACCGCTCTCGTATAACGCGCGTAATACGCTGCGTCCGATGCGGCCAAATCCGTTAATGGCGACTTTCAGTGTCATATCCGTGATAGATGGTTAAAAAGCTCATCGATTCTACCCCAACTCGTGTGGCTAATCACGTCAAATGTGAGGCTTGACACAGTTTTATGTCATTAACATAAACCAAGTAATACAAGCACTGAGACCCTTCTCATTATTTCATCAACACTAAATAACTCACCCATAAAGAATAAGTACAGCGTTCATACCCTTAAACTATAATAAATAGATGATTCATGCGAAATAGTACCTTTAATGAGTAAAAACACCTCGTTTCTACCGGTAAAGTCACGTAGTGAGGCAGCAAAGCCAGTACTCGTCTATTTTATTTGGGCCTTATTAGCCATAGCTTTGGCATCTATTCATTGGGAAAGTGCCTCTATTACGGCTATTTTCTGATAATGATGATTATCTTCGCTACTACCAATTTCAAGGCTGGATACTATCTGGCACTTGGTACCTTGAACCTATTTCGCGGTTTAACCCTCAGGATGGTGTACTAATACACTGGTCAAGAATCCCCGACCTACCCTACGCGCTCACGACTCTTGGTGCACAGTGGCTAGGGTTTAGTCATACACATGCTAGTACCTCAATACCCCTAACTACGCAGTGACACAATGCTGTCACCACATCACGACTACCTTCTTGGGTATGAAGGATGCACTCAACTGGCTGTGGAAATGTAAAAAAGAAAGGTGTCGCTAAAAACAACAAAAGGACCATGATACCCCCATTATTTGCCTTGTAAGCTTGGAAGAGGGCACAAAAAAAGCCAGACCGAAGCCTGGCTTTAATTCTAATTAATCAGCCACTTAATTAAGAAAGCAACTCTTTTGACGTTTCAACAACGTTCTCAACAGTGAAGCCGAACATCTTGAATAGTTCACCTGCAGGAGCAGATTCACCAAACGTCGTCATACCGATGATGCGACCGTCAAAGCCAACATACTTGTACCAGTAATCCGCAATACCAGCTTCGATAGCAACACGTGCCGTTACGTCTGAAGGAAGTACAGACTCACGGTATTCAGCGTCTTGCGCATCGAATACGTCAGTACATGGTAGAGAAACAACACGTACTTTGTGACCAGCTTCAGTCAATTGCGCGTGTGCAGCAACAGCTAGTTCAACTTCTGAACCTGTTGCAATAAGAATTAGCTCAGGCTTGCCTTCACAATCTAGAAGGGTGTAACCACCTTTCGCAGCGTTAGCCAGTTGTGCTTCATCACGAGCTTGCTGAGCAAGGTTTTGACGAGAGAAGATCAATGCCGTTGGGCCATCTTTACGCTCAATCGCATGTTTCCAAGCAATCGCAGATTCAACTTGGTCACATGGACGCCATGTGCTCATGTTTGGAGTAACACGTAGAGAAGCAATTTGCTCTACTGGTTGGTGCGTAGGACCATCTTCACCCAGACCGATTGAGTCATGCGTGTAAACTTGGATGTTTTGCACTTTCATCAGTGCAGCCATACGCATTGCGTTACGTGCGTATTCCATGAACATGAGGAATGTTGCACCGTAAGGAACGAAGCCACCGTGTAGTGCCATGCCGTTCATGATAGCCGTCATACCAAACTCACGCACACCGTAGTGAATGTAGTTACCAGACGCATCTGTTGGTGTTAGAGACTTAGAACCAGACCACATTGTCAGGTTAGAAGGAGCAAGGTCAGCAGAACCACCCATGAATTCAGGAAGTAGCTTACCAAAGACTTCTAGAGCGTTTTGAGACGCTTTACGAGAAGCAATTGAAGCAGGGTTCGCTTGTAGATCTTGGATGTACTCGTTTGCTTTTGCTTCAAACTCAGCAGGAAGGTCACCCGCTGTACGGCGCTTAAATTCTGCCGCTAGCTCTGGGTGTGCCGCTTCATAAGCCGCTAATTTCTCTTCCCAAGCAGATTGCTTCGCCGCACCCGCTTCTTTTGCATCCCACTCAGCGTAGATGTCAGCCGGGATTTCAAAAGGACCGTGCTCCCAACCAAGGAATTCACGTGCTGCTGCGATCTCTTCGTGACCTAGTGGTGCACCGTGACAATCGTGTGAACCCGCTTTGTTTGGCGAACCGAAGCCGATGATCGTTTTACAACAGATAATCGTTGGTTTCGTCGTTTCTGCTTTTGCAGCTTCGATAGCCGTGTTGATAGCGTCGCTATCATGACCATCAATAGAAATAACGTGCCAGCCGTAAGAATCAAAACGTTGTTGCGTATTGTCAGTAAACCAACCTTCAACTTCGCCATCGATAGAGATGCCGTTGTCATCCCAGAAAGCGATTAGCTTACCAAGACCTAACGTACCCGCTAAAGAACATGCTTCGTGCGAGATGCCTTCCATCAAACAACCATCACCTAAGAAGGTGTAAGTGTAGTGGTCAACAATGTCATGACCTTCACGGTTGAATTGTGCGCCTAGTGATTTTTCTGCTAGCGCCATACCAACTGCATTAGTGATACCTTGACCTAAAGGACCAGTCGTCGTTTCAACACCTGGAGCATAACCATACTCTGGGTGGCCTGGTGTTTTAGAATGCAGTTGACGGAACTGTTTCAGGTCCTCAATTGACAGCTCATAGCCTGTCAGATGAAGCAGAGAGTAAATCAGCATTGAGCCGTGGCCGTTAGACAGAATAAAACGGTCGCGGTCTGCCCACTCTGGATTCTGTGGATTGTGGTTCATGTGATCGCGCCATAATACTTCCGCGATATCAGCCATACCCATTGGGGCACCTGGGTGACCAGAGTTAGCTTGTTGAACACCATCCATGCTTAAAGCACGAATTGCATTAGCAAGTTGTTTACGAGACGACATGTCTGCTCCTGAGTGAAAAACAGTTTTAATAAGGTTTCTCAGTTATCAATGACTGAAAAACTGAATTCGGCGGGGGCATATTGTCGCAAAGCGATAGAGGGACTGCAAACGTTTTGCTAGACAAATAGCGCCTTTATTTCAAACAGATGACGCAATTGTCATGTAAATAATTGATGCGTAACCATTCGCGACGCAAACGATTGGCTGGCTAAGCGGTAAATAACCTTATAAAAGGAATGTTGATTTTGATCCCACTCTAGGTAGAATAGACGTCCAGATGTAGATCCCTCTACACATATGAATGGACAAAACGTCTACACTTCATATGAACGATTAACTAACTTTTTATGGAAACGCTCATGTCAAAGCACCTGTTTACTTCTGAGTCAGTCTCTGAAGGTCATCCGGATAAAATTGCCGATCAGATCTCTGATGCTGTTTTGGATGCCATCCTAGAACAAGACCCTAAAGCACGTGTGGCTTGCGAAACGTATGTGAAGACCGGCATGGTCATGGTGGGTGGTGAAGTAACAACCTCTGCATGGGTTGATATTGAAGAGCTAACTCGTCAAACCGTGCGTGAAATCGGTTATGTACACTCTGACATGGGCTTTGATGCTGACTCTTGTGCAGTACTCAATACGATTGGTAAGCAATCTCCAGACATCAACCAAGGTGTTGATAAAGCCGATCCAAAAGATCAAGGCGCTGGTGACCAAGGCATCATGTTCGGTTACGCGACAAACGAAACTGATGTGCTAATGCCTGCACCAATCACTTACTCTCACCTGCTAGTACAAAAGCAAGCTGAAGTACGTAAAAACGGCACACTACCTTGGTTACGCCCTGATGCAAAAAGCCAAGTAACCTTCGCTTATGACCAAGGTAAAATTGTCGGTATCGATGCTGTTGTTCTATCAACTCAGCATTGTGACACCATTTCAACACCAGACCTGCGTGAAGCAGTGATGGAAGAGATCATCAAACCAGTACTGCCTTCTGAGTGGCTGAATAAAGACACCAACTTCTTTATCAACCCAACCGGTCGTTTTGTTATCGGTGGCCCAATGGGTGACTGTGGTCTAACAGGTCGTAAGATTATCGTTGATACCTATGGTGGCGCAGCGCGTCACGGTGGTGGTGCATTCTCTGGTAAAGATCCATCAAAGGTTGACCGTTCAGCGGCTTACGCTGCACGTTATGTTGCGAAAAACATCGTTGCTGCTGGCATGGCTGACCGTTGTGAGATTCAACTTTCTTACGCAATCGGTGTAGCTGATCCAACATCTATCATGGTAGAAACGTTTGGTACTGAGAAAGTTCCTCACGATGTTATCATCGGTGCAGTACGTCAATTCTTCGACCTACGTCCATACGGCCTACAAGAGATGCTAGATCTTCTTCAGCCTATCTATAAGAAGACAGCAGCATACGGTCACTTCGGTCGTGAAGAATTCCCTTGGGAAAAGACTGACAAAGTTGAAGCACTACGCGATTTCGCTAAGCTTTAATCACTAGCAATACCTTCTAAAGCCAGAGACTTTTGTCTCTGGCTTTTTTGTTCCCCATCATAAATAATCGGCGCTGCCTACATACACGTAAAACCAGCAATGAGTACCTTCAATGAACAATCCACAACAACGTATCCTCGAACGCATTGCTGAATGCATCCAAGTCGCAGAAAAACGGCTCAATAAAACCATTCCAATGCCTGAAGTTCGCTTTAATCAACGGGGAAAAATAGCCGGAACAGCGCATCTCCAACGCTGGGAGCTCCGCTTTAATCCTATTTTAATGGTCAATAATATGGATGATTTTCTCTCAGATGTCGTCCCCCACGAAGTGGCTCATCTCATTGTTTTTCAACTATTTGGTAAGGTAAAACCTCACGGTAGAGAGTGGCAAGCCGTTATGGAAGGCGTATTCAAACGCCCAGCATTAACAACCCATCAATTTGACGTCAGCCAAGTACAAGGGCAACTATTTCCTTACCGTTGTCACTGTCAAGAACACCAACTCACGATACGTCGTCATAACCGTGTACGCAGAGGACAATCTCAATACCGCTGTAAGCAATGCCAACAGCCACTTCAATACATAGCCCTAAGATAAGCACCTAAGACAAGCTAACGAGATAACACGTTGAGCCCTGAGCACCCCGTAAATCGGTATTAACGCATGCATTTGACCACCCATGATCCTAAAGCTTCTAATGCATATTTAGCTTTGAGCCACCGATAACCCTAGAGCTTTTTTAGCTTTCAACCACCCGTGTCCCTAAAGCAAAAACGCTCACAACACATTGATTAAAGAGCCGATAAGCTCAGGTTAATCACCGATACAACAAAGATCATTTACGCGTTGCTTCACGTTAATTTGTAATTGATACTTGTCTCAATTCATTAAGGAGTTGAGATGATTAAACCTTTTACCCTACTGCTTTCTTTTCTATTCACCCTTCCTGCTATCGCTGGCACCCACCCGAGTTCATTTAATGTGGCTAAGCGACTGCTCACCGATAAGGTTTACCATGACTATACCCAAACCTTCTACTGTGGCTGCGACTTCGATTGGAACGGACGCAGAGGCGAACCAAAGCTAGCGGCGTGTGGTTATACCGTTCGTAAGCAAGAAGTCCGTGCTAATCGTATTGAATGGGAGCATGTTGTTCCAGCATGGCAAATGGGTCACCAGCGCCAGTGTTGGCAAAATGGCGGGCGCAGAGAGTGCGGCAAAGACCCACAATTTAAGGTCATGGAGTCAGACATGCACAACCTGACGCCAGCCATTGGAGAGGTCAATGGTGACCGTTCTAATTATCGTTTTAGTCAGTGGAACGGTGACCATGGTGCCCATTATGGACAATGTGAGATGAAGGTCGATTTTAAAGAACGTACAGCAGAGCCACCAGCAAGAGCCAGAGGTGCCATTGCACGTATCTATCTTTACATGAACCAGCAATACACGTTCCAGCTATCTAACGCACAGCAGCAGCTCATGCGAGCTTGGAATAACACGTATCCTGTAGACCTTTGGGAGTGTGAACGAGACCGTCGCATCGCTAAGATTCAAGGAAACAATAACCCTTTTGTTCAGCAAGCATGCGCTATCTCAGGGCTATAGGATAAGGCTTTATTCATCCACTATTGAAGTCATCCCCTCACGCCCCCATGTCGTCTTTAATAATGAGATCCATTGATGGCATGGGGGCATGCACACTTCCATGCTAATATGCATCAAACAGCCAATAACTTGACGATCCTATGAGAATTCCACGAATTTATCATCCGCACCCTCTGCCTAGCCAAGGTGTAGTATCACTCGATGCCGATGCCGCTAATCACGTTGGTCGAGTACTTCGCATGCAAGCAGGACAAGAAGTTTTGCTTTTTGATGGCACTGATGCCGAATTCCCTGCTGTCATTGAGAGCGCTTCGAAAAAAAATGTCGATGTGGCGATTCAAGCTCGCATTGAACGTAGTGTTGAGTCACCGCTCGATCTGCATTTGGGGCAAGTTGTCTCTCGTGGTGAGAAGATGGAATTTACCATTCAGAAATCCGTTGAACTGGGTGTCAATACGATTACACCGCTTATCTCTGAGCGCTGTGGCGTCAAGCTCAACCACGAACGTTTTGAAAAGAAAATGCAGCAATGGCAAAAGATTGCGATTGCAGCCTGTGAACAAAGCGGTCGGAATGTCGTCCCAACAATTCGTCCAATCATGACCTTAGAAGCATGGTGTGCGGAAGAATACGAAGGCTTGAAGTTAAATCTCCACCCTCGGGCACAATATTCCATTAATACGCTACCAGGCCCAGTGAGCAAACTGAAATTACTCATAGGCCCAGAAGGTGGCCTATCCGCTGATGAAATCAGCATGACGGAAGAGTACCAATTTGAAGAAACGCTGTTAGGCCCCCGTGTACTACGAACAGAAACAGCGGCTATGACGGCAATAACAGCGCTACAAGTCAGATTCGGCGATTTAGGATAAGGAACTGTAATGATTAAAATCGGTATTGTAATGGACCCAATCTCGTCCATTAACATCAAAAAAGACTCTAGCTTTGCCATGATGCTTGAAGCACAACGCCGTGGCTGGGAAATTCACTACATGGAAATGAGTGACCTTTCACTCGAGCAAGGGGTCACCTACGCTCGTACGCGCACTGTGACGCTGAAAGAAGATCCCAATGGCTGGTATGAGTTCAATAGCGAACAAGAGATCGAACTCGCGCAGCTCGATGCGGTATTAATGCGTAAAGATCCTCCCTTCGATACCGAGTACATCTATGCGACTTACCTGCTAGAGCGCGCCGAAGATCAGGGGGCATTAATCGTTAATAAGCCACAAAGCCTCCGTGACTGTAACGAAAAACTCTTTACCGCTTGGTTCCCAGAGCTAACGCCAACAACACTTGTGACACGACGTGCAGACAAGATTAATGCATTCCGTGAGCAACATGGTGATGTGATCCTTAAGCCACTTGATGGTATGGGTGGTGCATCAATTTTCCGTGTTAAGCAAGGCGATCCTAATGTCTCAGTTATCATTGAGACACTCACTAACCATGGCCAGCACTACTGCATGGCGCAGACGTTTGTCCCTGATATTACCAATGGTGATAAGCGTATTCTCGTCGTCGATGGCGAACCGATGCCATACTGCCTCGCACGTATTCCAGCAAAAGGCGAGACTCGTGGAAACCTAGCCGCTGGCGGTCGTGGTGAAGCACGTCCACTCAGTGAAACCGACTGGGCGATCGCAAAAGCCGTAGCGCCTACACTAAAAGAAAAAGGCCTGATCTTTGTGGGGCTCGATGTTATCGGAGACAAGCTAACAGAAATCAATGTCACCAGCCCAACCTGTATTCGTGAGATTGAAGCAGCATTTGATGTCTCTATCACAGGCAAACTGATGGATGCGATTGAGAAAAGAGTTCAATCGTAAGCAC
Organism: bacterium sp. HQB-150; assembly: GCA_043421945.1. GTDB lineage: Bacteria > Pseudomonadota > Gammaproteobacteria > Enterobacterales > Vibrionaceae > Thaumasiovibrio. The sequence goes on along the minus strand of JBHOGO010000004.1, from coordinate 3,935 downwards.
TCATTGATCGTTACTGTTGCACTTCTGGTACAGCTAAAATAGTACCAGAAGGTGACAGTTTCTCATTTCCTCTGCATACTGATTGATACACGATAAAGATAGTTAATTATCCTTTGCAGTTGTAGGATTATCTTATGAACCTCAAAAATCACTTTCTTGTTGCCATGCCAGCCATGGAAGATCCACGCTTTAAACATGCGGTGATCTATCTCTGTGAGCATAATGATGAAGGGGCAATGGGCATCATCATTAACCAGCCCATTGATGTAAAACTGGATGCGATGCTAGAGCAAATTGAACTTGATCGCGATCTCCCTATTGATGATCCCTCAAGCCTGAATCAACCAGTGCTCAATGGTGGCCCCGTTGCAGAAGACCGAGGTTTTGTTCTTCATGACCCCGACTCTACCTTTGCAAGTAGTGAGAAAGTGAGTCAAACCATCACGATGACCACCTCTAAAGATATCCTTGCGACGCTAGGAACCAAACTCGCGCCATCAACCTTTATGGTTGCCCTTGGGTATGCAGGGTGGGATGCAGGTCAATTAGAAAGAGAGCTCGTAGATAACAGTTGGCTCACTGTCGAAGCTGACCCACAGATTATTTTTTCAACCCCTATTAATGAACGCTGGAAAAGAGCGATAGCCCAATTTGGGTTTAGCTCTGTTAACCTTTCCAGCGAAGCAGGACATGCATGAGTCGTACAATTATTGCCTTTGATTATGGCACCAAGAGCATTGGTGTTGCGGTAGGCCAAGAGCTAACAGGCACCGCTAACCCTCTTACCGCCTTCAAAGCCAAAGATGGCACCCCAAACTGGAATGATATCGAGAAAATCCTGAAAGAGTGGCAACCCGACTTAATTGTTGTCGGTTTGCCTCTCGATATGGAAGGTGGTGAGCTTGAAGCTATCACACCGCGAGCACGTAAGTTTGCTAACCGTATCCATGGTCGATTTGGCTATCAGGTTGAATTACACGATGAACGACTCAGTACACGCGAAGCTAAATCAGCGCTATTTGAATCTGGTGGATATCGTGCCTTGAGTAAAGGGAATATCGATTCCCAATCTGCGGTCGTTATTTTAGAAAGCTGGTTTGAGCAACAATGGGGTTAAACCTCTCTTTTCGTCATCCACCAAGCAATAAAACCTAACCACAATCGTTCTAGATAAAGATGAGGCCTCGGTAGATGAGGCCTCGATAAATATCTATTCGGTGTGACTACACTAACCAGTATAGCGTCCTCGAAATTAACCAATAAACACTCAGTGAGCCAATAGCTGTCAGTGCCAATGTACGGTGCTGTGCTAAATTATCTTCATCTACACCTGTTTTGTTCATGGCAAAACTAACCAGCATCCAGCCAATCACTATCGTCAATTGTGCTAGCTCAACACCTACGTTGAAAAACAACAAACCAACAAAACGGTGTGCCTCTGGTAAGCCTAAGTTCATCAGTACTGATGCAAATCCTAAACCGTGTAAAAGGCCAAAGAGTGAAGAAACAGCAAAAGGATAGCGATGAGTCAATGTCTCTTTGTCACTACTCGCGACCTCAAGAACCAACATAAATAAACTCAGAGCAATAGCGACTTCAACAGCATTAACCGGTAAAGAGACAAAATTGTAGGCAGTTAAAATTAAGGTTACCGAATGCGCAACGGTAAACCCTGAAATAATCAGCACAGTCTTTCTCGTGCCTTTAGCCAACATCAGCAGGCAGAGAACAAAAAGTAAGTGATCAAAGCCCGCTAAGATATGTTCGAACCCTAGCACGATATAACGCTTATACACCGTCATTGCACTAGGTTGCTCTGGTACTCTCCACTCCATTGAAGACGGTAACTCATCAAGTTGACTTGAACCTTCAAGACTTTCATAAAAAATCATTGTAGGTCCAGTAGGCTGAGCATTAGGGTAATTAACCTTAATATTTTGACCAACTATCGCCTCACTACACTCTACATCAGCCAACTCCTCTGAGATAGAGTGCCACTGACAAGCTTCAGGGAAAGTCACTAGCGGCCAATGTTCTTCAGCAAATTGATCGGGCATCGCTAAAGTCACACGATAGCCAGTGACGGATTCCGCTACCGTAATATAAGTGGGTTCAAGGCTATGTGCTTTTACAAAACAAGAAAAAAGGGTGAAAGTTAATCCAATCATTACCTTTACCACAGCGAGACCTCCAGTCGGTCCACTATTTTGGCATGGCTGCGTAAACGCTCTAGCTCTTTCTCATAGGCTTGTTGATCACGACGCGCTTCTAGCTTTATACGAATACTATCTTCTACCTGGGCTAAGGGAGTCGTACTTTCAGCCTGAGTCTCGGTAATTCTTACGATATGAGCATGCTGCGCCGACATGAAAGGCCCTAACCAGATATGATGAGTATCAACATCAGTCAGAGACTCTGCCATTACTGGAGAGTAATATTGAGCGATATCGCCATGCGTTAAACCATACTCAACGAAAGGACGAGTCACCCCACTCTCTCGATGTAAAGGAAGGTCTTCACCTTGATTCAAGCGAGATAATGCATCAGTTGCTAACGCTCTATTCGCGTAGTGTCTAACCTCGAAACTCCATGTTTGAGGAGTAAAATAGTGACTAAGATGCTTATCATACTCAGCCACAACCTCTTCAGTCGACACTGGATCGATTCGAGATGTCGTTAATACTTGGAGTAGTTCACCGCCCTTTGCTGCAATCATTGATTTAAGCAAACCATCTGAGCGCTCTAACTGGTTATCCGTTGCGAACTGATAGAGTAGTTGGTCATCAATAAACGCCTGCTTAAGTTCTTCCATACGAGCAGGGCCAACCTGATACAAGTATGCTTCTACTTGCTCCCGATCATGAAGCTCATAACGATCATTAAGATAAGAATAGAAATTACGCTCATCAAGATAAATTGTTTCTAAATCAGAATCGCTAAATAATAGATGATCCGTAATAAAGATCAGGCTACCAAAAAAAATGAATTTAATGACCATCTCATGACGAAGTGAGTAAAGCTTTTTCAACATCTTAAAATCTCTGTATCTAAAATATCTTCTGTATGCAGATATCATTGGTAATAAATCGCTGAGCAGACGTTGATAAAATCAGCCACTCATACAACTATTTCCTAAAATAGCAATAATTTATATTAATAGGAAAATCAATTAAAAACGGAGTCAATCACTCCCTCATAAAAAGATGTTGTGCTAATACCGCCACCATAGTCTTGCTCATAAGAGTCATAAAAGTAAGCACTATCCATCTCTAGCGTATATCCAACTTGGGCAACATCAAAGTCGAGGGCTGCTGTATGAATCGTTCCAGAAACCCAAATAGGATCATGGGTTAACTCAATCGGTAGCCCATCTTCGCTATAAACATGAAGAATTTGATTCGCTGGTGGAGGGGGAACATGCACACAGGCACCATGATAAGGCACCAATAAATATTGATAAACACGTTCATTATCAAGTTCTAATGGTACAACAAACCCCGGCAACTTAACCGCATCACCATTAAACTCAGTACGCATGGTGACCTGTGAAAGTCCTGCCTGTGGACCCGCTAAAGCTTCATGCTCAAACTCGGTTAATTGCTGCTGATATGTAATTTGGTCTTCAGGGATGAGCTCAATCCATTGCAAGGCTTGATACTCTTTTACCACACTCTTTCCCTGACAGCCTGTTAGGAGTACTAACAGCACTACGGCATATGTTTTCATAAATTGATTCTTGTTCTAAAGATAAGCAGCAGAATAAACAATATTGGTGACACCCACTCTACTCGTTTAATAACTATTTCTAATCATTCATAAAAGCGTACCTTAACTAAAAAAAAGGGGCTAAAAGCCCCTTCAGATTGCTGACGAACCCCACTTTTCGAAGTGGGGTTCTCTTTTATGAGCGGCCGTAGGCCGCGATCGCGATATTT
>JBHOGO010000049.1:0-34985 GCA_043421945.1 bacterium sp. HQB-150 | reverse complement strand
GGGAGTATAAGATCACAAGTAAAACTGATCGTCAAACTGATCATTTTGCTCGAAAAACGTTCATGATCTTGCCCTGCGGTGCTGATATCAAAAGCACTGCCCTTTTTATTATTATCTAGCTAAGATGCATTATAATAAATAAGGCTCAACATGTCGTTAATACCTTTCTGTTGGCGACTTAGGCAGCATCAATCCCCCACCCTGAACCTAATGATAACCTACTCAAGATAAACTCGTGGTTTAGTCAGCTTGATTGAGCCGTTAGCCATATACACTTACATGATCTTCTTTGCTAAAAGCTACCGCATTATAAAGGCGTATATTTTTCATACGAAATAATTTATTCTTTACAAGATTCACATAACGCACAACAATTAAAACCAAAATCACATACACATTATTAATACGTGATGTATAGGGTGAAGCTTTTCATTTCCTGAACAGGATAAACTTCTTGACCACAAAATAACTACCCATTACCATAAACAATAATAATAACAATTATCATTAGCGTAATACTTTCGTTTATCTTCGAGCGTGTGTTCTAATGACTCAGGTTATGGAAAACCTGCACAGTAATTAAGGTATCCCCCAATGAAATTCAAAGTCTCATTACTCGCAATGACTATTGCGGGTACACTTACTTCTTCGATAGCATTTGCAAACAACTCAGCTTCGGACAGCGAGCAAACGCCAGAGGTTATCGTTATTGTTGGCGATTTGACCAACTTTGCCGTTACCGATGCTGAAATCGATAGCTTCCAAGCTCAAGATCTCGACGATATATTCCGAACCGATCCAGCGGTTTCAGTCGGTGGCTCAATCGGCGTCGCGCAAAAAGTATACGTTCGAGGTTTGGAAGATACTTATCTAAATGTCACTGTTGATGGCGCTCCGCAAACCAGTACTTTGTTTCACCATATTGGCCGCTTATCTATCGACCCTGATTTACTCAAAACAGTTGAAGTTCAGTCAGGCGCAGGGGAAGCAACAAGTGGCTTTGGTGCCCTAGGGGGTGCTATTCGATTCAAAACAAAAAGTGCACATGATCTATTAGCTCCAGGAGAAAGCTTTGGCGGCTCAGTGAGTGCAAACTACTTTAGTAATAATGGACACAAAACAAGTGCCAGTTTATATGGTGAAATAAGCGAAAGTTGGGGGATTCTAGGTTCATTTGTTACGACAACAAATAACAACATGAATGACGGTAACGGCGATGAAATTAGAGGTTCTTCATCTGACCGCACCCTTGGTTTTATCAAGGTCGATGGATATCTAACTGACAACCAAACCTTATCTTTTAGCTATGAAAACCGCAACGAGGAAGGCGAGTTTGGTCGACGTCCAAACTGGCCGGCATTAGCAGATGATCCGCTCTACCCTTTAGAGACTCAGAGACACACATTCATAGCGAATCATACTTTTAGCTTCAATGAACTCGTCAATCTTGAGAATTCGCTCTATTACACTCAAGCAGATGTCACCCAGAATGCTGTTTACGGCAAATATAATGGTGAAGTCAACACTGTCGGTGCTGACGTACGTAATACCAGCCATTTCGACCAACACTCTTTAACTTATGGTGTTGAATACCGTTTAGATGAAGCAAAGGCGCAATCTCTTGAGCCTGGCGCTGATCCAGCGATAACGGAAGAAGGGAGTGTTCTCGGTTTATACGTACAAGACCACTGGCAGGTGAATGAATCACTGCTATTGAGCTATGGTACTAGATACGATAAGTACCAAATGGAACAGCTTTCTACAGAAACAAAAATAAACAGCGACGGTATTAGCTCCAATGTGGGCTTTAACTATCAAATTATCGATGACCTAAAATTAAATGCCGGTTACGCACAAGCTTTACGTGGTAAGCAAGTCGGCGACACTTTCACACTCACATCAAATACTGTGAACCCCAACTTAAAAGAAGAAACGGCTGAAAATGCAGAGATTGGGCTTGTTTATCAACCGTCTAACTGGTTGGCGTCTGTAACACTATTCCAGAGTACTGTCGATGATGTGATTAAAGCAGTAAGCCGCCAGTACGAAAACGTTGGTCAGCTAAAGACCAAAGGGTATGAGCTAAAAGCGCAATACTGGTATGACAACGTGACAGCGATTGCTAGCTTTAGCAGTGTCGATGCCAAGCTCAATGGTCAAAAGCTTAATGGGTATGACCATGAAGGCATTGGTAATTCTCGAGGTGATACCTTCGGTCTAAATCTAACGTACAACGTTAATCCAGACCTCGAATTTGGCTGGAACTACTCTTATGTTGCAGCGCTGAAGGATCTCGAAGTTATCAATGAGTATGTTCCTGAAGGATCGACTATTGATAAACCAAGCTATCAGGTACACGATATCTTCGTACAATGGTACCCGTTAGGAAACGACGATCTCAATGTTAACTTCACGGTAACTAACTTGTTTAATGAATATTACCGTGACCACTCAAGTGTTGGTGATTATACCGACTTTGAAAACTTCGATTTGGTAGCTGGTGTTTATGCACCTGGTCGAGATGTACGTTTAGGCATTAACTACAACTTCTAAGTTGGTCTCTAACTGCCAATAGATAAAGCGTGGATTTTCTCCACGCTTTTTTATGGATGATGCTAAGTATAAGACTCAGTTATCGATTGATTTATACAAAAAAGCGCTAAAGATGCATAATATCTTTAGCGCTTTTCTCTGTAGTAATTGACTAAGATGCCTGACTCGCAATCAGCTTAACCGCATTACCAAGCACATTCATGCACGTCAACCGACCGACACCGCCCGGTACTGGGGTGATAGATGCTCCAGTATCCACACCTTCGATGTGCTTTATATCACCTACAAGCTTGTCGTTAATACGGTTGATGCCTACATCAATCACCAACTGACCTTGGGTAAATTGGTCGCTTGATAACGTACCGTAAACGCCTGTTGCAACCACGATAATATCAAATTGATGCCAATCAACACTGTCTAAATCTGAGCGGCTATTATAACTGGTGACTGTCGATTGACGATTAATCAATTCAATGGCCAACGGCTTGCCAACAATGTTACTGCGACCAATCACGGCAACTTTCTCGCCTGAGAACGCTTTTTCACCACGGTCAGCGATAATAATGTCAATCACAGCCTGTACTGTACAAGGTAAGACGTCATGTTGACCTAATACTAATTGACCCAATGTTTCAGAGCCAAACCCATCAACATCGGTTGCAGCAGGTAAATCAGGTGCAACGAGACCATTTGGCAAAGGAAGTTGAAACAACATAGGGTGCTTCGTCTCTTGTGCAAGGCGGTCTAGATCGGCTTGTGTCGTTGTCGCTTCATCTAATACGGCATGATGGCAAGGCAGGTCCAGCGCTTCAAATAAGCGAATTTTATTACGCACATAGACCTTACTCGCTGGATCATCGCCAACAGTCACAATGGTTAATTCAACAGGAAGCTGCTTTGCTTCAACCACCTCTTTTAAGGACGACAACTGATTGTCGTACAACGTATTAATGAACGCTTTCATAGTTACTCAGTCTTCAATGACAAAGTATTGTTTATAGCAACTATTTACCAATAGGTCTTGCTTTAAAACAACAAATGATTAATTCAACACCTCTGAGCAAACACTTGGCGTGATCTTATACAAACCTCACACTATATTTGTAAAGACAATTAAATATCCTGATGGGGGTATGCGGTGAGCAATGATTGGATTCTCTATAACTGCAACTTAGTCAGCATGAACCCAAAGGATATTGATGCTGGGTACCGCATCGTCCCAAACAGCTGGCTATACATTACTGGCGAGATCATCTGTCAGATAGGCCATGGTGACCGCCCCTTCACTTTACCGACAAACATCACCAGTGTTAATGCTCATGGTCGCTTAGTGACACCCTGTTTAATCGACTCTCATACCCACCTCGTGTTTGCAGGTAGCCGTGCTAACGAGTTTGAACAACGCCTCAATGGTGTTCCTTACACCGACATTGCGAAACAAGGTGGCGGAATACTCGCAACAGTTAAAGCAACACGTGAAGCTAGCGAAAATAAAACATTAGCCCACCCTGCCTCGGTTGATAGTTTACCAACTTCAGCAAACCAAGAAAATCACGTCTCCATGGCTATTTTTGCTGGACGACGGCTTGCAGAAATGAGTGATAACACACGCGGAATTCTCGCCGTAGAGTTACTCTCAGCCTGCCAAGGCATCGATTTCCTTGCTCCTCTTAAAACCACCACAAAACTAGAACAGGCGAAAGCAGAACTACGCGGGTATGTCAGCTTCTACGACAAAGATCGATATTTTGTACCCGATGTTAAAAAAGCGAATCAGCTATTGAAAACGGCCAACCATCATCGCTTGATGCCTGCTTCGTTGTTGCCGAGTATATCGAGTTAAATCAACAAGAGCACCGACACTTTTTTTAGTTAGAAGTAATATGGCGACATAATGTCGCCATAAATGATGATTAAAAACCACAAACAGCATGTGATGTAGGTTTAATTAGTCATTGGGGGATAAAGCTCTTGAACAAGCCCTGAAATAGTATCTTCAGCATCTATAAACTTATCCATACTCCCAGCACCGCGAGTTGAGTCATAAAGCGCACTACCTGCTAGCTGCTCATTAGTGTAAACATCAATCTGCGCATAAGACATATATATAGCGAGATCCCAACTCCAGCGGCCGACATAAGTAGAGACCACTTTGCAAGAGTCTAAGCTAGAAAAAGGCGGTAGTACCTTTGGCTTATACCCCATTTGATGAAGGGTCGTTTGATAGGCCGTTAAAAATCCATCGCGAGTTTCTGCATTCTCAATGATACAAACTCTTTCATCCAATGCCTCATCGATACTACTTACTTCACGAACGATACTGCAACCACTTAAAACGAGTGCAGAAAGAGTACAAAAAATCCATTTATTCATTATAAATCCCTTTAATATTGTTCTTATTTTGAAGCTGAGATAAGCAGTTTCTGAATATCACTATTCAAATTTCTTACCCAGCCATTATACTTTCTATGTATTGTTCCATCAGATCGGTAGTTCATATTTTCACTGTCACGATAGACTATGTCATAGCTGTCTTTGCCAACGTTTATTTCAACAGAGACGAAATGACTACGTACCTGTATATTCGCAATTAAAACACCTTTATTCTCTTCTGACACTACCCATTTACGCTTCATTCCTGCTTGTGTAATAATCGACTTTGCTTTGTCAAAACTCATTTCTGAGTGCAGAGGCTGATTAAGAACCGGGGTTGCACTTGCTGCATGAGCTAAGCTTGAAAAACCGGTAAAAAGCATTAAAAATGATAGCAATAGTGTTTTTATCTTCATGTTTTCTCCTTGATTAATAGCTATAAAAGCCATCCTAGTGGTAATTTTTTTATTCCTTCTCAATACGAAGTGCCAGTACACCCTGCTCTTGGAACAAACGCACCAATTTCTGCGGAGTCGTTAACTCACTGCCAACAATCTCAACATGGCCTGCATTCATAGTAACGACGTGTGCTCTCTGGTCATCTTCAATATTTTTTTTAGTTTGCTCTTCAAGACTAAAGACATAATCGTCTTCAATACACTTTCCATTTTCGAATACACGACAAGTATTTTCTTCTCGGGTTTTAACGACTAAATGCGACTGTACAGCCGGTACTAACTTACCGGGGTTATTAATGAAATCTGAGCTACTTGTTATCTGTCGATATTTATCCCCAGTAGCCAAATAGCAAATGACATCAACTAACCCTAATGATGCGACCCGCAACATATCTATACCACAGTGATTGGCAGCATCTATACCATTAAAAGGGGCTGAAACCGTAATCAACGACAATGATTTATGTTGAACCGTTAAATAATCCTGCCTATCTTCTATCAAAGCACGTCGAGATATTAATCCTCCTTGGCTATGCCCCACAATATTAATAGATTGCTCAACAACAATATTGCTCAGCATATTAATAGCCACTATCAAATCCCCAGAGACTTCATCTAAACTACGGCGGTCATCATATTCAAAACAGACAACTTGTTCCCCGTGCTCCGTATAGGTATCAGCAAGTGCGCGAAATTTTGTTGCTGAAGAAAAACAGCCATGAACAATGACTGTAATTGGTTTATTAGCATCGATATCAACTGGGCTACCATCACAGTTCTTAATTCCAGAAATACCTATTTCAGTATTATATTCAGGTAATTCGCCACTAAACTGTGAACAGCTCGACAAAATTAACACCACAAGCGTGACTAAACAAGCATACAACGACCGACAAAAACGCATAACAAAAGCCCCTACTACAGTATTCAGCAGTCATCACACCTATTTCAAATCAATAATTGTATGCTCTTCCATGATCATTTAGATTTTTTTGAAAATCATTGATGTGTTGATACCACCAAATGCAAAGTTATTAGACATGATATATTCACAATCCATGACACGTCCTCGCCCTTGAATATAGTCAAGATCCCCACATCGCGCATCGACTTGCTCGAGATTTATTGTAGGTGCGTACCAGTTTTTCAACAACATAGCGATAGAAAGCCAAGCTTCAATCGCACCACAAGCACCTAATGTATGACCAAAGTAGCTCTTTAGACTCGACAATGGAATGTGTCCAAATAACCGCTGGGTTGCTGTAGTCTCGGCTATATCACCTAACTCAGTTGCTGTTCCATGCCCATTAACATAACCTATTGCACTCGCAGGCAAACCAGCACTTTCGAGAGCCATTTCCATACAACGCTGCATCGTCTCAGCACGAGGTTGAGTAACATGAGCGGCATCGCAATTCGAAGCAAAACCCACTAACTCAGCCATTGGTCTAGCACCACGGGCTAAAGCAAAATCCATCTCTTCAAGTATTAATGTCCCGGCTCCCTCACCAATAACCAGTCCATCTCGCTTTTCATCGTATGGTCTAGGGCTGAGGTGAGGATTATCGTTGTATTGACTTGTAGCAAAAAGCGTATCAAAAACAGCAGATTCAGTTGGGCATAACTCTTCTGCGCCACCAGCAACCATCGCTTTTTGCATTCCAAACTTAATAGCTTCATAGGCATAACCTATCCCCTGAGAGCCTGAAGTACACGCTGAAGAGGTCGGAATTACTCGCCCTTTTAAACCAAAAAACAAGCCAGTGTTCACTGCTGTTGTATGTGGCATCATTGCCACATACGTATTCGCATTAATATTCTTAGTACTATGGTCAAGTAACATGGTTGCAAATGCTGAAACAGGTCCTGTACTCCCTGTTGAGGAACCATATGCTATCCCTGTCGAACCATCCGTGAGTGCTGTTTCATCCAACAACCCAGACTCGATAAGTGCCAATTCTGATGACCGGGTAGAGAATTTAGCAACACGCCCCATAGAACGGATACGTTTACGCGTATAGTGTGATGGCAACTCAAACTGAGTGATCGGGGCGGCCAAACGGGTTTGCAATCCGTCATATTTATCCCATTCAGGCATATGAACGACAGCATTCTCACCACGATGTAACCCCTTCCATACGGTATCAAGAGAATCACCCAACGCGGTAACACCAGACATTCCTGTAACAACAACTCGTTTCATCAAAACAGCCCTCCATTGATACCAATGACTTGACGATTAATATAAGCAGCGCGTGATGACATTAAAAATGCAGCAAGATCTGCGACCTCTTCTGGCTGTCCCATTCTTTGGCTAGGAACTTGAGGCAAGACACGCTCTTTGACATGCTCCTCCACCATACCGGTATCAATTAATCCTGGTGCAATACAGTTCACTGTAATAGCTCGGCGTTTATTGCTTAGTTCTAGTGCTAACGCTTTTGTTGCACCGATCACACCTGCTTTTGCCGCCGAATAGTTGACCTGTCCACGATTACCTATCTGGCCTGACAGCGATGACATCGTAATAATTCGCCCCTGCTTTAACTTAATCATTGGCATCAATAGTGGGTGAATAACATGATAAAAACTATCCAGATTGGTATGAACAACTCGGTGCCAATCTTTACTTGTCATCGATGGAAACGCACAATCCTCAGAGATACCTGCATTATGAACAACACCATAGTACCCCCCTTGTGCTTCCATTTGCGCTTCAAGTACATCGCGACACTGGGATTCGTTACTGATATCAAACTGAACAATTCGACACTTGCCGCCAGCCTCTTTTATTAATTCAGCGGTTTTTTCTGCACCTGAAAAATCTCTGCCATAATGCACTGTTACTTGGTAGCCCTCTTCGGCAAGTCGTACCGCAATTGCGCGACCGATTCCTTTACTGGCGCCAGTCACCAGTACTTTTTTATTAGTATTATCTTCCATTATTACACCACGTTATTAGCGATTATCTTTCATTTCTTTGAGGCTTTCTTCATTTGCGACAAAAGTATTAAGTTGTCCATTCGCAACCAGCTCGCCATCAAGTGTGATCGAGCAGTCGTATACCCCCATGTTTTCATCACTCACTATCAGAGATGCCTCAACCAAGTATGTAGAACCTAAATGGTATGAGCCTTGGTGATGTTTATATCGTCTTGCTCCTAATAAAAGACCTACTGGCGGTACTTGGTTATCAGTGCGTGCATTTAAACCTGCCAAAGCTGCAACCGTCTGTGCCATATATTCAATCCCTGCATGTGCAGGCACACCACCCAAAGCTGATTGATACAATGTTGAGTCGGAGCGAATGGTCACCGAACAGCAAATATTTTCCTGACTCGCGGAAACGACATGGTCAATTAAGATCATAGGGGCACGATGAGGCAATAGTGTTTCTATCTGAGGAAAAATAGTAGATTGGCTCATAATGATGAGGTCCTCTGAAATATAAGTGATGCATTGTTTCCACCAAAAGCAAATGAATTACTCATGATCGCATTGCCATTTTGCGCTTGTTCCTGAGAGACCAACATCAATGGTGCAAGTTCATCGTCAAATTGATGCAAACTCGGCCGTTGTGGAGGTAGTTCCCAATGAGGATTCTCAAGTAAAAGGCACGAAATCGCAGCCTCAATAGCGCCCGCAGCACCAAGACAGTGGCCAGTCAATGCCTTCGTTGAGCTAACCGGCACATTGTCACCAAAAAGGCTATGAATTGCCTTTGACTCCATAGCATCATTCAGCGATGTACCAGTACCATGCGCATTGATATATTGGATATCGGTCGCAACTAAATTCGCGGACTCCAATGCTGCAGACATTGCTGCTAAGGCGCCAGAGCCACATGGGAGTGGGCTAGATAAATGATAGGCATCACTCGATTCCCCCCACCCAGTTAATGCGACATTAGCTGGACGTTTTGAGAGTACAAATAATGCACCACCCTCACCTATATTGATCCCATCACGTCTTTTATCGAATGGACGACACCGAGAAGTCGTCACCTGCTCTAACGCATCAAAACCATTGACGGTTAAGTGACAAAGCGAATCAATTCCACCACAAATAACCGCATCGCAAAGACCACTGTTAACTAAGGTAGATGCACTAATAAAAGCCCGAGCCGATGAAGTACACGCTGTCGACACGGTATAAGTAGGACCTGTAACTCCGGCTAATTTCCTCACTGTTTCTGCTACATCACCCATCAATTGATGGCGAAAGTCATAGCCTTTAGGTAATTTTTCATCGAGTGAAAGTTCAGCAAACTGTGACTCTGTTTCTTCAATGCCGGTCGTGGTGCTCCCAACAACAACACCAATACGAGATGCCCTAAAGTGTTTTTTGACTTTCTCGATCTCAACGCTCAAATCATTAACGAGCTTCTCCGCAATTTGGTTATTTCTGTTTTTTGCAATACCTTCCTTGTCAATGGGGCTCAACAAATCGCCCACTGAAAAAACATTTGTCGTGCGTCCAGAGAAAAGTGGCTCATGCCAGCTAATAAGGCGCTCTGGATCTTCTTGCTGTAGATGATTCAAAAGCTGTGCAGGTTCACTCCCCAAGCTACAACAAAAGCTCAATCCATTAATATAAAGTTCACTTTTCACTGTGACTCCTCCCAATAAATCGTTTTCAAAACGTACAGCATATCGAGTTCAGGCCGATAGACTTCTATTTCACCACCGATATCTTGATGCTGCTTAAACCTCACTTCTACTCCTGTAAATACCGACGCAGCACTCTTTCTCGCGTGGTTGATAATCGGCGTTATAGTTCGCGATATGTCATCGGCTTCCATCACCACACCAAGCTGATGAGCTAAAGTGTTTAATTCATTTAAAGGCCAGAGAACAAGGAATAGGTCGAGCAATACTTGCTCAGCATCAGGGACGCCTTCAATTTCTGGTACATAAAAATTTGACGACAGCTGTTCACCATTCCATTGGACCTTAAAAACAGGCACGCCGAGCCCTGCAAAACCAGCAAGTATCAGTCGTTCTTCATCAACTTCTAATGCCATTGTCAACTGATGTTGTTCATCATTGACGTTAACAACCATCAATTGTTGTGCAACTAAATTTTTTCCGTAGCTGCCTGGTGTGGGGAGCTCATTCACCGATAAATCATGACGAGAACTTCCCGCACACCCAGTAAGAAGAAAGATAATCAGTAAAAATTGACTAATTCGATACACCTGTCGTCCTCTCTTCTTTTTTTGGATGAACAAATAGCGGCGTAAGTAACCATGCAGATAAGACACCAATCGCCAAAGTGAGACCGAAACTGGCGATCGCATAATTAGTTGAAAGGCTCATTAAACCAAACGAGAGTAACGTACTAATACCAGCCACTAGCACCGCCATAACCGTGCTAGGCACTCGTCCATGGCAATGAAAAAATATGCTGTAATCCAACCCAATACCAAGCACTAGAAAAAGACCTAAACAATGAAATAAAGTGATCGGGAAGGCAAATGCCGCTGGCACTGCTATAGCAATAAACACTGCACATACTGGCGGGGTTATCACTTTCAACCAACGACGTCGTCCAAATCGAACAAAGCTAGCTACGGATACTGCAGCAATAGCGGCAAACAACAGCTTAATGACCTGCTGGCGATACTGCCCCAGCATCTCGCCAATACCATTAACATAATTTACGAGGTAGCTCTCCGCTGGAATCAAAGAGCGGAACGACAGATCATTCACATCATTTATCATGACGAGGCTAAACCATTGCCCTTCTTCGGTGACACCTAGCAGCTTTGGAATATAAGGTTCAACGGCCTGAGCTAACCCAAAATGAAATGGCTCTATAGCCAAACTTCCCTCAATGCCAAGTACATGCTGTAAAGTCTCTGACTGTTGTTCATACAATGTTGATTGCAAGCTGTAGAATTGCTCTTGGCGTTGTTGAGACGGTAAGAACTGACTAGTCGCCGTGTAACTCGATAATGCTCCTTTCTGTTTCACATTATCGAGAACATCCCTGAATACTTCTTCCTTCCGCAAGACTTCTTCACGTGTTGATGCAAAAGTAACTATCCAGTTATTTGACTGACTCCGCCCTGTTAATGCCTGAATGCGCTGCTCGTGCTGTTTTAGTGCAGCATCAGGGGCTTGAAGAATCCTAATATCATCATTGCTGTGGTAACGTAGACCACCGAATAGACCAATAATAATCATCATCATCATCGCATAACGAGGTTGAAAGTAACGACAATAGCGTTCAATCACTGATGTCACTCTCAGAGCGACTCTTTCTCCTTGTGGATGAGGGCGTGGCAACTTGATATGAGGAAAAAAGATAAATACAGAGACTAAAGCCCCTGTTAGCCCGGTGATAGAGAATGTAGCCAGCTGTGATAATACTGGCAAGTTAGCAAAATATAGGCAAGCGTATGCTAGTGCTGAACTGCACAATCCCATGAGCAGAGCAGGTTTTAAGACGATTGCAATCCAACTTGTTTTACCTTCTCGCCCTCCACAGCTATATGCACTGAGATAATGAAATGCATAATCAAATGAGATTCCAATTAAGCTGCTTCCCATGACTAACGCAAAAATGTGTATCTCTTTAAATATAAGAAGTGTTATCGAAGCCGCGAAGAGCATTCCACTGCCAATTGAAAGCAAGGCCATCGCTATTGGGCGAATGGAACGAAAGAGAAAAATAAGGAATAAGATAATCGATACCAGTGCACCACCGCCAATAACTGATATCTCCCAAACAGCTTGTTGAGAAGCCGCCGTAGCATAAAAAGCGGCACCATTTTTCCACAGAGTTACTGCCATTTCAGCTTCTACGCTATCCGTTAAACGATTCAATTTATCGACTAACGCTACCGTCTCTGAATCGTAAGGTGAATGTATTAAGCGAAACTGCACCATTGCCTGATATCGTTCGTCTTGCTCGCTCAACAATAAACCATTGCTCAGGGTAAATGGATTACCATCCGCCAGCGCAAGCATATAGCGGCGATATGTATGCCAAGGATCCGCTTCTAGTGATACGCCAACGCCGCCAGCAAAGGAATACAGTGCACGAATCACTTCTTGCGTTAGTTGAGTACTTTCTCCCTTAGCAATGGTCTTTGCATCTTCAGGTAATAGTAATTGATGTCGATACTGATAAAGCGCTTCTCCAAAATGACGGTAATCTTCAGCACTAACATTTTTCAACCCTTTGATAGCTGTAGCTTCATGCTGAAACAAGACTGCTGAATCGATTACTGCCTGTTTATCATCACCTTCAACGATAAAGATAATATCGCGCTCAAATACACCTGCGACATGCTTTAGTGCTATGTCCAATGACTGGTGTTGAGAGTCCGCAGGGAACATCCCTAACAAATCAGTCTGAAAAGCATGTCCCGACGTCATGCGGATCATCGAGTAAACTAGAGAGAAGAACAACATTAGGGCCCATATAACAACTTTCCGTCGTACGACGGAGAAAGAATATATTTGACCTAATACACCTCGCTCCGCTGTATTCACTTTACTTGCTTTTGGGCTTGAACTATTCATTTGCAACGCCTGCCAACAGAGCAGGAAGCTCTGCGCTAATGTCGGCGCAATCCATTGATATCAAAGTTTCATTTCCACTGACTTCATGAAGAAATATGGAATGAATACAGCTATCACGTCCCCTAATAGATATTTTTGAAAATAGATGATTTAAAGGGGCTTCATTAGGAATAACATTCACTCCCCATTCTGGGAGTTCCTCACCGACAATAGCAGAAACAGCTGAATAAGCAGCAAGGGTTTGCCAGTCTCCGGCAATCGCCCCTTCTAATAGTTGAGCAACTAGCTTTGCCATTGCTTCTGGTGCTTTATTTAGAGAATATTGCCCATCAATAAAATTGTAGAGCTTGCCATCTAAAACCACTAAAGTTTCAGAAAAAGGGAACTGCTGCTGCCAAACCAAACCGCTCAATTTATCAACATAGTACTCACCATGTGAATTTAACGGATGAGCTAAACCTACAATTGATTTTGTTTGCTTAAAGCTGCCTCCAATAATCTGGGTTTCATTTAAACGCTGCTGAATATCGTTTAACGTGACTGCGAAACAGTTAGCGGTTAAAAAAAGTGCTGCTAAGGCGCGTTTATACATAGAGCCACCTTATCCAGCAAACACTGTGGCGATGCATAAAGCATCTCCTTACTTTCCAAACCGACGCCACAGTGTGTCGTATAAGCCTTAATACACACTTTCTTTGTTGTATGGTTATATATCTGAAAGCGTATCTTTAAACGATTTTCCCACTCCTCAAGCTCTGCTGTCACTTCAAGGCTATCTGCATGAGTAGCTGGGGAAACGTATTTCATCCGGGCATCAACAACAGGGTAAGCCAATCCATGACGCTCCATTTCAAGGTAAGAAAAATTCATTTTTTCTAAAAGGGCACGCCGGCCCTCTTCCAAATAACGAAAGTAGTTACCATGCCAAACGACAAGCATTGGATCACAGTCTTGAAAGGCGACGGTCACAAAAGCATTCGCTTTAATGCTCATACATATACCTCAAATTCTTGTGACACAAACGCTGATAAACAACGGCGGAGCTCTTGTTCTAGTGGTCTATCACTCTCTAAGAATGGAGAAATGTTTCTGACAAATGTCATTGTTTTGGATATGGATGAGCTGACATTTACCAATGTATCTACTGAATTACTTTGTGTTTGCCGCAGTTCAATTCCTTGCGTTGATGCTAAAAGAGAAGCTGCAGTTACTTGCTCCGTTAATTCAATAACACGTCGGCAGTCACGAGAGGAAATCGTTCCCATACTGACTTTATCTTGGTTGTGACTCTCCGTCGAACGCGAAAAAACTGACGCTGGCATTGTATTTTTTAGTGCCTCTGCCGTCCATGCCGACGCACCAATTTGTACAGCTTTAAAGCCATGATTTATAGAACTAACAGACGCATCAGCACCAGACAAATTATACGGTAAACCGTTATTAAATTTGTAATCACAAAGCTGAGCAAGCTGGCGGTCCAGTAGGTCAGCCACGTTGGCAACGGCCGTTTTTAAACTGTCCATTGCCATTGCTATATGTCCACCGTAAAAATGTCCACCGTGTAATACCCTTTCATTATCACCGTCAATAATTGGGTTGTCATTGGCGGAATTAAGTTCAACTTCAATCAGTTGCCTTGCCCATGTCAGCGTATCTTCCAACACGCCAATCACATGCGGTGCACAACGAAGCGAGTAGCGGTCTTGTAAGCGGTCTGAATTACGTGGTGGCAATGTACTCTGCAAGTCATCACGTAATCGGCTTGCACACTTTAATTGCCCAGGATGAGGCTTGACAGCATGTAACGCTTCATCAAAATGAAATGGGTTACCCTTCATTGCTATGGTTGTCATTGCTGTGATTCGTGTCGCCAACTGTGCAAGGTAGTCCGCTCTACTCCAATTAAGGCAAGCGATACCCGTCATGACTGCTGTCCCATTCATAAGGGCTAATCCCTCTTTAGGACGCAGCCGGATAGGTGTTAAACCCGCAGTATTTAACGCCTCAGAAGCATCGACGACCTGTCCTTGATAACGAACTCTACGCTCACCAATAAGGGCTGCGGCTAAATAGGAGAGCGGTGTGAGATCACCTGACGCCCCGACTGACCCTTCCTCAGGAATCAAAGGTAAAATGTCATGCTTAAGTAGGTTAGACAGCCCACAAAGTAACTCTGAAGACACACCAGATTTGAGTTGACTTAAAGAAGATAAACGAGCAGCAATAATAGACCGTGTTTCTTCTTCATTAAAATAGTCACCTAAACCACAACCATGAAAACGAGTCAATTGTACTGGTAAAGATTCAACTAACTCTGAAGGAATACGTACGGTACAGCTATCACCATAACCTGTAGTGACACCGTAAATTTCACCATCTTCATCTAAAAGACGGTCGAGAAACGCAACAGAGGCTTCTACACGCCCAACAAATAGATCGCTATTACATAACTTTGCCGTTACCTGTTGCTTACTAAGAGCATTAACATCTTCAATAGTTAAAGGACGTTCACCAAATATAACGGTATTTTCATTTTTCATTTTTTAGTGTCCAAAAATCGTAAAAATTAAACCAATGAAGGGGATATTTCAGTGCATAGTCTTCAAGCCGCTGTGCATACAGATTAATGTTGTGCTGTAAGTCTTCACTGCGGTGTGCTCTTGATAAGGCGCGAAATGACAACGGCTCAAAGTAGACATTCACTTTACCGTCAACTAAGAAACCAAACATTGAATACGTCGGATGCTTTAACAAGCTAGCAAGAACAAAAGGCCCAATAGGAAATGGGGCTGGCTCCCCCAAAAAAGGGACCCATTCAACTTTTGACTCTTGCGTTACCGAAGTTCGGTCACCTACAATCACAACCCATTCACCCTCTTCCATTTTTTGCTGTAACATGATGGCAGTTTCAGGTCCAAGACTATCGACTTGTATTAAATTCAATGCACTATTTTGATTAACCTCAGCCATTACATCATTGAATTTTTTTGCATTAGCAGTGAAAACCAGCGCATTGATTTTTAAATTTGTATAGCGTTTACTCAACGCACGGCAAAGTTCTAGATTGCCTAGATGACTCCCAATCAATAGACAGCCCCGTTGATCATCAAGCGCTTTTCTTACTGCTTCTGGATGGTGAACAACAACACTTTCATCGGTGATATCCCCACGCCATGCTGATAATTTATCTAACATTGCTAGGCCGAAGGTATAGAGGTGTTGATAAGTACTAGCAGGTTTACTGCCCTGTAAACGACTTGCAACTAACCGCTGAAATTTCCTGGACGACTGACGTATTTGTGCGTCGAAAAGGAAATAAAAAATAATGGGAAAATGGAGAACAATAGAAAAGACACGACTCCCCAATAATTCATAAACACGAAGTAGTAATTTAATACCCTTTATCGTGCCTTTTTCACGCTGACGAGACCAATGAGTATCACTTTCAGTAGGAGACTTACCGAAGCAATAACCCGTATCCTTTAAGTGCCTTCGAATCAACATTGGTGCCCTGGGTAACATCCCAAAAATTAATCGGGTATGTAGCCAACTAATGCGTACATTATCTTTAAACGCTGAAAAGTGACTAACACCATCGTCAGGATAATGAACCCCTACAGGTAAAAAATCGACTTCGACGCCTTGCCAATAAAGACGAACAAGTACGTCGATATCGAAATCCATTCGCCTGCCTATATTTTGGCTAGCAAACAGTGCAATACACGGTTTGATAGGGTACACACGTAGCCCTATCATTGAGTCTTTAATTTTGGTAGATAAAGTCTCAACCCAAACGGAAATATGTGTAGCATAGCGTCCGTATAAACGAGATTTTGGTACCGATGCTCCGTAGACTGGATAACCAGATATCAAGTGCTCTGGTGCAGTCTGGCTTTTAGCCAGCATATCAGGTAGTACGGTTAAATCATGCTGGCCATCGGCATCGACTTGAATAGCATGAGTGAACCCCAACTCTGCCATCCACTGTATACCCTCAATAACCGCTCCACCTTTTCCTTGATTCTTTGCCAAATGCTTAGCGTAGATATCAGGCTGTTTAGCGAGTTTATCAACAACATCGTAAGTCTCTTGCTCACTACCATCATCAATTAAAAAGATAGGAAGCTGAATTGGTTTGAGATTATCAATCACGCTCGCCAAGAACTGACCATGGTTATAACAAGGAATCAATATACCGTATGTCATAAAACTACTACTCGCCCTTGTGAATAAGTCCACTTATCGTCACTATAACTAAAACGAAGCTGACGCTTTTCTGCATCCCAACTCAGTTCAAGTACAATCTTGGTATTTGGCTGAATTGGGCGCTGAAATTTAATGAGATTTATCGCTTTTAGTGACATTGACTCACCGAAGTGGTGTTGGGCAAAGTGAAAAACCCAATCGACTTGAACAACTCCGGGCAATAATGGGAATTCAGGGAAATGGCCTTTAAAATATCCTATATCTTTACTAACATTAAGAGTAAGACGAACATGGTCTTCGGCTAGTATTTCAGATAATACTTCGGGAAAAAGAATCTTCATGTTACTTAAAAAACTCCATTAGTTCTTTCGTCTGCACCTTTCCTTGGGAGTTTAAAGGTAACTGCTCAACAGCCATAATACGCCTTGGTAACGCCACCGAATCGATGTGCTGATTCAGCGCTGAACGAACACACCTCCAAAGATGTTGGGGACTGGTATAATGCATTGAAAAGTCTTCTCTATGCGTCACGACGAGATGAACAAAGTCCCTACCATTAACAGGGAGCACAAGTGCTACACATTGCTCAATACCTGCCATCAATTCAGTAATTTGCTCTATTCGATTAAGAGAAACTCTTTTCTCCGCAATTTTGACAATACGATCAACACGCCCTAATAGATGAAACTGCCTATCTGAAAGTGCTTCAACATAATCATCACACATAAACTCACCTTCGATAGGAGTAAAGGGAGAAGATATCGAGAGTCGTTTATTGGTGCATGAATACGTGATTCCATCAAATACCTGCCAGGCAGATCGAACACTACTTTGCTGACGCCAAGCAATACCACCAGTTTCTGTACTACCAAACACCTCAACCGGCAGTTGTTTCAAATTGGCTTCAACACACAACGCCAAGTCTTGGCTAAGTGGACCACCAGAACAAAAGATAACCTTGGGTTCTTCATCATTTGTTCGCCGTTCTTTTGACCACTGCTTCCAAAACGCAGGGCTCGTTACCCACGCTTCTTTATATGAAGAAGTACCCTCCGAATTCACCAAAGAGTCAGGAAGTTCACGATAGACACGACAGTCAAACATCCGGCCAGAAATCAATGGCCAAATAATGCAAAACAGGAAACCATAAATATGGCTATGGGACACTGTTGCTCGAACCAAATCAACGTCATTCATTTGCGTAAATGTCGCCTCTAACGTAGCGACTTCAGCTTCAAAACATCTCAACGGCTTAACGACTGTTTTGGCATCCCCTGTTGACCCTGATGTTCTTAGTTCAATAAAAGACCTGTCACTATCAACTAGTCTAAATTGAATAGAAGAGCTTGGAGATACGCTAGTCATCATAGAGCGACTAATAACCAAAGCATCGTTGTCAAAGGATATATCAGTGAGTAGCCTCATGTTCTTAGACAACATTCGCAACGTATCAGGTTGCATATTTTCAGGAAAAACAGGAACACTACCTATTTGCTGGACAGCCAAAAGTGCAACAGTAAAATACCAAGGGTCGTTAAATGCTAACAAGTAATGAGTGTTGGGCTTTTCTGCTAAAAAGTGGATAAC
This sequence comes from bacterium sp. HQB-150, assembly GCA_043421945.1. GTDB lineage: Bacteria > Pseudomonadota > Gammaproteobacteria > Enterobacterales > Vibrionaceae > Thaumasiovibrio. The sequence continues at coordinate 16,276 of JBHOGO010000049.1, read as the reverse complement.
CCGTCTCACTTGAGCTTTTAATTCACCAAGTGTTTTAATCTCTTTAGCGTTAAATGCAATCGGATGATTATAGTCATCGCTCAGTAATAAGTGATGTAATGAAGAAGGGGTCATTGCTGTAACCTCACTTTACGATAGACCCACTCTCCCACAAGCAAGCTACCAATTAAGCAATAGCTAATGACTCCATTGTAAAGAGTCCAAATAGTCAAACTACTTTTTGTTGTCATGAACGCAATACTGCCATTGATGCAAAAAAATAAGCACCACAGTTTCGTGAGTTGGCGTGTATAACGACGACCGCTTTCGTCAAGCACGTTTTTAAGCGATGCCAAACGAGTGATAATTGGTGTTTGTGTTTTCAAGGACAAAGAAAAACCGATGAAAAGACAAAGGTTAACGATAACTGGATAGAAAAGCATCGGCTTGACACTATTGATAAAAACAGCAGTAATGGTAAGAATTAATCCGCCAACATACACACAATACTGAAAACGAGCCAACCCTGTTACATACTTCGCCCCCCACAATCGAATCGAAAGAGCAAGTAATAGAATAAAAACCATCAATTCAAATTGCTGATAGCGAATGCCAATATAAACAGCTAAAGGATAGATCGTGGCAAGCACCCCACCAACCCAGTACATCACCTTCATATTAAGCAGCAGTTCCTACTAAGTTAGAAACAACCTCAACGACATCCCTCACTGTTCTCACTGACTTAAACTCTTCTGGCTTAATTTTTATCTCTGTCTGTCGTTGCAAGTGAACGATCAAGTCAACCGCATCAATACTATCCAGATCGAGGTCTTCGGCAATAGATGCTTCTAAATTGATCTCTGCGGCATCAATTTCGAACAACTCAATCAGTGCGCTCTTAATTAGTTCATAAATGTCTTCTTGCTGCATGATAATCACACTTATACTTTCTGGGAATGGATATAATTTGCTAATGTATTTACTGAGGCAAAGTGTTTTTTAGTTTCTGGATCATCGCCACTGATAACGATATTAAATGTCTTTTTTATCGCAAGCCCTAGTTCAAGTGCATCAATTGAGTCAAGATTCAAACCTTCGCCAGCACCAAAAAGTAGTTCATCTGATCTAATATCATCAATAGTTAGATCCTCTAAATCCAGCGCATCAATGATTAACTGCTTTATTTTTACTTTTAATTCTTTCACTTAAATAATCCTTTAAAGAATAGTTATTGCCTTTGAGTCGAGGTGAAAGGGAGATATTGAAATATCGAGTCAACTCTCTGGCAGCAATTGGTGTAATTGTAAAGTAATTGACTAATGGTTCGATACTCTCGCTTTTAGTCACAAAAACATCAAAATGAGGGGTACAATTAGGAACTTGATACCACCTAACACCTTTATATAGCGTTAATGGTTTACATTCAATAACGACCCTTTGAATTTTAGCGCCAGTCCTAACAGCTAATTGTGCAGCGCCTCGCTGGCATTGAATATTCTTATCAGGCTGGGTTCTCGTCCCCTCTGGAAAGACTAAAACTTTACGCCCTCTTGACACTCTTTCACGACATTCTTCTAACATGTTATCGGTATCATTAGGAATATAACCAGCCATCTTCACAACATGTTTAATGAAAACATTCTGCCAAAGATTTGATTTAACAATACAATCGCATTGATTCAGCTGCCCAATAATAATAACAACATCAATTAAACTAGGGTGATTAGCAATAATAACCCCACCTTCTCCATCAACAAAAAAGTCTTTCCCATGAATAGTGAAGTTGATCACACCGAAATAGTGCATAAATAAAGTGAAGAGCTTAAAAAGCTTTGAAATCAACCACTGGCAAGTATCTTCTCTTCTGCTCTTTTTTCTTACGAAAATCCAGACCATCGGAAAAATCACATATGAAAGAGCTAGTCCACCTAAACCAAAAATGATAAAGGAGAAGCCATATTTAAACTGCCTAATCTGACGCTTCACTACAGTAACTCGCTTTAGTAAAAGTCACATTAAAATGGCGACCCAATACAGTCCCACCTTGCTCTTCACTCAAGTCATAAGAACTGTAATCCTTTGAATTTAATGGGTTAACAAAGGATCCCACTTCTACAGTGTACTTATGGCCTTTTCTTAGGTATAAGGCGCTAAATCTTCTTTCATTTATATTGTGGTCGAGTACCGACGAATAGACTTCAGGGATAACCTCATCGGCATCGATAACAAAAACACTTTTTTCAGGGTAAATATTTAAGCGAGATATAGCTTCGAGTAATGCCATGGCCATTGAATTACTGCCTGCAGAAATCGTTGTGTAAGGTACTTGTAGCCCTGAAGCAATAGTAAGAAGACCGGGAGCTGTGCTATGTACCGATTGAGAGAATTGCAATGGCGATAACTCTTCTTTTAGACCAATACTTTGCAATAATTGAGTAGTCCTTTTCATTTCTCCGAAACGAGATGAAAAAACTATATAATCTGGCTGACATTGAACAATCACATCGACTAAAGATAATGTAGCACGTGTTAATTCACTGCTTCTTCTGTAGAGCGAGCGAAACTTTGCTTGTTCAGCTATATTTTCCTTAGGGTTATTTCCACCAAGATTGCATTCACCTAAGTTATATATTTCCAGATCAATATTCACAAAAAAACCAAATCATCCATGTATTCTTTTCTGCAACATTTAAAAATGTGACATCCGTTCCTAATAGGTATTCTATGTGCTTAGTGCCGCAAGGTAAAGTCCTATATGAAAAATTATTGAATAAATTAATAGGCAAAATTTCTCATCCTTTCTTTTAAATTTTCATTCTGATTAATTGAAAGTGGCGACCGTATGTTTTTCTCTGAGTTACACGACCTCTATCATATAGTCCAGTTTTATAGTAACACCTTAAAATTATAGCAATCATTCATAAAGTATTTTAGAGTAGTACAAAAGAAACAATTATGCAGGCTTCAGCTCTATGTTAGTTACCCTTAAAAACACTATAAAGGTACACTTTTGATGATTTACTTTACATACTCAAATCAATTATTCAGAGTACCTTTAACGAAACTTCATATTGAATGATGTGATTTTCAACCACTCACTCATTCATATATAGAATGAGATAACATTTGTAACTTTTATTCCCACTTTTGTGATTTCAATGAAATTTTATAACTCAGACAAACTCAATGCATTAGAAGCAAAAGAACAAGCTCAACGTCTAGCTTGCGCACCAATAGCTTTCCATGCAGCAAAATCATTACGCGATCTTGGCATTCTAAATACCTTATTAAACTCTTCGGATGGTGCAACCGTCGACGAATTAGCAAATGCCATAGATATATCCCCATATGGTATAAAGGTACTTCTTGATATGGGGCTATCTGCAGGCCTTGTATATTGCCATAAGTCTAAATATATACTCTCTAAACTCGGCGCATTTGTCGACTTTGATGAGATGACACGTGCTAATATGGATTTTGTTGCCGATGTCTGCTATGCCGGAATGGCTAACTTGACAGAAGCAATTCAAACTCAATCCCCTGCTGGTTTAAAAACTCTTGGGGATTGGTCCACCGTCTACGAAGGATTGAGTCAACTGCCTGAGCCAGCAAAGCAAAGTTGGTTTTCATTTGACCACTACTATTCAGACCGGAGCTTCCCAACCTTATTAAACACAGTATTTGAAAATCCCGTTAATTCTCTATGCGATATCGGTGCGAATACGGGGAAATGGACACTAAAATGTTGTGAGCATAGTAGTCAGACTCAAGTCACTATGGTGGATCTTCCACAGCAACTCGCCGTAGCAAAAAAGAATATCACTGACGCTGGTTATAGCGACAAAGTAAATACACACGCTTGTGACCTGCTTAATCCCCACAATTCTCTTCCCAGTTCCCAAGATGTTTATTGGATGAGTCAATTTTTAGACTGCTTTAGCCCTGATGAGATAGTCACCATACTTAGTCGAGTGCGTCAATCTATGCGGAACGACTCCACTGTCTATATTCTTGAGCTATTTCCAGATCGACAAGAGTTCGAATCAGCAAGTCATACCTTGAATGCCACGAGCCTTTATTTCACGGCAATTGCCAATGGTAACAGCCGCTTTTATATGAGTGATGATTTTTTACCGCTAATAGAACAAGCTGGTTTAAAGGTAACCCAAGTCGACGATCAAATTGGTTTAGGTCATACTTTAATTACATGCTGTATAGCCTAAGCGAACACAGTTTCTTACTCCAGAAACTGGGTAAACACACTGTGCCGACACGACGCCAGCAAGGTAACCAATTGCTGGCTGAACTCTTATCACAACACTTGCAAACAACGGTTTCCCCCAACGCGATAACACGTGGTCCACATGGCCAGCCAATTTGTCTTATCCCTGGCTATTTTGTGAGTCTAAGCCACAGTAAGAGTTGGATCTGCGGTATGATCTCTAAAACGCCTTGTGGTATCGATATTGAGGCTATCAATTCTCGTCGTGATTGGCATGCCATTTGGAAGTTAATCCAATCAGGAAAGGAGCCATCTAACCTCAATAATGAAGTGGAATTTTACCAGCGCTGGACACAGAAAGAGTCACTTTGGAAAGCATTAGGGCAACATAATTTCGCCTTGTCACAAATAGATACGAGTGACTGTTCCCCCTACCAATTCAACTCGATTATTTGTGAGCTCAATGAAAGGTTTGCGATTACAACTTGCATAAAGGACGATTTGTGATTCCATTTAACATATTACCTGCACTTCGAGTAGGTCGAAACTCAGTAATTTTAATCATGTCACTGTGGGGATTAACATGTCCTGTAGTAGGGAGTGAAATATTTATAGGTGGTGGCTATGGATTTCAACCAGGTACAAAAGAAAATAACCAGAGTTATTTTATTGACATAAATGCTTATGATCGTGTTCGTAGTGAGAAACAAATGCTGAGTATAGGTGGAAGCGTTACACACATAAAACAAAACGAGCAAACGCTTCATGCAATCAGTCTTTATCCCGAACTAAAGTTATTCACGCATGTACTTGATAAAAAATCTTATTTCCATGTAAGGGCTTTAGGGCCTACTTGGCTATCTTCTAAAAGCCTAGGGGAAAGAGAACAAGCAATGCAATTCGCTTTTCAGGCACAGGTTGGCTTTGGTATGTACTTAGACCCAAGTGAGTCTCTTCAAGTACGTTTTCTATATCGGCATTTCAGCAATGCCAACTTAAAGCAACCTAACGATGGTATTGACGTACCTTTCAATCTGGCATTAGGCTGGCGATTTTAGCGAAAGATGACTCTATAAAGATTTTGTTATCTGATCGGCCAGCTTTACAATAAAACCTGCAAGCAGGTATCACTTTACTGCCCTATTGATCAACTTGCCGTAGGTGTGGGTAAAATCTCGCGAGCCGTAGCCAACATTCGCGTAATTGAAAACATTTTCATCAAACGTGACATTACCCCAACCGTAATCAGGAGTTTCAATTATCTTTCCGGTTTCATGGTCAATATGTTCATTATCAAACCAGGTAACATCCACATATAGCATTCTTCCATCAATGAGATTGATAATGTTCCAGCTGTGATTGGCGCCTGCCCACTCTTCAACAGAAGCAACCGATTCTAATTGCAACGCTCGTGCCATCACCTCACTTGAATAGCCACTGCAAACAGCATATTGCTTTCCTAGTGTTCTTATTACTTCTGCACCTTGGTAGGCACTAAAATTTGCCCAGTCATATTCAATTTCATCGCTCAGCTGTTTTGCAAGCTGTACAACTTCTGCATACGCCGCATCATTTTTTAGCAAGTAATCACTCAGTAACTTTATCTCATAACGACTTTTAAAAGAGCGATACCGTGAATGCGCGCTGCCATCTGCTGACTTCCCTATTGACTCTCCGCCTCGATAATATGCCTCTTCCCCCCACGTTTCTCGATTACCAGCCCCTTTATATCCAGAAGCAATGGTATAGCTCGCTTCAAAAAAAACGGTATTGCCACCTTCATCCCACCATGCCTTTAACTGTGGGTTCAATGCCCATACTGGTTCCATTCTCGATGGGGGAAATTGCTCATTCGTAATCCAATATCTTACTTCCTCGCGAAACTGACCAATGTCGGCGCCATAATAATAACTTCTGGAGGGGCTATATCACCCAACATAGGGACTGTCACAGTCTCGAATTGAACGTCCTCAGTACTATAAACAGCAAATGAAAACAGACATAAAAAACAGAGAAGAACTACTCGCATGCCTTAACCTCTCATTAGTCATAAGTCTTATCAGCTTAGCAGAGGAGAATCAGTGCAAACGGCATAGTTATCACTGTAACAATCGACCATATTGATAAAGGAAAGGTTTATTGCTGCGGTAAAAATGACAATCAGTATGAATGCTTAACGATCGCCACCTTCATAAACCACCGGAACCTCAAGAAAAAGTTCATCAAGCAACACTTGATACAGTCGGTCATTCTTAGCCACAATGTCATCACTCAACACACCAAGTTGTATATGTTGCTGCTGATCAACTTCCCACTGACTTTCTAACTTTTGGATCGAATAATCTGAAGGTTGCTCTGAATGAAACCTCTCCTGCATACGCTTCAAAGTCTGTATTTCAACTTCAATATTCATATAGTCGATGGCAAAGCGTTGGAAAGAGCGTTCTTCTACATCAAGCATTTTTAGATAGGAAAAATGACGCTCGATTTGTTCTTCAACACGCAGAGCCTGAGATGTAAGCCGATATTGTTGGTTAAAAGGTAGTGTACAACCCTGCACCATCAATAAGACCAACGTTAGCGATAGTACCCATAGTAATTTTTTCCCACGAGTACACATGGGCAACTTTGGTATCGTAATCATAGGATTCACTTCAACACTTATAAATGAAAATTGGCTCACTAGAGGGTAATACGTCATCAAGAAAAATAATCTTAATTATAAAATTACCAAACTTATGATGTTTTTTTTTGTGTCACTCATTGCATCTTATCGCACTCTCCCCTGATTTATCTGAGCATCACAATGAGGATAATGCGCATCAGGTGTCACATTAATAGTAAATAAACTGAGCCCTGATATGGATTGCGTGATTACTTTGGGTGAAGTTCACCCTTTTTAAAAAAAATAAAGAATATTCCTGCAAATATATGACCTATTAAAAATAGTACTTCTTAACCATTATCATTCTATTCCTGTAGCTTTTTTCAGCTATTTGTATCGAAATAGCTGAATATCTTGCAATGTCATATTACTTTCATTTAATCAATACATGGCTGTCATATAAAAACTTAAAATAAGGGTCAGTTAATAAATCACATATTGAGACTAACATGACACCGACATTTATGAAGTCTGCATTGGTTGCAGCAGTAGCTTGTACATTCGCTAGCGGCGCTATCGCAATGGACGATCGCTATGAAGACCGTTCTGGAAATATGGTTGCTGACGTACCAGCGAACAGTGCTGATTGGCAAGACCCATCAACACTTGTTTTTGCATACACGCCGGTTGAAGACCCAGCGGTATATGCCGATGTTTGGAGTGATTTTCTAGAGCACCTAGAATCGAAAACGGGTAAGTCAGTACGCTTTTTCCCTGTTCAAAACAACGCAGCTCAAATTGAAGCAATGCGTTCTGGTCGCCTTCATATTGCAGGCTTTAACACTGGTTCTACACCACTAGCTGTAAACTGCTCTGGTTTCGTTCCTTTCTCTATCATGGCTGCTGAAGACGGCTCATTCGGCTATGAGATGGAGATCATCACTCACGCAGATTCAGGCATCGAATCAGTCGCTGATCTTGAAGGTAAAAACGTTGCATTCACTTCTCAAACGTCTAACTCTGGGTTCAAAGCACCTTCAGCAATCCTAGCTGCTGAGTTTGATATGACTCCGGGCAACGACTTCGAAACAGCATTCTCAGGCGCGCACGATAACTCAATTATTGGTGTTGCACATAAGGATTACGATGCGGCGGCAGTGGCGAACTCTGTACTGAACCGTATGCTAGATCGTGAAGTAGTTAAAGCTGAGGATCTGAATACCATCTACCGTTCACAAACATTCCCAACGACGGCTTATGGTGTTGCACACAACCTTAACCCTGAGCTACAAGATCAAATTCGTGATGCGTTCTTCAGCTTCGACTGGACTGGTACTAAACTAGAAGAAGAGTTCTCCCGTAACGGCGAATCACAATTCATTCCAATCACTTACCAAGAGCATTGGGCTGTTATTCGAACCATCGACGAAGCTAACGAAGTTTCTTACGAGTGCCGCTAAACCTATGCCTACACTGCAATTAAAGAGTGTGACGAAAAAGTACTCAGCGCGTGATATCGCGCTGAGTGACGTGTCACTGTCGGTAAATGCCGGCGAAGTCGTTGGGCTTATTGGTCCATCTGGTGCGGGTAAATCTACCCTCATTCGTTGTATCAACCGCCTAACAGAGCCAACTGAAGGTGAAATCCTCTTCAAAGAGCAAAATTTAGTCGAGCTTAATAGCCCTCAACTACGTTCAGCTCGTCGTAAGATTGGCATGATTTTCCAAGAGTATGCGCTTATTGAGCGTTTAACCGTTATGGAAAATGTACTATCTGGACGTTTAGGTTACCTTCCTTTTTGGCGTAGCTTCTTGAGAAAGTTCCCTGCTGACGATATCTCCAATGCCTATGCATTACTTGACCGTGTTGGTCTTCTAGAGCACGCCGATAAACGTGCTGATGCATTATCTGGTGGACAACGTCAGCGTGTTGGTATCGCTCGAGCACTTGCTCAGAACCCTGAACTTTTGCTGATCGATGAACCAACGGCAGCACTTGATCCTCGCACAGCGAGGCAAGTGATGCGCCTCATTAAAGATATATGTAATGAGCATCAACTTCCTGCAATCATCAACATCCATGACGTTAACCTTGCGAAGATGTTTTTACCTCGCATCATTGGCTTGAATAGCGGTCGCGTTGTGTTTGATGGCACAGCGGAAGAGTTAGACGATGACGCACTGACACTGATTTATGGTGAAGAGGACTGGAATCCGACACCACAAACAGAAGAGTTCGAACTGCTGGAGGCGGTAGTGTGAGTGCCTATCCAACAACTTGGAAGAAACCACCACTAATTGCAAGCCCCCTACTACGATGGTCGATTGTCGTCGCTGTCGCATTATATAGCTGGCTTGCGATTGGTTCAGTTGAAGTGAACTGGATCAGGGTCTATGAAGGCCTTGATCGTGGTGCCCGCTTTATTAAAGCGTTTATGGAGCCTGATTTTGTCTCTCGGTGGGAAAATATTCGCTCTGGCATCCTTGAAAGCTTAACTATGACGTTAATGGCGACGGTTGTTGGTGTTGCACTCTCTATTCCCTTTGGGCTGGGTGCATCACGTAATATCGCGCCAACATGGATATACATATTCTGCCGTTCATTTGTGGCATTTGCACGAAGCCTTCAAGAGATCATTATTGCGATTTTGTGTGTCGCTTTATTCGGTTTTGGTACTTTTGCAGGTTTCGTTACTTTAACATTTGCAACCATCGGCTTTTTAGCAAAAATGTTCGCTGATGAAATCGAAACTATCGACCCAGCCGCATTAACGGCAATGCGATCGACAGGTGCTTCTTGGTGGCAAGTGGTCAACTATGCTGTTCAACCTCAGGTCATGCCACGATTTGTTGGGCTCAGTATGTATCGCCTTGATATCAACTTCCGAGAGTCTGCGGTTATCGGTATTGTTGGTGCTGGAGGTATTGGTGCGACACTCAATACAGCAATGGACCGATACGAATATGACAGCGCTGCTGCCATACTTCTCATCATTATTGCTTTGGTCATGCTTGCCGAGTTTTTATCTAACATCATTCGCGCACGACTGCAGTAAGGAAACAACATGAAAGATCAAACATACCCAACCCAATGGCAGCGATACACTGCTAAAGAAGGGTTAGTACAGTGGATAGCTTGGTTTCTGTTTATTCTGCTGTGTGTTGTTTGCTGGCAAGAGATGAATCGCGATACGCTGTGGTTTTTTGTCATTGATGCACCCAAACAATTTGGTGATATCACTTCGCGTATGTGGCCACCACGTTGGTCTTATTTAGAGCAACTCTGGCAGCCGCTTTGGGATACGTTAAATATTGCCACATTAGGTACAGTATTGGGCGTGATGATAGCGATTCCGGTCGCTTTCCTAGCTGCACGTAACACCACGCCAAACCGCTATGTTGTTAGGCCTATTGCGCTATTTATCATTGCAGCGAGCCGTTCGATTAACTCGCTCATATGGGCTTTATTACTCGTTGCTATCTTAGGTCCTGGTCTGTTGGCTGGTATCATTGCGATTGCGTTACGCTCGGTTGGGTTTGTCGCTAAGCTAATGTATGAAGCCATTGAAGAAGTGAATAAAACACAAATCTCGGCTATCACAGCAACAGGGGCTTCCACGCTTCAAGTAGTTAACTATGGGGTTGTACCGCAAGTTCTGCCTCAATTTATTAGTACGGCAGTGTTTCGCTGGGATATTAATATTCGTGAGTCTACTATTCTGGGACTTGTGGGGGCTGGCGGTATTGGTTTAAAGCTCAATGAATCAATGTCGGTACTCGCTTGGCCACAAGTGACGGTTATATTCTTTGCAATTTTTGCTACCGTTGTTTTCTCTGAATGGTTATCTGCTAACCTACGTAAGCTTTTAATATAGCCAAAGAGTCCATTAGTGCCCTATGCTCCGGTATATTATACCGGAGCAACTACCCTCTTAATTACAAATACCCTATAAATAATTTTTCCTATATCAAAGCTACTCTCAATAAATCAGAATGAATATTGGTTCTCTTTCATTCGGGACATTAGCACTTCAAACTCCTGCGGCTTATCAAATAAGTAGCCTTGTGCTAAGCAACATCCATAATATTTTAATTGCTCAAACTGTGGAGAGTTTTCCACACCTTCAGCAACCACGATTAAGTTTGAAGCCTCTCCAATAGCGATAATGGCTTTCACCAATGACATGCTCTGAGAGTTAACTAACATTCTATCAATGAAGCATCGGTCAATTTTTATTTCTGTTATCGGTAGATTATTAAGGTAACTTAACGATGAATAGCCGGTCCCAAAATCGTCTAGGGAAATACCAAAACCAAGTTCTCGAAGTTGAACAAGCGTGGGTGTGACTTTACCAAGATCATTTATCAAAACATTTTCAGTAATCTCTAGCGTGATTCGACCTACATCAACTCCGTGCCGGTGAGTAATTGCTAATAGGTCATTGATGAAGGTTATTTCAATCAACTGCTTTGGTGAAATATTAACTGATAAACCAAAATTTTCGCCATATTGTGTTTGTGATAATTCCGCCAAATCTTCACAGGAGCGTTCAAAAACATATAAGCCGATATCATGAATTAAGCCGGTATCTTCTGCAGCAGCGATAAATACATCAGGCCGCACATGCCCCAGCTTTTCGTTATGCCATCGAGCCAGCGCCTCAACACCGACCATTTTCAACGTTTTAATGTCTATTTGTGGCTGATATACCACTGATATTTCGTCATTATTGATAGCTTCACGAAGTTGTTCTTCAAGGCGAAATGCTTGTTGTACCTGCTCATTAATGCTGTCATCATAAAACATCACTGAGCCTTTATTTTGTGCCTTAGATTTATAGAGCACAATATCAGCATTACGAATCAATGTTTCTACATCCATGCCGTCTGAAGGATACATGCTCACGCCGATGCTGCAATTTGTAAGCAACGAGCGCTGTGACACCTCAAAGCTCTGTGTGAAGACATTTTTGACCAACTGAACTTTGCGCTCAGCTTCTTTAACACTATCCAATGCTGGGAAACAGAAAACAAACTCATCGCCACCAAAACGGGCCACAGAGTCATCACCCTCCAGTAAATTTTGAAATCGCTCCCCAACTTTTTTTAGTAGACTGTCACCTGCCGAATGCCCATGTAAATCATTAATTCTCTTAAAATCATCGAGATCAACAAAAGCAATGGCAATTTTTTTTCCTTCATGTGAAGCCTTCCGAAGTGCAACCTCAATGTTATCAATCAACAATATACGGTTAGGTAACCCCGTAAGCACATCGTGCAATGCCATATACTGCATTTGGTCTCGGGTTTGTTCTAATTCATCGAAGTGATTATTAATTTTCGATTGAAAGCGTGAAAACCGTGCCGAAACCTGCACACTGAGTAGTAAAGATATTGCCATAAACAATAGAGTCAGCAACGCACTGATGAGAGATATTCGAATGAGCTCTTGGCGATTTTGTTCTTTAAGTGCCGCTTCTTTTTCACCTAAATAAGCATCAAATTCAGCTAAATTATAACCTGTTCCTATCGTCCACTCCCAATCAGCTATCTTTTCTAGATAACTAAGTTTGGAGTCCTCATTTGAAAAAAGAAGCTCATACTCGACAAAACCACCGTCAGGAGAGATATTGTTAAATTTCTCCCATACACTGTCACCTTGGCTGTTTTTTAAACCAACAATTGACTGACCTATTAAGTTTTGGTCTTTATGAGCTAGTAGCGTTCCTTTATCATCAACAACAAAAATATAGCTATTTTCATCGAATCGATAGCTATTTATCCAATGTAATACATTACCTTTAATATCATCTTCGATATCTTTGACATATTCCCCGGTTCCGATAAACCAGTCATAGGGCAAAAATTCCTTCCCGAATCCAATTTTTTCAAACTCAACATCTGCAGGTTGTCCCGGTTTTGGGTACCACCACTGATAAAACGACTCGCCATGCTCTTTAATAAGCTCAATATGTTCACGGAGAATGAACTTGCCACGGGTATCTTGAGCATCCCATGCTGACTTACCTTCAATCTGGGGCCGAAGCCCATGCATCACGTTTATACCTTCCATAGTGAAGATAAAGAAATACCCACGACCATCAAAAAAACGAATCGGTCGGAGGGCTTCATTGATCAACTGAGTCACAACGGATTTGGACTCTTCACGATGATTATTATAGATACTCATCGCAATTTCATGAGCCTCTTCTACCCTCGACTTCGCTTGCTCTTTTAGCACCGTTTCTGCTAATGCTTTTTGATACCTCGTTTCCTGAGCAATGTGCATAACCCGTTGTTTGATACTTGCTTTTTGACGCTCCAGGACTTCTGTTCGGAGTTCTGCAATACTTTGTTTTGCCTTCTCTCTATTACTACTAATGAGGGATAAACTAATAATGACCGTCAACGTACCAATGATAAGTACCGGTGCATACCGGATCATACGTAGTAGCTTCTGGTCATTCAGTATATGCATTCTTCTCTAGGCTATATGGTTTCTGTTCTGTTGATTATAGACCCATAGAAATTTTCAGCGTAAAAATGGCGGATTATTGAGTTGTTTATTTAAATGGCTTTTTTAGTTCATCATTAAGCTACTTTTTTAGCGTAATTGGGTCTTTAAATATGCATACTGGCCAGAGGTTTCAGGCCCGCGCAAGTAATGCATTTTAGAGGGAGCATTCCCTTTGACGCTCACCAAGTCCCAGTTCAACCGAGTAATATAGCCATCAACTTCGTTACGTTACCCTTGCATGGCTCGAGCATCATGCTAACTACACAGCTCACTGGCTGTTGTGTTGTTGTTCCCCAAGGGAATACTTTTGGCGTTGCTCACTTACAGCCAGCAGGAGAAAACGGACTGGTATTATGTCAGCGACTAAGAACGGCTGGAATGAATGTATTTGGTGCGGCTGATTATGCCGGGGGAATAGGGGTATTCGTGGGTGTTCGCACTAACAGTGTATGGAGCTTTTTCACACAGAGACAAGATGCTCATTTCAATATCCGAAGCACCTCTCGGTTTTAGCAACGCTAGAAACTGACGCCCCACTCATAGACGATAACATGCAACAATCACCAACAAGATTGTTGCATCTTTTACCGTCATAAGCTTTATTAACTCGCTGATAAAAAATTAGATTTAGAGTATAATTTAAGCTCAATTTTCTATTAAAAGCGTTATGACAATTCCTACAAACCAAACAGATACAGTAAATGAGAGTGCATCTACCTCTGTGTCACCCTCCCCCTCATTTGAAGAGCTGATTAAAAGCCGACGTTCCATTCGCAAGTATGATCAAACAGCCCCATTTAATCATGAGGCTGTTTCTCGTTCGCTAGCGTTGGCGATACTTTCTCCTAATAGTTCCAATATGCAAATGTGGGCTTTTCATCGCGTGATTTCAAATGAGAAACGCCAACAACTTGCCAAGATATGTATGGGCCAGAATGCTGCAAAAACGGCTAATGAACTTGTCGTATTTGTGGTAACACCTAATGTATGGAAACAGCGAGTAAAACTAAACGCATCAAAAATTCGACAAAACTTTGAGACTCGCTCAGATTCTGCTGCTATTAAAGCAGTTAGGTATTACGAAAAATTAATACCTTTTATTTACCGTAATGATCGATTTGGGATCCTCGGCGTAATACGTAAGTTGTTCTGTCATGTACTAGGTTTAAGACGCCCAATGGTTAGAGAAGTCAGTAAAGCTGATCTACGCGTATGTTTGCATAAAAGTGTGTCTTTAGCTGCTATGACCTTTATGACGGCAATGAGAAATGAAGGTTATGATACCTGCCCAATGGAAGGCTTCGATTCGGCACGAGCGAAAAAACTACTCGGTCTATCATCCGATGAAGAGATCAGTATGATAATCAGTTGTGGAAAACGAATCGATGCTGGCATTTATGGAGAAAGGCATCGCGTCGAACTTGAAGACATTGTCTTTAAGCACTAATCCTAACTTCAAACTATGATAATTCGTCGATACCCTGTAGGCTCACTCTAGTACGTTAGATCGTTGCTGGAAGTATCTTGTTTTATCTTGTAATAAGCAGAAGACCTGATGATTTCTGTCATCAAACTATTCGGCGAATTTGCCAGAACTTGGCTTTCCAATAAGGGTTATCTAGTCTTGTCGTCGTCACACCTTTAGAAGTCGATGCATGAATAAAGTGATCGGCATCAATCAAAATACCGACATGCCAAACTCTCCGACTGGTTTTAAAAAACACAAGGTCCCCTGCTTGACGCTCTTTAAACTGAATTTCGTGTCCTTGCTTACTTTGATCTGACGTCGTTCGAGGCAGTAAAATCGGCTTTGACAGCGAATGATGAAGTTGTTGCACAAACGCGGAACAGTCAACACCTTGCTTCGTTATTCCTCCTAATCGGTATACAGTACCTTCCCACTGAGAATAAATAAGTAAATACTCGTCGGTGGGGTTAGTTTGAAAATCTAGCGGAGTGAAAGCTTCAGGGGATGTGTCAATATCAAGCGGTGATTCATCGACTTCAGGCAGTGAACTAACCACTTCGGTAGAACTACAGCCCTGATTAGACAATAAGATAATGCCTATAAAACCTGTGTATAGGGCATGCTTATATTTTTTTCTATATCCATGATTCAGTAGATTAAATCCGTGAAAGAATAAGCTATCCCCTATCATTTTCTACCGCTCCCTTGAAACCAACTACAATGAGGTACAGAACTTAAAAGTATCATATTTATATGAGCTGAATGCAAAAGGATGACGAGTACATTTGATACTTCACTTTAGTCTACGAACCGTCTTTATCACCCTTAGCCTCATAGAAGATAGTGCTAAGCATAGGCAAGAGAACTCACATGAGTAACCAAACATCCTAATCTAGAGCACGGCACTCATGAATTTTCCCAAGCATCAAGCAATGCTTTTCCAAAGATGACTTCTGTTTGCATATGCATAATTAAAAGAATAGCAACGACCACCAAGAAAATGAGATTAAATCGTTTAGTCAATCGCTCCCTTTGATTCACCTCATAAATAGTAAGTTGAATCACAACCAGCAAAAGAGGATAAGAGAGTAATAAAAAAAGCATAATCCCGAGATAAATTGAAATTGCCATCTCTTCGTAGCCAACATTTTCAATCACAGTAAACTCCTTTAATCATTATTCAATTTGTTTTATATCTATCGATGCTCCTGAACTCTGTCTAGAGAGCAAAAACAATTATATCGAAACGAATTATTTGAATCTTACTGAAAGTGTGTTATCTCCGGTAGGTATTGTGGTGAGAAAGCCATTATCTTGTATTTATAACTTCTACGTTGGAGCAACAAGTATTTCCCAACAATCACTAAGCATCCATACGGCTAACACTTTCATTGGTATAGAGTAAATCGTTACCTGATTACCACCGAGCCTCAGCTAGCTTAAGCAGCCTTTCTGGCATTGGAGCTGTTTGAATGCTTGAATACA
>JBHOGO010000048.1:0-35436 GCA_043421945.1 bacterium sp. HQB-150 | reverse complement strand
TGGGATATCCATATTTCGATACCCCTATTAGATCAAAGGTCTAGCCCGATGGCTAGACCTTTGTCAGCAGTCTGAAGCCACCTTTTCGGGTGGCTTTTTCTTTTTCTGCCATTGACCTCACCTTCCTAAAAACCATAAACATTACTGTCCGAGGACAATAAGTTTAATCGGAACACTAACGTTTGTTATGCTGCAATGAGCACGATGAATACAGTTTGTCGTTGGATGATTTTAATGAAAACAAACGCACTGGCATTGCTGCGCTTCAACACTCTGACGCGTTGGACAACCTATCGGTTTTTCAAACGGATGAAAGTAACGGCTTTATTCAGCGTTTCGAAGATTGGGATATGAAGAATATTGAAATGCCCACAGGAACGTCAATTAATCAGTCGTTGGATGAGGTGACTCCCCTTCACGATAGGAAATAAAATGACAGAGAGTGATTTATTAACAGTAGAGTTCGTTTCAACGCAACTCGCGAATATCGTCAGCAGCGAATATATATGGCCTACACCCCCACCAAACTACGCGCTTGAGTTTATCCACCATCCCGATGGTGATATTATTCTAGACTTTCTGAACCGCGACACTGCCGTTTTTCTGTCTGAAGACTCAAATACCAGTTTTACTACGCCCTGCAAGAATGACGGAACACCTAACAACGTTCAGAATTTAATCAATACCGGAAGATCTCGTTAACAGCTCTGGCGGTAGTGACAATGGAGAATGGAAACCCCTTGCGTCTTTCAACCGTTCATTTACTCTTTATTCCGAAGCGTGGCGAACCATGGAGACCATTCACTATCCCGAAAACTCGATAGCTATTACAATCAATCCGGATTCACTCACTTGTACACACAGTTCGGGGAAAAGTCACACTGGCACGTCAACTGGGTTTACTCATCTGCTTTTACCTGACAGTGATGGCACGATAGAAGGCACCACAAGAAGTGGGGCGAATTGCGAGTTCGAGTGGTACGACATCATTTGGGGTGTCGGTGAGCTTCGCTATGTCGTTAATCCTGAATTAAATCAAATCCTTGTTCAATTAAAAACAAAACGTCAAGGCATTGGCGGCTCTGACCAGTTTGCTTTTAATATCTCCATTTCGCATTACGTAAAGTAACTGCCATGCGCAGATCTATATCTCCCGCAGGTGTTTAAATAAATTTGTGCAGTGCACTCATCGCCCATTCTTCACCTATTTAGGGCGCTTCATTTGAAGAAAGAAGTCCGTCGAAAGACTCAGTTTTCAACTCATTAAAGGAATATGAATGATTAATTTTAAATATTTAGTGGCATTATTGCCTTCTCTTGCACTCGCACAGCCCAACACGTTCGTGACGGGCGGTGTCGATGCGACGATCGATGATTACAAAGATTACATGGTTGCATTTGATATTGGTTGGGGCACCAAATGCGGTGGCACATTGATCAATGGAAAATGGATATTAACAGCGCGACACTGTACCCCATTATGGCCAGACAACAATTTTACTCCTACGACAAGGCTTAAAGTTTACCAAGGTCTCAGTTATTACGACGAGGATGACGTGGTTTTTAATGGTGCCGCTGTCAAGTACCACGAGTGGAGTTTTCAGGCGCATCATGACTATCGTGATGAGGTCATAAACAATAAAGTCGCCCCGCTCGTACGTGACATCATGCGCACAGATGACTTCTCACATTTAACCGAGATTGTTTTCCACGGGTCAATGAGTGAAACTCTTCACGATATTGTCCTCATTGAGCTTCCTATTGCCATTGAGCATGAAGACAGCGTTATTTTTGAGCGTCCAGAAGTCCTCAATGACAACTTTGCCCCAACGACGCTTGTGGAATTAGAAGCGGGGTTAGGCGTCGATGTAGATCGCACCTTTACATTCATGGGTTGGGGAATTGATATGGAGAACTCTCAATTACCGAGTCAACTTCAAAAGTATCAAGCGCTCACAACACGACGTCCACTTTATCTTGATTGCAAAATCACGGGTATTACGACAGAAGGCGCTCAAATTGAAGGTGGGTGTCACCTTGATACACACACGCCTGAATACAGATTCAACTCTTTATTCTTAGTGTTAACTTCCGATTTTGATGTAGCAACAACGGGCGTCTTACCACACACTAGTATAGGGCAAGGCGACAGTGGGACGGGACTGTATGCTGACGATAATACCATTTACGGTGTATCCTCTCGTGTATCCCGCGCCCCTGATGCTGAGGGAAATTACCGAAGCTCATTCAATGCGACTCAATGGTATTCGAATTGGTTTGCACAAACGCTGAACGGTTTAAGTACCGCGAGTGCATTAATACAGGTTGAGACTGCTGAAGGTGTTTATTTACCTGAGGACACTGTGACAGTGCAAAATATGTCACTGGATACGCATGTAATAGCCCCCGTGGTCACTGATACCTCGTTCTTTTTCCTAACGGAAAACCGATGTCCAGACCAGCTAGCACCCTTTGAAAGCTGTGAAATTGATATTCGCGGCAATGAGAATGGTGACTTTCTGACTTACGGTGATTCTTATGCCTCAACATTACAAATTAACACGGAGACTGAAATCCCATTGTTGATGACTGTTGAAGAAGAAATCACCGAGCCGGACACCCCTGAAACTCCTGAACTACCGGACTCTGGTAGCAAAGGGGGCTCTACCTCACTCTACATGCTTGCCGCGCTAGCACTAATTGCACGTCTGCGAGCTTTTTCTAAATAACGTGATTGCCCTTATTGAAGGGCAATTCTCTAACAATTTAACCCCATAAAAACTCATCTTCATTTAATATGCTATGCTTAATTTAATTGGGGGGATATATCATCCAATTAAACCTGTTACCCCAATAACCTGAATAAATATACTCACACATCACAACTCCGAACAGAAAACAACCCCACTATTAACTCTATCAATTATTTCACATCCCTAAAACTTTTATGAACACTTTCAATTTTGGGATATACGCCACACGCATCAACATTATAAATCGCATATTCTTTAATCTTCTTCTATTCCAATTGATTTGTTAAATTTCGAGTGAAATAATTCTTCGACTTGTGCATTCACGCACCCCGATACACACCTTGCCGTTTCTTGGCCCTCTTGTTGATTGTCGTTTCCGTTAAATAATATCCCTCGTTGCCTTTTAAATTTGAGAGAAAAATATGAAAAAACTCATTCTTATTGGTGTCATATCAGTGATACCGACGGTTACTTTTGCTGGTGTCGAAAGACTGGAAAGTGGGCACTTTACTCGAAGCTTGAAGCATGTCGAAAGACTCATATTAACCTCATTCAAAACAAGGAAATGACATGAAAAACTTTTCATTACTATTGGCATTATTGCCTTCTTTGGCTATTGCGCAGCCACAACCGTTTATTACCGGTGGTGTTGACGCGACAATGGACGATTACAAAGATTACATTGTTGCCCTTGATATTGGCTACGGCACAACCTGTGGTGGCACATTACTGAGTGGAAAATGGATATTAACGGCCAAACACTGCACACCATTATGGGATGATAACCATTTTGATGTGGATGCCCGCGTTAAAGTCTATCAAGGTCTCGGCTTTTACGACGAAGATGAATTGGTGTTTGATGGTCAAGCCCTTAAATACCACGAATGGAGTTGGCAAGAGAATCGTGACTACCGAGAGCATGTGATTGACAACATTATCTACCCGCTCGCCAGTGATCTACTGCGTGTCGATGACTTCAATCACTCGTCGAAGTACATATTTCATGGTTCAACTCACGACACCACGCATGACACGGTACTCATTGAGTTACCTGTGCGCATTCCTCACCAAGAGAGTGTCAAGTTTACGCGCCCCGCTGTATTAGAGGATAGCTACACAGCATCATCCATTGAAGGGTTTATCTCTGACCTTAGCATTGAACTAGATACGAGCTTTACGTTCATGGGCTGGGGAATGGACTGGGAAACAAACCAATTACCGACCAGCTTACAGAAGGCTGAAGTGCATGTTATTCAGCGCCCAGCTGATATGTCATGCACAATATTGGGTATGAATCAGGAAGGGGAGATGATTCAAGGCGACTGCTCATTTGATACTCATACCCCTGAATATAAATCCAACTCGGTTAGAGTGAATCTAGATACTAGCATCGACATTAGAACTGCAGGAAGCCTCCCCTTGACGGGGACTGCGCCTGGCGACAGTGGAACGGGGTTGTACGGTGAAGACAACACTATTTACGGTGTAGTCTCGCGTGGTACGTGGTTCCCTTCAGATGGTACGTACACCAGCGCATTCAATGCAACGCAATGGTATTCTCACTGGTTCACGCAAGTCCTTAACTCGTTAAGTACATCAAGCGCATTCAACCAAGTGGAAACAGAAGCGGATGTGTATGAGCCTGAATATACGGTGACAGTGCAAAATATGTCGCTGGATACACAAGTGATTGCACCGAGCTTAACCGATAGCGAGTTTTTCTATATTGCGGAGAACCGTTGTCCTGAACTGTTGGAAGTCTTCGAGCACTGCGAAATTGAGATTCGTGGTAATCAAGATGCGCGTTTAGTGTATTTCGGTGAGTCATACGAGTCTGAATTAGAGATTAACGTGGAAACTCACGTTGATTTATTCTTCGGTGTCGATGAGAACCCAGATTTGGCAACGCCTTGCGAGTTTAATGATGGCTGTTTTGAAGAGCCGCCTTTCATCTCGCCAGAGCCTTGCTTATACGGTGATGAGCAGGATTGTTTTGAGGAGCCAGAGGTTCCGGTGATCCCTGACCCATGCCTTTACGGTGAAGATTGTTATGTTGATCCATGTGACGACGGAAGTTGTGACATTGATTCCCCTGATTCCCCTGAAAAACCAGATTCTGGTAGCAAAGGAGGTTCAACTTCACTGGTTATGCTAGCTGCACTAGCACTGTTGGCGCGCTTTAGAGTGCGTCGTTAAAACAATAATATTGCCCTTCCTCTTATAAGGAAGGGCATTTTTCTTTCTAGCTCAACGGAGCCCCGCACCACCTGCCTTACTCATTAATGAGTAACCAACGCGTCGCTACCGCATCACCCTCACGTCGATAGAGTAAACGGGCAATCTGTACAAGCTCATCGAGACGAAAATTTTCAAACACATATTGCTTCGACTGACGGCTTATCACTGGCTCGCCACTTAAATTGTATTTCTGAAATCGATAGACACCCTTTGCCATACTACCTTACTCACAAAACTGTCCGTCGAGCGAATGCATGGTCATTACTCTGCCCGACTCGCTATTATCAAGATCATTGAGCACCTTTTGGATCACTAGTTATTTGTCACTCGATGACATTTTTACGTTGTTCCTACATATCAACCACAGCCTCGTTACTCTCAAACTGGGTTAAAACCCTATTGTGATCCTCACTGAATTGAGTTACTCCTTCCTCAATTTCACGCTTAATCGCTGCAGGTCATCTTATTCGTGAGAGCATCTCCAATATAGAATTAACTGACTCCATTAAATGGAAGGAGCCGTTTGCTCCCAACGATGTCTCATTGTATGTATGAACTACTAGCTTTGCGAGCAGGACAAACTTCGTTGTTACACCGGTGATGATATGCTCAAGAAATTCAGTTTGATTGGGATACATTAAGTTGAGTGGGCTTACGTATTAAATAGATGAACGCTAATGTCGAGGGATAATAAAACCGTTAAAAGCTGAAGTCACGACCTTGAACGGTTTAGATTATGCAATTAATTGTTGAACGCAGAGACGTATAGAATCAATTAAGACTTGTTCGTCGCTGGCGTCATTGACTTAACATGATCGGCTGGTTGCTCTACTCACTCTATATTACGCTTTACTAATGCAACACACTAAATAAGTTATAGTGCACTAGGTTGGTATAGAAAAAGCCCCTTATTATGGGGCTTTATCCTTCAAGAGGGTTATTTGTAGAGACCGGTTTGTAAATCTTCTCTGGCATCCCGCCAACCACCAAGCCATTGCGTACGGGCATCCAAGGTTTGATATGGACAACTTTCTTGAGAGCGACCATTGACACCTGCTTGGTATCCGCTTTTTTGAGCTCGCTCTAAACGATCCCGTTTTTGTCTCTTCATAGTTTGTTCCTCATCCTTACAATGTATGTAGCGCCATTACGGTGACGTAATGATGGAGTTTTGTGACCCCAGTTATAAGAATTGGTGAAACTATGCAATAAGGCAATAATATTTTCGCCCCGCAGGTTAAAATGTGAGCAGGAGCGAAAATATCAGTTTTTTTTATTGACGACGTCGAAAGCCGAGTAAGCCCAGAATAGACAGCCCTAACCAACCGAGACTTCCCCCTTCACGAGAAATAACGGTAGATTCTGTCGGTCTTGTCGATACTTCTCCTGATGGATTAGGCATTAACTTTACAGCCACCAGCGACTCTGTAGATGAACACGTTGCATCAATAGCATTCGAGTCATAACCAGATTCACATTTAAGCGCGGTTGCAGAAATAACACCCGCATCGTTGATGTCATGCGCCTGCGCGATACGATATAAGTTAGTATCTTCGTCACCAAACGTTAAGTCGTCGAGTAACCAAGCCTCACGGTTACCAAACAGCTCGCTGTTACGTTCTTCACCATAGCGGTAGATAAAGCCACGTTGGCGACGCTGACGACCAGACACTTCGTTAACCTGCTCTATATCGGTCCAGCCAACGATTTCGTTATGGTTATTAATGGAAGAAGCAACAGAATGCACACTACCAAAGAAGCTAGAATTCAAACTATCAAACAGTGATGTCGACCCTGAGTTGATGTCATAAATAAAGCTCTTCAGAGGGTAAATTCGACTCTCTGCGACTTCATTCTTTGCATGCCCAATAACTACACCTGAATCGTTAATATCAACAGCCGTCGTATAAAGACGAATGGCAGTACTGCTACTCACTAATTCGATGCCAGGTATGGTCACTAAATCCCACTGTGGCGTTGATAAATCAGTCGCATCAAAGTCATCCTTAGGCTTAAAGACCACTGCGCGTGCTGCCATAGAGATACCATTGCTATCAACATACTCAGAAGAGTACCCGACACCGTAAGGCAGCTCACCTTCACCCACATCAACCAAAGCCATACCTCTTACTGAGGCTTGTCGGGCACGTTTATCTCGGATGACCGTAGTATTACTATCAATCCAACGCGAAACCATACGGTAACCGACACCAGACTCATCCCAAACTGTAGCCTGAGTAACAAAGCTTAAATTATTACAGGCATAACTATCCGTTCCGACAGTACAGTCATGACTGCCGTCTTTATCACTACTGTAATCTGAGCCAAAGATGTTTGTCGCACTAGAGCCAGCATAAAGCGAAGAGCCATCAACAAGAGAAACAGATGCGAATCCGCTAGTCTGCCCATGCGTTGTAATGACATCATTGATGTCTGCAATCGGCTTAAGCTCTAAAGGCGACTCACCTTCTGCATAAACATAGCCACGCTTTCGGAACTCTCGTGGGTAGTTCCCGTTATTGTTAGCAATAAAAGCGGCACTTGTTGTGCCAACAATTGAGCCCGAAGCAGTAATGTCATTGACAATAGAATTTACCGTGGAGCCTTCTGCATCTCCGCCAGTAATTTCGCTCAGGTCAAGTACTTCACCATTATTGTATGCCGTTGCATTTGATTGATAGCCACTGCTCCATGCATTTCTTTCACGGCTTATCGCTGCCCACTCAAACTCAGACCAAGATTCACAGGTACTGTATCCTAAGAAATCATAGCAATAGGTCTGCAAGTCTCCATATTCAGTGATATCGTTACGAAAGAATCCCATATAAGGTACTTCATCACGATAAGGTTCGCCCATACGCCCTAATATCGTTTCACCCGCAACAGAGCTATCATCTGATACGCACGTACTCTCAAAGCAATTCTCAGCACTTGCGTCTTCAGTGATTGTACGCGCATAAGTACTTGCTGGCATGCCAGTGACTTCTTCAACCTGATACAACGCTGCGTTTGCTTGTGCTGCTGCAGCAATACTTATTGTTAATACACTTAGCTTGAAGCCATCAATCTTTCGCATTATTGTCCCTTTTGCATTGCTTCTAGTTCTTCCCAACGTTCAAACGCAATTTCGAATTCTTGTTCGGCATCGGCTAAACGTGACAACGTCGCTGATGTTGCATCTTCGCCTTGCTGGAAGAACGCAGGATCATTAATCGATTCCTGTAATTCAGCAATTTCATTTTCTAATTGTTCAACTTTCTCTGGTAGGTTCTCTAACTCACGCTGGAGTTTGTAAGATAGCTTCTTCAGAGTGACTGGTTTTTCGCTCTGCTTAGTCGTTTTCTTGGCATCGGCTAAACGTTGCTTTTCACGACGCTCATCATCTTGCTTGGCGATCATGGCAGTAGAGTTTGCTCGCTGATGCATCGCATCATGGTAACCACCAACATACTCATCAATACGTCCCGCCCCTTCAAAAATCCAAGAGGTGGTGACGGTATTATCAACAAATTGTCTATCGTGGCTCACGAGCAGCAATGTACCCTCATAATTGGCAAGCAATTCCTCTAAAAGTTCCAATGTTTCGATATCTAAGTCATTGGTTGGCTCATCGAGAATAAGCAGGTTACAAGGCTTAAGGAATAATTTCGCAAGCAATAGTCGGTTCTTCTCACCACCAGACAGCGCCTTAACTGGGGTACGCGCACGCTTCGGGTGGAATAGGAAATCTTGCAAATAGCCAAGAGCATGACGAGCACGCCCGCCTACCGTGACTTCTTGCTTACCTTCTGCCAAGTTATCCATGACCGTTTTCTCAGGGTCGAGCACTTCTCGATATTGGTCAAAGTATGCCACTTCAAGCTTGGTGCCACAGTGAAGTTTGCCACCCATCGGCTTGAGGTCATCAAGCAACAGTTTCAATACTGTACTCTTACCACAGCCGTTAGGGCCAATAAGTGCAATCTTATCGCCACGCATGATAGAGAAGCTGAAATCTTGAACAATGGTTTTGTCGTCAAAGCCGTAATGTAGATTTTCAGCTTCAAAGACAATTTTCCCTGAACGACTTGAGGTATCTAGGTTGATGTTCGCCTTACCCATCACTTCACGACGTTCGCTGCGTTCACGACGTAGCTGTTTAAGCGCACGAACACGACCTTCATTACGCGTACGACGCGCTTTAATGCCCTGACGAATCCACGTCTCTTCTTGAGCCAGTTTTTTATCGAACTCAGCATTCTGCTCGGCTTCTACACGTAATGCTTCTTCTTTGGCTTCAAGGTACATTGCGTAGTCACCCGGCCAAGAAGAGAGCTTACCGCGGTCTAAGTCAACAATACGCGTCGACATCGATTGAATAAACGCTCGGTCATGCGAAATAAATACGATAGCGCCACGAAACTCTTTTAGATAAGTTTCAAGCCACTCAATCGTAGAAACATCCAAGTGGTTAGTTGGCTCATCCAAAAGCAGTACGTTAGGATCACACGCCAATGCACGTGCTAATGCCGCTTTTCGCTGCCAGCCGCCAGATAAGCTAGTCAATAATGCAGAGCCATCAAGGTTCAAGTCAGCTAAAACAGATGAAATTTTGGTGTCCAGACGCCAGCCATCGGCTAAATCGATCTGCTCTTGCAATTTACCTAACTCGTTAAAGTTACGATCAGAGGCATCAGTTGCGACTAAATCGAGTAATTGATGGTAACGTGCTAGCACTCGGCCGATATCGGCTAGACCTTCGGAAACGTATTCAAAAACGGTGCCTTCAGCATCACGCGGTGGATCTTGCTCTAAGCGTGAGATGCGAAGTTCTTGCATCATCTGAATAGAGCCGTCATCTAATTGAACCTGCCCATCAAGGACTTTCATTAACGTCGATTTACCTGCACCATTACGGCCAACTAAACAGACGCGCTCGCCAGGTTGAAGAATGAACTCAGCATGATCCAATAGCGGGTTATCACCAAATGCGAGTTGAGCGTTACTGATTGTTACTAATGCCATGACTATCTAACCACTTCTTTAACGACACTAAATCGAAAGGCCAATTCAGCGTATCGTCAATATGTTCGATTTTAAGTACGGGAATTGTGACCCCGTAACGAGAAAAGAGTGTGTCATTAAATGCAATATCGACAATATTGACATTGTCTGACACACCTATTTGAGTGAGGAGCGCATATGCCTCCTCACAGAGATGACAGCCTTCCGTGCTGTATAATATCATTCCCTTTACCCTATCAATAACACCGATTAATCTCGGTGAGAAACGATCCAGCAATTGTGAATCTGTTTATTACGAGCAAAATCAAGTGGTAACGTTTTCGCTGAAATGTTCTCAGCTTTCAGGCCCAACGCTTCTAACTTATCGTGATCCATCTTAAAGCCACGTTTGTTGTTTGAGAACACAACG
Organism: bacterium sp. HQB-150; assembly: GCA_043421945.1. Classification (GTDB taxonomy): domain Bacteria; phylum Pseudomonadota; class Gammaproteobacteria; order Enterobacterales; family Vibrionaceae; genus Thaumasiovibrio. The sequence goes on along the minus strand of JBHOGO010000048.1, from coordinate 25,032 downwards.
GTGCCATCTGGACGAAGCAAGCGCTTAAGATTTTCCATCAACATAATATGGTCACGTTGAATATCAAAAGACTGCTGCATACGTTTAGAGTTAGAGAATGTCGGTGGATCAATAAAGATTAAGTCATATTCGCCATCAACCTGCTGTAGCCATTGAAGACAATCAGCTTGGATATATTGATGTTGACGCCCTTCTAAACCATTAAGCGCCATATTCTGCTGCGCCCAACGTAGATAAGTATTCGACATATCTACCGTTGTGGTCGATTTCGCGCCACCAGCAGCAGCATGAACCGTTGCAGAGCCTGTGTAAGCGAAGAGGTTAAGGAAATCTTTACCTGCAGCCATCTTACCCAGCTGCTTACGCGTAATACGGTGATCTAAGAACAAGCCAGTATCAAGGTAGTCATAGAGGTTCACCTCTAACTGAACGTCGTACTCTTTAACCGACATTGTCTTCTGCGCTTGCGACAGTTTCTCGTATTGATTTGACCCTTTCTGACGTTGACGAACCTTTAGAATCACATTATTAGGATCCACCTCAGTCACATCGATAGTCGCACGCATGATATCCATCAAACGTAAACGGGCTTTTTCTTCCGGTACAGATTTAGGTGCTGCGTACTCTTGAATAACCACATAGCCGTTATACCAGTCGATAGCCGCGTTATATTCAGGTAAGTCAGCATCGTAAATGCGGTAGCACTCAATACCTTCGCGTTTTGCCCACTTAGCGATCTTACCAATGTTCTTTTTAAGACGGTTGGCGAAATCAGGTGCAACCTGAACCTTCTCTAAAGTGACATTGTCACCATCACGCTTCACCGCACCGCCAGTGATAAGATAAGTCTTTAGAACCGCTTCAAGCGCACCATTGTTCAACTTATACTGCTTATCTGCACGCATACGTAAACAGCTAAGAAGCTCAGTCGATGACGAGTAGAATGAAGCCTGACAGCCAGAAAAGGCAATTTTTAGACGATTACCGAGTTCTGTGTATAGGCTAATCAACTCTGGAGTCGTACCAAGACGCTCACCGTAAGGTGGGTTTGATAAAATAGTGCCTTCACTAAACCCTTCAGGGCAAGTGAGTTGCGTTACGTCTTCCTGCTGGAAGTTAATAAGATCAACTACCCCAGCTCGACCTGCATTATCACGAGCGATAGACAATACGCGAGGCTCTAAATCACGACCAAAGAATGACGTTGTCACTTTCTTTGGACCACGGCGTGATTTCACCTTTGCTTCCGCAAGAATAGTTTGCCAAAGCTCGTTGTTAAAGTCGTTTAGTGCTTCAAAGCCCCAACGCTTACGCTTTAGGCCAGGTGCAATGTCAGCAGCCATCATTGCCGCTTCGATCAAAATCGTTCCTGAGCCACACATAGGATCAAGAAGCGGTTTCTCTGGCGTCCAACCACTTTTCAATACCAGTGCTGCCGCATGGGTTTCACGTAAAGGTGCTTTACCCGCTTCAGTACGGTAACCACGTTGGTGCAGACCGCTACCCGCCAGATCAAGACCTAAAATACCCTTATCACGAGATAGGCGCATGTGAACTCGTAGGTCAGGACGCTCACGATCAATATCAGGGCGTTTATGGCCTGCTTTAGTAAATCTGTCGACGATGGCATCTTTGATTTTCAAAGCACCGTACTGGCTATTGCGAATCTCACGGTTAGTACCATTAAAGTCGACAACAATACGTGTTGATGCATCAAAATAAGACGGCCAGTTGATCGCCGATGCGCCAAGGTAAAGTTCCAAATCGTCACGCACTGAGAATTCACTCAATACGTAAATGATTCTGGAGGCAAGTCGAGACCATAGACAACAGCGATAGGCCGTTTCTTGGTCTGCTTTAAATCGGACGCCCGCTCCTACTACTTCAACGCTACTAGCGCCTAGTTGAGTAAGCTCTTCGCCTAATAAGTTTTCGATGCCTCGGGATGTAATAGCTAGATACTGATTCATGATGCCATTCGTTTTTCAATGTTGGGCGAGATTATAACTGAATAGCAACTAATTCGCTTAGCTATATCACTGCTTTTCCACCGTAACGCATCATGCTTGATGATTTTTTACTCATTTCACCGACTCGCATTTAGCACACAGCTAAAAACCACATGTTTAGAGTCTGAGGCGAATAAGCACCACCACTTACTTACGCACGGCAAATATTGTTTCCAATTAAAAACAATAATCACGACATCCGTAACAATCACGAGATGAATAGCTGAAGTCGCAGCTTTCCATCAGTGGTCAGTTAGTGGGTGCATACTTATTCTGCAGCTCCTTTATGGTATACCTTTTCCCCAAACCTAATAATTTCCCAATAGGAAACTATTAGGTTTGCACAAGATCTTTTTATGTAATTTAATTACATGCACCGAGGCGTGTTATAGGAAATGAGGCAAAAAAGAGGTTGAGATGATGGCATAACACCCAGTAATGGCTAGAATTTATTCACAATCAATTTTGAAATAGTTAAATATTGAACGATTGTTGATTGATAAATGGGACAGATATCACCCAATTAGATTTCATAGTCTGAGCATGAAAAGTACTAAAACCTCTTTTATTCTTAACTAAAACAGTTCTACGACAAGAATAGAGAGTGTCATGAAAGGTAATGTACCCACGTTTGTGAGTGAATATGGCTCATTGATAACGAGAATATGAGGAAGCGAGAAAGCGGTAAGATGATGAATAGTAGTTAGTTAATAGCGTGAATTTTAACCAACATTAGACTATCCTACCTTGGAAAATTGGTGTTTTAGCTCATCAAAATAGGCGATTTGCATTCGGTCATTCATCACCTTAATAGTGTCACAGAACTGAAGCTCTTTGTTTCCATCTAAAGAAAGAGGTTCGAGTGTTGCTAGCATACACAGGCTTGCATTACCGCTATTCTCCACGACAATAAAATGAGCCTGGCCATGCTGAGTCTCTAATACAATCACCTCCCCTTGCTCAGGGCTCTCAACGTCTCCACACGAGTTAAAAAACCAACTCTTAGGCAACATTGGCTTATGGTAACGATGGGCGGCTATCGCATTGAGAACAAGCTCTGCTTTACGGGGGGCAGTCAAAGGCAAATGTGCTATCAAATCGTTAAAGACTTGAAATAGCGTTGCATCTTCAACAGAGAAAGGAATACTGCGTGTTGCATCAGGAATAAGTCGATTTGAAGGGATCGCTGCCTTAAACATCATATCGCCACTCAAATCCAGCATTAACTGCTGATTTTCAGCGTCATAAAACCAGGTCCATTTGTTGTTAGGTTTTAGCATCTAGCTGCCCTATCTTCCCTGCGGTGTTGATATGATGGTCATTTGATAAATGACTCGATTAATAACGGCTCTTTATGGATTTTAAACAGCAGTAGACAAAAAAAAAGGGGAAATATAATTCCCCTTTATCGCTATAAAATAGTGGGATGACTAAATATTCGTCACGATATCTTTAACAAGCTTTGGCCCGTGATAGATAAAGCCAGAGTAAACTTGAACAAGCTTGGCGCCCGCTTCGATTTTCTCTCTTGCTGCAACGGCAGAATCAATGCCACCGACACCAATGATTGGTATTTCACCATTTAAGGCTTCTGCAAGCTTCTTAATGACTTCAGTGCTCTTATGCTGTAACGGGCGACCACTTAGACCACCCGCCTCATCACAATGCTTCATACCTTTAACCAAAGTACGATCAAGTGTCGTATTAGTCCCGATAACACCATCAAGCTTATGACGAACACATGCTTCAGCAACTTGGACGATTTCATCATCTTCCAAATCAGGTGCAATCTTTAAGGCAACAGGAACATATTTGCCATGCTTCTCCGCTAACTCAGCTTGCTTAACCTTCAAGGCAGAAAGCAGCTCATCTAACGCGTCGCCATATTGCAATGAACGTAAGTCAGGTGTATTTGGCGATGAAATATTAACCGCAATATAACCTGCGTGCTCATATACCTTATCCATACAGATTAGGTAATCTTCTTTGCCATTTTCGATTGGTGTATCTTTGTTTTTACCGATGTTAATACCGATAATACCGTCATACTTCGCTTTTTTAACGTTTTCAACGAGGTTGTCAACACCATGGTTATTGAAGCCCATGCGGTTAATAATACCTTCGCCTTCTAGTACACGGAATAGACGTGGCTTGTCATTACCTGCTTGTGGGCGAGGTGTGACTGTGCCAACTTCGATAAACCCGAAGCCCATAGCTCCAAAAGCATCGATACACTCGCCGTCTTTATCTAAGCCAGCAGCAAGACCAACAGGGTTCTTAAAAATAAGTCCCATCGCTTCAACTGGTTTGTAAGGAACATTTTGACGATAAAATAGATCGAGAGGTGTGCCTGTGAATCGTGAAAAGTTTTTCATTGTTAGTTCATGAGCATGCTCAGGATCTAACTTAAAGATTGCCGCTCTGGCGAGGGGGTAAAGCATTGCACCTCCAAAAAAAAGCCCCGTATAAACGGGGCAGTATTATTCACTGATTTGGTCGACAATTCAAATTTAAAAGCATTAATTCGCGCATTGCGACTGAGAATTTGGCAAATTCATGCACGGTACCCACCCTAAACTCTGCTAAAATGCTTTCCCAACGAGCAATGGCGATGCGATGCTCCTCCAGCCACCCCATCACACTCTCTTCAGGATCCGCACCTTCTTCGAGATCGACCACAATCGCCGCGGTTAACTGACGTTGCTGCCAATCGAGATCTTCTCGGAAAGTTGCCCGCGCAAGTGCCTGCCAATGGTTATCGACACTTTGATGGTTAATTTGATCGAGGAACCAGTGCAAGGATAGCTCAGCACCCATAACAAAGTATGCTTTTGCAACAAAATCAATCTCTTTATGATGCTCTTCGGCTATCTGCGCAATATCCATAGCCGAATAGAGGCTACTCATCCGTGCAATGGTATTTGCTAAATCCTCTGGTACTCCTCTATCAATATAACGCTTAGCATCCCTATCGTGATCAGCCACTTCAGCCTCAACCAGATAGCTAACCAGATTCTCTTTGAGATCATTCACAACGGGCTGATAAATTGAAATTTGCTCTTCAATGCCTAAGCGATCTTTGGATCGTAAGATCCAACGAGTTGCTCGGCGGAGCATCCGTCGGCACTGATGCAACATCTCATACTGGACGGCAGCATCTACATCGTTATCCAGTGACCTTATCTGCTCAAATAAGCGATTAAATTGAAAGATTTCACGTGCAACCGAATAAGCATTGGCGATAGCGATAACTTCGGCCCCTGTTTCATCATGCATTCGAGGCACAAAATTACACCCCATGTCATTGGACATTTGATTAGCCAGGCATGTTGCAATGATCTCTTTACGTAATGGGTGCTGATCCATCGCTGTACGATAGTGACGCTGTAACTCCATAGGGAAGTACGCTGGTAACATTCGTGCATGATAAGGATCCTTGGCGATATCTTCTGAGACCAATTGCTCTTTTAACACCATTTTGGCATAGGCGATTAATACAGCCTGCTCTGGGCGTGTTAGACCCAGCCCTTGCTTTTCACGCTCTGTTAACGCTTCGTCATCAGGAATGTATTCTAAGGCACGATCAATATGCCCCTCTCTCTCTAAGTGATGAAGAAAGCGTAACTGTTCTTTTAGCGATTCAACGCCATTGACTGCAGATACAGAGATCGACTCTGCTTGCCAATAAGCATCATTCAATACAATTTCAGACACTTCATCTTCCATTGACTCTAAAAGTTGGTTACGTTTCTTCGTCGTTAGGTCACCGCTCATTACCAAGCTGTTAAGCAATATTTTGATATTGACTTCATTATCAGAGCAATCGACACCACCGACATTATCGATAAAGTCCGTATTAACGCGACCACCGTTCTTAGCAAACTCGATGCGCGCTAACTGCGTCATACCTAGATTGCCACCTTCCCCTACAACCGCGACGTTTAGCTCATTTCCATCGACACGAAGTGCATCATTAGCACGATCGCCAACGTCGGTGTGCGTCTCGCTGGCAGCTTTCACATAGGTTCCGATGCCACCATTCCACAACAGATCCGCTTTCATCTTCAATATGGCATTGATCAGCTCGTTGGGAGCCATCTTTTGCTTACGTGTATTCAGCATTTTCTGAACTTGAGGACTAAGAGGAATTGACTTCGCGCGGCGAGAGAAAATACCCCCTCCTTCGGAGATCGTTGATTGATCGTAATCTTCCCAACTAGAACGAGGAAGCTTAAAAAGGCGATCCCGCTCTTTATAACTGATCGCTGCATCGGGGTTAGGATCCAAGAATATATGAAGGTGATTGAACGCCGCGTTTAATAAAATATGCTCAGAAAGAAGCATGCCGTTACCAAAGACATCACCGGCCATATCACCGACACCAATAACGGTGAAATCCGTGGTCTGGCAATTAATCCCTTTTTCTCTGAAATGTCGTTTTACCGACTCCCAAGCCCCTTTCGCAGTAATGCCCATCTTCTTATGGTCATAGCCATTTGAACCACCAGAAGCGAAAGCATCACCCAACCAGAAGTTATATTCAGACGATATTGCGTTCGCTAAATCAGAAAATGTCGCCGTGCCTTTATCCGCCGCAACCACAAGATATGGGTCTTCTTCATCATGGCGCACCACATTTGTGGGGTGCACAAGCTCACCGTCAATTATATTGTCAGTAACATCCAGTAGTGATTGAATAAATATGCGGTAACAGCGTTGCCCCTCAGCAAAGATCTCATCACGACCTTTTAGCAATGGCTGCCGTTTACAAACAAATCCCCCTTTTGCACCCACCGGTACAATAACGGTATTTTTCACTTGTTGTGCTTTCACTAATCCCAGTATCTCGGTTCTAAAATCTTCACGCCGATCAGACCAACGCAAGCCACCCCGAGCAACCTTGCCGCCCCTAAGATGAACACCTTCTATATCTGGTGAATAAACAAAAATCTCAACCGCTGGAACTGGCGCTGGTATTTCGGGTATCAAGGAAGGTTTTAACTTTAGTGCCAGTGATAACTTATAGGATCCAGTGTCGGATTTTTGATAATAGTTAGTTCTCAATGTTGCCTGCATCATTTCGACAAAGCGGCGAAGGATACGATCATCATCGAGGCTTTCTACATCCTCTAGTTTCTCATAAATTAAAGTGACAACGTCACCCGTTAGTTTATCAGTATTTCGCTTTGCAGGGTCAAAGCGCTGAACAAACAACTTCACGATCAATTTTACAATTTGAGGAGACGTGTTAATGGTTTCTTGAATATATGCCTGGCTAAAAGGAAAACCCACTTGACGCATGTACTTCGTGTACGCCCGGATAATAGTCACTTCCCTACCACTAAGACCTGCATTAAGTACCAGTTGGTTAAAGCCATCATTTTCATAGCGGTTTTCCCAGACACCGGCAAACGTATCTTGAAAACGATCGCGAACCTCTGCAAGATCTAAATTAGATTTTGCGTTATGGAGCATTTCGAAATCAAGGATCCAAAAAACTCTTCCTTCATTCGTCACGATCTCATACGGTGCTTCCCCGATGACACGCAGCCCTAAGTTTTCGAGCATTGGCATCACATCCGATAAATGGATAGGTTCATCGCGGTGGAACAATTTCAATTTTAACTTTTTAGAATCACTACTCTCTTCTTGAGGCCGATACAGCGACATGGCAAGTTTATTCGTTTCATTCAAACTCAGCAGTTGTTGAATGTCTGCGACAGCACTCCCTGGTAACATATGCTCTTTATAAGAACGAGGAAATGCTCGAGAAAATTGTTTACCGACTGGTGTCCCCTCATTTTCACCAAAGTGAGCAACTAACGCCTCTTGCAATCGATCATCCCATGATGAGGCAGCTTCCATTAAATTTCGCTCCAACAAATTCACGTCAATATCAAAATTGTTGTTTTCGACACGCACAATATAATGTGTACGCGCTAATGGGCTTTCAGAGAAGTAAGTTGTAAATTCAACATTCATCTCAGAGCCGAAGTAGCTTTGCAGCAAAGATTGTGTTTTACGTCTTAGCTCAGTGTTGTAACGCTCTTTGGTGGTATAAACCATGCAGGAGAAAAAGCGCCCAAAGGGATCTCTTCTAACAAAGATCTTCAATAGATCTCTATCCTGCATTTTGACGACACCAGAGCCAATTTCTAGCATCTCTTTTTCTGAAGCTTGAAATAGCTCATCACGGGGAAAAGTTTCTAGGATATTTTTTAACGCCTTCCAAGAATAGGACTCTTGCGCGTAGTCGCTTAAATTTAGAATGCGTTTTACTTTATTGTTGAGTAATGGAATATTATCAACACTTTGATGATAGGCTGTTGAGGCATATAAACCAATAAACCGGTGTTCGCCGTTCACCTCTCCATTATCATCAAATGTTTTTATACCGATATAATCAGTATAAGCTGGACGGTGAATTTTTGATTTCGTATTCCCCTTCGTCAATAATAAAAGCTCTGGCTTTCTCGCCTCTAGCCGAGCTGACTCAGGTAACGACGACAGACGGATGGGTCTAGTTCGCTCTGTATTCGCAAAAATCCCTAAACCGCCTTCGCTAGCGGGAGTAAGCTGATAATCTCCTTCAATGGCTTCTAAAGAAAAATAGTGATAGCCCATAAAGGTAAAGTTATGACTGCTGACCCAATCTAGAAACTCAATCGCTTCATCTTTTGTCTCTTGCTCAAGGTGTGTGGCGTTTTGATTAATCAGCCCCTTTACTTCGAGCATTTTATCCTGCATGCCTTGCCAATCATTCACCACATGGTCTACATCCGACAAGACGCATTCCAACTCCTCTTTCATGGATTGCATCTGCTCTTCATTATTAAGGCGATCAATCTCTACATGAAAAATGGACAGTAAGGTGCCCGTCTCTTCGCATACTTTTTCAATTTTTCCTTTTGCACTACGACAAAACCGATGCGGGCCATTCAGCATCATATGACTTGTTGTTTCTTGTCGACCTAACGTCATTCGAACAGATTCAACCAAGAAGGGTCTATCCGGACAGACTATCTCAACCACTGTGTGTGTCGATTGCCAACCATGCTGTGCTAAGGTTGGATTAAAAACGCGTACTGAAAAAACATTTTGTTTATTGTCATTTAGGTGCTGCCATAAACTCATAACGGCACCATAAAGATCACTTTCATTACGCTCAACAAGATCATTATCATCGAGTTGAGTCAGTAATTTTTTTGCCAATGTTTCCACTAGGTGATGTGCTGGGTGGTCCACTTTTTCTTGGATCAGCAAGTACACTTTTTCGAGTAGTACTGGAACAATAGGTAGTAGGGCTGTCATCGGATAAACTCCAACTTTGTAGTATTTTTATAGGTTTAGTATAGAGATAAAAAGCACGGATGCTTAATACAACATATTAACGAATATTTACCACAAAATAACAGCGAGTTAATTCACATATAGCAAATTATCTAGATAAATAATGACGGTAGTTGCTGCTATGACAAACTATCCATCTGTTTAATGCGATTATTATCATCGATAATTACTCGAAAACGACCACTAATTCCAGAATGTGTTAAGTAGGGACGAAAACGGCTCGCAGGTAGCTGTAACCTTAAGCCTTGCTCACAATAAATTAACACTGTTTTGGCCGCGCCATTGTAATGTTGAATGAAGTCACTATATGGAATGGAGAGTCGGAAGGTATAAGTTTTCATCAAAATAAAACCAAAATGGGTGGATGCAAAGCATCCACCGTCTTGTTATTACTGAGCGAGTGCTTTATTAATTTTTTCGAAAAGGTCTTTGGCTAGTCCATCAAGGTTTGCCAATGTCTCTAGTCCTGTACGCATTGTTTTTTGTCGTTCTAAATCGAATTGCTTAAATTTCAACAGCGGATCAATTAAACGCGAAGCGACTTGCGGATTGACACTATTTAACTCTTTGATCATATCGACTAAGAATTGGTAACCCTCTCCACTACGATCATGAAAGCGCTGTGGGTTTTGAGCACAGAATGCCCCCACTAAGCTGCGGCAGCGATTAGGGTTTTTAATATTAAATGAAGGGTGAGTCAATTGAGATTTAACCACACTCAAAGCATTACTTGCTGGGTTAGTTCCCTGTAAAATGAACCACTTATCCATGACAAGACCATCATGTTGCCACTTGTCGCTAAAGTCAGTCATTAGCGTTTCGCGACAAGTCAGTTTGCCTTTATTTGCGGCAGTTAGCGCTGCAATGGTATCGGTCATATTGTTCGCAACCCGATACTGCTCTGCGACTAATGCTTCACCTCTTGGTGTCAGTGCAAGGTACATTAAACAACGATTGCGTAAGCTTCTCTTATTGATCGACACATGCTCAACATCATAATCCGTTTGGAAAAGTTGATGGTATTTTTCAACCAGGCACTCTGTCATTTCTGTCGCAAGCGTTTTTGCAATAAAGCGTAGTGCTGCTGCAATGGCATCCACATCTGCAATGTCAAACCAGCCAGCTACTTCTAACTCAGTCGGTAGCGTCAACATCTCAGAAACAAAAGCAGGCTCTAAGTCTGCGTTCGTTAATACCCCTTCGAAGGCACTAATGACCGATAACGGTAACGCGAAAGGTTTTCCTTCCTGACTTCGAGTGACATTGTAACGGATATGTTTTGCAAGCAGCATTTGCCCTGCATCCCACTGTGCAAAAGCATTGGTCGCATTGACCATTAGGAATGCTAAATCTTCATCACTGTAGTCATAATTCAATTTCACCGGAGCAGAAAACTCTCTTAGCATTGAAATAACCGGCTTCTCATCGACATTATCAAAGGTAAATGTCTGTTTTCCTTCTGTGACATTCAAAACATTACTCACAGATTCCCCACCAATACTCAGTGGAATGACTGAGCCATCTTGACCATAAAGTTCAATATCAAACGGGATATGTAATGGGAACTTCTCTTTTTGCTCTGTCGTTGGCTTTGTTTCTTGTGACACGGTCACGCTAAACGTCTTTGTTTCTGGTGAGTAGTCCGTCTCTACATTTAGGATTGGCGTACCTGACTGACTATACCAAAGATGGAATTGAGTAAGGTCGATACCTGACGCTTCTTCCATGGCCAGAACAAAATCTTCGCACGTTGCTGCTGTTCCATCATGACGAGAAACATAAAGACGCATACCGGCTTGAAATAATGCTTCACCCAATAATGTATGAAGCATACGTATAACTTCACTGCCCTTTTCATAAACCGTTAATGTGTAGAAATTATTCATTTCTATCACTTTCTCAGGACGAATAGGATGGGCCATTGGGCCAGCATCTTCAGAAAACTGAGGACCACGTACAATACGGACGTTATTAATGCGATTAACAGCACGAGAGCCTAAATCAGAAGAAAACTCTTGGTCTCGGAAAACCGTCAACCCTTCCTTTAGACTCAGTTGAAACCAGTCACGACATGTAATTCGGTTTCCAGTCCAGTTGTGGAAATACTCATGACCAATAACAGCTTCAATACCTAAAAAGTCAGTATCTGTTGCCGTTTCTGGTTTTGCCAAAACATACTTAGAGTTGAAAACATTCAACCCCTTATTTTCCATCGCACCCATATTGAAGAAGTCGACCGCGACGATCATGTAAATATCGAGGTCATACTCAAGTCCGAAACGTTCTTCATCCCACTTCATTGAACGTTTAAGCGACAACATCGCGTGATGTGATCGGTCAAGGTTACCTTTGTCGACATAAATCTCTAAAGCAACATGACGACCACTCTTCGTCACAAAAGAGTCTTCTAAAATATCAAAATCCCCGGCAACGAGAGCAAAGAGGTAACTCGGTTTTGGGAATGGGTCTTCCCACTCTACCCAATGACGCCCACCTTCTAACTCTCCTTGCGCGATACGGTTACCATTACTAAGCAGAGAAGGGTACGCTTTGTCTGCAATAACGCGAGTCGTAAAGATAGCGAGATTATCGGGACGATCTAAGTAATAAGTGATTCGGCGAAAGCCTTCAGCTTCGCACTGCGTGCAGTATGCACCTTCAGAAAGATAGAGACCTTCTAACGAGGTGTTTTCTGAAGGATTAAGCTCTGTTTCAATGTTTAATTCGAATGATTCAGGAACAGCATTAATTTCAATTCCCCCTTCAATCAATTGATAATCAGAGTGCTCTTGACCATTAATCTGAAGTGACACTAGCTGAATATTTTCTCCAGCTAATGATAATGTCGTCGACTGGCTTACTCCTTGACGAGAAACCTGACTAACAGCCGTCACTCGAGTCTGTGTCGAATGAAGATCAAACGTCAAGTGGACGTTTGTGATACTAAATTCTGCGGGCTGGTAGTCTTTACGGTATTTTGCGGTAGGTTTATCCGCCATTGTTAAATTCCTTATTAACTGAGTATATCGACACTCATTGTATTTTTAGTTGTAATGTCGATTTAATCTTAAACAAGAGCAATACTCAACCCTCAACCGAGTTAGAAAACAAAAAGCCCGGCAATTGCCGGACTTTAGCTCAAATCTTGAACTTAATTACTGCCTTTCGAATATGGCTTTCATACCAAATTGTTCATTGCTCAATATTAAGGTGTCAGATGCTAATACATACTGGCTATCTTGCTGACCATTTTCATAAATTAAAACAATGTGGTCTTTTTCTATATAATAGATCCCACGGTGCTCATTAACATCACCGTCTTCATCCTGAATAACAAATGAAAATAGGAAGTCAGGGCGTAGATTCATCGAAAGTTTGAGCTTATTGTTCACATCAGAACCGCTAACAGCAGAACTCACCCACTCGCCCGGCAAATTCTCAGGCGCCAATTTTGTAAACCTTGCACCATCAAGCATAAATTGATTGTATGTCAGCTGATAGCTATGCTGCTGAGTGGGATGACCATCTGCAGTTAGCGACAATACCTCTTCATCAATATTATACTCCCCTTGCCAACCATCAATCTCACCATCAACTCTGAGCAATCTGATGACATAAGAGTAATCTGAAACAAACTTTACATGCATTGCTCTATATTGTTTCCCCTGACTTTGTATACCTTCTTCACTAGGGCTAAACCAATACCAGTCACCTAATAATAGAGGGTAATCAAATTCAGTTAGGTCATCCGCCTTCACGGTGATTGTCGAAAACAACATCATTACTACTAATACAAATCGATACACCATACTGACCCCACACATTGGCTGCTACTTTTTAACCTTAGTGCTGAGTTTAAAATTACTCTAGGGAATATTTAAAAAAAAGTTAATTTTCTCAATAAATATACTTTTAATGACTCATCAAGATAGCGCCTTACAAACAAGGCAGCAGTGTCTTAATACATTGATTTTAGTGATTATAATTTTGATTGAGGATTTGAGCCTTAAGCTTTACTGTGGTCTGAATATAATAAAAAAAAGGCCCACAAGGGCCTTTTGTTAATGAATTGCTACCAGAATCACCTGTCCACTTAAGATACTTTCAACATATCTAAAGTAATCTTAGCCGCTTCATTGAGGTAAACATCAGGTGCTTCATAATCTTTTGGAACATCATCCAAAGACTTAAAGAGCTCTTCCCCTAGTGCTTTCTGTCGAGTATTCAGGCGCTCGAGGCGCGAAGCATCATCATCCGCTTCTTCATCAATTCGCGTCTGATAATTCAATGAAATCGTATTACGATCTTTTTCTGAATGATATCGCGCGATATCTTCCAAAATAAAATCAAATTCCATATCACCTTCAATACGACGATGATGATTCTTCACTAGCGCTTTCACTTGCTGAGTTTTGTCTTTGACTAAACGATACTCGGCAGGAGAAATTCGATCCCAAGGTAAGGCATTGTCTTCGACACTCTCTCCCGTTTCAGCAGGATCAATCGCCGTTGGAAATGGGATATCAGGCACAACACCTAAATGCTGTGTACTGCCGCCATCGATACGATAGAATTTCTGGATCGTATACTGAACAGCACCAACAGATTTATCGAACATATCGTAGATTTGCTCAAGTGGGCGATGCTGTTGAACGGTACCTTTACCAAATGATTGCTCACCAACAACAACTGCTCGACCATAATCTTGCAAAGCAGCTGCAAATATCTCAGAGGCAGATGCACTGTAGCGATTAATCAATATGGTCATTGGGCCGTCGAAGTAGATATACCCATTAGAATCAGATTGAACACGAACGTTCTCTCTACTATCACGAACCTGTACAACAGGGCCGCTTTCTATAAAGAGTCCAGTCAATGCAATCGCTTCTTGGAGCGCACCACCACCATTGTTTCGAAGATCGACAACAATACCATCAACGTTGGTCTCGTTTAATTTAGCTAGCTGAACTTTAGTATCTTCACTCAGACCATTATAAAAGCTTGGGATATTGATTACCCCTACACTCATATCATCAAAATCAAGTACTTCAGATTTAACCGCACGATCTTCTAAACGAATTTTATCTCGAACAATTGTAACCGTATAACTTTTAGCATTCGCACCTTTCGGAAGGATCTCTAAGCGAACTTTGCTCCCCTTAGGACCTTTGATAAGTTGGACGACATCATCTAAACGCCAACCGATCACATCAACGATGTTACCTTCTTCTTGACCAACACCAACAATGCGGTCATCGGGAGAAAGTTGCTTCGAAGAGGATGCGGGGCCACCAGCTACCAACGAACGGATAATGGTGTAATCATCTTCCGTCTGTAATACAGCACCAATTCCTTCTAAAGATAGATTCATCTCAGATTGAAATTGTTCTGCGTTGCGTGGTGAAAGGTAACTTGTATGAGGGTCAACTTCACGAGCAAAGGCATTCATGTAAACCTGAAAAGCATCTTCATTTTTGGTTTGCATTAAACGCTTAATCGCATTGTTGTATCGCTTAGAGAGCGTTTCTTGTATCTCTTCCCAATTTTTGCCTGCTAGCTTTAAGTTCAGTGCATCATACTTAACGCGTAGATACCAAAGATCATCAAGCTCTTTGGTATTTTTCGGCCAATCGAGTTCGTTACGGTCGAGAACAAACTCTTCATCCGTATCAAACTTCATCGGTTCATCAAGAATACTCAATGCATAACGGTAGCGCTCAAACTGTCTTAGTATAACCGTGTTGTACACATCAAATGCTGCATCTGTTTTACCAGATTTCAGCTGATCATCAATCTGTGTTGTCCACTTGTCAAAACCATCCACATCTTCTTGTGTTAAGAAGTATTTGTTGTAGTCAAGCATACGTAAATAACGCTCAAAAATATTATTTGAAAAGTTATCGTCCAGAGAGAATTTTTGATAGTGCGAACGGGTTAGGCGCGCCGTCGTGCGTTTACTCGCGACTGAATGCTGTTTTTCAGCGTGAAGCTGAGGAATGTCTGCGACAGAATACTTGGCTTCTAGAGCCTGAGTAGATGCTGCTAGCATCATGCCAGCAGCGATCAGGGAAAAGCGGAATCGACAATTCATGCGTCGAAGAATCTCCTTTACGAACGAAGGTGATCCGCTTTAACCAACATAGTAAGACCATTAGTCAAACGGACACGAACATCGTCCTTATTGATTTCAACAATGGATGCTGGCATGTTGCCACTACCCATATTAACGTTAACTTGCTTACCTACCTGAACTTCATCGCTATTAAGCTGACGCGTTTCAACAACAGGTTTTTCACTAAGCTTAGTCGTTTTTTTCTTATTGTTTCTAGGTTTAGCAGAATTTGCACGAACTTTCTGTTCTTTTTTGTCAGCATTCGCTGACTTTTTAGCTTTAGCTGCCTGCTCTTTACGACGTTCACGTACTCGAGCTTTACTTTCTTCTAGTGCCTTTTGCGCATGTTCAACGTGCTCTTGCTCTAGTTCGTCACCTTCGACGCCATCGAGATCGATACGTTTTGCACCTGGTTTGACACCGTGTAGATAACGCCAAGATGAAGTGTATTGACGCAATGCCGCACGCAATTGTGTTTTACTAACCTTCTCGTCGTCCGTAAGACGCTCAGCAAGATCTTGGAAGATACCAATTTTTAGTGGTTTAGCTTCGCCTTCCAGCGTAAAACATTTTGGGAAACGCTCAGCAATGTACGCGATGACTTCTTTACTGTTCGTTAGCTTTTCAGTGTTTTCCATGAATTTTCTCAACAGGTGCAAACGTTTAAGTTTGCAGATTATACAAATTGATTTGAAATATGCCCGCTATTATAGTGTTCTCGAAATGAAAAACCACCTCTAGCGACCGACTTAGAGATGTTTTTGCACAGTTTCCACAAAACTTAACAGTCCTTTTTCATCTTCAGCATCAAATCGACCAATGATTGGGCTATCAATATCAAGAACACCAATACATTCCCCGTCTACATATAAAGGTAGAACAATTTCAGCGTTGCTCTCTGCATCACAGGCGATATGACCTTCAAATGCATGAACATCGTCAATTCTCTGAACACGATTTGTCGCGACAGCGGTTCCACAGACACCTCGACCTACAGGAATATAGATACAGGCTGGTTTTCCTTGAAACGGACCAAGGACGAGCTTCTCTTGATCCAACAAGTAAAAACCAACCCAGTTAATCTGTTCTAATTCAAGATTCAGCAGTGCACTGATATTGGACAAATTGGCAATTCGGTTATCTACACCGTCAACGAGTGCCAATGCCTGCTGTGTTAATCTTTGATAAAATTTTAATTTCTCTGTCATCTTTTTCACTTTATTATTCACTATCATTTGCTGTTACAACGTATCTTGCCTCAATGATCTGAGTAAGTGGTCGATCCACCTAAGAAAACACGATGAAATTGCAATTTAAGTCACACAGTAATAGTAAATCCTTTTATACTAAACGCTCCAAAGTAACCACTAAATTACAATGGCATAGCGCTATCAATAGGCCTCCATTGACACAATCATGGGAAAGATAGATAACGTTCACCTATGTTAACGCGACCTAATGGTTCATTAAATTAAGCGGACGCGTTCGGATGTGCTGAGATTTCTCGCGTATGCGCTGAAATAATGGTGATTTAGGGTACTAACTGCAAACAGGAAGTGCATTAACACAGTGTCAAATAGCGAGCTCCAGATTGGGTTTTGTCATGGCTGCGGCCTTGCATTGAACCATTGTCCTCCACCTTCAGGCCAAAGCTCCTTTTGTCCAAGGTGTCAAACTCGCCTTAATAAAGGACATATGCTGCCATTCAATGGAGAGCTTGCGCTTGCCCTTACCTGTCTTGTTCTTCTTGTACCTATAGTGTCAATGCCACTTATTACCATCACATTATTCGGTGTCAATATACCAGCGACACTCCCTGATGGTTCAATACAATTGTTCTTAAACGGTTTTCCCTTTGTTGGAGCCCTTGCTCTTTTCTGCGGCACCATTGCACCAGCACTTTACGTTATCGCTATTTTACTTACTCACCTTAGTTTAATGCTACGTTGGCGTTTTGTGTTTGCAAAAAGCGTTAGATTACTCTCCTTCATCAAGCACTGGGTGATGATAGATGTTTACCTCGTCAGCCTCGCTATTTCTTGCTTCAAGGTGAGAGACTATGCCGATATACAGTTTGGGATTTCCCTTTACGCGCTGATTGCCTGTCAATTACTGTTGATCTTTCTCATTAGCCGGACAAGTATTGTTCGCTATTGGGATAAATGGCAAAGCACACCAAAATTTACGCTGTTGAATCCTCGTGAACTTGTTCAGTGTGCGCACTGTCATGCCGTACAGTCAAATTTAGCGTTAAGCTGCCTGCGATGTAACCACAAATTATACAAAATAAGACCGCAAAGTACCCAAAAGACATGGGCTTACTTAATCGCTGCGCTCGTGTTTTTATTGCCTGCTAACTACTACCCTATCTCAGTCTTAATCACCAATGGATCGCGACTGGAAGATACCATCATGTCTGGTGTCTTCTCACTCATTAGCAGTGACATGATATTTATCGCCTTCATCATTTTTGCTGCTAGCATCCTTGTGCCTGTCGCAAAGATTGGAATTCTCTTCTATTTACTTGTAACACTCAACGCGCGATCTCATTCCCATTTAAGGATGAAATTACATCGTATCGTCCGGTGGATTGGCAAGTGGTCCATAATGGACTTATTTGTCATTTCAATCATGATGACACTGCTTGACCGCGGTCAACTCCTCGACTTCACACCAGGTATTGGTGCGATAGCTTTTGGCATTGTCGTCGTGTTAACCATGCTTGCTGCTGAAAGTCTCGATTCGCGCTTACTCTGGGATAACTATGACCAATAACACCCTGCCCAATGCAGAAATAAAAAAAGACAAATCGATTTCGCCTCTTTGGTTCTTGCCCATCCTTTCCTTGGGTCTCGCGTTATGGCTTGTTTATAGCGCTATTAATGAATCTGGTACTCGTATCATGATTCATTTTGATTCCGCGCAAGGCTTAGTGGCTGGTCGAACGCCCATAAAATATAAAGGGCTCGAAATAGGTATGGTAAAAAAAGTGGAGCTCTCAGACAATTTATCGGGTATTACTGTCATTGCCGATATTTACCCAAAAGCGCAGAACACTTTAAACGAAAATACTCAATTTTGGTTAGTCAAACCCCAAGCATCACTAGAAGGAATTAGCGGCTTAGATGCGCTGGTAGCAGGTAACTATATTGCAGCAATGCCAGGTGCAGAAAGTGAATTCACTACCGAGTTTTCTGCTTTGAAGCATCCTCCAACGGATGCTGAACATATTGATGGGCTCTTCATTAAATTGAAAGCACCGACACTGAATGGCATTTCGGTTGGCTCGAAGCTCTACTACCGCCGTATACCTGTTGGTGAAGTCATCAACTATGCCCTGAGCGCAGATAGTCAATATATTGATATTGATGCGGTTGTTCGCTCTCCCTTCGAATCCCTAGTGAAGTCTAACTCACACTTTTGGAATATTAGCGGGCTACATACCCAAATTAGTTTCGATGGTGTTGATATTCAAATGGAAGGATTATCGACACTCATCCTTGGTGGTATCGCTTTCGATTCCCCCACAGAGAGTGAAAGTGTTGAAGATAATAGTCATTTTGTGTTGTTCGACAATGTTCACTCTGCAGGTAGAGGCACACCCATTACCATTACTATTCCTGAAAATAGTCAGTTGCGTGAAGGTGGCAGCCCCATTGTTTACAAAGGCCTAGCCATTGGGGAAGTGACTAAGTTGCGTCTCGACGAGCAGCAAAACATTATTGCGGATGGTCTTATCGATCCTGCATTCACTCAACTCCTAAAAACGAATACTCGATTTAGTATCGAACAGCCAGCACTTTCCTTAGAAAGCGTCAAAAACCTTGGAAACTTAATCACTGGGAACTACCTGCGTATTATTCCTGGGGAAGGCGATACTGAAAACAATTTTGGGGCATCCACGGAAAGCACCCACTTCATTCATGATGAAAATAATCTCCGCGTCACCCTCTATTCAGATGCCTCATTTGGAATGAGTCCCGGTGTCACTGTTCGGCATCGTGGGATTGATGTAGGACAAATCGCGAATGTAACATTAGAAAACGATCGTGTTAAAACTGATATCGTCATTCAGGATCAATTTCGTCATCTAGTCAAAAGTCAGAGTCGCTTTTATGTCGATAGTGGTTTTCAGGCAGAGCTCAGTGCCGAAGGCGTGACTGTGGATGTTCTTCCCTTCAAGCGTTTAGTGAAAGAGTCGCTCTCGTTTACAAGTGATGGTGCATCAACCATTTCTTCCCATTATCCCCTTTACCAAAGTAAGCAAGCCGCTAGATTGGCATTAAATAACCAAGAAGGTACTAAGCGCTTCTCACTCATCTACGACAAAAACCCTGGGATCAATACCGGTAGCCCCATTTTATATAAAGACATTCAGGTCGGTAAGGTTTCTGATTACTCGCTCAATGATGATCACGTCATCATCTCTATCGACATTAATAACCAGTATGCTCACTTAGTGACGGAAGATTCCGTTTTCTGGAGTTATTCAGGCCTCACTATTGACGCTGGATTAACGGGGATCAACATAGAGACTGGACCTGTTTCTACGCTTATTAACGGCGGAATTGCCTTCCATAATCAGGGCAATATAGATAATCGAAGTGAGAGCCACTATCGCCTGTTTGATAATGAAAAAGTGGCAAGACAAACAGGCGCCATTATCACTTTAAGAGCAAACGATGCGCGTGCAATATCGCGAACAACGCCAATCCGATATCGAGGTGTCACTGTCGGCGAAGTGAAAAAAACAACGCCTGACTTCGAGCAGCATTCTGTGGATATTAGCGCAAACATATACCCTGAATATATTCAGCAAATCACCCAAAGTGATAGCTATTTCTGGGTCGTTAAACCCAAGATTAGTCTTACACAATCTGAGAATTTGGAATCATTACTCACAACCTATATCTCCGTTTCTCCGGGTGCAACAGATAAACGAGGAACAACCTTCACTCTTCATGATGAACCCGAAGGAAACCGAGGTATGAACCTCACGCTACAAGCGGCTATGACTTACGACATCAGTGAGGGTGCTCCTGTATTATTCCGTCAACTTCCAGTTGGTGAAGTGACTAGAGTGGCCCTTGGACAGCTCGCGGATAGAGTCGATATCACGCTTACCATCTATCAGCCATATCGTCATTTGGTCAGAAAAAACACCGTGTTTTGGAATCAATCAGGTGTTGAGTTCAGCCTTGGCCTAACGGGTGCAACCCTTGAAGCAGGTACCATTGATTCGATATTGAAAGGTGGCATTGCCTTCGCAACACCGCCAGCACCGATACAGGAAAAAGCAGATTCGGGCTCTCCATTTCTACTTCACCCCTCTCCGAAGGCCGAGTGGAAGTCTTGGCGAACAGCTATACCGAAGTAGTGTTTTATAATCACACTCTATATTGATGGTGCAACTTCAATGTCATCTTTAATCAGAGTGACTCTCTAAACAATACAACCAAGACAAGTGATAAAGGGTAGTGGCATAGCTACCCTTTAGAACAGCTGCCCTTTAGAACAATACTACCCATAGTAAATATCTACGTTAAACCCTAACCGTCACCCATAGAGCCTCTTTATACCTTCATTCCCCCAACAATGCCCTGACTGCTCTGCCAAGAAAAACCTAAGCAAACAGGTATCACCTTGTCTAATGCATCTTGAGGTAACGAGGATATCGACACTGTGGTAAACTCCATCCATCCGATTGTTCTAGAGATCGCCCTGTGCACGACAATATCTATATCCCTGATGAATACCTAACCACACTTCGTGATTCGCTTCCAAAAAACGTTTCTCTCGAAGACGTCATTGCCGCATGCAAAAAACCACTGCGAAAAAGTGTACGGGTGAACACCCTAAAAACCTCTGTTGCAGCATTCAAAGACCGTGCAACAGAAAAAGGATGGAAACTGACACCTATTCCTTGGTGCGAAGAAGGTTTTTGGTTTGAGGGGGATGAGTCTGAAACCCCATTGGGTAATTCTGCCGAACACCTTTCTGGTTGGTTTTATATCCAAGAAGCAAGTTCCATGCTACCGGTCAACGCACTTCTGAAAGATAACAACGCGCTGACTAAAGTCCTAGATATGGCTTCTGCACCCGGCTCTAAAACAACACAACTAGCAAGTGCGATGCAGCAGCAAGGCGTATTGATCGCCAACGAATATGCAGCAAGTCGTTTAAAAGTATTAGCGGCAAACGTACAACGCTGTGGCATCCATAATGTTGCATTGACCCACTTCGATGCAAAAATCTTTGGTGAATGGCTGCCAGAAACATTCGACTCAATATTACTTGATGCGCCATGTTCTGGTGAAGGTGCGATGCGTAAAGATGAAGCCGCGATGAAAAACTGGTCGATTGAGTCGACGGAAGAGATCGCTGCTATTCAAAAATCGCTCATTGAAAGTGCTTTTTTCTCTCTTAAGCCTGGTGGTACGCTGGTGTATTCTACCTGCACCTTGAACCATATTGAAAACCAATCGGTCTGCGCGCACCTGCTCGCTAAATTTGGTGACGCCGTCACAATTGAGCCTCTCAATCACCTTTTTGAAGGCGCTGAGCTATCTGCGACATCGGAAGGTTACTTACATGTTTATCCACAGATTTATGATACGGAAGGTTTTTTCGTCGCACGCTTTACTAAGAATCACGCTGTTGAGTTACCTAAGCGCAAATCCAAAAAAGGAACTTTCCCTTTTAACGAGCTCGACACAAAAGCAGTACTAGACCTCACCCAACAACTTTCCAGCGATCTTAATATAGCCATACCGCCTCAAAGTTCACTTTGGCAACGAGACAAAGAGATATGGCTATTCCCTACTGAGATCACTCCTATTATCAAACATATTCGCTATCAACGTATTGGTGTGAAAATAGGTGAGAAACATAAGAAAGGTGTCCGTTGGCAACACGAAGGTATTTTGGCGCTAAAAAACTCTGCAGCTGAAACAGTTTCACTTAACGCTCACGATGCTCGGGAATGGTTTATGGGACGAGATATTCGCCCTGAAGGTATTAGTGGATCAGGCGAAGTTATCGTCAGTTACAAAGAGATGGTGATAGGGCTAGGCAAGTGGGTCGGAAACCGTATCAAGAATGGTCTCCCTCGTGATCAAGTACGCGATACAAACCTATTTCAAGATTGATTATTATTTTAGTTATCAATAAAAATGGCAATTTTATTGGCTTGTACTATAGTGATTATTAGATAAACAATCACAATTAGCGCAAGGCTCTTAGGAGCCATTCCCCTAAGCCCGAGACAGGAGTCGTTTCGGGCTATTTTTTTATCTACAGCGCCCTAAAGCTAAAGCTAGAGCACTTAGATCGTTTAAGCTAGCGTCACCTGCTCTATCAAACCATACGACTCTTTACGCGTTACTGCTCTGTTACCGTTGTTCGAAAAATTCGATAAAGTTAGACGTTTTTTTCAAGCTCTCATGTCCCTCGCCTTCCTGTATGATTTTTATCAATAGCTAAGGAGAACAAAATGAAAAGCGCATTAGTCTTAAAAAGCAGTATTTTAGGGAAGAAATCCACTTCGACATCACTGATTGATCATTGGGTAAATGAGAACAGCAATACTTTTTCAATTATCGAACGAGATCTAGCGCTTAATCCACTACCGGTGCTAGACATTAACGTGATGGCAGCTTTGAGTGGCAATGACTTAACGGCTGAACAACAAGAATTATTAGCGCTAAGTGACCGATTAATTGACGAAGTGAACTACTCAGCGACAGAATAGCTAATCACTGAGCTTCTAAGGTGGCCATTAGGCGCCCTATCTATTTCCTCAGATCCCAAAGGTAACTTTGCTAACGCAAAGACTTTCGTTTTAACACCTAATTTCTGCTGAGTATTGGATGATTTACTCACCCTGACGACAGTTCCATTCGCCATTAAATCTAACTCACCTTTTCTTTCCACGGCTATTGCTGAAGAGTAGTCACGGTAGCTGACTAGACTACAACGAGTACAGGTGAAATCTCTATCCTTTAACGTCAACTTATGCTGCTGACCGCAACTTGAGCAGACACCCGTTGTCCGCTCAAATCGCCCAATTTCATGATGAATGCCACCTCTTAATTCAACCTTGTACCTAGTCAAATCCGAGATGAGTCCCATGATATTGTCTGCGACCATTTTGCCGTTAAATTTCTGCATTCCCGCCACATTTAAATCTTCAAATACGACAATATCGCTTTCGTTGGCTATCCGATGAGCGGTCTTATGTGCGAAGTCCATTCGCTTCCTAGCGATTGAACCATGAAGATGATTTAGACGGGATTTTGCTTTCCTCCAGCGCTCTGAGCCTTTCTTTTTTCTAGAAAGCTGTCGCTGTAATCTGGTCAGTTTTTCCTTTTCTGATCTTAAATACTTTGGGTTATCAACAACAAGACCATTTGAGCCAACAACCGTTTGTTTTGAGTTTATGTCATATCCTGCAATGCTCTGGAATAGCTTCTTTGCTTCATCGCACTCAACCTCTTGGGTTAGGCTTACTTCCCATTTACCATGGCGTAATTGAACCGTTGCTGTCTTAATGTTGCTCACTAAACTACGATGCAGAACGATAGGAACAGCACCAATTTTAGGGAGAGTGATCTTGCCACTCTCAATCCTTACGCAGTTGTTATTGTTCACGGAGCGGTAGCTATCGTTATGAAGCTTCTTAACGCGATAGCTCACTTTAAATCTTGGGAATTTTTGGTGAGATTCTTTGGATATCCCTTTTATTAAAGCGGAGTCCAGATCCCGAGCGACTTGTTGTGCGGCACCCGAATCAAAGGCTTTAACCCATGCAAATTCAGGCAGTTTCTTAATATCTTTAATTTTTGAAGCCATTTCCTTGTAAAAAATGAACCTTTTCTCGGCTTCATATTGACGTTGATTCTCAGACAATAGGTAGTTCCATAACCCACGAGCGTATGAGCTAAACTCTATGAGTTTAGCCTCTTGCTGGGATGTTGGCTTCAACCTGTAGTTGTATCTCAACGTCTTTTTCATACACTGTACATTAGCGGCTCTGTTGTACTTCCGTGTTGCTGGTCTATACTCATGATCCTGAAAAGATCAAAGCAGATGGCGGCAACAATGGGAATCAATAACTTAGATAAGATACTGCAACTTATCCCCTCCCTCAACTACGCTGACACCAAGCGCCTCAACAACTCCGTCAAAGAAAAACTTGATGGTGATACCGTTGGAAAAGTGATCGCTGAACGTGAGCAGGTTGTGTCCGACTGTCCTCATTGCCATTCTATGGAGTTTGTAAAACACGGAGTAACCGCCAAAGGTATACAGCGTTATCGGTGTAAGGGCTGCAAGAAGACATTTTGTTCTTTAACAGGAACACCCCTTTTAAAAATGCGCAAAGAAGACAAGTGGTTACCTTATCTTGCTCTAATGTGGGACGGGGTTTCACTTAGGAAGATAGCAAGGCATCTAAAGATCAATCTAAGGACTGCTTTTTTATGGAGACACCGATTCTTGCAAATGCCCAATCAGAACCAACCAACTTCCTTTACAGGTATCATAGAGGCCGACGAAGCGTTT
>JBHOGO010000047.1:0-35524 GCA_043421945.1 bacterium sp. HQB-150 | reverse complement strand
GGGTACTTCCAAGCATCGGATACCTAAAAATATCGCGATCGCGGCCTACGGCCGCTCATAAAAGAGAACCCCACTTCAAAAAGTGGGGTTCGTCAGCAATCTGAGGCGAACCAAATGGTTCGCCTTTTGTTATTCAAGTTAGTTTCCGACTTAGTTTTCGGTTTCAAACTCGGTTATCACAGTTTCCAACTTGGTTATCTGTGATAACCTCATCTAATCTTCCTGATAGCTTTCAATGCTTGGGCAAGAGCAGATGAGGTTACGGTCGCCAAAGACATTATCGACACGATTCACGGTCGGCCAGTATTTCGACGCTTTAGTTTGCGATGAAGGGAAGCAGGCCACTTCGCGGGTGTAGGCATGAGGCCACTCTTTCTGCATCAAGTCTACTTGTGTATGCGGTGCATTGACGAGCGGGTTATCGTCTAGTGTCCAATCACCGTTTTGTACTTTTTCAATCTCGTTGCGAATAGCGATCATCGCGTCACAAAAGCGATCTAATTCAGCCAAGTCTTCAGACTCAGTCGGTTCAATCATTAATGTGCCCGCAACAGGGAAAGACATAGTAGGTGCGTGGAAAGCAAAGTCCATCAGACGTTTTGCAATATCTTCTTCACTAATACCCGATGCTTCTTTGATAGGGCGAATATCAATAATACATTCGTGTGCGATGCGACCCTTTGTACCACGGTAAAGAACAGGGTAGTGAGGACGTAAACGCTCCATGACGTAGTTGGCATTCAAAATCGCCAGTTTTGTTGCTTCTGTCAGACCTTGTTCTCCCATCATTGCAATATAAGCGTATGAAATTGGGAGTATTGATGCACTACCCAGTTGTGCTGCAGATACAGCGTATTGGCAATCTTCTTTATCTGCAAACTCAACATGACCCGGAATAAAGGGGGCAAGGTGAGATTTGACACCAATTGGTCCCATACCTGGGCCGCCACCACCGTGTGGAATACAGAACGTTTTATGCAAATTGAGGTGAGAGACATCAGAGCCAATAAAGCCTGGGCTCGTCAAACCTACTTGTGCGTTCATATTCGCGCCATCGAGATAAACCTGACCGCCTGCTTCATGCACTAACTCACACACTTCTTGTACGGCTTCTTCATAAACACCGTGTGTAGACGGGTAGGTGATCATGATGCAAGAGAGGTTATCTCTGTGTTGTTCGATTTTTGCTTTTAGATCGTCAACGTCAATGTTGCCGTTCTCATCACAGCCGACCACGACCACTTTCATCGACACCATCGCTGCCGAAGCAGGGTTAGTACCATGTGCCGAGCTTGGAATGAGGCAGACATTACGATGCGCTTCACCGTTGTTAGCGTGATAACGCTGAATGGCGATTAAGCCTGCGTATTCACCCTGAGCACCGGAGTTCGGTTGCAGAGAAAAAGCATCATACCCAGTGACTTCACAAAGCATCTTGGTTAAGCGTGTCGCTAATTCATCATATCCTTCAGTTTGTGTTGCTGGAGCGAAGGGGTGTAGTGCACCGAATTCAGGCCATGTGACCGGAATCATCTCTGCAACGGCATTGAGTTTCATGGTACAGCTGCCTAGCGGGATCATACCGTGCGTTAATGAAAAGTCTTTATTCTCTAGCGCTTTAAGGTAACGCATCATCTGTGTTTCACTTTGGTGGGTGTTAAACACAGGGTGGGTTAAATAAGCAGATTGACGCTGGCATTGAGCTGGAATAGCCGCAAACTCATCCGCAGCAATTTCTGCTGATAATGCATTGACATCTGGGCGGCTGTCGGTGAACAGATTAAGTAACGTGTTGATATCATCTAGCTTGGTCGTTTCATCAAGGCTAATACCCAATTGCGTCGGGAATTTGCGCAGGTTGATGCCAGCCGCTAGTGCCTGATTATAAATGACATCAGTACTTTCACCCGTCTCAACGGTAATGGTGTCAAAGAACGCACTAGAGAACAGTGTATGATTGGCTTGAGTTAAGCCTTTTGCGAGTACAGCAGTTAGGTGGTGTACACGACGACCAATCGTTTTCAATCCTTCAGGGCCGTGGTATACCGCATAAAACGCAGCCATATTGGCCAGTAGGGCTTGTGCTGTACAGATATTCGATGTCGCTTTTTCACGGCGAATATGTTGCTCACGGGTTTGCATTGCCATACGCAGCGCTTGGTTATCATGGCGATCTTTTGAGACGCCAATAACACGACCCGGCATCGTACGTTTGTGTTTATCACGTGTTGCCATGAATGCCGCGTGTGGACCACCAAAGCCCATTGGAACGCCAAAGCGTTGGGCATTCCCGATAACGACATCGGCACCCATTTCACCCGGCGGGGTTAAGACAGTGAGTGCAAGCAAGTCAGAAGCCACGGCCACTAAGGTTTTATTCCCATGAGCAGCGTCGATGATTTCAGTCAGGTCGCGAACCTGACCGGTCGTACCCGGGTATTGAAGTAGAGCACCAAATACATCGTGGTTTGCTGCTTCTTCAGCTTCGCCCATAACGATGTCAAAGCCCATGAATTCAGCTCGGGTTTTCACTACATCAATGGTTTGAGGGTGGACATCAGAGGCGATAAAGAAAACATTGCTCTTGCTTTTCCCAGCACGCTTACACAGCGACATCGCTTCTGCCGCTGCTGTCGCTTCATCCAACAACGACGCATTCGCGAGATCCATGCCCGTGAGATCCATCATCATTTGTTGGTAATTTAGTAGGCTTTCAAGTCGACCTTGCGAAATTTCTGGCTGGTAAGGCGTATAGGCGGTATACCAACCTGGGTTTTCAAGGACATTACGTAATATGACGTTAGGTGTGAAGGTGTTGTAGTAACCTTGGCCAATAAAGCTACGATTGACGACGTTCTTGTCTGCAATCACTTTTAGGCTTGCCAACATATCCGCTTCACTTTGTGGCGAATCAAGATCCATCGGCTGAGGCAGACGGATAGAGGCAGGTACGGTTTCCTCAATCAATTGATCAACAGTATTGGCATTAACGACATCAAGCATCGTGGCTTGTTGTGCGTGATCGGGCCCATTGTGACGACGTATGAAATCGGCGTCGCCACTGAGCGATTGGAGGAAAGTCTTCTCTGTCATAACGGTGTCCCTGTACTAAAATGAGCAGCATTTCGCTGCTCTATAATCGTATATCTTTGAATGCTAGGTACTCATTGACTCACTTATATTTTCTAAACGCGTACAGCATATGCCTGTAGAAAGAAAGTGAGTGCCACGAGTCGTCTCGTCAATTCGTCTCGTCGATTTTTGGTATTCGCTAGTCTTCGATATTCTCAAGATACTTTTCTGCATCAATAAGCGCATCAAGCTCTGCAGCATCAGACAATTTAATCTTAGCAATCCATCCGCCTTCGTAGGCTTCTTCATTCACTAATTCTGGGCTGTCTTCAAGTTCTTCGTTGATTTCGACTACTTCACCATTAACTGGTGCATAGATGTCAGACGCTGCTTTTACGGACTCGACCAGTGAGAACGTTTCACCTTTTTCAATCTCATCACCTACATCAGGTAGGTCAACAAAGACGACATCACCAAGAAGGCCTTGGGCGTGATCTGAAATACCCACTGTGACAGTGCCATCTCCGTTATCGCGAACCCATTCGTGAGATTCAGTGAACTTCAGGGTGTTTTCCATTATTTTCTCCTCAAATTGGTGCTAAAACATGGCGAACTGTAAAGGCCATGTTTCCTATAGTGGAATTAATTCTCTTTGTATATTGTGATTATGTTAGGCAAACGTTTGCTTCTTGTCACCTTGTTTCTTACAATATTGGCTATTGATGACGTGAAAATGAAGCTCAATCTTCTGCTAAGGTGAGATTAATCATTGTTTTTTCACTTTGGTGCTGATTTTGGTTGGGTCTTTTACACTCAAATAAGTAAACGTCTCGGTCTTAGGTTTCTCATGGGTTTCTTATACGAAACTTTGTAGAGTGCTTCATGGATAGAGAAAGAAGGACTGAAATGTGACAAAGAAGCAGGACGTATACCCCTCAATGGTGGTCGAGCGACAAGAAGGTCAAACGGAAAGTGTTGAGCCATTGAAGTTGGGTGAACGTATTAAAGAGATCCGTGGATTACAGGGCCTGACATTAGAAGAAGCCAGTAAGCTAACAGGTCTTGCTCGTTCCACCTTGTCAAAAATTGAAAATGAGCAGATCTCTCCCACGTTTCAGGCGATGCAAAAACTGGCAAGTGGTTTAAATATTGATATGCCTCAGCTGTTTTCTCCCCCCAAGCAAGTCAGAGCCACAGGGCGGATGGACGTCACCTTAAACGAGCAGGGGAAACCGCACCCGACAACAACGTATGAACATGAGCTACTTGCTACGCATCTGAGTAATAAAAAAATGATGCCGTTTAAAACCGTTGTGAGGGCACGCTCTTTCGATGATTATCCTGAATGGATACGCCATGATGGCGAAGAATTTTTGTTAGTGCTGAAAGGGAGTATCACCTTTTTTAGCGAATTTTATGAACCAAGGATCCTCCACGAAGGAGATTCCGCTTATTACGATGCCACCATGGGACATATGTTGGTATCACACAGTGAGGATGATGCGCAGATTCTGTGGGTAACAACATCCTAATCTGCTATGTCTATCCGACACACGACATTCTCAAGGAGAACACATGTCTGAAACATTATTGAATACCCCGCTATACGATCTTCATGTCGCTTCTGGTGCGAAGATGGTCCCGTTTGCAGGTTATAACATGCCTGTTCAATATGCATTGGGCGTGAAAAAAGAGCACATTCATTGTCGTGAACATGCAGGCTTATTTGATGTGTCTCACATGGGACAGGTGATTTTGCGTGGCGAAAACGCATCTAAAGTTTTAGAGAAACTTGTTCCTGTGGATATTATTGATCTGCCATCGGGTAAGCAGCGTTACGCACTGTTTACGAATGAGCAGGGTGGGTTAATGGACGACTTGATGGTGACTAACTACGGTGACCATCTATATGTGGTGGTGAATGCAGCGTGTAAAGCTCAAGATATTGCTCATTTAGAAGCTCATCTGAGTGACGGTGTCACCTTGGAGCGTTTGGATGATCATGCTCTACTCGCGTTACAGGGGCCAAAAGCGGTCGACGTATTAGCGACACTCAATCCTGACGTAGCCAATATGGTGTTTATGGATTCTGCGCGTATGGCGTTAGACGGTATAGAGTGTATTGTAAGCCGCTCTGGCTATACAGGTGAAGATGGTTTTGAAATTTCAGTGCCAGCAGAAGATGCTGAGGCGTTAGCTAAAAGATTGACTGACGCTGATGCGGTGGAATGGATTGGTTTGGGCGCTCGTGATTCATTGCGTTTGGAGTGTGGTCTGTGTCTTTACGGTCATGACATTGATACAACAACGACACCAGTAGAAGGAAGCTTGTTGTGGGCGATCAGCAAAAATCGTCGTCGCGGTGGAGAGCGTGAAGGTGGTTTCCCTGGTGCAGATATTATTCTAGAGCAAATTGAAACTAAAGTGGTTTCACGCAAACGCATTGGACTATTGGGACAGAGTAAAGCCCCTGTACGAGAAGGCGCTAAGTTGTTTGATGCAGACGATAAGGAAGTCGGCATTGTGACCTCTGGAACATTTGGTCCAACAAAAGGCGCGCCAGTGGCTATGGGGTATCTAACCACTGAGCTTGCAGTTGTTGGCACTGAAGTCTTTGCAGAAGTCCGTGGTAAAAAAATACCTATGACCGTTGAGAAAATGCCTTTTGTTCCTCAACGCTATTATCGTGGTTAACCTCGAATTTTCACGCTAGCGTGAATGACTAAAAGCGCCCCTTTGACTCGATAATGTTGAAGGGGCGTTTTCGTACCACTTTCGGCTACAGTCGATTTTATTAACTTAACCACTGTATGATTTGGTCATAGAGCCCGATACCTATCGTGACGTTAAAGGGGAAAGTAATACCAAGGGAGACAAGCATCGCTAAACCGATGTCTGCTTCTTTGATTGCGCCTTTTATTGCGACAGGTGCCGCGATGTAAGAGGCACTCGCTGTTAAACTGGCCAATACAATAGCGGAGCCAGCACTTAAATTGAGCGCAATGCCTGCCGCGATACCAATGAAACTTAAACAAAGTGGTGCGACGATAGCGAATAGCATCATACGCCATTGATGTTTGGGAAACGGGCGGAGTGTTTGTGAGGCAACAAGTCCCATTTCCAGTAAAAACAGTGCCAGTACCGCTTTAAAGCCGTTTGTTAATAGCCCCGTAACAGCCGCACCTTGTTGTGGTCCATACATAAAGCCAATCAAGACCCCACCAACCAGCAAGATCACCCCTTTATTCGTTAATGCCTCATGCCATAGTGCTCCCATCGAGACCACATTCGTGTTGGGGGAAATTGGCGATACAGCAATAAACCGACAACGATAGCGGGAAGCTCCATCAATACAAGGTAGAGGGTAATTTCAGCATCCACTTTGAGCTGGTGGGTTTCTGCATAGGCGATTGCCACAGCAAAGGTACCAGCACTCACGGAACCGTAGTGAGCAGCGATACTGGCACTGTCTGCGGTACTGAGCTTAATGACCTTACGCAGTATGGGAAACAACAAGAGTGGGATTGCCACACCCAGCATCATAACGCCAAGTAATTGGGGAATGAGACTCCAGCTTAAGTTGCCGTGCAGTGCCATACCACCTTTAAGGCCGATAGTCAGCATAAGTAGCAAGCTCAACGTATCGTAAGCAGCCTTAGGGATAGAGAGGTCCGATCTCACTATGCCAGCAAAGAGTCCTAATAGAAAAAACATAACAACAATATCGGGCATATTCAGCATCCAAGCTAATGATTCATCACTGGCTATAGGTTAATCGGCCTGATACATTGAACATAATGAATAATTTACCTTAACCCTATAGATAATTATCTATGAGTGAGGGCATATGATTTTAAGACAGCTCACATTTCGTTTGTTAGAAGTATTCAAAACCGTGATAGAAACCGGATCGGTCAGTGAATCGGCGAGGTTGCTCCATCTCACGCAGCCTACGATTTCAAAGCAGCTAAAGCGTTTGCAAGAGCTGGTTGGTGAGCCGCTGTATGTCATTCAGCAACAACGTTTAATGCCAACAGATGCCGGCTATGCGCTTTATGGTCTGTGTAATAATGTGTTCGGTGAAGTTGCAGACTTCAAAAGCGAATTGGTGGAGATGCGCCAAGGGGCTTCAGGGCACTGTCGAATCGCGATGGTTAATACCGCACAGTATGTCTTACCCCGTTTGTTAGGTCCCTATTCAAAGTCACACCCCAATGTCGAGTTAACGGTTGAGATAGGCAATAGAGAGCAAGTTCTGCAACGGTTCGAGCAAGGGCTCGATGACATTTACGTGTTCAGTCATCCGCCTTCACTAGAGCATGCAACAGCAGGACGATTTTTGTTGAACCCGTTGGTATTGGTTACTGCGAATACTGATGCCATCGTGGATAAAAAGTGCGTGACATGGGATGAGATCAAACAGTCTCGATTTCTGCTTCGAGAGCAGGGGAGTGCAACCCGAATGATGTTTGATAGCGTTTTACAGTCACGGGGGTATACCGTCGAAGATAGTATCCAAATGGCCTCCAATGAAGCGATTCGAACCGGGGTGGCGTCAGGTATGGGAATAGCGCTGTTATCGCAGCATGTCATTCAGGGGTATGAACAGCAAATTCGTGTTGTTGATATGGAAGGTTTCCCACTTGAAAGTCATTGGCACCTCATTGTTCGCAATGACCGATATTTGTCGAAGGCATCTCGAGGCTTTCTTCGCTTTGTGGATATCAATATTGAGTCATGCCTTGGCAAAGAGTGGGCTGAGCATGGTATGGAAGCGTTGTTAGCTGAAATTAACAATATGGGCTAAGCAACGTCGGTTTGCATGAAAAGAGTAACCCCAATAGTCCTGCAACCACCTTGTTATTGTCGGTGGTTGCAGGGCTATAGTCTTAAATGCTTTTAAGTTAGTGCGCTTATTCGGATTGAGAATCTAAATACGCTTGTAGTGAGATACTTGTCCAATCACGTGCTTTCTTCAGATAGGCTGCTTGTGAATCGAGGATCGTTTTAGCGAGCGGGTCACTCTTTGCTTGTTCAATCAGTAGTTCACTATTGGCATTGCGCAGTGCTGCCATGACATCATCAGGGAAGTTTCTGACTTGAATCTCAGGATATTCAGCTTTCATGGTAGCCCAGCTATTTGCATTTTCATGTAGTGACTGTGTATACATGTCAAAAGCTGACACTCTAAACGCGGTCTCTAAAATGACCTGAAGATCTTTAGGTAATTTTTCCCAAGTACGCTTATTCACTAAAAACTGCGTTTCTGATCCTGGCTCGTGCCATGCGGTATAGTAGTAAGGGGCTATTTTTTGAAAGCCCATTCGCAAATCAAAGGCTGGTCCAACCCATTCAAGGGCATCAATCGTCCCTCGTTCTAGAGACGTGTATAGCTCACCAGGGGCAATGTTGGTTGGGCTTGCCCCAATCTTTGCCAGTACTTCGCCAGCAAACCCAGGAATACGCATCTTAAGGCCTTGGAGATCTTCGATAGCGTTGATCTCTTTTTTAAACCATCCTCCCATCTGAATATCGGAATTACCGCCTGGGAAGGAGAGTAGTTGATGAGGTTCATAAACTTGCTGCATGAGCTCGAGCCCACCGCCATGATAAAACCAAGCGTATTGCTCTGTTGTCATCATGCCAAAGGGCATTGAAGAGAAATAGAGCGTGTTGGGCACTTTTCCTTTCCAGTAATACGAACTTGAATGCCCGAGGTCGTATAAACCAGATTTAACCATGTCAAAAATACCCAGCGGCGCTTTATGCTTGTTGGCGGAGTCAATTTGGATGACAAGTCGGCCAATTGACATCTCATTCGCCAGAGAAGCCATGTTTTTGCTTGCATCGCCGAGTATGGGGGTATTGGGTCCCCATGTTTCAGCCAGTTTGAGGCGATAGACTTTATCATCGGTGGAATCGGCAGCAAAACTGGAAAAGGGAAGCAATGTTGTGGTGGCGATAAATATGGCGGAAATAGCGGTCACGCGGCTGATGTTGCGTAAAAAGTTCATTTACTCAATCCTTTTGCTTAAATGTTTTCATTATCGTGTCTGTTAACGGTGACTTATTATCATTTGTGTTGTTATTGTCAGGTTCCGCTCAAGTTTAGTTCAATATCGTTTATCTTGGTTTGATAGAGGGGTCACTGTTTTACTGTGGTCGGTAAATTAAAGGCGAAGCGGGTGAGGTCTCTTTCAGACAAGTGCCTCAGACTAGAAGAAACAAGAATGAAGAAAGAAGCAAGAACACAGTTATATCTTTGGTTGCTGCTACCTAAAATGGCTAGTATCTAACCAAGTCACACGCTATGCTGACTGTCTAAGTTATTGATAGGATGCACAATGAACGTTTTTCAAGGATTTTTACTTTTACTGTTGGCGTCTCTTTGGGGGGCTTCATTTTTATTTATGAGGATCAGTGTCCCGGCGTTAGGGCCAGCAGTACTCATTCTTGGGCGTGTATTATCAGCAGCGATTTTTCTGTTTATTGTGGCGAAATTGTTTAAGCGAGCTAAACCTGAATTTAGATACTGGAAGCACTTTCTAACACTCGGTTTTCTTAATTCAGCCTTTCCTTTTTTTATGTACGCATACGCAGCTCAAACATTAACAGCCTCGCTGCTGTCGATTCTTAATGCAACGGCGCCTATATGGGGGCGATCATTGCGGCTATTGTCTTCAAAAAGAAGCTAACGTCTAAGGTTCTATTAGGACTATTTTTAGGGACGGTTGGGGTAGCAATATTAGTCGGTTTTGATCCCATTATGGTTCATGATGATGCGCTATTTGCTGTTATTGCAGCGGTACTGGCAGCAGTCAGCTACGGTGTTGGAACAACCTATACTCAGACAGCGCCAGCGATGTCGCCCGAGCAAAATGCCCATGGCAGTATGTGGGGGGCATCGGCAATTATTCTCCCTATGACTTGGATGATTCCAATAAATGAGCCACCAAGTACTGAAGTGATTAGTGCGGTCATTTTTTTAGGGGTAATTTGTACTGCAGCAGCATACCTTATCTTTTTTCGGTTAATTGCTGAAATTGGGGCCTCTTCTACGTTAACAGTGACGTTTTTAATCCCTGTTTTTGGCATTCTATGGGGAGCGCTTTTTCTTGGTGAACAAGTTGGCTTACATACACTTGTAGGCTCAATCGTCACGATGACGGGAACGGTATTGGTCACTGGCTTTTCTATCAAACAGATATTGCCGAAAGCAAAGATCGTATAAGCAGGGGCTGTGGGATCATTAAGAGTGTGAAAATTGTTGGGGCTTGGATCTAACTGCTCGCTAGAAGCTAACGGCTACCCTAAAACTAATAGTAGATAAGCCCTTCGATACGGGCGGTATCGGGAATGGTTGGCATTGGGTTACCGCCAAGGTGAAGGTTACCTTTTAAGTAGAGATAAGCGGGTAACTCCGTAATCGCAGTGCTACCAATATAAAGATTACCGTCGATGGATAGACGTTGAGGTAATTGAACAATAGGAGTGCCTATTAATGACAGGTCGCCCCTCACTCTCATTCCGTTTCGGAGTTGTGTAATTTTTGAGTGTGCTAAATTGATGTACCCACCAACATTGAGTCTTCTTGGTAAGCGGGTTAGGGGAGTGTAGGCAAGGTTGAGGTTCCCTTTTACGGTTAAGTCATTGGGAAGGCGCTGTATATCGGCACCTTCCAAATTGAAGTTACGCTCGACAGTGAGGGGATCTGGGAAAGAGAACCCCGGATGATGTCGCATTCGGACATTGCCATAGCTATCGGTAAAGTCGAGCATCTTCAGATCACTCACCGAGCTTAATGCCATCGGTAAAAAGGCATAACTTGGCAAAGAGAATAATATCAACCCGATGATAGCGAAGAGGATGCTGCCACAGACTTGTCGTCTACCTGTTACCGAATGCAATGTCATGTTTATTTAAACTGTTTAATTAAGACAGATGTGTCACTACGATTTTCACCTTCAGCTTGAAGTTTGGCATATTCTTCGTCGACTTGGCGTGCCAATGGTAATGAAACATCAAGTTTTTCCGCTTGATCGAAGCAGATACCAAGATCTTTTCGCATCCAGTCGATGGCAAAACCAAAATCAAACTTGTCTTGTGCCATTGTGCTTGCGCGGTTTTCCATTTGCCAAGAACCTGCTGCGCCGTGTTTTAGCACATCAACCATTTTATCAATGTCGAGACCAGCCGCTTTGGCAAGTGTCACCGCTTCCGATAATCCCTGTAGGACACCCGCGATACACACTTGGTTGGCCATTTTGGTCACTTGACCTGAACCCACTTCACCCATTAATGCTGAGGATTTTGCATAGCTGTCCATAACTGGTTTAACGCGTTCAAATACAGACGCATCGCCACCGGCCATAATGGTTAAAACGCCATTGACTGCACCCGCTTCACCACCTGATACCGGGGCATCAATAAAGTCACATTGTGCATTTTTTGCTGCTTGATATAACCGCTTAGCAATATCAGGTGATGCCGTTGTATGGTCAACAAGCACAGCACCAGGTTTGACTGTCGTGAAAATACCTTCGTCACCACAATAGACTTGGTCGACATCTTTATCGTTACCAACACAGGTGAAAATAATGTCAGCATTCTTAGCTGCTTCTGCTGGCGTTAATGCCATTGCACCGGTATAGCTATCTACCCATTCCTGTGCCTTAGCTGTTGTTCTGTTATATACCGTGACGTTGTACCCATGCTTTGTGAGGTGTCCGGCCATTGGGTATCCCATGGTACCCAACCCAATAAATGCTACGTTTATACTCATTTTATCATCCTGATTTTTATTAGGTTTCACAATGCTACACATATGTTCAATGAATGTCATATCTGTTTTAAGTTAATCAATCTAAATGACTTGTCACTTGAGGTTCTTGTTATTTAGCGCTTTGTTATTTAGTACCTCGTTATTTTACGCATCGTTATCCCATTTAAATCTATTAAGCGGGCATAGTCGTCAATGTCGGTAAGAACAAGAAGTGAGCGATTGCGAGAAACTTTATTTAATTAAAGCATTTTTCGGTATAGACGACAGTTGATTCATCTGACTTAAGAAATTATTTCAGTTTTTTCTACAATGGTGGGTTGCTTCAAAAGTCACTCACAAAGTTTGCGTGATGTTGCGGGTTTCTATTCAATTGAGCCAATTTTCTATGTTGCACTCGATAAGTCTTTAACTGAAATCATACACAGACAGCTTCATCGAATGGTATTCAAAGTGGCCACATAGACACTTTTTAAGATTGAAAAAGCAGGATCACAATGACCGTGGAAACAAACGTATTGGCAACTCGTAAATTTGCAGTAGATGATGGCTCAACAAATGTAAAAGTGAGCTGGTTAGAAGATGGTCAGCTTAATACTGTCATTTCACCAAACTCTTTCCGCACCAATTGGAAAAGTGCTGCGCTACGTAAAGATAAGAAGATCTTTAACTATACGATCGGTACATCAAAATACACTTATGATGCAACCTCAGATAAGGCATTAGAGACAACACACGTTGATTACCAATATGATGACCTTAACCTTTTGTCTGTGCATCATGCCCTGCTTCAAACGGGTGTTGAGCCTGGTCCGGTATCTCTTGTCGTCACATTGCCAATTACTGAATATTACAACGCGGAAGATTGTCAGAAAAACGAAGAGAAGATTGCACGCAAGCGTGAGAACTTAATGCGTGAGATTTCACTTAATAAGGGCGATTTATTTGAAATTGTCGATGTTGAAGTGATGCCAGAAAGCCTTCCAGCTGTATTGTCGACGTTAAGCATGTCTGGCGTTAACGACTTTACTCGGTCTCTTGTGATCGATATCGGTGGTACGACACTTGATATGGGTGTCATCGTTGGCGAGTTTGACGATGTCTCTTCAATCTATGGTAATACAGAGATTGGTGTATCAATGGTGACTGACGTCGCTCGTAAAGCATTAGCCTCTGCGGATAGTGATGCGAGTTACTTGGTTTCTAACGAACTGATTAAACGCCGCCACAATATGGACTTTGTACGTGATGTTGTGAACGATGAAAGTCAAATTGAACACATCTTGGCGAAAATCAACAGCAAGATTGAAGACTTAGGTAAGCAAGTTGCTTATGAAGCGAAGAAATTCTCTAAGAACCCTAACCGCGTGTATTTGGTTGGCGGAGGCGCGAGTCTCATTTATCCTGCCATTCAAGCGGCATATGAGACATTAGGTGATAAGGTCGTGCTGGTGGATGAACCTCAAGAAGCACTAGCTCGTGAGTTGTGCCTGTATCATTCTGATGGTGAAGCAATCAATATTCCTACTGACTCTGTCATTGAAAGCCAAGAGGTTGTAAATGGCTAATCGATTGAAGCGAGTCAGCTATTCGATTTTTTTGGATCCATTGAATAACCCTGCCGATCTCTATGCAAGCAAGGTCATGCACCAATGGGCAACAGAGCGCCAAGAACTCGAAAGTAGTGATGACGCTTTAGCACGGCATAATGCAATACATATTCATAAGCAGATTTATCTGAGTGGGTTGTTCTTGCACTTACTGTCGCCTGATGTGACGCAACGATTAAGTGCTCAACTCACCGAAGATCAAGTTTCTGAGTTTACCTTGCACAATACATTGTCAGGCTTGGGTCTTGATAATAGCTCAGCGTATGCAGAGTCTGACAATGAGGGTGTGAATAGTCACACTGTTGTAAAAGCACTCTCTGCAATGCTAGATGAGCGTGATACTCAACAGCAGAATGCCTTGAGTGAACTCTTTGAGCGCATGCAGAGCAATGCACCTGATACAGCGTCGTTCAGTGAGTCGTCAGAGACTATTGCTAGCGAATTGGCAGGGCAGAATAAAGCGCTTGAGCAGCAGAACCAACTGATGATGGCTCAGACAAGAGAGCTTAATCAGTTAAAAGATCAAATCGCTAGGCTGGAGCGTCAACTCGCAAAAGCCACGTTAAGTTCGGTTCAAACTGGTGATGAGCCAAAGGTCGAAAAAGAGCAATCTATGGTGGCAAACTTAGAAGATCGAATTGCCAACGTACAGCGCCTGAAGAAAAAAGGGATTTTCTAATTTGCGTTACGAATGAGAATGGACTCTAGACTGAAACAAAAGCCCGCTAAATAGCGGGCTTTTTTGATGAATAAACGGGTGACTTGTTTATTTATGTATTTATTTGTTTCGGGCAAGTTTATGGTGAGCACGAGAGAAGTGACCTGCACTCAACGCCCCAATAATTGAAAGCTCGCCAGCAAGGCAGAGTGACGCGGTCACTTCTGCAAGTGCCTTCGCATTACCTTCACCACGTAAACCAACGATATCTAAACAGGCTTGTTGGCTTGGTAATGATGTACCACCGCCCACGGTTCCCACCATCAGGTTAGGCATCGTGACAGAGGCATAAAGGTCGCCATTGTCATTCTTTTCAAGTCGTGTAATACCGATGGCTGACTCTGCTACACACGCAGCATCTTGACCGCAAGCAATATAAAGTGCCGCTAGGCCATTAGCATAGTGTCCGTGCACACCAATGGATCCACTGAGTACACCACCTGTTGCGGAAAGTTTGCAGTAGTTAACCATTGAGTCGACTGTCGTATGCAGGCGTTTTTTCACGAGTTCTGCTGAAATAATCACTTCAACGGAGACTTTCTTACCGCGAACATTACGTAGGCTTTGTGCCGTTGCTTTCTTGTCACCAGAAAGGTTAGCTTCTACATAGGCGTAACGTGGTGTGATTGGGGAGTGCTCCAAAATAAAGTTATAAACCTCATTCGTCGCAATCGTCACCATATTTTGACCAGAAGCATCACCCGTGGTGAACTCAAAAATGAGGTAGACGTTATTCGCTTCAATGTTAACACTGACATCAACAAGTTTGCCGTGTCGTGTCGTTTGCTGCGCAATCTCTTTGAAGTTGTCGTATTTAGTCACAACCCAGGCAACGAACTGACCAGCTTCTGCGAGTGTGTCGAAACAGAAACCAGGTGTTCGGATAACGGCTTCACTGAGTAGCATGGCACTGGCACCGCCAGCTTCACTGATGAGCTGTGCACCACGGTTGTATGATGCGACTAACGCTGCTTCTGTGGTTGCTAAAGGTAGGTAAAAATCATCATTAGCGTAAAGACCATTGACACGCATAGGCCCGACTAAACCGATAGGCATTTTTGCCGTACCAATAAAGTTTTCAATGTTCTTTTGGTAGTGCGCCATGTCTTGTTCGGTTTTATCGTCGAACAATTCACTTTTTGCCAGCTCGTTGTCGAGTACGCTCCAGCGTTTGCTAACCTGTTTAGGCGAAATGTACGGATTTTTTGTTTGTACAGCTCGTAAAGGGGTCTCAGGTTGTTTTAGTTTACGAGATATGTCATCGCTAGTGATAGCGCCTAATGAAGTGCTATCGAAACTTTTTTGCTGGAGATTTAGTTTTGGCATGTGCGTCTTTAGTTACTGCATTTGAGCGTACAATTGTACTGTGAAATGAATGCGTTTACGCAATTTAATTATCAAAAATTTGTATCAATATTTAAAAATCGCCGTTTTATAGCATTAGATTTCACCCTAAAGAGAATAAAACTCGTTGTTTTATTTAGAAAAGGGCGGCAATTTGTTGGATTCACAAAGCTTGTTCTTTAAGTTGAGACAACGTAAATTCAGTTATCTATGACATTTTCGATTTCAATGATGAAATCAGACTCGAAAGGATCCTCGTTAAATATGAGCAGTAAGAAACTAGATACACGCCTAATCACTGCTGGCCGTAATAAGAAGTGGACGCAGGGATTAGTTAACCCGCCAGTAAGTCGTGCTTCTACGATTGTTTTCGATACGGTTGCTGAAAAAGCTCACGCAACGGAAAATCGTGCCGACAAAACGCTTTTTTATGGACGCCGAGGAACAAACACGAGTTTTGCTTTCCAAGAGGCGATGGTCGAGTTAGAAGGTGGTGCTGGGTGCGCACTTTACCCTTGTGGCACAGCCGCTATTTCGAACGCAATACTGTCGTTTGTTGAGCAAGGTGATCATATCTTGATGGTCGATGCAGCCTACGAACCCACGCGTGACTTTTGTGACAAAATTTTGAAAAAGTTGGGCGTCGAAACCACTTATTACGATCCGATGATCGGTGAGGGTATTCGCGAACTCATCAGACCGAACACACGCTTATTATTCTTAGAATCTCCCTGCTCCATTACAATGGAAGTGCAAGATGTCCCGACACTCGCCTCTATTGCTCATGAACACGATGCTATTGTGATGCTGGATAATACATGGGCAGCGGGTGTTAACTTTTCTCCATTTGATCATGGTGTCGACATCTCTATTCAGGCTGCAACGAAGTACATTGTTGGTCATTCCGATGTGATGATTGGCACTGCTGTCGCCAATGAAAAATATTGGCCGCAACTTCGCGAGCAGAGTTATTTAATGGGGCAGTGTACATCACCTGATGATATCTATTTAGCGATGCGTGGCTTACGAACATTAGGCGTTCGTTTAAAGCAGCATGAACAAAACAGTATCAAGGTAGCTGAATGGTTAGCGGCTAGACCTGAAGTGGATCATGTTCGCCATCCTGCATTCGAATCTTGTCCAGGGCATGAGTTTTACAAGCGTGATTTCAATGGCTGTAATGGATTATTCTCTGTGGTGTTAAATTGCGGAACCACTGAAGCCCTAACGGCACTTTTGGATGGCATGAGCCACTTTAGTATGGGGTACTCTTGGGGTGGGTTTGAAAGCCTTATTCTTGCCAACGAATCGATTGCTGATCTTCGCACTGCAACGACACCTGATTTTGCAGGCCCGCTATTAAGACTTCATATTGGCCTCGAAGATACGACTGATCTCATTGCTGATTTGGATGCTGGCTTCGAGCGTTTCAATCAGGTCTTAAATCAAAAGTGATACATAACCTGTCTCATTTTTTAAACAATTAACGTCAAGAATAAGTGCAGCTATTTATAGTGAATGCTGCACTTTTATCCTGACATTTTGTAGGTGTAAAGCTGATTCGGTATAGCCTCAGCATGGGGTGGTGGTTTTTTCGTCATTCGATGCTATTGTTTAAATAGTTGACTCAATATTGAGACAGTAATTTGATGAGTTTTCATAAATCATTAGCGCCAACTGTCCGACGTAGTGATTTTGAAGGGGAAATGAGTGGCAAGTTTAAGTGAATCTAGGAAAGAGAACGCAAGACTAGTTGCCATCGGGTGTAACTATGAACCCTGGCTTGCTCAGTTAGAAAAGGAAGGTTGGACAACCCATTGTTGCTACGATTTGCGTGCAGCTGACGATATGCTGCAGACGATGAGCCCATGTATTTGTGTCGTTGATCTAAGTAGTAACGATTTCAGTATCCAGAGTATCGCTCAACGCGCGAGTAAAACGAATCAAGTACGATGGATTGCGCTACTTAATAAGCAGCAGCTAAATCTCAGTGCTATCTGCACGTTCATCAATAATTACTGTATTGATTACTTCACGACACCTATCCCACATAGTCAGTTGATATCAACCATTGGCCATCAACTGGGTATGTTAGAAATAGAAAGTTCAGTGGTGGGGGCAAGTCATCATACTGACCGGCCGGGGATTATTGGCGAGTCAAAGGCGACTAATCAGCTAAAAGAGTTAGTTCGGCGGGTGGCGATGACAGATATGCATGTTGTCATTTCAGGTGAAGCCGGAGTCGGAAAAACCCTCGTTGCAGAAGAAGTCCATTTGAATTCAAATCGTAAAGGGACAATCTTTCATTTATTGAATGCCAATGCGATTGAGTGCCTTGAATTTACTGAGCCAGATAATGAGGCTTTTGCTGAAGGTACTGTTTATATCAATAACATTGAGATGCTCTCTCCAAGTTTGCAAACTCAGTTGCTGGGATATTTGCAGGCGCTAGAGAATAAAGACTTCAGCCAGAATATGTCTGAATTGCGTATTGTTGTTTCTTCGTCTGTAGACATTGAAGCGTTAGTACAAGAGGGGCGTTTCTCTCAAGAACTGTATTATCGTTTGAATGTAATGCATATTCGAGTACCTAGCTTACGCGAGAGAATGCTTGATGTTCCCGCTTTAGCGGATCAGTACCTGAGAGAGTTCCGTGCCGAGTATAATATTAGTGCGACGCATTATACGGACGATGCCTATAAGTTGTTAAATCAGTACGAATGGCCAGGAAACGGTCGTGAGTTAATGAATCAAGTGAAGCGTGCTGCGTTAATGTCTGAAACGACAAGTATCGATGCAGAACATTTCGACTTGCCTAACAATAGTCGGAATAAAGCGAATCTTCGATCGGCTAAAAATGACGCGGAAAGAGAAACGCTGTTAAATGTGTTGGAAACTCATCAAGGTAAAATATCTTCTGCGGCAAAAGAACTTGGGGTTTCGCGAGCGACGATGTACCGTTTATTGAATAAACACAATCTGTTAGCAGAGATCCGAAACGGCGGCTAATATTGCCGTCAGTTAGCGAGCTTTGTGATTTATGGTTATACCCATTTGCTCTAAGTAAGGATAAATGGGTATTTTTTATTATAAAGAGTTGCCGCCATAATCCTTACCAACGTAACGAATTGGAAGGGGTGATGGAATGCGGAATCGATATCTTTTATTGTGCTGGATCACCTTGCTATTAGCGTCTTCATTTTTTGTTAATTCATTTCTTCAGGCTGTTTTGCAAGGCATCGCATTTGCGCTCGTAGTGCGGCACCTATGGCTACGCACGCCATCCTAATATACGTTTCGAAATCACGTTTATCATCCTTCTTTCTTCTTCTCGTTTTAGTTCTAACTTGAGCGGTTAGGCACTAGCTATGAACTCATCATTGAGAAAAATTGCGATA
Source organism: bacterium sp. HQB-150 (assembly GCA_043421945.1). Taxonomy (GTDB): domain Bacteria; phylum Pseudomonadota; class Gammaproteobacteria; order Enterobacterales; family Vibrionaceae; genus Thaumasiovibrio. The sequence goes on along the minus strand of JBHOGO010000047.1, from coordinate 16,603 downwards.
TTTAAGCCAGAATATAGAGCAGCGACGCGGTTGATATGGATACCCAGAGAGTGACGGCTTGCAGCAGCGGCTTGAAGCCTGCTTGCTTGAATTTCTCGATAGTCATTGTTGCACCGACAAGGTATAGGCTGAGTACTAAGCACTGTTTAGCGCCTGCAAAAATCACGGAATAAAGATCAGCAAATTGAGGGAGTGCATTACTGAACATAATTGCGATGACATACCAAATAGTGAACATTGGGAATGACGCACGCTTGTTCTCGGACTTGAATACTAAACCACTGATAAAAGCGACAGGAATAATCCAAAGTGCACGAGCAAGCTTTGTGGTCGTTGCCACTTGCAGTGCTTCTTCTCCATAAGCGCCAGCGGCCCCAACCACCGATGAGGTATCGTGGATCGCAATCGCACTCCAAAGCCCGAATGTCTGTTGATCAAGTGAGAGGGCGTGGCCAATGATTGGGAAAATGAACAAGGCGAGTGCATTCAACCCAAATATAGTGGCAAGTGCCACTGACATTTGATGATTCTTCGCATCGATGGCGGGTCCAACGGCAGCAATAGCGCTGCCTCCACAAATGGCTGTCCCACACGAAATTAAATGGCTGGTTTTTTGGTCAACGTCAAAAAATTTACCGAGTAACGCACCAATGCTAATCGTGGCGAGCAAGCTAACGATGATCAATCCAAGGCTATTGGTTGTCGATGCGATGGCTTGTTCAAGTTGAATACCAAAGCCAAGCCCAATGATTGAAAGAGCAAGAAGCTTCTTACTGATTTTAGCGAGATCAAGTTGTGTTGGCACACCATTGAAGGCGGCAATCAATAGACCACCAATGAGCGCAACGGGTGACTGAATGAAGGGAAGCAAACAGAGTGCTGCACAAAGAAAAAAAGGTACGTGACGAAGGTTCATAAGAGAAGCTCAGAATGCGACAGAGCCGCGAGTATATCTGGTTCGTATAAAATTTTAAACAGCGTACAAGCTGTATGAGCAAGTGAATGGCTCTGTCTGGCTTGTTAGCCCGTGTAATGATCGCATACCATAATTTCTGTATTTGATTGAAGACGTTAAGTTTAGAAGTGTCTGTGCGTATTGTTTAAGTTCTGTTACTTTAGTCGCAGGCTGATTTTAATATGAAGAATGCGTTGATATGAATAAGTTACTGTCTTTTGAGTCCTTACTTGTTTTAGATGCGATTGACCGTCGAGGGAGCTTTGCTGCAGCGGCTGAAGAGCTACAGCGTGCGCCATCGTCGTTAAGCTATCAGGTTCAAAAGTTAGAGCAAGACCTCGACCTCGTTATTTTTGACCGCTCTGGGCACCGCGCTGCATTTACAAAAGCGGGCGAATTATTGTTGGCGCGTGGAAGGCTGTTATTGAGTGCAGCAGATGAAATGGTCAATGATGCTGTTTCTCTCGCGCATGGCTGGGAATTGGATTTAACATTAGGTTTTGATGGCATTGTACCGATTGAATTGTTATTTCCACTGCTTCCGGCGTTGGAGAAAGTCGGTGGCACCCGCTTACATTTACAGGAAGAGATTCTGGCTGGAAGCTGGGAAGCATTACATCAAGAGCGGATAGATTTATTGATTGCCTCGACACCGGCAGTGATTCCGAATGATGTAAAAGTGATTCCTATCGGGTCAATATCAATGAATTGGGTTGCGAGCCCAAACCACCCGATACAGAATGAAACGTATCCCCTTGATCCCGAAGTGCGTCGTAAATATCGAGTGATTGCCGCACGGGATAGTGCCATTGTCGCTTCTCCCATCTCATACAATATTTTAGAAAAGCAATCGGTGTTACGTGTCCGTTCGATGAAAGACAAATTATCAGCGTTGAAAGCAGGGTTAGGCATTGGGACTTTTAACTTAGCGGCTATCGAGGAAGAGCTTTCCCGAGGAGAATTGGTCCTTGTTGAGGGAGAGCCAACGCGAGAACTAGAGATAGTTTTAGCGTGGCGAAGAAACCAAATGGGCAAGGCGAAAAGTTGGTGTGTTGAAAACATGAAAAAGTACGTGAAGTTACAATAATTCCATTCACAAAAGGAAGGAGCCATCTGGCCCCTTCACCTTACGGCGCAACTTGACGCTGATCACGGTCAAGCCCTCGATTTCGATTAGAGTGTGAGCATCATTTCAACAACGCCATCTTCAAGTTGAACATCAATATGAAAACCCACTTTTTGTGCTAATGTGATCATCCCGCTGTTGGAAGGCATGGTCATCCCCGTCATTTTTTTTAAACCTTTGGTTCGGCAGTACTGAATAATACTATCCATCAAGATCCGACCAAGCCCAAACCCTTTAAGATCGGAGCGCACCAAGATGGCAAACTCAGCTTCGGTGGCTTCGGGATCACTTAATGCTCTAGCTACGCCCCATATATCACCGTCTGGTGAAACGGCCACAAAAGCCATCTCTCGGTCATAATCTATCTGTGTAAGATTGGCGAGCGCTTCATGATCGAGTACACCGACATCGGAAAAGAATCGTTTATAAAGGTCTTCTTCAGAGACATGGCTGATAAAGTCTTTATGTTGTGGTTCATCTTCAGGAAGAATAGGGCGTAATAACAGTGCTTTTTGGTTTCTGAGCACCACGTTTTGTTCCCACTCTTTAGGGTAAGGACAAATAGCGAGGTGATCACTATTCTTCACATCGCAATGTTCTAGCGTCAACGTCGAATCAATAACCGTGTGCTCCTCTCCTGATATGAGCAGAGGGTTAATATCAAGCTCTGCAATTTGTGGGCAATCAATCACCAAATTAGACAGCCTAACCAGCGTTTTACACAGTGCTGGAATATTAATTTCAAACGGGAAACTACGTTGCTTAATTTTCCCGCTTTTAATGGCATTGATGATTAAGTAACGTGCGAGAGCCATATTGACAGGCGGAATGGCGATGGCCGCATCTTTATTGAGGTTCCATTCGGCACCTCCTTCACCAAGCACGATAACAGGCCCAAAAACAGCATCACGATAAACACCAAGCCTGAGCTCTTGAGAAGCCGTTTTATTTGCCATTGTTTGTACAAGTAGCCCTTCAATCCGTGCCGAAGGGTAACTGAGCGCGACGCGGTCAAGGATTGCTTGGGACGCAGAGGAGACTTCGCTGGCATTACGAAGCTGAAGTACAACCCCTTGAACTTCAGACTTGTGGGTAATATCCGGTGAGCGAAGCTTAACAGCGACGGGGTAGCCGATCTGTTCTGCGATATAGACGGCCTCATTAGGATCAGACGCTAACCAAGTTCTTAACGTTCTAAAGCCGTAGCTTTCTAAAATGGGTCTAACGTCATGAGTTTGGAGTTTTCCATGCCCCTGATCAAGTGCACTCTGTATGAGGCCTTGTGCTTGAGGTGCTAGAGAAAGTTCTTCATTGATAGAAGAGGGTGTTTCCATGAGAAGCTTTTTATTGCGACGGTATTCCACTAAGTGCATGAAGCCTGCGACAGTACTTTCTGGTGTTCGATAGGTTGGGTAACCAGCATCAAAAAAACGTTTACGTGCTTCAACGGCACTCGTCTCACCCGCCCAGTTGGTCAAAATATTAAATCGTTTAGCGCGTGGGTGGTTCTGGAGGGTATTGATGATCGCTTCTGCTGTCTCTAAGCTGGGTGCAATCGCGGAAGGAGAGTGCATAATCATGAGTGCGTCGAAACCATCAGAATCTAACAAGACGTTGAGTGTTTGTGTATAGCGTTTAATATCAGCATCACCCATGAGGTCGATCGGGTTGGTTGCAGACCAAGCCGGAGGCAGGTGTTGATTCAACTTCGTTAGTGTTGATTCGCTGAGCGTTGCGAGTTTACCGCCATGCTCAATAAGGGCATCCACCGCCATCACTGCGGGACCACCACCATTAGTGACAATCGCTAAACGTTCACCTCGAAGAGGCACTGCGTGAGTCAGTGTTTCAACAGCGGCAAATAACTCATGTGTTGTGTGTACTCGCAACATACCGGCTCGACGAATAGCAGCATCATATACGGGATCGATACCGATAGGGCCGCCAGTATGTAATTGAGAGGCTATCGCCCCTTGGTCAGTTCTTCCATTTTTCAGAACGAGTATACGTCGATTACGGGAAGCCGCACGCGCAGCGGACATAAACCGCCTAGGATTCGAAACTGAGTCGATATAAAGCAAAATGGCACTGGTTTTTGAGTCACGACATAAGATGTCGAGCAGTTCATCAAAATCAACATCGCAACCATCACCGAGTGATAAAAACGTCGAAAATCCAATGTTTTTGTTAACGGCCCAATCTAAAATAGTGGTACACACGGCAGCGGATTGGGAAACAAACGCAATATTGCCTTTCTTCGCGGGAACAGGGGCAAAGCTGGCGTTGACGTTCAACCACGGCAAAATGACCCCCATGCTATTGGGACCAATAAGCCTTATACCGTGTGTTTGAGCAATGGCCTTCATCTGTTCTAAGTGAGAAGGTTCACCAAGATGCATCCCTGATGCCAATACAATGGCTGCTTTTACTCCACGCTGACCAAGCTCGTCAATGAGTTGTGGATTACGGTGGCTATTGGTACAAAGTATAGCGAGGTCAGGTATTCGAGGTAGTTCTGCAATACTGGCATAAGCAAGGACACCACATACCGCATCGTACTTCGGTGTGACTGGCATAATCGGGCCACGGAAACCCGCGGTTAACAGGTTTTTTACCACAACGTGTCCAGCGCGACCTGGCGAGTCAGATGCGCCAATAATGGCAATGGAGCGGGGTTTAAGCAGAGCGTCTAAGCCATTGTTCATCTCTTCACCTATACTTTGATTCAGCCATATATTGATGGCTAGGTCGGCAGAATATACTAGCGTCTATTTAGTGGCTGTTTTGCAGGAGTAAGCAACATTCATTAGGTCGAATGAAAAGCCATTGTTACGCAATTGCTTAAAAACTAAAACGCACGAAAGGCCAGTGTGTGATTCATGTCCTAACGTATTTCAAAGAGTTAGTAGAAGGCAGTCATTCAAGACTAAACTTGTTAAGAATGTTATACGAAGTCGGTGCTATGTTTGAACTGATGGGATGTGAACTATCGCGGATTGTCGGTATTTTTTTCATGTTGTTACTTGATTGATCTTCTTCACAACGGCAATATGATTGTAATCATGGATTTAGGTGTGTCTATAATGAAGAAAACGTTGCTTATAGGTTTATGCGCTATTTTGGCTGGATGTGCGAGCAGTGAAGTGACGACGACGGTTGTTGCCTCTGAAGCAGAAATAGAGCAATACAATAGTGCAATGCCTGTTGAATCCGATCCTATTTTGACATTGCCAGAAGAAGAACATGTTCCTCAAGTCATTGCTCAGCCAGTGCAAGAGCAGAAAATTGTGCTGACCAAGCCTGTACAGACTAAGCCTGCGATGACGACAAGTGGGCGCTATTCAATACAGGTGCTCGCATTGAGCCACGATAGTGGGTTCCAAGCATACTTGATGAAGCTTCCTCATGGCGAGCCCGTCTATGTGAATAAGAAAATGTTGAATGGCCTTCCATGGTATACATTACTTTATGGTGAGTATAGCAGTCACGCTGAAGCCAAGAGGGCACTAAATGCACTACCGAACTCGGTAAGGCAGTATGGCCCGTTTGTTCGTAGCTTAAATGATATTAAACGTTCTTCGACGCCAGAGTTACGACAGCTTCGCTAGCCTCCCACTTTGTATAAGCCCTAAACAACCAGATGGCATTTTGACTTTTTAACTGCCATCTGGTCTCTGTTTTATATACACTTACCCCTATCTATTTTGACGTTAAGTCATTTCGTAATTTAAGGTTCCAAATGAATACCAAGCATGTCTTGCTGCTATGTGGCGGCGGTGGTGCTGAGCACGATGTATCTCTTGTTTCAGCTAACTTTGTTCAGTCTCAGTTGGAGATGATCCCTGATGTTGAAGTCGTTAAAGTTGAAATTACTAAAGAAGGCTGGCTTGATGAGAAGGGCCACTTATGTCAGCTTGGTTTTGATCGTGTTTTAGTTAGCCAAGCAGCTAACTCTGAAGTTGCCATTGATGTTGTGGTTCCTTGTGTACACGGCTTTCCTGGTGAAACAGGTGATTTGCAATCTTACTTTGAAATGATCTCGTTACCTTATATTGGCTGTGATGCTGAAGCGAGTAAGAACTGTTTCAACAAAATCACCACAAAGCTGTGGTTTGATGCATTAAATATTCCTAATACCCCTTACGTATTCCTTTCTGAGCAAAATGACATCGCGTTAGTAACAGCGACAGAAGCACTAGAAAAGTGGGGAAGTATCTTCGTTAAAGCGGCTTGCCAAGGGTCATCGATTGGTTGCTACAAAGTTGACCAAGTTGATGAATTAGCCTCTGCCTTGGAGAGTGCATTTACGTACTCTAATCAAGTATTAGTTGAACAAGCCGTTAAGCCTCGTGAACTCGAAATTGCTGCGTACGAAATTGATGGTGAAATTGTGGTAACTGCTCCTGGTGAGGTCGTTGCGCCGAATGACACTTTTTATACTTACGAAGAGAAGTACAGTTCAGAGAGTCACTCAACGACTATGTTGACTGCAGATGTGCCTGACACGGTTGCGTCCGAGATGATGACCATCGCAAAGCGTGCTTTTGAGCACATGAAGTTGCGAGATATTTCCCGCATCGATTTCTTTTTAACGGATGACAATCAAATCTTGCTGAACGAAATTAATACGTTCCCAGGAATGACACCAATCTCAATGTTTCCAAAGTTACTTCAGCATAATGGACATGATATTCAAGCGTTCTTTTCTCAAGCTCTTGAGCGTGCGATGAGCCGCTAGTTCAGAACATAGCGGTTATGAAATATTGAAGAAAAAGCAGTGGTGTCACTCTATAAGCTATAACCACTGCTTTTTCTTTTTGTATCTCTCCTTTTCGCGTTCACTTTTTTCTTTATCATCAAGGTACTGAGCGGGCATTGCTGGGCTTTTCCAGCGTCCTGCAGACTGAACCTCCGTTAAACTGGCACCGTTAGCAGCAAGATCTTTACTTGCGCCAACGCGAGGAGATTGCCCACTAAAGGTGACGTGCTTAGGGAGCTCAAGGAGAGTGCTGGCTCGTCTAAATACGCGATAAACAGCGGAAGGGTCCATCGGTGTTTCACTGATGTTCTCATGTCTATCAAGGCTTCTAAAAAGGTAACCTTCTTCTATTTGCGCATGGTGAAGCCATAGCCTTAACGCTTGCGCAGTCTCGTTACTGAGCCAGTAGGGTTGGTCGTCTATCGTGAGGCAGCACTCTTTCTCATTGTAATTCTCAGTCGTCATCGTGATTAATTCACTGCGCTTTACTAAGGTCTCAAACATGACAGACCAAATGGCTAAATCACGAAAATCTTTCAAGCTTTGGCTTTTAGAGAGCAATGAGAAGAGGGCATTGAGGTGCTCATGACGAAATGCATCGGCTTGAATTTGATCATTTTTCTTATTAATTCGATATTGGCTCATGAGTGATTGCACCTCCTTAAAACGACTTGGTTCAGGTAAGTGATGCAGTTTATGCATGGTGTTTATCGATATTAAATAACGACGGATCGTTGCATATTTTCTTTCCCTCGACATGCCATCAAGGTAGCGTAAAATTGTCGCTACTGTGGCTGGCAGTGGGCATACTTGGTTGATTTGACAGTGTTCAAGAAAATGATGCCAATCTTTACGTAAAGAGAGCACAGTGCTAGCAGCATACCGATTTTCAGTTAATTCATCCCAGCAATCGAGATCTTCTACTGGTGTTTTGAAGCGAGAATTTATTGGTTTCACGAGCATAATCACTTTTAAATCATTATTATAACTATTATAGCGCACTATAACTAATATAACTTGATTGTTTTATGATAAACTAGGTTCTAACGTTTAAAACGTTAAGCAAATCTCAAATTTACATGTCAATTAGCTATACACAACAATATTTTGATGCTTCAATTAACGTATTACCATAGCGAATTTTTGGCATTGCACTATTTGTCATACTTATGTGTATGCTTGAGGAGAAATCATGAGACAGCGCGTGTTTCATAGAGGCGTGACTATTGATAATCCGACTGGGGAGCCTGGTCATTGGCAAGCAAAAGTACAAGGGCATGATGTTAAGGGCGAATTAGATGCGATTAAGAAAAGCATTGATTGGTCGACTGAAATGCGTACTTTTATTAGCCCTGAGCAAGTTGCCAACCAAGTCTCGGCAAAAGTAACGAAAGAAAAACCACAACAAAAGACAGATGTTCACCTCGGGTTTAAAATTATTAATGACTCAGGCAAGGATAATGAGTGGTATCTCATCATCAAAGGACAACTATTGAAGGGCTCATTACCTGCAGTGAAAGCTTTTCTCGATAAAAACATAGATAAAATTAAGGCTTAGCATTGCTAAGCCTTTGCTTTTTTAGGCTTAGCCTACAAAGACTAAGTCACTTTTTCGTCAATGTTTAGATTTTAGTGTGCCGCTTTTTCAACATCGACAAGGTAATTTCCGCGCAACCAGTTACGCCCAATTAATAACTTGTAAGTCATTCTTGAGCGATCTCTTAGGTTAACCACTACGGGTTGAGTAACACCATCAAAACTTAAGTTCATCACGACGCTGTAGCGGCGCTCTTCACCTTGTGCATTTCGGATAATACTGACTTTATGGATTTCTGTTTCGTGACGAGTCTCTACACCATTTTCGTTCAGTGTCGTAAAACGGATTGTTTTGCCGACATTGTCTCGCATATTGATGCTATCTTCGCCGCCTTCAATTTCGATGTCTATGGCATGTATTGAGGTACTGTTCGCGCCAGTATCAATACGTGACAAAAAATTCATTGATACGTCTTCAACCAAGATGAACTCAGTTTCACCTACGATCTTTTTATCTTCGAGCGACGTTGAAGGGCTCGCAAAGACTGAGAAAGATGAGATGGCTAACATCGCTGACACAATTAACGCTTTCATTGTTACTGTTCCTCGGGATTATCGCTTTTGAAAGCATCCTTTGCTTGATTTCCTATCTAGCAGCAAACCTCACTGCCCATCTATCATAATCTGTCTGTAGCACAAAACCACTGTGTACACACACTTGGTAACAGTTTTGGGACTACTATCATGTGTTGCAGCCTAAGTCGTTAAGTTTGAATAATTTCTGACAATCAATGGGAAGAACTGTGGTTTAAATCTTCAATCAGTCAGATTTGAAGTATATCCTCCTTGATGCCTTTGCCTTTTGGGCGGCATAATATGCCCATTGAAAAATCAAATAGTGTTGGAATCTCGATGAGCAATTTAGTCTACTCAACAGAAACAGGTCGTATTAAACAAGAAGCGCCTAAAGCCGAACGTCCAAAAGGGGACGGTGTCGTTCGTATTCAACGCCAAACGAAAGGACGTAAAGGTAAGGGCGTTTGTATTGTCACGGGCCTAGATGTTAATGATGCACAACTTAAGCTCGTCGCTGCAGAGTTAAAGAAGGTGTGTGGTTGTGGTGGCGCAGTCAAAGATGGTGCTATTGAAATTCAAGGTGATAACCGCGACAAGATTAAAGCTCACTTAGAGAAGAAAGGTCATACTGTAAAACTTGCCGGTGGTTAACAGAGTAATAAAAGACGATGGCAAAGCCGAACGCAAAAGGTCCTCAAAAAACGGTCGATATCGCATGCTCGAAGTGCCGGGCAAAACTATTCCACTATCGTAAAGGTGGAAAAGGGAGCTTGGTAAAATGTTTCAAAGAGCGAATTGTCACTGATTACACAAATGAGTCAGGAATTTGCCCTGGATGTGGTATTCAATTTGCCCGTGATTGCTTAATCCGAGGGACTCCAGCGTTTAAAATCGTCGGTGGGAAGGTTACTTGTAAATAATACGTTGTGAAGCCATTCCTATACCGAACTACAGTTGCCAAGCCTATAAAGCTTGGCAATTTTGATCTAGGCTGATGGTGATTAAACATCATGTTGGTTAAATCTTGATACCGACAGCTATTGAGTTCCGTCTTTTTCAAGTAAGGTTTTACCAAAGGCATTGATACCCAATAGCCCTAATGGTGCCGTAAACACGATAGCAAGCACTGCAAGTGCTAAAATAGTCTCACCTTCGGGGATACCTGCTGCAAGTGCAACACCACCTAGTGCCGCCTGGACGGTTGCTTTAGGAAGATATGCAATAACACAGAACAGACGTTCTTTTATGTTTAAGTCAGAAAATTGTGTTGCGATCAATACGCCTACAGAGCGAGCCACTAATCCTAGTGTTATCGCAAGAATCCCTATGCCCCCTGAGTTCATCGCGACCTGAATGTCGACAGACATGCCAATAAGCACAAACAAAACAATCTGCGCAAAATACCAGATATGTCCCAACAATGTAGCAAGTTCAATCGCACTTTTTTCAGCTCGATCGAGCAGTATAAAGCCGACTGCCATTACACCAAGAAGAGCGGCACTCTCGAGGTAATGCCCAACTTCGACCAGTAATACCGATAAAGTGAGTAACAGTAGTACCTTTTCAATCATCTGTATTTTGTAGCGATTAAATAGCCAAGCTAAGAACCCACCCAGTACAAGGCCAGGAATTAGCCCAACAATGATGGAAGTCGGTATGGTTAATACTGCATCGCCAATAGATGTATTGCCTGTTGTCAACATCCCTAGAAAGATAGAGAACAAAGTAATCGCAATCACATCATCAACAGACGCTCCGGCAAGCACAATAGTTGGTACAGCACGCTTTTGACCGTAGCCTAAGCTTTTTAATTCAAGCATTGACGGTACAACAACAGCAGGTGACACGGCGGCAAGCATAAAAGCAGTTAATCCCGCAACGGTCCAATCAAAGCCAAAAAGGATATGTAGAATATAGGTAAGCGCTGCACCTTCAAATAGACATGGAATGAAGGTCATTAAGATGGCAGATAAACCAGCTCGACGAAGTTGTAAAACACTTATCCCTAAGCCTGCTTTAAGTAAGATAATCGTTAAGGCTAAAGATTTTAGAAAACCAGCACTTTCATCGAGTGAAGCGGGCAGAGATTGACCGAAAAACGTACCAATCAAAATGCCAACAAATACCATGCCTAAAACACCGGGTAAACGAAGCTTACTGACGAGTTTACTGGCATAAAGACCAAAGAAAAGAACGGTAAAAAAGAGAATGCCAAGTGACATAAAGCCTCCAAAAAAACATTAACATCGAGAAACAACAGCTACATTTATCCTGCGCTTCTCAACAGAGAGAATCATCACAGGAGTCATCAGCTGCATAAGTTTTTTTGGGCACTTATGGAGCGGTTAAAGGTGGAACCCCATCACCGAAAAGAATTGAATTCTTTGGATTAATTCTACGTCGTCGCCACTGAGAGTCAACCGAAAATAGTGTGGAATACCTCCGACAGCAATCCACCCTCTATTTGCAGTCAGTCATACCCCTATAAGATGCTGAATATCAATTTGCCCCTTAAACCTTCACTGCTACGCCTGTATGCTCATCCTTAGCATGGCAAATAAAGGCGGATGTCGACTAATTGCAAAATGATTATGATCGACTGAAATTATTAGGAGGTAGTATGAGCTTTCCATCCAATGTCATCTTGCATGCGTTCGATTGGCCTTATGCGTTAATAACTGAACGTGCGAAAGAGTTAGCTGAACTCGGCTACAAGTCGGTACTCGTTTCACCATCTTATGTATCTCAAAAAAGCAAGACGAGAACGCCTTGGTGGCAACGCTACCAACCCCAAGATTATCGCGTCATCGACAATGAGCTAGGCAATACCCAGTCCTTTAAAACCATGGTTGAGACGCTACAGAACTATGGGATTGCTGTTTATGCTGATATTGTTTTCAACCATATGGCCAATGAGTTCGGCCGTGAAAACCATTTGGATTTTCCAGGTGCAGAGGTATTAAAACGCTATGCCAAGGATCGAAACTATTACGATCAGCAGTGTTTATTTGGCGATATTAGCGAAAACCTCTTTACCAACGCAGACTTTGTCGATTTTGGTCCCATTGTTAACTGGGAAGATCGCGATGAAGTCCAACTAGGCCGTATTTCAAGTGGTGATGGTGACTATGGTCTTCCACCTCTTGCACATAACGCCCATGTGATTGGAGCACAACAAGCTTATTTACGTGCGTTAAAAGAGATCGGTGTAAAAGGCTTTCGAATAGATGCAGCCAAGCATATGTCAATTCCACATATCAAAGCGGTATTTACGAAAGATCTAACACAAGACATGCACGTATTCGGTGAGATAATTACCGATGGGGGAGTAGATAAAAATGAATATCAGATCTTTTTAGAGCCGTATCTGAAAGAGACACAACTTGGGGCTTATGATTTCCCTCGATTCCAATCCATATGGGAAACATTAACTGAGAATTTGCCATTAACTAACCTCATAGACCCATACTCCATTGGACAAGCATTGGAAGGCCGTCGAGCGATCACTTTTGCGGTTACCCACGACATCCCAAACAACGAAGTCTTCTTAGAAAAAGTACTTACCGAGGTGGATGAATCTCATGCTTATGCATATATCATGTCACTTGCGGATGGCGTGCCACTCATCTATTCTGATTTGAATTCAAGTAATATACTCAATAGTAAAAATCAACCACGATGGCAAGATGCTTATAAAGATCCGTTGATCAAAGCAATGATTCAATTTTATCATCATTGCTTCAGTGCAAAAATAAAGATAACAGCGACAAAAGACACGCTTGTTATCGCTAGAGAAAACAAAGGTATAGTACTAATTAATCGTTCTAAGTCTGAACAAAAGATCTTAATACCGAGTATTGAGGGTCATTACATTAACCTTTTCACTCAAGAGTTATTGGACGCCGAAAAAAGTATCACACTCCCACCGAATGCAGTCCTTCCGCTTATCGTTCAATAAACCTGATCAACCATGGATGAAAACTGTCGGTCATCATTTATGGATGAAGATGGAAAATCAGCCCTTAGAACGGATGAGATCATCCGTTCTTTTTTGAACTGCAATTGAGTATTCCATGACGTTTTAATTCTACGCCATAAATCTTTAACATTGGGGGTGATTCTGGGTTAGCTTGGCGCTCAATTAATGTATCAACAACACAACTCGACATCTCATTTACCGACTGTTCAATCGTAGTGATTTGATGACCAGCCCAATTCATTTGCGAAATGCCATCAAAGCCAATAATCGGTATATTGTAAGAATTAACGTTATTATTTATGTTTCCAGCTTGTTTCAGGTAATCTGAAAACCCTAGAGCAAGAAGATCATTACAACAAAATACACCTATGTTTAAGGCTTTTTCTGATGAGCGGTTTAAATCGTCATTCATCGTCTCAATGAATAATCCACCAGCTTCAAAACCTTTCTCATAGGTATGATGAGAAACCGTAATCACTTGCGTTAATAAACCTATTTGTTCTGCATATTCTTTAAACCGCCATGTTCTTTCTCTGATACTGTAGGAATTTGATGATATATCAATAATATTGACTACTTCAGTACCATATTGAAGAAAGGCGTTTGCAGCAAGTTCGACACCTTGTTGATTATCACACTCAATGCGATCAGTAGTGTAGTTCTGTTCTGCTTTATTAATGAAAATGACTGGGATTTCGTGCTTAACACATTGGAAGTATATATCATCTGGTGGGGTGTCTGAAGTAATCACAACACCACCAACATTATAACGTAGCAACAGCTCTATAACCGAAGAGCAGTCTCGACGATCACTCGTTGGCACCAACAGTGGATGGTAGTCATTTTCTAGTAATGCATCACTCAGTGCACTTACTTGTTTTGCTCTAAATGGCGTATCGATGTCAGACATAACAAGACCTACAAGGTTTGAACGTAAATTAGTTAAACCTTTTGCTAAATAATTGACTCGATATCCTAATTCATTCGCAGCCTTTATGACTTTATCTTTTGTTGCTTTCGAAACATAGCCTTTGTTTGAAAATGTCCTAGATACTGCTGTTCTAGAAACACCGGCAAGCTTTGCTACATCGACGGATGAAGGCGGTCTATTTTTCTCACTCATATATAATTATTATTGTTCCAGCGCTTCCAATTTCCATCATGAAATAATCAGGAGTAGCTTAAAGATGCCTATATTATCTATAAGCTAACTTAAGAATATATTAAAAACAACATGTCAACCAAATGATTACAACTGAAATCATTCTCAGTGAGTATGAAAGGTTATTAAATAATATTATTATATTTTGTTCATGAAAGTGAAATCTAACACTGCGAACATTAGCCCACACAAAATGTGCACAGCTGTTCACATGATATTTTATTGATTTTTATAACCAGCTTTCAGAGAAGCTTTTGATATTGAAAATGTGCTATTCAAATGCCAATCCAAACTTAAGCTTACAACCATATATTCACTGATTTATATTAAGAGAATTGAAAATGAACAAAACTTTATTAGCGCTTAGCGTTTTTGCTGCTGCGAGTGTTGCGCCACTTCACACAGCTGTGGCTGCAGAAGATGAACTTGTTGTTTACTGTTCGTCAGACGAAAACTGGTGTCGTGTGATGGCAGAGTCTTTTCAACGTGAAACGGGTATTGAAGTACTGATGACTCGCCGCTCATCTGGTGAGACCTACGCACAAATCCGTGCTGAAGCAGGTCAGCCACGTGGTGATATTTGGTGGGGTGGTACTGGTGACCCACATCTACAGGCTGCAGAAGAAGGTGTTACAGCTCAGTACAAGTCTAGCAAACTAGACGAACTGCAAGATTGGGCTGTTCGCCAAGCAGAAGCTTCTGATTACCATACAGTCGGTATCTATGCAGGTGGTCTTGGCTTTGGCTTCAACAGTGATTTAGTTCGCAAAGATCAACCACAATGTTGGGCAGATCTACTAAATGATGACTTCGCCGATGACATTCAAGTAGCAAACCCGAACTCTTCGGGAACGGCGTACACAATGCTCGCAACAATGGTTCAATTATTTGGTGAAGATGAAGCGTTTGAATACCTTGCGGCGCTAAACAATAACATTAACCAATACACGCAATCTGGTAGTGCACCGATTCGTGCTGCTGGTACTGGTGAAACTGCTGTAGGTATCGTTTTCATGCATGATGCCGTAGCACAAGCTGCACAAGGTGCACCAATCGTTACTGTTTCTCCTTGTGAAGGAACGGGCTATGAAATTGGTTCAATGAGTATCATTAAAGATGGTCCAAACCCAGAAACAGCGAAAATCTGGTATGACTGGGCATTGACTGCTGACGCACAGAGCCTTGCGATTGAAGCAAACTCATATCAAGTTCCATCGAACAAGTCAGCGAACACACCACCAGAAGCACCAAAACTGGCAGACATTAAGCTGATTGATTATGACTTTGAGCTATACGGCTCATCAGACGAAAGAACACGTCTACTTAAACGTTGGGACGACGAAATCGGATCGCTACTTTAAACATGCAAAGATTTAATAATAACCAAAGGGCCGGCGTAAGCTGGCTCTTTCTTATGGCTATCTCAGTGGTCGCTATGCCGTGGTACAAGGTACCTACTTTATCAATGTCGACCGGGCTAGACAGTGCGCTCATCAATGCAACCAATGGGATAGGTTGGCTTTGGATGAGTGTATTAACGCCACTATTGCTGGGTGCTCTCACGCTACCGCGGCGCGATTTTAGTGCATTAAGTGTTTTGGTCGTGACTATCATTGGTCTAACGTTAAGCCTCGGGCAAGCATTTGTCATCCCGCTCAATGGGACCTCGGCTAGCAGCGTTTTATCACTCTTTCCTTTAGCAGCCGAAGGTCAAAAAGGCTTAGGGTGGGGAGGGTTTACCTTCTTCGCTGCGTGCCTTGGATTCCTATCACATGTACTTTCTTCTAGAGGGCTATGTAAGGGGGACCGATTCGCAAGTGCAGCGATTGTGTTTATCTCTGCCTTGTTAATAACGTTTGTTTTCTTCCCAATTAGCAAATTAATTTTAACCGCATTTATTCAACCTGACGGTCAATGGGGCATCGCTCACGCCATACCACGTGTGACATCGAAAGAGTTGTGGCAGTTAAGCTGTGTGGTTGGGACTGGCCGATGTGGTGTCGTTATCAACTCGCTCTTACTCGCGACCTTAGCCGCGACACTTTCGACATTATTGGGCTTGGCGTTAGCGCTGCTATTTGTTCGCTCTGATTTTAAGTATAAGAATTTACTTCGTGGCTTTTCAATACTGCCGATCATCACACCGCCTTTTGTGGTAGGTGTTGCGATTATCGTACTCTTTGGGCGCAGCGGATTGATTACGGGCTTTGTCGCTGATCTTTTTGATATGAGACCGACGCGTTGGTTATATGGTTTGCCGGGTATTTTGATGGCACAAGTGCTTGCGTTTACTCCTGTGACTTTCTTAGTCATTCAAGGTGCACTGGAGTCTATCAACCCTACGCTTGAAGAAGCGTCACAAACCATGGGGGCCAAGCCTCTAACCAGCTTCTACCGTGTTACCTTGCCATTATTAAAACCTGGTATTGCTGCGTAATGCCGATCAGTTAAGAATAAAGTGATCAGTTGAACGATCCTACCAAGATGTCAAAATCCGAGTGTATTCAATG